>CAZFDK010000015.1:0-4418 GCA_964518305.1 uncultured Gemmatimonadota bacterium | reverse complement strand
AACACCCCTCTGGCCGAGGCCAACATCGCCGGTCGCGCCGTGGGCATGGCGGTACGGGGGCTGAAGCCGGTGGCCGAGATCCAGTTCATCGACTACATCTGGCCCGCCTACAACCAGATCCGGAGCGAGCTCTCCACCTTCCGCTGGCGCTCCGACGGCCACTGGAGGGCCCCGGCCGTGATCCGTGCGCCCTACGGCGGCTACATCAAGGGCGCCTTGTACCACTCCCAGTCCAGCGGAAGCCTCTTCACCCACATCCCGGGGCTGCGGGTGGTCTGCCCCTCGAACGCCCTGGACGCCAACGGGATGCTCCGGACGGCCATCCGGTGCGACGATCCGGTTCTCTTCCTGGAGCACAAGCACCTGTACCGCCAGACGTACAACAAGGCGCGCTATCCGGGGCCCGATTACATGGTGCCCTTCGGCGAGGCCGACGTGGTGCGCGAGGGCACCGACCTCACGGTGGTCACCTACGGAGCCCTGGTGCAGCGAACCGTGAAGGCGGTGGCCCAGCTGGAGCGGGACGGGGAGCCGGTGGACGCGGAGATCATCGATCTGCGGAGCCTGAATCCGGTGGACATGGAGGCCGTGGCCGAGTCCGTGAAGCGCACCAACAAGGTGCTGGTCGCCTACGAGGACCCGGAGTCCTTCGGATGGGGCGCCGAGATCTCGGCGCGGATCTCCGACGAGGTCTTCGAGTGGCTCGACGGACCGGTGCGCCGGGTGGCGGCCACGGACACTTTCGTGGGCTACGCCCCGAAGCTCGAGGACGCCATCCTGCCCCAGGTGGAGGACATCGCGGAGGCCATGAGAGAGCTCGAGGCGTACTGAGCGTGAGCGTACCGGTCGGGAGGTCGGGCGGCGTCAGCCGGCTCTCTCGTCTCCGGCCTCGCCGCGGCGCCAGCGCCTGAGGTCCCGCACCAGCTCGCGGTCGCTCACACCCTTCCCACAGGCGGCCAGCCGGGGGCCGTAGAGGTCGAAGTGCGGCAGGTCGTTCCGCCGGTCCACCCACTCCGACTCCAGGCCGTGGCGTCGGCCCCACTCCAGCAGCTCTGCCAGCGACTCGTCGGAGTAGACGTGGCAGAGGCGATCGCCCTCCTGCACGCCCAGCCGCTCGATGTCCCGGTCCGCGGTGTGGTAGTGGAATTTGATCACGGGGCCTCCGGCGTCCGATCCGAGCAGAAGCTTAGCCGGACGCCCGTGTTCCGGCGAGCTCGTATTCCGGCAGGGAACGCGCCGCTCCGCGCTCACGTTTTCCTCACCACAGAAGTAAGTGTAGATACACTGAGTGTATCTACAACAGAGTTGAGGCGTCCCTAAACCCGCACTCCACGTGCAGCTCGGACGGGAGCCGGGGGCGGCTCTCGGACCATCACCTCAATCAGGGAGCACCATGGAGAGCACGTCGACGGTTCGTCGATTCGCGCTGATCGCGCTCGCGGCGGGAACGGGAGCCCTGCTCGCTGTCTCCTGCGGCGACAGCGC
Source organism: uncultured Gemmatimonadota bacterium (assembly GCA_964518305.1). Taxonomy (GTDB): domain Bacteria; phylum Gemmatimonadota; class Gemmatimonadetes; order Palauibacterales; family Palauibacteraceae; genus Caribbeanibacter. The sequence goes on along the minus strand of CAZFDK010000015.1, from coordinate 2,933 downwards.
CACCGAGCCCGCGCCCTCGGTGGCGTCCGTGAGCGTGAGCCCGTCCGAGGATTCGGTCGTCGTCGGCGAGACGACCCGGTTCAGCGCCTCTGCCCGGGACGCCGATGGGGGGAGCGTCAGCGCCGACTTCACCTGGAGCTCGACGAGCACCACCGTCGCAACGGTCGACGACCAGGGCGCGGCCACCGGTCAGCAGGCCGGCACCGCCATGATCGTGGCCACGGCGGAAGGGATCACCGACTCCGCCGACCTCGAGGTCACGGAGCCGGCCACCGCCTCGTCCATCCAGAGAGTGTCGGGCGGCGGGCAGCACGGAGTGACGACTCGTGAGTACGCCGACGCCCTCGTGGTCGAGGCCCGGGACGACGCCGGCGATCCGGTCTCCGGCGTCGAGATCAGCTGGAGCGTCACCTCGGGGGACGCGAGCCTGTCGAGCAGCACCACGACCACCGGCTCCAGCGGCGAGGCGCGGGTCGACGTCATCGCGGGGACGTCCACCGGTCCCATCACCGTGGAGGCGACGGCCGACGGCGCCCCGGGCTCGCCCGTGAGCTTCGACCTGGACACCTCGGTGGCGCTCGTCATCGTCGGTGACAACTTCTTCGAGGATCCGAACGGACGCCAGAACGGCAACGCCTCGGTAAGCGTCGCCGTCGGCGACACCGTGATGTGGGAGTGGCAGGGCTCCAACCCTCACACCGTGACCTCGGACAGCAGCCCGAGCGGTGGCTCGTCCTTCGACAGCGGTCAGCAGACCTCGAACACGTTCCGGTTCGCACCGCAGACCACCGGCACCTGGACCTACTTCTGCGAGGTGCATCCGACCGTCATGACGGGCGCCGAGATCCAGGTCTCGAGCTGAGGCTCGGCGGCGCTGGTCCCGGGGCGCGGGCGGCCGACGTCCCGCGCCCGGAGTCAGCCTCCCAGGGCCACCAGCGCCACGCCGGCCACGATGACGGCGGCTCCGGCCAGGCGCTTGCGGACCAGACCCTCCTGGAAAAAGGCCCAGCCAAGGAGCACCGAGAGCAGGGTCCCGGTGCGCTTGATCGTGATCACGTAGGCGGCCAGCGAGAGCCGCAGGGCCTCCATCTGGCAGACGAACATGAGCCCGTTCAGCACGCCCTGGACGAGGAGGAAGAGCCCGGCGCGGGCCGTGAGCACCGAGGCAGTGCCGCCCCCGGAGTCGTCCTCGCCGTCGCCGGCCTCGGGCTCCGGCCTCCGGAACGCTCCCGTCCAGGCCAGCGGGGCGAGACCGAGGAAAGTCAGCCCCCCGGTGATCACCGTGCCGTAGAAGGCGGGCGAGGAGTGGACCACGGCCACGCGGTCCACGGTCCCCCCCACGGCCCACAGCACGGCGACGGCCAGCCCCCGCCGGGCTCCCGGGTCCCGGGCCACCGCGGCGAAGGGGGCGAGCAGGGAGGCGTCCTCCCGCCGGAAGTTGAGGAGGTAGACGCCGGCGATGACCAGGACGATGCCCGCCAGCCCCTGCAGCTCCGGGGTCTCCCCCAGGAGGACCCACTCCACCGGCACGATCATGATCGGGGTCAGGGCCAGGAGCGGGTAGGTGAGGCCCAGGTCTCCCTCCGTCATGGCCGAGACGAAGAGATACATGGAGAGCGGATAGAGGACGAACAGGTTGGTGGCCAGCGCGGGCCAGAAGGCGGGCTCCACCGCCGGGACGCCGCGGAGGGCCAGGTAGCCTCCGAGGAGCGGGAAGGAGAAGGCGAAGAGCGCCCAGGTGGCCGCCAGGCGCGAGACTTCGGTGGTGATCCGCTTCGTCCACGCGCCCTGCAGCGCGTAGAAGGTGGCGGCTCCCGCCGCCAGGAGGAGCCAGGTCACGGGCCCGTCCCCGGGCCGCTGCTCACGACGACCCGGCGGAGGGCGGGGCGGAGGAGGATGTCGGCGAGACCAGGCCTGTAAGCTCGTCGGGGAGGCTCCGTCCGACGGCGTCCCACTCCTCGGACGAGAGCCGCTCCTCCAGGGCCGCCAGGACGGCCCGCATGAGACCGGCGGCCTCGGAGCCTCGGTCAGCAGGGAGCCGGCGTCGGAGCAGCTCCACGGGCCGCGACGCACGGGTCGGCGCGCCGGGGGCCTGGCCGGCCTCCTCCCGGGAGCGGATAACCTCGAAGTAGGGCGGCTTCCACAGCGATTCCAGGTCCGAGGGGAGCAGCTCCACCCACCGCTCGGCCTCGCCGGGGTCCATGGAGGCCACGATGGCGTGGAAGACGGATCGCACCTCTCCGGCGAGGCGGCTCCGGTCTTCGATGAGCGTGTCCTGGTGCACGCGGTCGAGAAAACCGCTGGTCGGTCCGCGCATGGAAGGGATATCTGGAATCGGGTGGAGGTGGGAGGCCGGCCCCGGCGCTACCGCGATAGGCGCCGGCTCGGAGGCCGCGAGCGGTGATGGAGGGCGCAACGGCTGTGCCGGACGCGGGCGGCGCGGCACACCGGCGGGAGAGGAGGCTCGGCCCTCGCGCTCTCTCCCTACTCCTCGATCTCCTCGGCGGCCAGGAAGGACTCCACCAGCTCGGGGTCCTCGTACTGGTCCAATACGTCCCGGGCGGGTACGTCCTCCTCGATCCGCATCCAGGTCTCCCGGGGCAGGAGCCCCACGGCGTCCTCCGGCGGATCGAACCGGACGCGGACGAAGTGCCAGGGATCGGCTTCCTGCCGGAAGGCCTCGCGGGAGAGGGCCCGGACCGTCCAGGCGTCGCCGTCGACGTCGATGGTGCGGGCCATTCGGCTCACCCCCTCCTCGTGCCGGTGGGAGGCAGCTTCGTCGGAGCGGCTCCCCGGCGGCGACCCGCAGCGGGGGAGTCGGCGGCGCTCAGGCCGGGGCCGGGACGTCGAACGCCTCGTAGTTGCCGGCGATGAACTCCTCGTACTCCTCGGGAACCTCGTCGTCCGGGTAGATGGCCTCCACCGGGCACTCC
>CAZFDK010000014.1:11906-52242 GCA_964518305.1 uncultured Gemmatimonadota bacterium | reverse complement strand
CCGGGAGACGCTCTCGATCACCGACCGGGCCTACCTGATGTTCAACGGGCGAATACACATCGAGGGCCCGGCGGAGACGCTGGTTAACGACCCGGATGCCCGGCGGATGTACCTGGGACAGGACTTTCGGCTGTAGCAGGCGTTTCCGACGGTCCCGTGCAGCCCGGCGCGTGACCGGATCCGCACGAAAAGCTACATTGTACGCGGGCGCGAGATGCACATCGCTCGCGTCGACGAACTGCAACACAGAGTCGATCGGGGCTCGATAATGGCGAACATGAAGACCGACCTTTCCCAGAAGGTCGAGACGAAACAGGAGATGAAGGTCAATCCACGCCTGTATCAGGCGATGGATCTCCTGTACATGCCCCTCCTGGACCTCAAGCAGCACCTCAACCAGGAGCTGCAGTCCAACCCGTTCCTCGACCTCGTCGAGCTCGGCGAGGAGCAGGAGACGCCCGAGGAGGAGCTGGAAGAGCAGCTGGAGGAAGAGGAAGAGGAGGAGATCGACTGGGAGGAGATCCTCCTCAACGGATTCGACGTCGGCGGTGGGCACAGCAGCAGCGAGTACGAGGAGAAGGAGATTTACCGCCCGACGCCCCAGACCAGTGAGGACCTCTGGGACAAGCTGCGCGACCAGCTGAAGCTGCTGCCCTTGAACGAGCGGGGCGTACTGCTGGGCGAGGAGATCATCGGCAACATCGACCGCGAGGGTTTCCTGACCTGCTCGCTCGAGGAGATCGTGGAGTCGGTGAACGAGTTCCTCGACGATCCGGAGAACCCCACCTGGGAGGGCACGGAGAAGTTCACCATGGCGGAGGCCGAGCGTCTGCTGGAGGAGATCCACCGCTTCGATCCCAGTGGCGTGGGCGCGCGGGACCTCCGGGAGTGCATCCTGATTCAGCTCCGGGACCGGGGTCAGCAGGACTCGCTCACCTACCGCATCGTCGACGAGAATTTCGACGAGCTCGTCAACCACCGGTGGAGCGAGATCTCCAAGGAGTACGGCATCGACGCCAGGGAAGTGCAGGAGGCGTCGGACAAGATCTCGAAGCTGGACCCCAAGCCGGGCCTCAAGTACGCCGAGGCCGACGACGAGTACGTCATCCCCGACCTCATCGTCGACAAGATCGACGGCGAGTACTACGTCTTCCACAACGACAACAACCTGCCGCGCCTCAAGCTCTCCAAGGCCTACAAGGAAGTCGCCAAGGACAAGAGCAAGTTCTCGGGCGAGAACAAGAGCTTCATCTCCAAGAAGCTGAACAGCGCCCAGTGGATGATTCAGGCCATCGAGCAGCGCCGGCAGACGATGCTCAAGGTGATGAACTTCATCGTCGACCGGCAGCGGGAGTACTTCGAGAAGGGCGTGGAGCACCTGAAGCCGCTGACGCTGCGCGAGGTGGCGGAGCATATCGACATGCACGAGTCCACGGTGTCCCGCGTGACCAACGACAAGTACGCCCAGACTCCACGTGGAGTGCTCCCGCTCAAGTTCTTCTTCTCCAGCGGGTTGGATACCGACGACGGCGGCCAGGTCTCGGCCCGGGGCGTCCGCGCCCGTATCGAGAAGATCGTCGATGACGAGGATTCCCACGATCCGCACACGGACCAGGAGATCGTGGACCGCCTGAAGGAGGAGGGGATCCAGATCGCCCGGAGGACGGTGGCCAAATACCGGGACCAGCTGGGCATCCTTTCAGCCCGCATGCGCAAGCGGGTATGAGCCCGCCGGACGCCTCAGCAGACCTCTCTCCCGCCGAGCCCGACCGACTCTCCGACTCCGGAACCCGGTCTTCCGACCGGGCGACGCCGCGGGCCAGCATCGTCGTCCCCGCCCTCGACGAAGCCCCGAACATGCCCGAGCTCTTTGCCGAGATGGCGAAGACGTTCCGACGCCACGACCTGAACGCCGAGGTCGTGCTGGTCGACGACGGGTCCACGGACGGGACGCTGGAGGCGGCCCGGGAGGCGGCCGAGGACGCCGACTTCGGCCCGGTGACCTTCCGGCGGCACCGCCAGAATCGCGGCAAGACGGAGGCGCTCCTGACCGCCGCTCGGGCTGCACGCGGCGAGTACCTGGTCCTCTACGACGCCGACCTGCAGCACTCTCCCGAGGAGATCCCCCGCTTCATCGACGAGCTCGAGACCGGCTTCGACGTCGTCACCGGGCGGAAGGTGGGCGAGTATCAGAAGCCCTTCGTCTCCAGCCTCTACAACTGGCTGTGCCGGGTGATCTTCGGGGTGCCCGCCCACGACCTGAACTCCATGAAGGCCTTCCGGCGGGAGGTTCTGGACGACATCCGCCTCCGGAAGGACTGGCACCGCTACCTGGTGGTGCTGGCCCACGCCCAGGGCTACCGGGTCTCGGAGATCGACATCGAGCTCTATCCCCGGCGGCGGGGCGAGTCCAAGTACACGGGCCAGTGGCGGATCCTGGTGGGCATCCTGGACCTGGTGACGGTGTGGTTCCAGGTGGTGTGCAGCCGGAAGCCCATGCTGTTCTTCGGCGTCACCGGCCTGGGTCTCTTCACGCTCGGCGGTGTGGTCGGGGCCGTGGCCCTCTACTTCCGCTTCGTGCTCGACCAGGGCTACCGGCCGCTCCTGAATCTCATCGTGCTCCTCATGGTCCTCGGTGTTCTTCTGTTCGCCGTGGGCTTCCTCGCGGAGCTCATGGCCACGCTGCGGCACGAGATCGAGGACCTGCGGCGCGACATCAGGAACTGACCCACGGGGCCGGGGAGAGAGTGACGTGACCGGGGAGGCGGAGCGGGAGAGCGGGGAAGGGGGCGCCGGAGGGTCCGGCGGCCTCTCGCCGGCGGCATGGGCGGGGATCGCCGTGGCGCTCCACGTCCTCGTGGGCTTCCTGCTCTACGATCCGACGCTCTTCACGGGCGGCGACAACGCCGGATACATGATCCTCGGCGACGCGCTCCGTTCCCTGCGAGGCTACCTCGACCTCCACCTGCCGGAGACCCCGCTGCACACGAAGTATCCGCCCGGTTACCCGGCGGCCCTGGCCGTACTGGGGCTGATCGGGGGGCTCCAGGTCTACAAGCTGTTCTCGCTGGCGTGCACCGCCGCGGCGGCGTGGCTGATCTACCGCACGGGCCGGCGGCTCTTCTCCACCAGGGTGGCGCTGGGCGCCTCTTTCCTGTTCGCCGTGAACCCGGTGCTGCTCGAATACTCGCACTGGGTGCTCTCCGAGGCCTTCTTCGTGGCCGCCGTGCTCTTCTCCGTGGCCGCCTACGCCGGAGTCGCGGAGCGCACGGACGATCCGTCGGCCACGGTTCGGGACGGAGCGAGAAGCGATTCTCCCCGATCGGCCACGCTCCTGCAGCGGCTCCGGGTCCTTCCGCCGGCCTCGTGGACCCTGGGCCTGGGCGCGGCCCTCGCGGCCTTCCTGATCCGTACGGCGGGCCTGCCGCTGTTGCTGGCCGTGCTGGCCTTCCACGCCCTGCGGCGGGAATGGCGCAGGCTGGCCGTATCGGCGGCCCTGGTCGCCGTCGTGGCCGGCGGATGGATCGTCTACGGCCAGATGGTTGGCGGGAGCCAGGGCTACCTGAACGAGCTCCTGATGCGGAATCCGTACGACCCCTCTGCCGGCACCGTCGGGCTGGCCGGCCTCGTGGAACGGGGCGCCGTGAACCTGTGGACCTACGTGAGCGCGGTGCTGCCCGGGGCGCTCACGGGTCGGCGGCTCCAGGGGGACGCCGGCGGGACGTTGACCACGCTCCTGGGACTGGCCGTCACCGGCCTCGCCCTGGCGGGGTGGCTCGCCCGGGGAAGAGAGCGAATCGGGCTCGCAGAGCTCTTCACGTTTCTGTACGTGGGGCTCATCGCGGTCTGGCCCGACGTCTGGACGGACCGGCGCTTCCTCCTCCCGGTGCTGCCTCTGCTCCTGCTCTACGCGGTGGGAGCCGTCGAGCGAGCCGGTACGCGCTGGAATCTGCCGGGGCGCGGGGCGTTGGTCGTGGGGACGGCGGCGCTGCTGACCCTGCCGGCCCTCCACTCGGCGGGAACGAGGGCCCCGGAGAGGGTACGCTGCCTGCAGGCGTACGCCGACGGCTCGCCCTGCGTGGCGGCACCCTGGGCCAGCTTCATCGACGCCGCCCGGTGGAGCCGGGACAACCTCCCGCCCGGCGCCATCGTCGTGAACCGGAAGCCCCGTATCTTCTTCTGGCTCTCCGGCCGCCAGGGTCGCGTCTACCGGTTCACCGACGAGCCGGATCTGCTCATGGACGACCTGGAGGCCGCCGACGCCGACTTCGTGGTCATCGACCAGGTCAGCGGGACGACGGCCCGGTACCTGGTGCCCGCCGTCCGGGCGAATCCGGAGCGCTTCGAGATGCTCTACCAGGAGGGACGGCCGCCCACGTACGTTCTCCGCCTCCGATCCGAGCCTCCCGTGGCTCTTCTCGGGACCGGCGCCTCGGGGATGACGCCGTGAAGGTCCTGCACGTCACGACGGCCTTTCCTCGGGACGAGAACGATCCGATCACACCCTGGATGGTGGAGCTGATCCGCTCGCTCCGCGACCGGGGGATCGACGCCCGGGTGCTCACGTCGGCGTACCGCGGCGGCGGCGACCACGAAGTCCACGGCATTCCAGTCCACCGCTTCCGGTACGCCCCGGCCTCCTGGGAAACCCTGACTCACGACGAGACGGTGCCCGACCGCATCCGGCGGTCCGCCGGATACGCCTCCCTCGTCCCCTTTTACCTGACCGGGGGCACGCTCTCCTCCCTCCGCGGTGGCCTCACCGGGGAGTGGGACGTGGTCCACGTCCACTGGCCGATGCCGCACGCGCTCTTCGGATCCGCCCTGCGGCTCGCCTCCGGCGGACAGACCGCCGTGGTCTCCAGCTACTACAGCGTCGAGCTGACCTGGGTGAAGCGACGCATGCCCTGGCTGCGTCCCTTCCTGCGGTGGACGACGCGCTCGGCGGACGTCATGACCGCCAACTCCAGCGCCACCGCCGAGAAAGTGCGGCAGTACACGGACCGGGAGGTCCGCGTCGTCCCCTCGCCGGCCCCCTTCGACGATTCCGCCGGGTCCGACGAGGAGACGCGGACCCCCTTCGCCGGGAACGGTCCCCTGCGCCTCCTCTTCGTGGGCCGGCTGGTGGAGCGAAAAGGGGTCGAATACCTTGTCCGCGCTCTTCCCCGGATTCTCGACGAGCGGCCGGCCGTGATCACCGTGGTCGGAGAGGGGGAGTGGCGCCCGTGCATCGAGGCCGCTGCCCGCGAGGCAGGGGTGGAGGACCGGGTCGAGCTCACCGGGTACGTCCCCGCGGAGCGGCTGGAGTCGCTGTACCGCACGTGCGACGCCTTCGTCCTGCCGGCGGTCGTCGACGAGAAGGGAGATACGGAGGGGCTCGGCGTGGTCCTCCTCGAGGCGCTGCTCTTCGAGCGCCCGGTGATCGCCTCCGGGGTGGGCGGCATCGTCGACATCGTGAAGGACGGCGAGACCGGGTGGCGGGTGCCACCCCGGGATCCAGAGGCCCTGGCGGAGGCTGTCCTGGACGCCGCGTCCGACCCCGATCGGGCCCGGGAGATCGCCGCCCGTGGGAGGCGCTACGTGCTGGACAACTTCTCGTCGGACGCCATCGCCGAGTCCCTGGAGGGCATCTACCGGTCGGCGGCGTCGGCGCGGAACCACGACGGATCGGGAGGGAACGCAACGTGAGCGACGGGTGGATCGACGAGTTCCGAACGCCGTGGACGGGAGCTCTCCCCGCCGGCCGTTCGCCGGAGGACGAGAGTCCCCTCGAGGCGCGCCTGCCCTACCTGTTCGCCGGACTGGCGGCCCTCCTCACGCTGGGCTTCTACTCCGAGTTCGCCCTGAACCCGGGGCAGATGGTCTTCGGCACGGACATGGTCGACCAGGCCTACCAGCTCCGGGAGTTCGGGGCCGAGCAGGTGAAGAGCGGAAACGGGATGCCGCTCTGGAACCCCTTCGTCTACGGCGGCCTCCCGTACCTGGCCATCCTGCCGGGACCCGCCTTCTATCCCACGTCGCTCCTCTACCTCGTGCTCCCGCTGTTCCGCGCCATCGGGTGGACCTACGCGCTCCACATGTTCCTCTCCGGGCTCTTCGCTTACTACGCTGCCCGGGAGTTCCGGATGGAGAAGTGGGCCGCCGTGGTCACCGGGCTGGCCTTCATGTTCGCCGGCTACGTGGTATCGACGATCTACGGGGGCCACGACAGCCGGATGTTCGTCATGGTGCTCATGCCGCTGGTCTTCGGCCTGGTGGAGCGGGGATTCCGGACCGAGCGGATCGAGCCCTTTCTGGCGTCGGGGCTGGTGGTGGGATGTCAGCTGCTTACGCCCCACGCGCAGCTCATGTACTTCTCGTCCCTGTCGGTGGCCCTGTACGCGCTCTACCGCCTGGTCGACCGCTACCGTCGGGAGGAGAGCCTCCGACCGCTGGCCCGGCCGGCCGGATTCCTCGTCCTCACCTTCGTGATCGGGGCCGCCGTGGGCGCCGTCCAGGCGCTCCCGACGCTGGAGATGATGGGGCACGGGGTGCGCGGTGGCGGGCTGGAGGGCTACGAGTTCGCGGCCTCCTGGGACGTGCCCCCCCAGGAGCTGGCCTCGCTCTTCCTCCCCGACCTGATGGGGGTCCTGCAGCAGTACTGGGGTCCGAACCCGTTCCGCATCAACAGCATGTACCTGGGCGCCGTGCCGCTGGCCCTGGGCTGCCTCGCGGTGGTGGCCGGTCGCAGCGACCGCAGGACGTGGTTCTTCGGCGGCGCGGGGGTGCTGGCCCTGCTCTTCGCGCTGGGCGACGCCACGCCGGTGCACCGCATCGCCTATGAGGTCGTGCCGCTCATCGATCGTTTCCGCGCCGCAGAGATGATGATCGGCCCGGTCTCATTCTTCGTGGCCATGTTGGCCGGGCTGGGGTGGCACAGGGTCCTGGCCGCAAGGAAGGGGGGCGGCGCCGACGCCAGAGCGGACAGCGGCAACGGGGGCGGGGAAGAGGGGGGCGGTATCGAGTGGTGGGGCGTGTGGCTCCTCTCGGCGCCCTTCCTCCTCTTCGCGCTGGCCGCCGCCCTCTCGCCGGACTCCCTCCAGCAGTGGGCGCGCCGCGCCTGGTTCCCGGCGAACTACCAGAAGGGCCCCGGCGCCGACCTGGCGGGCACCCTTCAGACCACGGGATGGCTGGTCCTCGCGGGGTGGATTGTGGCCCTGGGCACCGCGCAGGCGGTGGCGCAGCGCCGGGTGCCGAGATGGGCCGTGGCGGCGCCGCTCCTCCTCCTGGTGGTGGACCTTTGGAGGGTGGACGCCCGCTTCCTCCGCACCGTGGACCCTGACCGCGCGTTCCGCGCCGACGCCGCCGTCCAGTACATGCAGGAGAACACGAGCGTCGGAGAGCGGGTGTGGCCGGTGCAGCGCTCCTACGGGCCGAACGAGCTCATGTACTTCGACCTGCCGGCCGTCACGGGGAGCCAGAACTTCCGTCTCGCCTGGTATGACCACCTGGTCGGGGGCGTCGGCTACCAGAACCTCGCCCGGGCGCCGGTGCTCTGGCAGCTGCTGGACCTCGAGTTCGTAACCAGCCGGCAGGCCCTGGACACGGAGCTCCTCACGCCGGCCACGCAGGCGGCGGGGAAGAGGGTGTACCGGGTCGCCGCCGACGCCCCCCACGCCTTCTTCCCCCGCTCCGTGGTGACGGTGGAGGACAGCTCCGCCGCGCGGCAGCGCACCATGAGCCTCTCCAGCTACCGGGAGGCCGCCGTGGTGGAGGGAGTAGACTCCCCGCCGCCGGCGGGGAGTGGAACGGCCCGCGTCGTCTCACGAAGCCCCGAGCGCGTGGAGCTGAGAGTGCAGGCCGAGGAGCAGGGTCTGCTCGTGGTGAGCGAGGTCTATCATCCGAACTGGAGGGCCGTCCTCGACGGGGAAGAGGTATCGGTCTACCGAGCGGACGCGGCCCTGCGGGGAGTCGTCGTCCCCGCCGGCAGCCACACGCTGGTCTTCCGCTACGAGTCGAGCAGCTACCGGGCCGGCCTCGGTCTCACGCTCGGCGGCACGGTCCTCACCCTTCTCGGCCTGGGAGCGGCACGCTACCGGCGGAGACGGGACGGCTGAAGCCCGGGAGCCACGCCGTGAGGAGGCGATGGGTACGGATCGCGGCCACGGTCTTCGTCCTGGCGGGCCTGATCTTCCTGATCCTCGTCCTCGGTGATCAGTGGGAGCACCTCCAGGCCTCCATCACCGGCTATGACTGGAGGGTGCGGCCCGGCTGGATCGCGGCGTCCCTCCTGCTCGCCACCGTCAATCTGCTCGAGATGTCCAGTGTCTGGGTCAAGCTCTTTCGCGAGAGCGGGGGAGGCGTCAGCTACAGGGAGGGCTGGAAGATCTGGAGCGCCACCAACGTGGGCCGCTACATTCCGGGGAAGCTCTGGCACCTGGGTGGCCTCACCGTCTATCTCCGGAAGCGTGGGGAGTCCGGCGCCGCGGGACTGGTCTCCTCCGTCGGCTTCCAGGTCCTGATCCTGGTCACCGGCGCCGCCACGGCAGCCACCGTCCTCGTCGGGCGTCCGAACTCGCTCCTCGGCTCCTCGCCGTGGACCGCCGGCTTCGTCGTGCTCCTCCTGGCCGCCGCCCTTCATCCCGCGGTACTGCGGAAATCAGCGGAGCTCGCCTCCCGCCTGATGAGGGAAGAGGACGTTGAGATCGACCGCATCGGGAACCGGGGGCTCGCCGCCTCCGCCGGGGCCATCTTCCTCTCCTGGGGCATCTACGGCCTCTCCCTGTGGTGTATGCTCCGGGGGACCGTCGGCACCGGCGTGATGGGGCCGCTGGAGCTCACCGCAGTCTTCGCCGCGAGCTACGTGGTGGGCTACCTGGCCCTCATGAGCCCCGGCGGCCTGGCCGTCCGGGAAGGCGCCATGGTGGGCCTGCTGGCCTCGGTCGGTGGCCTCTCGGTGGGGGTCGCCACTGTGGTGGCCGTGGCCTACCGGATCGTCACCACCGTCTCCGAGCTGCTCTTCCTGGGCTTCTCCTTCCTGTGGCCGGCCCTCTCGGGCGCCCGGGACGACCGGCCCGTCGAGCCCTCCGGCGGCGATGCGGTCCGTGAATGACGATCGTATCTTTCACGTTAAGTATATGTTCATGAGTCGCTTACAATTTATGATATGAATCGCTTTCTGACCATCGTTCCCACGTACAACGAGCGGGAGAATCTTCCCGAGATCGTCCCGGCCATTCTCGCCGAGGACGACCGCATCGACGTGCTCGTCGTGGACGACGACTCCCCCGACGGCACCGGGGAGGTCGCCGACCGGCTCTCGCGCGACGACGAGCGAGTGCACGCGCTCCACAGGACGGGGAAGCGAGGCCTCGGGCCAGCGTACATCGAAGGCTTCCACTGGGGCCTGGAGCGAGACTACGACTACTTCCTCGAGATGGACGCCGATTTCTCCCACGACCCGGAGCACCTGCCGGAGTTTCTCGAGGCCGCCTCCGAGGACCGCGTCGTCGTCGGCTCCCGCTATACCGAGGGCAGGGTCACCGTCGTGAACTGGCCCATCCGACGGCTCCTCCTGAGCTACTTCGGAACGGTCTACGCCCGTATCGCCACGGGACTTCCTGTGACCGACTCCACGAGCGGCTTCAAGTGTTTCCCTCGAGCCGCGCTCCGTGACATCGATCTGGACGCCGTCGAGTCCAACGGCTACGCCTTCCAGATCGAGATGAGCTTCCGCGCTTGGAAGGCCGGGTATCAGATCCACGAGCTGCCCATCGTCTTCGTGGAGCGCGAGAGCGGGGAGTCGAAGATGTCGAAGGCGATCGTCTTCGAAGCCATCTGGAAGGTCTGGAAGCTCCGCCTGATGGACCTCCTGGGCGTGCTGTGACGGTTTTCGATTCACACGACGGCCCACAGCCGAAATTTTTCGCCAGCGTAGCGCGGCGACCCGCGGTGGAGGGGGGCCGGGCGCATCGTCTTGTGCCCGAACTCCGATAGCTAGTTTACATAATATATATTATGCGCCGTTTCCGTCTGCGTCGCTAAACAGCGGCACCTGCCGGCGAGAAGGAAGATTCAGGATTCGCAACGCCGGCTCAGATCAGCGGCCCGGCAGACAGGAGGAGCAAAGAGCTCGGCTCGAAATCCGAGCCGTCGTCCCCGTTCCGATGAAATTGCCCGGAGAGGCGCCGGAGAGCCGGACCGGGACCGAGTCTCGACCGACCGGCGACGGGAACTGGCCCGTATCGTCCGCTACCGGCCGTTCAGCCGCTTCGCGAGGCAGATGTGTCCGCGGCGGAGGACGGTGGTTCGCCATCACCGGTTCCCTGCCCGCCCGCCGAGTCCGCGGCTTCAGTCCCGCCCGCGAGTCGGGCCCGGATCTCGCCGAGCCTGAGGCGATAGGTCTGGAGATCGTCGGAGGCGACGCCGGCTGCCGAGGTGTCCGCCCGGGAGACGAGGCGCGAGTAGATCTTCTCGGCTTCCGAGAGACGGCCCTGTTCCGCCAGGAGACGGGCTCGATCCACCGCCGCCTCGTTCCTCTGGAAGGCGAACTGGGCGTTCGACGCCAGATCGCTGTACAGCTCGAGGGCACGGTCCACGTTGCCGGCTCCCTCGTGGGCCGCGGCCAGGAGCTTCCGGGCCGCGTAGCCCGTGGGGCTGTCCGCAGGGTAGCTGCCGCTCACCGGGTCGAGGGTGCTGATGGCCTCCTCCCACGCGTCGTTCCTCAGCTGTATCCGTCCCATGAGGAGCCGTGCTTCGTCGCCGTAGCGTGTGTCTCCGTACCGGCTTATGAAGTTCTCGACCGATACGGCGAGCGTGTCCGGCGGCTGCCCCTGGAGCTGCGTCTGGAGCTGCTGGAGCTCGGTGGCTGCCTGCTGCCGTACGTTCTCCTGGTAGTTGCTGTAGTAAATGCCGGCGGCGACGGCCAGCACGAGCACGACGGCGCCGATCGTCACCGTCCGCGTGTTCTTCTGGATCCATTCGACCATGCGGAGGACGGCCGTCAGGAAGGCGTCGACGTCCTCCGCATCCTGCTGGCGGGTTGAATCGGGTGGTGTCATCGGAAGCAGCTCCTTCGAGGAGGCGCGAGTGGCCCGCCGGCGGCGTGCCGACGTCGGCCTCCCGGCTCATGGCTTCTGGCTTCTGTAAACGAAAAGAGGTGAGATACTACAGATCGATGATATACAGTATGTTAGGAAACTCCGTATCGTCGTCCCGCGCCGGACGGATCCAGAACAGCACACCGGCCCCGACGTACCGCCCCCGCGCCCGTCCTTTACCCTGGCCCTTGTCGGAAGAGAAGCGTTCCTCCTCCTTTGCGTCCAGCACCCGGGCCATCAGGTAAGAGGCGGCGCCGATCCTCCCCTGCCGGGCCTCCCCGGCTTCCGGCCGCTCCAGCGGCAGCATGAGTCGCTCGGCCACCGCCGACGCCAGCGGCACGATAGCGGGGTCGGCGGCCTCGACCCGACCGGCGCCGGAGCGGCGTGCGTGATCGGCCACGGCCTGGACGAGCCGGCTCCGCAGCACGGAATCGCGCCAGAGGGGTGACGGGTCGACTCCCCGCCGAACGTCCTCTCGGGAGGGAGCCCCCAGCGCCGCGGACACGGCGTCCCGGAGCGGAGCGAGGGGGCGAGGATAGTACACGCCCGCCTCCAGCAGGCCCGATTCCACGGCACGACGCCGGGAAGGTAGACGACGCTCCGACGGAGCGTCAACGTGCGCCGCATCCCCGCCGTGCGCCGCGTCCGTCACAGAAGCCCCAGCAGCAGGAACCCGCCCACGATGGCCGCCGCCAGGGCCAGGGACAGCCAGTTGAAGTGACGCTCGATGAAGTTCCGTATCTGCGGACCGAAGATTCGAATCAGGGCCGCCACGACGAAGAACCGCGCTCCTCGGCTCACCGCCGAGACGGCGAGGAAGGCGGGGAACGAGACGCCGAATCCGCCGGCCGCGATGGTGAACACCTTGAACGGGATGGGCGTGAATCCAGCAGTCCCGAGGGTTAGAATCAGGTTGCTGTCGTAGAGTTCCCCGAGGCGGGCGTACTCCGCCGAGTAGCCGTAGAAGTGGAGAATGGGTTCGCCGACGGTCTCGTACAGGCCGGCGCCGATAGCGTAGCCGCCGGCAGCCCCGAGCACGGAGCCGGCGGTGCACAGGGCGGCGAACCACCACGAGCGCGCAGGCTTTCCGATGGCCAGCGGGATGAGCAGCACGTCCGGCGGAATCGGGAAGAACGAGGCTTCGGCCACCGCGATGCCGAAGAGGGCCGCGGGGCCCCCAGGCCGGTCGGCCCATCCCAGCACCCAGTGGTACAGCCGCCGCAGCGGACCCTGGTCGCCGCCGCCGTCCCGCCCCGCCGGGGACGCTTCCGCCCGGTCGGGGCTCCCGGCGCCTCCCTCCTCGTCCGCCATCCGACCCTCCGTCGTCCGTCCGTCGGTCACCAGCCCTCCTCGCCCACGAGCGGCACGAAGCGCGCCCCCTCCACTTCCTCCCGCTCCAGCTCTCCGCCGCGGCGCCGAATCAGGAGCAGACGCTGCTCGTCGCCGCCCACCGGAACCACCATGCGTCCTCCCTCCGCCAGCTGCTCCTCCAGGGCCGTCGGCACGCTCGGTGCCGCCGCTCCCACCAGGATCGCGTCGAAGGGCGCTGCCTCGGGCCATCCCCGGCTGCCGTCACCGGTTCGGAGGTGGACCCTCTCCACCTCCACGTCGATCCCTCGGAGCCGCTCCCGCGCCCCCGCGGCCAGGGACTCCACGCGCTCGATGGAATACACCTCTCCGGCCAGGAGGGCCAGGAGCGCCGTCTGGAACCCGGACCCGGTGCCCACCTCCAGGACGCGCTCGTCGCCGTCCAGCTCTGCGAGGCTCAGGTGCGCCGCGTGGACTGTGGGCCGGGAGATCGTCTGCTCGTGACCGATGGGGAGGGCGGCTACCTCGTACGCCCGGTGGCGCACGGCCTCCGGCACGAAATGGTGCCGGGGGACCTCGTCGAAGGCGTGCAGCACGGCCAGGTCTTCGATTCCGGCCCGGCGAAGCCTCTCCACGAGCTTCCGGCGATCCCTCCGGTACCGGGTCGTCATCCGCCGTCCTCAGCCAGGGCCCACGAGCGGACCTCCTCCAGAAGGCGGTGGTTGGTGAGGTCCAGATGGAGGGGGGTGACGGACGCGTAGCCGGCCCGCACCGCGCGGAAGTCGGAGTCCTCGCCGCCGGACCAGTGGGACTCCCCGCCGCCGATCCAGTAGTAGTCCCGGCCCTGGGGATCCTCGGCCCGGCTGAGGGAATCCGAGTATACCCGACGCCCCAGGCTGGTGACCCGCACGCCCCGGAGATCGGACGGATCCCGATCCGGGAGGTTGATGTTGAAGAAGGTCGCGGCCGGTAAGTCGTCGCGGGCGATCAGGCCTCCGATCAGTCCGGTCAGGATCTCCTCCCACCGTCCCAGGTGCGAGTACTCGCTGCCCACGAAGGAGACGGCGATGGAGGGAATCCCCAGGATCGTCCCCTCCATGGCCGCCGCGACTGTGCCGGAATAGAGGACGTCCTCCCCCATGTTCGGACCGTGATTCACCCCGGAGACCACATACTCCGGCACCCTCTCGAGAAGCTGGTTCACGGCCAAGAGGACGCAGTCGGTGGGCGTGCCGTCCACGACGTGCTTTTCGCTCTCGACCTCCGTCACCCGCAGCGGCCGGTGGAGGGTCAGCGAGTGGCTGCTGGCGCTCTGCTGCCGGTCCGGCGCCACCACCTGGCTGTCGCCCAACCGGGCGGCGACTGCGGTGAGGACCTCGATCCCCGTCGCGTGGATGCCGTCGTCGTTGGTGACGAGAATCCTGGTACCGTTCTCGGCGCCGTCCTCTGTGGACCCGGAGCTCGCCTCCGGTCCCCGGGAACCGGTCATTCCTCCAGCGTCAGGAGGTCCACGAGGGCGTCGGCCTCCTTCCGCAGATCCGTCACCGTCTCGCCCTCCAGCGCCACCCGGGCCGCGCGATCCAGGTTTCCCTCCTCCCGGAGCTGCTCCAGCTTCTGCTGGGCGCCCTCGATGGTGTACTTCTCGTTGTACAGCAGGTGTCGGAGGAGCTGTACCAGCTTGATCTCGCGGCGCCGATAGATGCGGTTGCCCGCCTGGTTCTTGGACGGCTGGAGCGCCGAGAACTGGCTCTCCCAGTACCGAAGGACGTGGGGTTTCAGGTCCGTCACCTCGCAGACCTCGCCGATGGAGTAGTACTCCTTGGGGGCGATTCGATCGTCCGGCATCAGCTCCAGCGCTCCGGTTTCGGCTGGCGTGACATCAGTTGCGACAGGGCTTCCGTGGGCTCCACGTCTTCGTACAGGATGGAAAATACGGCTTCCACGATGGGCATCTCCACCCCGTGCCGGCGGGCCAGGTTCCGCACCGCCCGCGTCGTCCGCACGCCCTCGACCACCTGCTCCATGCCGCCGAGCACCTGCTCCACGTCCCCGCCACGGCCGATGGCCAGACCCGCGGTGCGGTTCCGACTCAGGTCTCCCGTGCACGTGAGCAGCAGATCACCGACCCCGGCCAGGCCCGACAGGGTGAGCTCGTCGCCACCCATCTCCCGGACCAGCCGCTCGACCTCCGCGAGGCCCCGCGTGATCAGCGCAGCCCGCGCATTGTTGCCCAGGCCCAGGCCGTCGCTCATGCCGGCCGCCAGGGCGATGACGTTCTTCACGGCGCCGCCGAGCTCCGTGCCCACGACGTCGGACTGCGTGTAGACGCGGAGATGCTCGTTCTGGAACAGCTCCTGGACCCGGCGCGCGTTCTCGGCGCTGCGGGAGGCGGCGGCCACCGCCGTGGGAAGCTCTTGCACCACCTCCACCGCGAAGCTCGGCCCCGACAGCACCACGAGATTCCGGGCGCGCTCGTGGTCGAATACCTCTTCCAGGACCTCGCTCATCCGCATGCGGCTGTCGATCTCGAGGCCCTTGGAGGCGCTCACGAGCACCGACGACCCGGAGACGTGACGCGAGGCCTCTACCATGACCTCGCGGACCACGTGCGATGGGCTGACGGAGATCACGACCTGCGCGTCCGCCAGCACGGGCGCCATCTCCGCGTGCGCCTCCAGCGAGGGATCCAGATCGTGCCCTGGTAGATACTTCTCGTTACGTGAATTGCGGCGGATCTGCTGCGCCACCGCCGGGTCGTGGGACCAGAGCCTGGGGCTGTGGCCGTTCCGCGCCAGCACGTGGCCGAGCGCCGTGCCCCAGCTCCCCGCGCCCACAATGCCCACCGTAGCGCTCATCCGGACCCTTCCCCGTTGCCGGCGTCCATGGACGCCGCGCCGAATCGATGCTCGTCGCCCCGCCGCATTCTGCGGACGTTGTCCCTGTGCGTCCACCACACCAGGGTCGCCAGGACCAGGGCGAACCCGACGGCGGACCACGAGGCGTCGAGCCAGGCCGCCACCAGCGGCGCGCTGGTCGCGGCCACCAGGGAGGCCACCGATGCCGTCCGGGTGAGGAGGACGAAGCCCGCCCAGATCAGCACGGTGACGAGCGCAGTCAGCGGCGCCACGCCCAGCAGAGCCCCTCCGCCCGTGGCCACCCCCTTCCCTCCGCGAAAGCGCAGGAAGACCGACCACACGTGCCCCGCCACGGTGGCCGCGCCGTAGCCTACCGCCAGCCCCGGGAGCGCCGATCCGTCCCAGAGCGGGAAGAACCACACGGGCAGAAATCCCTTCAGCCCGTCGACGAAGAGCACCGCGGAGGCCCACCCCGGCCCGACCACGCGGAGCACGTTCGTGGCCCCGAGGTTCCCGCTTCCGCGCGCGGAGACGTCCACGCCGGCGGCCCTTCCCGCCATGTAGCTCGACGGGATCGACCCGATCAGATAGGCCGCGATCAGGAACGAGAGCTCCCGCATCAGCTCGGCCGGTCCCGCTCGCGGAGCTTGATGTGAACCGGTGTCCCCGTGAACTCCCAGGCCTGCCGGAAACCGTTCTCCAGGTACCGGACGTAGTGGTTCGCCACTTCCTCCGGCCGGTTGGCGAAGAGAACGAAGAGCGGCGGCTCCGAGGCGACCTGGGTACCGTAGTAGATCCGGACGTCGCCCGTGCTGCCCTGCGGGGGCTGACGCTCCCGGAGGAGGCGGTGCAGGACGTCGTTCACCTCGGAGGTCTTCACCCGTTGGCGGCGGTTCTCCTGCGCCTGTCGCGCCAGGTCCAGGACCTTCCGGACCCGCAGACCCGTTTCCGCCGAAGCCGTCACGATGGGCACCCGGCGCAGGTAGGAAGCCCGCTCCCGGAGCGCCTCCTGAAAGCGGTCCACGACCTCAGGGCCCCGTTCCTCCACCAGATCCCACTTGTTCGCTACGAAGACGAGCCCGCACCCGTCGTCCCAGGCCTGCTCCCCGATGCGGAAGTCCTGGTTGGCCGCTCCGCGGACGCAGTCCATGAGAAGGACACACACGTCGGCCCGATCGATGGCACGGGCCGTCCGGACCCGGCTGTAGAACTCCACGTCGTCGTCGATCCGGGCCTGCCGGCGGAGACCGGCCGTGTCCACCAGGCAGACCCGCTGGCCCTCGTACTCCAGGTACGTATCGATCGAGTCCCTGGTGGTGCCCGGCTCCTCGTGGACCACGACCCGCTCTTCGCCCAGGAGCCGGTTGACGAAGCTCGACTTGCCCACGTTCGGACGTCCGATGACCGCCAGCCGGAGATCTGCTTCCAGCTGTTCCCCGTCGGAGCCGGCCTCGCCGGCCTCGCCCGGAAGCTTCTCGACCAGCGCGTCCAAAAGGTCGCCGCTCCCCTTGCCGTTCGCCGCCGAGACCGGGATGGGATCCCCCAGTCCCAGCTCGTAGAACTCCAGGTGCCCGGTGGCTCCGATGGGCTCGTCCACCTTGTTGGCGGCCAGTACGACCGGCCGATCCGTCCGCCGGAGCATGTCGGCGACGCGGGCGTCCACCGGATGGACTCCCGACTCTGCGTCGACGACGAAGATCAGGGCATCGGCGTGCTCCACGGCCGCCATGACCTGCTCCCGCACTTCCCGCTCGAGGGGGCGGTCCGCGACGTCCACCACTCCCCCGGTGTCCACGAGCATGAAGTGGCGCCCCGCCCAGTCGGCCGGGGCGAAGTGCCGGTCCCGGGTCACGCCCTCCTCCTCCGACACGATGGCGACCCGCTCGCCCAGGATGCGGTTGAAGAGCGTGGATTTCCCCACGTTGGGACGCCCCACGATGGCCACGACCGGGGCCTCCGCCCGGGGCGTCTCGGTGGTCTCTTCCCGCTCTGCCTGGACGGACATGGCTTCAGGAGTCGTGGGGGAGGTTGTCCGAAGAGGGCATGTCGAGGGGGCCGTCGGGGCCGTCGGACAGGCCGCGGGGGAAAGGTGAGGGTTTCGGCCCGTCGGTGGAAGAGGGTCGCCGACCGCCCGCGGCTCGGGTGGCCGCGGGCGGGACGACCGGTCAAAGCCGGTCAGAGCAGGAGCTCTCGCTCCCGCGTCGGTGGCGTGCAGCCGTCGTCCGTCAGCGTCCGCCGCTCGAGCCCGAGCTCGAGGACGAGGCGCCGAGACTGGTGTCCCTGGAGTAGCGGAAGCTCTCCAGGTCGGCGTCGGCCTCGACCCTGAACTCGATGTTCCCGCTCTCTCCCTGCGCTGGAAGCGTTGTCGTGAACTCGTGCGTCGTCACCACGTTGCCCTGGCTGTCCAGGAACTCGAAGGGGATGGTGATCTGCTGTCCCGCGGCGGACTCGCTCGTCGTCTGGAACTGCCCCTGGACGAATCCCTGCTCTGTCATCCCGAGCTGCGTGATCTGGATCGGAAGGTTCTGCAGCCGGTTCAGCAGCTCCTGGGCCCGCTTGCGCTGATCCAGGTTGTCGTAGGCCCGCACCGCCGGGCGATAGTTCTGGGAGTCGTAGGGATACCAGCTGATCACCGTATCGGCGAGCGACGGGATCTGCTTCCACTGCTCCGCCTGCGAGTACACGCTGAGCAGATTCTCCATCGTCTCCTTGTTCAGGGGACGCATCTCACGCGCCGTCCGGAAGGCCTCGATGGCCTCCCCGTAGCTGCCGGCCTGGTAGAGACCGACACCGACCTGGCTCCACTGCTCGAACGTCAGGTCGCTCCTGTCCAGCAGGCTGGAGAAGATGGCCTGGGCGGAATCCGACTGTCCCGTCTGGGCGAGCGTCTGCGCGTAGGTCGCCTGGACCGAGACGTCCCTCGGATTGTTGCTCAGATACTGGTTGTACTGCTCCATGGCCGCCGCCGTGTCGCCCTGTTGCAGGCGCCTGTTCGCCAGCTTGGTGAGCGCCGTCCTCATCTGCTGGGCTTCGCCGCCAGCCTCCAGGGCACGGCTGTAGAGCTCCATGGCCCGGGACTGGTTGCCCTGCTGCTCGTGGAGCGTGGCGGCGTTCACCAGCGAGCGGGCGTCGTCGTAGATGCTGTTCGCCTGCTCGAACTTCTCGAGAGCGCGCTCCTGGTTGCCGCCGTTGTAGGCCTCGATCGCCTGGTTGTACAGGTTCGCCCACGCCTGGAAGCGGATCTGCTCGGCCCGCTTCGCGCAGCCCTCCGGCGCCTTCTCCATGAAGACGTTCAGGAGACTGTCCGTCTTCGAGTAGTTGTCGAGCTGCACCTGGGCCAGCGCCCCGAAGTAGTAGAAAGTGGCGTTGTCGGTGTCGTCCTCGATCGGGCCCTGCAGCGCCTCGGACCAGGCTTTCTCGGCAGCAGCCTGGCGCTGTGACTCCGACATGCTGGTGTCCTGTGCCTGCTTCAGGAAGGTCTGGGCCAGCGAGAGCTCCGGTGCGCCCTGGAGCTGGCACTGCTGCTCCTTCTGCTGCTCCTGGCCCAGCAGTGTCGCCGGCGCGAGGAAGAGTGCGAGAGCGATTCCGATCGTAATCTTAGTTCTCATCCTGTCGCCCTGTTGTGACTCGAGGCCTGACTTCGAACGTTCGACGTGCACTGTCCGACTTCTCGCAGGTGTCGACCAAACTCGCCTTCTCTACCGATCCGTGGAGGCGCCGTTCCACGCTCCCTCCGAGAGGACGGTATTTGCATGCAGACCGCGCACCAGCTCTCGGCCCGGGCGAGCTTTTCCGCACTCCTGCCGGCCGGCGGGCGGAGTTCCGCAATTCGGCCGCCTCGGCAGCCGGCATCGATGATTCAGTACACCAGGAGATTCGCTGTGTTGAAGAGAACGACGCTCTCGCCGGGCTCGATCTCGCCGGAGGAACGAAGGCGCCGGGCCGCGGCCAGTGTGCCGCCGCCCTCGATGATGGCGTTCACGCCCTCCCGTGCGCCGAGCTCGTCGGCGGCCTCCTCCATATCACCGTCGGAGACCGCCACAGCGCCGCCGCCGGACTGGCGGAGCGCACGGAGTATGAGAAAGTCGCCCAGCGCGGACGGGACCCGGAGGCCGAACGCTTCGGTCTCGGCCCCGGTCCAGGTCTCCGCTTCCTCGTTTCCTTCCCGCCACGCACGGACGATGGGGGCACAACCCTCGCTCTGCACGGAGTAGAGCCGGGTCCCGCGGGCGTCCTCGATGACGCCGAGCTCCTCCAGCTCGTTCAGTACCTTCCAGCTGGCGATGAGGCCGGTCCCGCCGCCGGTGGGGTAGACCATGGCGTCCGGTGGTCCCCCCAGGGACTCGACGATCTCGAGCATCATGGTCTTCTTGCCCTCGATCCGATACGGCTCCTGGAGCGTGGAGACGTTGAAGGCGCCCGTCTCCTCGGCGTAGTCCGCTGCCAGGTCGCCACAGTCGGTGATGAGCCCGTCCACGGTCACCACGTCCGACCCGAATCGCCGGCAACGGCGCTCCACCGCCTCGGGAGTGTCCTCGGGAATGTAGACCCGCACCGGGAGGCCGGCGCGGGCGCCGTAGGCCGACAGCGCGGCCCCGGCGTTGCCGGCGCTGGGGATCACCAGGCCCGGCACCCCGTCCGCGGCCGCCCGGGTCACCGCGGCCGAGAGTCCGCGGTCCTTGAAGCTGCCCGTGGGATTTCGCCCCTCGTCCTTCACGTACAGGTCCACCCCGAGGTCCTCGCCGATCGTGGGCGCCGGGAGGCAGGGCGTGTCGCCCTCGAGGAGGCTCACGGGCTCCTCGCCCTCCCGGAGCGGCAGGAGCTCGCGAAAGCGCCACATCGCCCGACCCGATTCCCACCGGGACGTCAGCTCCCGGGGTGACGCCTCGGGCCCCGCGTACCGCACGAGGAACGGCTTTCCGCACTCGGGACACACCGTGGAGCGTGGCCGGGCGGGCTGGCGGCGTCCGCAGTATCCGCACTCGAGATCGAACTTCTCCGCCCGGTGCGCTCCGCTATCCGTCTCCGCCTCCATGGCTCTCCCCCGCCTCGGGTCGCTCGGTCGTCTCCTCGTCCCCGGCCGCCTCCCGCAGCCGGTCCAGGGTGCGTCGGCGGCCCAGGACCAGGGCCACCTTGGGGAGCGCCGGGCCGTGGGCTTCGCCGGTGAGCGCCGCGCGTACGGGCTGGTACAGTCCCCGGCCCGACGCGTCGGTGCGCTCGCCGACCTCGCGGAGGGCCGCGTCGAGTTCATCCTCGGACCATGACTCGAGGGCTTCCCACGCCTGCCGCGTCGCCGCGACCACCGCCAGCGCACCCTCCCGTTCCAGGATCTCCCGGGCCTCCGGCACCACCCGATCCGGAAGCTGGAAGATGCGTTCCATCTCCTCCGCCAGCCCGGTCAGGAGCTGTACCCGCTCCACCAGGAGCTCGCACCCCCGTGCGAGCTCTTCACGCGAGAGCCCCAGCTCCTCGCGGATGCTCGCGACCTCCGACAGGCGCTCCGCCAGCCGCTCCGGAGGCTCGGAGCGGAGATGGAGGCCCGAGAGCCACTTCATCTTCTGGGGGTCCAGCTCGGCGTCGGCCACCCCGATCCGATCCAGATCGATCTCCCGAACCAGCCGGTCCCGGGTCAGGTACTCGTCCCCGGACTCGCTGGACCAGGCCAACAGGGACAGGTAGTTGACCACGGCGTCCGGGTGATAGCCCCGCTCCCGGTAGTCCAGGACGCTGGGCGCTCCCTCACGCTTCGACAGCTTCTCTCCGCCGGGGGCGAGCACCAGCGGCACGTGGACGAATTCCGGTGGATCCCGCTCCAGCGCCCGGTAGAGAAGAACCTGCTTCGGTGTGTTCGACAGGTGCCCCGCGCCGCGGATCACGTGCGTGATCTCCATCAGCAGGTCGTCGACCACGACGGCGAAGTTGTAGGTGGGCCGACCGTCGGAGCGAAGGAGCACGAAGTCGCCGAACTCTTCACCACGAATCGACACCTCGCCGCGAGCCCGGTCCTCGAAGCGGACGGGGCCCGGATCCACCCGGAGCCGGACGCTGGGCGTGCGTCCCTGTGCCCGGAGCTCCGCCTCCTCCTCGGTGGAGAGCTGGCGGCATCGACCGTCGTAGGTTGGCTGCTCCCCCCGGGCCAGCGCGGCATCGCGGCGCGCCTCCAGCTCCTCCGGCAGACAGTAGCAATGGTAGGCCCGTCCCCGGTCCAGGAGCCGCTCGGCCGCGTCCCGGTACCGGGCCCCACGCTCGCTCTGGCGGTAGGGGCCGTGCTCGCCGCCCCCGTCCGGTCCCTCGTCCCGGTCCAGGCCCAGCCAGTCCAGGCTCTCCAGGACCTGCTCCTCGGCCGCTTCCACGTTCCGCTCCACGTCGGTGTCCTCGAAGCGGAGGATGAACCGGCCCTCCTCGTGACGCGCGAAGAGCCAGTTCAGCACCGCCGTGCGGGCGTTCCCCAGGTGGAGCGCGCCCGTGGGGCTGGGCGCGAACCGGGTGCGAACCGTCACGCCCCGGCCTCCGCGGCGTCCGGGCTGGACAGTCGCTCCCGGATCTTTCGGGCAGTGGCCGGTCCGATTCCCTCCACATCCTGGAGCTCCTCGACGTCGGCCTCCCGGACCCGGTCCAGGCTCCCGAACGTCCGCAGCAGCTCCTGCTCCCGGCTCGGGCCCACGCCCGGGACCTCCGACAGCTCCGAGCGCAGGGTCCGGCGCTTGCGCAGCGTCCGGCTGTAGGTGACCGCGAACCGGTGCGCCTCGTCCCGAACCCGCTGCAGCGCGTGCAGGCCCGGATCGGTCTTGTCGAAGCGGACCGGTTCGTTCCGTCCCGGCACGAACACCTCCTCTTCCCTCTTGGCCAGGCCGACGACGGGTACGTCCGACGCCCCGGCGGACTCCACGGCCTGGAGCGCCGCCCCGAGCTGTCCCTTCCCGCCGTCGATGACCACGAGGTCCGGCAGGCGGCTTCCCTCGCGGACCCGTCGATCGAAGTACCGGCTCACGATCTCCTGCATCATGGCGTAGTCGTCCGTGGCCCCGTCCGGCACGGACTCGATCCGGAAGCGTCGGTACTCGTCCTTCAGCGGTTCCCCCGCCTCCTGCCAGACGGCGCTCCCCACCGACTCGCGGCCGCCGAGCGTGGAGACGTCGAAGCAGACCAGGCTCTCGGGCTGCCGGTCGAGTCCCAGGGCGTCCTGCAGGGAGGCGGCGGCGCGGCGGGCCTCCACGTTCCCGCCCCCGGGGCCCCGCCTCTCGCCGGCACGCGGACGCCCCCTGCCCGGGGTCCCCTCCCCATCGCCGGTCTCCGCCCCGTCGCTCCCGGATGTCTCCCTCAGCTCCTCCTGCTCCACCAGGTGAGTGGCGTTCTCCCGCGCCAGCTCCACCAGCCGGCGCTTACGGCCGCGCTGGGGGACGTGGACCCGGAACACGCCGTCCCGCTTCACCGAGAGGTACTCCTCCACCAGGTCCCGATCCTCGAAGTCGGCAGGCACGACCAGCTCCGGCGGCAGGTCCTCGTGCTTCAGGTAGAACCCCTTCACCAGCGCTCCCGTCACGTCGGCGTCGCTCTCGTCGCCGGCGTTACGGAGATGGTACACCTGCCGCCCGAGGAGCCGGCCCTCGCGCACCTTGAGCACCACGCCGCACACCCGCGGACCGCTGCGCGCGATGCCCACCACGTCACGGTCGCCGCCCCGGAAGTCCACGGGGGTCCGCCGCCGCTCGAAGGCCTCGAGTCCCCGGAGCGTGTCCCGGAGCGTGGCCGCCCGCTCGTACTCGAGCCCCTCGGCCGCCTCCGCCATCTGCTCCTGGAGCTGCTCCTTCACCGCCGAGGTCTGGCCGCCGAGCACCTTCAGCACCCGATCGATCATCGACCGGTACTCCTCCCGGGACTGGTAACCCACGCACGGCGCCTCACATCGGTCGATGTGGTAGTCCAGGCAGGGGCGGTCCGGGGCCTCCTCCGGGAGGTCCCAGTGACAGGTGCGGATGGAGAAGATGCGCTTCACGGCGCGGAGCGCACGCCTCATGGCGCCGACGTCGGTGAACGGACCGTAGTAGCGGGAGCCGTCGCGCTCCAGCTGCCGGGTGACGAAGACCCGCGGGAAGGGTTCGGCGACAGTGACCTTGATGTAAGGGTAGGTCTTGTCGTCCCGTAGCTGGATGTTGAAGGGCGGCGAGTGCTCCTTGATGAGGTTCGCCTCCAGCAGGAGCGCCTCGGCCTCGGAGTCCAGCACAAAGGTCTCGAAGTCGCGGATCCGGCGCTTGAGCTCCCGGAGCTTCAGGGACTGGTTGCGGTCGCGTCCGAAGTAACTCCGGACGCGAGACCGGAGGGACTTGGCCTTGCCCACGTACAGCACGTCGCCGTCGGCGTCGCGAAAGACGTAGACGCCCGGGCGGTACGGCAGGGAGCGGACCTCCTCCTGCAGGTCCTCACGTGGCGGCATCGTCCGGTTTCGTCCCGTCCGTCGGTGGGGATTCGTCGGGAGCCTGGTCGGGGGGCGGCACCACGACCGGAGGCGTGCTCACGATCAGGAGGTATGGTACACCCGCCACCCCCAGCGTTCCGGCCAGGACCAGCAGGGCGTCCACGGTCCCGGCGGTCCCGATCCATCCCGCCAGGAGGTCCCTCGTCCCGAGGCCGGCGGCGGCTGCCACGACCCCGGCGAGGGCGATCCGTCCCACCGCCCGGAGGGCGTCGCGGTCGAACAGGCCGCCAAGCCGGCCCCGCAGCCCGCTCCACAGGAGCCCCAGGTTGATCCACGCGCCCAGCGCCCCCCCCAGGGCCAGGCCCGGAACGCCCAGCGGGCGCATGAGGAGGACGCTGGCCACCACGCCGCCCCCCACGCCC
Organism: uncultured Gemmatimonadota bacterium; assembly: GCA_964518305.1. Taxonomy (GTDB): domain Bacteria; phylum Gemmatimonadota; class Gemmatimonadetes; order Palauibacterales; family Palauibacteraceae; genus Caribbeanibacter. The sequence continues at coordinate 28,163 of CAZFDK010000014.1, read as the reverse complement.
ACGGCCGCGTACTTCATGGGCGTCTTCGTGTCCTGCATGGCGTGGAAGCCGCTGGCGAAGAGCTTCACGGAGCTGTTGGCCACGATGCCCACGGCGTAGGCCACCAGCACGGCGCTCACCACCGCCGTGCTGGCGGCGCCGAAGTCGCCGCGCTGGAAGAGGACCCGGACCGCCAGGTCGCCGAACAGGATCATGGCCACCGCGGCCGGGAAGACGAAGAAGAGGATCTGGAAGAAGCCGTTCACCACCCGACGACGGACGGCGTCCCGCCGCTCGGACTTCCGCGACATCTCCGGCAGCGAGGAGGCGGCCACGGACACCCCGAACAGGCTCAGGGGCACGTAGGCCACCCGCTGCGCGAAGTAGAGGGCGGCCAGGGAGCCCGGTCCGGACAGCCATGCCGGCGCCCCCACGGCGCCCTGCACCAGGAAGCTGGCCAGGAAGACGTCGGCGTAGCTCGAGAACTGGAAGATGCCCTGGCTCCCGGCCACGGGCCCCATGTTCCGGACCACCCGCCGGAGCGGTTCCCAGCTCCACTCGAGCCGGGGCGTCAGGCTGCCCACCCGCCGGCGCACGGCCGGGAGCTGGACGGCGACCTGGAGCACGCCGCCGGCCAGAGCGGACCACGCCAGGACGTGGATCAGCGGCTCCCAGCCCCGCCAGGCGCCCAGGAACAGGCCGCCGATCTGCGCCACGTTCCACGCCACGGGAGCCACGAAGGGGAGGAAGAACTCGTCGTGGCTGTTCAGCACCCCGAGCGCCCACGCGCCGATCATCATGGCGCCGGCCATGGGAAAGAGGATGGGGACCATGGAGGAGGCCAGGTCCATGGTCTCCGCCTCGAAGCCGGGGGCGACCATGGCCGTGAGGTACGGGGCCAGGAGGATCCCCAGGGCGCTCAGGAGCGCCGCCGCCGCCAGCATGGCGCCCAGCATCGACCGGGCGAGCCGACTGGCGTCCTCTTCCCTGGCCTCGCCGCCGAGGAACGTGCTGTACACGGGGACGAAGGCGGCCGAGAGCGTTCCCTCGCCCAGGAGGTTCCGGATGATGTTGGGTATCCTGAGCGCGGCGTTGAAGGCGTCCACGACCAGCGACGTGCCGAAGAACGCGGCGATGACCTGATCGCGGACCAACCCGGTGATCCGGCTGACGAAGATGCCGGATCCGACCGAGAAGGCGTCCCTGCTCGAGGAGCGGAACTTCAACGAGTCGGTCCGCCCGAACCCGGGCCGGGACGCAGGGGCCGCTGGCGTCCGGCCGCCTCCACCGCCGCCAGGAAGTCCCGGCCGTAGCGGGCCAGGTAGTAGAGCGGGTTCAGGACGCGCTCCTGGGGCTCCCCGTCCGGATACAGGTGGGCCGCTGCCTTCCGGATCTGCCGCACCAGCACCTCCTGTCGCTCCTCCACCCGCCGGTCCACGGCCTGCTCCAGCTCGTCTATGGCTCCGAAGAGGTCGCTCCGCGCCTTGCCCACCGAGGAACGGATCCCCGGCAGCTCCCGATCCAGCGCCTCGTCCACGTCCTCAGTGGCGGCGTGGATCGCGACCCGGAGCTCGCCCAGCGCCGAATCTACCGCCTCGGGGCGGGATTCGGAGACGACCCCATGGATGAGCTCTTCCCCCCCGTCGCGGAAGTCCCCGGGCCCGGCCCCCAGCTTCCGGAGCACCTTCTCGACCTTGTCCTCCACGATCACCCAGGAGGGACGCGGGCGAAGGGTCGGCATCTCGACGCCCCGGTGCTCGAACAGTTGTGGCAGCTGGGCCCAGTACGCCGTCTCGCCCGGTCCGACCACCGAGTACTCCACCGGCAGGAGCCAGGATTCGAGGACCGGGCGCAGGGACACGTTGGGGCTGAACCGGGCCGGCTCGCGTTGGAGCTCCTCCAGCACCTCGGCCCTTGCCGCGCGCGGCCCGTCCCGTCCCAGCCTGAAGTCGCCGGACTCGGTGGCGTAGAGTCGAACCCGGGCTTCGCCGGTGTCGTAGAAGACGTGCGTGCCGTCCCCCATGAGCGGGATCTGCACCTCGTAGCCGGCTTCCCGCACCCTGTCGGTGCCCCGGCGCACTGCCCTCTCCTCCTCTCCAGCCTCCTCCAGCGACCGTCGGAGCAGCGGCGCCGAGGCGCGCTTCACCTCCTCCCCGCCGGCGTCGAGCCACGCCATGGGGCGCCGCCCCAGCACGCCGGAGAGGGCGCGGGCGAAGGCCTCGGACACCGGACGATTCGGACGATACGCATCTCGAAAAAGGTCGATGTAATCGCCCACAAACTCGGACTCCGGAAGGATCTGAGATACCTCGTCCAGACACTCGTCGACGGCCGCCGGCAGCGGTGCGGGACCCGCCGATCGCTCGGCCCGCTCCGGCGGCGGCTCGAGCCGCACCGACCGCAGGCGATTCTCCCGGTCCAGGAGACGGGTCCCGCCCACCTCCTCCCAGTCGTGGTCGTCGGAGGCGATCCAGAAGGACGCCAGGGCCGGCTTCCCGGTGGCCCGTTCCACCTCCTCGGCCAGCTGGATGGCCCCGACGGCCTTGTACAGCACGTACAGGGGGCCGGTGAAGAGCACGGGCTGCTGCCCGGTGCTCACCAGGATACCGTCGCCGTCGAGGATCCGCTCCAGGCGCCGCCGGGCCTCCGGCGTGGTGGTGCCGAAGGCGTCGGGTTCGAGGCGCCCCGGCTTCGCCGCTCCGTCGGAGCCGGCGGGCGACAGCACGGCGTCGGGGAACAGGTCGGTGGCCTTCTCCGCTCCCTCCGACAGGTCCCGGGCCAGCGAGTCCTCGTCGCCCGGGAGTCGCGGACGTATGGACGGGGCCGGGCTCATTCCGCCCGCCCGACCGCGATGAAGCGCGGCGAGGTCTCTCCGAAGGCCGAGCCGTCGTAGTCGCCGAAGCGCTCCCGCACGGGGAGAGAGGCCTCCGCGAGCATCTCGACCAGCTCCTCGGGCTCGTACAGTCGCACGCGCTCGTGGTAGACCTTCGGCGGCTGGTCGTCCTCGGACCGGATCTCGATCCGCTTGACCACGTGTTCGTCACGGATCTCCCTGCTCTGCACCACGGTCTTCCCCTCCAACGTCCTCTCCTCCTCGGGCACCAGCTCCGCCCGGACCTGGTCAGCGTTCAGGAAGTCGAGCAGGTACGCGCCGCCAGACCGCAGCACCCGTCGCACTTCGCCCAGCACCGTCCGATCCTCGCTCCGGGAAGCGAAGTAGCCGAAGGACGTGAAGAAGCTGGTCACCGCGTCGAAGGAGCCGTCCGCCAGCGGCACGCTGCGCATGTCCGCCTGCACCAGCGGCACACGCCCGTCAGTGGCCTGGCGGGCCCGTCGGAGGAGGGGGCGCGACAGGTCCAGCCCCGTGCTCTCGAGCCCACGCTCCCGAAACGCCGCCAGGTGTCGTCCCTGGCCGCATCCCAGGTCCAGGATCCGATCCCCCGGGGCGACGTCCGCCTCCCGCAGGAAGAGCCCCGCCCCGCGCTCGGCCTCCTCCCGGTCCCGGTGCGGATAGAGGGCCAGGTATTCGGGCCCGAACCACCGCCGGAACCAGGCGTCGTCGCTGTGACTCCCTCCACGCATCGTCACCGCTCCTTGTGATAGGGCTCCCCGCGGGCGATCGTCCCGGCGCGGTAGATCTGCTCCGTGAGGACGAGGCGGGCCAGTGCGTGGGGCAGCGTCATGGGGGAGATCGAGAGCCGGTACCGGGCCCGCTGCAGCACCCGCTCGTCCAGACCGTGTGCTCCGCCCACGAGAAACGCCGCCCCGGCCCGGCCGTACGTGCCCAGCTCCTCCAGGTACCGCGCGAGCCGTCGCGAGCGCATGCCGCGGCCACTCCGGGTGAGAGCGAACCACTGAAGCTCGTCCGACACGCGGTCGAGAAGCCGACCCCCCTCCCGCCGCCTCACCTCACCAGCCTCACCGCCGCCCCCGGCGCGGACCTCGACAGCCTCGAAGTCGAAATAGCGGGACGCCCGCTCCTCGTACTCCCGGATGGCCTCCGGCACCGGCCCCCTCCCGGTCGAGCCGACGGCCGCCACCAGCACCTTCACGGCGCGAGCACAGTGTCGTGCAGGTAGTTCTCGCTGTCCCGGTGCGGATGGCTCACCGTGTAGTGGAGGCCCCTGCTCTCCTCCCGGCGGCCGGCCGCCCGGACCATGAGCCGCGCCAGCCGGAGCGTGAAGGCTGTCTCCCGGGCCTTCATGGCGCCCGTGGCCGAGCCGTCCCGGGCGAGTCGCTCCTCGCTCAGCTCGGCCAGCCGTCGGCGTGCCCGCGCCAGGCCCTCGTCGGAGCGGACGATTCCCACGTCCTCCCACATCAAGTCCCGGACCCGGTCGCCCACCTCGGCGGGGGGCGTACCCCGCCGCTCCATCGCTGGCTCTTCTTCGGGACCTCGACCTCGAGGCGGGGGCAGGTCCGCCAGCTCCCGCCGGACGCTCCGGCTCGCCCGGGCCGCGTAGACCACGGCCTCCAGAAGGGAGTTCGACGCCAGCCGATTGGCACCGTGGACACCGGTGCAGGCGGTCTCGCCGGCGGCATACAGTCCCCGGAGCGTGGTCCGACCTCCGGCGTCGCTGTAGGCGCCCCCGCACTGGTAGTGGGCTGCCGGGACCACGGGGATGGGATCTCCCGGCAGATCGATTCCCTCCTCCGCGCATCGGCGGCGAATGTTCGGAAATCGTTCCTCCAGGCTGCCGTTCGGGATCGGATCGAGATCCAGGAGGACGTGTTCGTCCCCGGCCTCCCTCATCTCGGCGTGGATCGCCCTGGCCACCACGTCCCGCGGTGCCAGGGAGCCGGAGGGATGATATCTCTCCATGAATCGCTTCCCGTCGCGCCGCCGGAGCACGGCCCCTTCGCCGCGGACGGCTTCGGAGATCAAGAAGGCGTGGGAACCGGCGGGATACAGGGCCGTGGGGTGGAACTGCATGAACTCCAGGTTGGCCACGGCGGCGCCGGCCTGCCAGGCGAGGGCCACCCCGTCGCCGGTAGCGATGGACGGGTTGGTGGTGTGACGGTACACCCGGCCACATCCACCGGCTGCGAGCATCACCGCCCTGGACCGCACACGCAGGAACTCCCCCTCCTCCACGTCCAGGATCAGGGCGCCCGTGCACCGCCTCCGACCGCCGGCGGGACCGTGGGATGCGGTGAGCGACCATACGAAGTGATCCTCGGCCGTCCGGATACGCTCCTTCCGGGAGGCCGCATGGAGCAGCGACTCCTCGATCTCGCGTCCTGTGAGGTCGGCGGAGTGGAGGATACGACGGTGGCTGTGCCCCCCTTCCCGGGCCAGGTCAAGCTCCCCGTCGCGGCGGCTGAACTCCACGCCCCACTCGATGAGCTCCCGGACTCGATCCGGACCTTCGCGGACAAGACGGTCCACGGAGTCCGGATGGCACAGGCCGGCCCCGGCCAGGACCGTATCGCGGCGATGATCCTCGTAGGAGTCCTCGGGGTCGAAGACCGCCGCGATACCGCCCTGTGCGTAGTTGGTGTTGCTGTCCGCGCGGTCCTTCTTCGTGACCATCAGCACGTCGGCGTAGCGCGAGGCACGGAGGGCGAATGCCAGGCCCGCGATCCCCGAGCCGACGACCAGGACGTCGGCCTGCACGTCCTTCAAGGCGTCCCCCCGGCCAGTGCCGCCGCCTGGCGACGCAGGGCGGACGACCCGCGGGTCCACACGAGATTCTCCGAGGCGTACCACAGCGGCGTCCTGTCGGCCACGCGTTCCTGCACCTTCACCACGTCCTTCAGCGTTCCCACCAGACCTCCCTCCTCGGCCAGACGTATCATCTGCCGCAGCCGGCCGTCCGGGATGGGATGGTGGTCCGGGAACAGGTACTCGTGCTCGATCTCCGGTCGGCGCCCGCGCAGAGTCTGCAGAAAGTCTTCCCCCTTCATGATGGAGGCAAACGCGACGCGCGGCTGCGGCTCGCCGACTTCCTCCGCGAGGCCGTTGACCGGAAGAAGGGGCCCGTCCCGCAGCTCGCACCGGGCCACGGCCGCCGACGGGAACTGGCGCCCCAGCCGCTCCGTCAGTACTGCGGGCGCCGGCTGCGGGGCGCCGGGGTCGTCCCCATCCGTTCCGGTGCGACAGGTCAGTACGATGGCGTCCGCCCGAGACAGCGCCCCCCAGCGCTCCCGACCGGGGCCCGCGGGCAGGAGGCGCCAGCTCCCCCGCCGGACGCGCTCTTCGTCCAGCACCACCCAGTCCACGTCCCGGCTCAGACCCCGGTGCTGGAAGCCGTCGTCCAGGACGACCAGGTCGGCGCCGCCTCTGCGTGCACGTCGGACAGCGGCGACGCGGTCACCGGCGCCGAGCACCGGTACGTCCGGGTTTCGGGACGCGTGGACCGCGACCTCGTCCGGGAAGCCCGGCGTTACGACCGCCGGCGAGCTGCCAGCCTCCCGTACCCAGCGCGCCGCAGCGGCGGAGACCGGGGTCTTGCCGCTTCCCCCCACTGTCAGCGATCCCACCGAGAGCACCGGCACGTCTGCCCGAATCGAGTCGGCCAGCCCCGCATCGTGGACCAGGGACCGAACACCGACTCCCAGGCCGAAGAGGGCGCCGGCGGCCCGGAGCCACGCCGAGGGCTCCCTCTTCCATGCCTCCCGGACGCGACGCTCCGCCGCCGTCCGCAGATCCCTCCGCTCGCCACCGACGGTCACGCTGCCCGTCGCTCCCGGTTCAGGAGGCGCACGCAGCGATCCGCCACGCGATCCGCCACACCCTCGCGGCCCAGCCGCCTTCGCACCTCTGCCAGGCCCTCCAGGACGCGCTCCCGCTCCCGGCCTCGAGCGAGGAGAGGGCCCACCGCGTCCGCCATCGGCTCCGCCGTCGCCCGCTCCTGCAGCAGTTCCGGAACCAGCCCGGAGCCGTGGACCAGGTTCACCAGGGAGATGTGCTCCACGCTCACCATGCGACGGGCCACGGTGAAGGTGAGCGGATGCATTCGATACGCCACGGCCATGGGGGTTCCGTGCATGGCCAGCTCCAGTGTGACGGTTCCCGACGCAGCCAGCGCCGCCGTAGCATCCTCGGCAACGCGACGAGCCGGGAGCCGGGGAATCTCACCCGCCGGGGCGTAGGCGCGATCCGGAAGCGCCGGCGCCCGCGCCACGGCCACCTCGAGGCCGGGGAGCCGCTCCTGCAGGCGGCGGGCGGCGCCGACCATCGGCACCAGGAGCCGGTCCACCTCCTGCTCCCGCGATCCCGGGAAGAGCCCCAGCAGCGGGGAGCGGTCGTCGTCCGTCTCCTCCTGCCCCGGCCCGCGTTCCAGCTCGTCCAGGAGCGGATGTCCCACGAACTCGACGTTCGCACCCGCCCGGGCGAACGGGTCCGCGGCGAAGGGGAGCACCGTGCACACGAGGTCCGCGCGGTCCGCCACCCGGCGGGCCCGGCGGCCGCGCCAGGCCCAGACCTGCGGGGGCGCGTAGTAGAGCACGGCCGCGCCCCGCCTCGAGGCGAATCGGGCCAGGGGAAGGTTGAACCCGGGATAGTCCACCGCCACCAGGAGGTCTACGCCCTCCTTCACGAGGGTCGCACGCACGCGATGACGCAGGCGAACGAAGAACGGCAGGTGGCCGGCCAGCTCGGCGAGCCCCATGACCGCCAGCCGGTCCAGACCGGCCAGCCGCTCCACTCCCGCCGCATCCATCGCCGCGCCGCCCAGCCCCACGAACTTCGCCCCGGGCAGCCGGCAACGGAGCGCGGCGGCCAGGCGGCCGGCGTAGAGGTCGCCGGAGGCCTCCCCCGCGGAGATGAAGACCGTGGGCTCAGACGACACTGTCGAGGATCCACATGAGCGCGAAGACCAGCGCGAGGAGCGCCAGCAGGATCAGGGTCCTCGGGCCGCTCTTCTTGTCCGCGCCCAGCTTCTTTCGCCGCTCACGCTCGTCCAGCAGGGACATGGCTCGACTCCTCGATTTCCCTCGTGATCCGCAGGGCCAGCTCCAGGGCCGGAAGCGCCTCGCGGCCCGTCACCGCCTCGCCCCCGTCCCCCAGCACGGCCCGCAGGAACCCCTCGACCTCCAGGCGGAGGGGTTCCCGCCCGTCGCCGCCGACCGTCTCTCGCTCGGCCACGTCCCGAATGCCGACGTCGTCCGCCACCGGGAGCCCGGGCGCGCACCGACGGAGGAATTCTCCCTCGCCGGACGCCAGGTCCAGGTTCAGGTGGCCGCTCTCCTGGAACACACGCAGCCGGCGGGCACTGTTGGTCGATACCCGGCTGGCCGTGACCTGCGCCACCGCGCCGTCCTCGAACTCGATGCGAGCGTTGGCCAGGTCGATGGAGTCCGTGAGCACGGACACGCCCACGGCGTCCGTCTCCCGGACCGGCGCTCCCGCCATGGCAAGCACCAGATCAAGATCGTGGATCATCAGATCCAGGACGACCCCGACATCTGTGCCCCTCCGTCGGAACGGAGCCAGCCGATCGGCGACCATGAATCGGGGTTCCCGAACGTAACTCTTCCCGCTCCGGACCGCCGGATTGAACCGCTCCACCCGGCCGACGCACAGGTGCAGCCCACGCCTCTCGGCCGTCTCGGCCAGCTCCCTCGCCTCGTCCATGGACGCTGCCAGGGGCTTTTCCACGAGAAGATGACAGCCGGACTCGAGGACGACGCGACCCACCTCGTGGTGGGAGCGCGTGGGCACGGCCACCACAGCGGCGTCGATCTCCTCCAGGAGCGACTCCACCCGTGCGAAGACTCGCACTCCATCGCCGAGCCGTTCCGCCACCACCTCCGCCCGCGAGGGCCGCAGGTCGTGGACCCCCACGAGCCGGCTCTCCGGGAGGAGAGACAGGATCCGGGCGTGCTCGGCACCCAGCCGGCCGACGCCGACGACAGCCGTTCGCACCTGGCTCACCGGGTCACCCCCCGCTCCGACTCACGGAGGAAACGAACGAGCGTCGCCACCTCCGGCGTGCAGTCTCCGTCGTCCATCTCGTCGAGGGCGCGTGAGACTCGCTCGCTGGACCGGAAGATGCGCCGGTAGGCGTCCTGGAGGGCCTTCACCGACTCCTCGGGGAAGTCCCGACGTTCCAGCCCCACCGTGTTCACCCCGTAGCCGCTCGGCGGGTTGCCCGCCACCGTGCAGTACGGGGCCACGTCCTGGGAGACGCGGGACCCGCCGCCCACGAAGGCGTGCTCGCCGACCCGGACGTACTGGTGAATGGCCGTGACGCCGCCGACGATGGCCCAATCACCGATCCGAACGTGTCCTCCCATGTTCACCGCGTTGGCCAGCACGACCCGGTCGCCGATCCGACAGTCGTGCGCCACGTGGCCGTAGGCCATGATCAGACACTCCTCCCCCACCCGGGTCAGGCCCGACGCCGTGCTCCCGCGGTTCAGGGTGGCGAACTCCCGCACCGTGGTCCCGGCACCGACCACGAGCCGGGACGGCTCGCCGCCGTATTCCTCGTCCTGGGGGTCCGTGCCGAGCACGGACCCCTTTCCCAGCCGGCAACGCGGCCCCACCCGGGTGTCGCGCTCCACCAGCACGTGGGGACCCACGTGGACGCCGGTACCGATCTCCACGCCGGGCCCGATCACGGCGTAGGGCCCGACTCGGGCCGACTCCGGAACGCTGGCCTCCTCGTGGATCACGGCCGTGGGGTGGATCGGGTCGTCCCCCCACTCCACGGGCGGGGACGTCACCGATCCGAGACCCGGGCCGTCATGGTCGCCTCTGCCACCGTCTCCCCGTCGACCCGGCCCACGCCCCGGACGCGGCACACGCGGCCGCGGAAGTGCACCATCTCCACCTCGAAACGCAGCTGGTCACCGGGACGCACGGGACGCCGAAACTTCACGTCGTTCATGGACATGAAGAACACCAGCTTGTCCTCGGGATCCTCGAACTCGTCCATCATCAGCAGCCCGCCCACCTGGGCCATGGCCTCCACGATCAGGACGCCCGGCATGATCGGGTGTCCCGGGAAATGGCCCTGAAAGAAGGGCTCGTTGATGGTGACGTTCTTGAGCCCGACGATCCTCTGGCCGGACTCGAACTCGACGATCCGGTCGACCAAGAGGAATGGATAGCGGTGGGGCAGATAGTCCAGAATCTGGTCCACGTCCAGCACCGGCCCGCCGCGCTCCGCGGTCGCGCGCCGCCGGGCCAATTCGCGCACCAGAGCCACGTTCCCGGCATGGCTCGGTCGCTCCGCCATCACATGAGCCCGCAGGCGGGCGCCGAGGAGCGCCAGGTCGCCCACCAGGTCAACGATCTTGTGCCGGACGAACTCGTCCGGGAAGCGAAGCTCCGGGGCCTCCTCGGCGAGCCCCTCTTCATCCAGTACCAGGGTGTTCTCATGAGAGGCTCCATGCGCCAGATCCCGTTCCAGGAGATCCTCGTGCCAGGAGCGTAGTCCGAAGGTCCGGGCCGGCGCGGTTTCGTCGCAGAAGGCGCCTCCCGTCACCTCGCCGGAGGCGAACTGCCGGCCGACTGCCGGATGATCGAAGTCGATCTCGGCCGAAGCCCGGAGGCGGGAGGCCGGCGTGACCGTATATCGGGAGCCCCCCTCCTCCACGGTGAACGCCTCCTCGGGGGCGAAGAGGGAAGCCCGGGCGGCCTGCCTGCGCACGCCGGCCTCCGCCACGGCCTCGCACCAGGGGGCGGCGCTCCCGTCCAGCGCCGGAGGCTCGGGCCCGTCCAGCTCGACCGTGGCGTTGTCGACGCCGGCCGACAGGAGAGCGGCCAGGAGGTGCTCCGGAGTCCCGACGCGCGCCTCGTCCGACTCCAGCACGGTCTCCCGGTCCGCCGAGGTCACCGCTCCCACCTCGGCGCAGACCTCCGGATCTCCCTCCAGATCCGTGCGCCGGAATCTGATCCCGCGGCCCGCTTCCTCGGGCAGCAGGCGGGCGCTCACCTCCCGCCCGGTGTGCAGGCCGGTCCCCTCCCTGCCGACGGACGACTGGAGGGTGCCCTCGGCCGCCTGGCTTTCCTTCGAGCCCGCGTCTCCGGTCACGACGTCTCCCCCCCCGTCTCGAGGACTTCGATCCGCTCTCTCAGCCTCCGCACCGTCTTCAGGAGCTCCGGGAGTCGGAGCTGGGCCGCGCTGGCCCGGAGCGCCTTCCGGTGGGGACGGGCGGGATAGCCGGAATACTCCTCCCCGGCCGGCACGTCGCCGATGACGCCCGCCTGTGCGGCGATCCGGGCGCCGTCCCCGATCTCCCGGTGGCCCGAGATTCCGGCCTGTCCGCCCATCTCCACGCCGTCGCCGACTCGGGCGCTCCCGGCGATCCCCACCTGCGCCACGATCATGCATCCCTGTCCCACGCGCACGTTATGGGCCACGTGGACGAGGTTGTCGATTTTCGTGCGGTCTCCGATGACCGTGTCCTCCAGGGAGCCGCGGTCCACCGTCGAGTTGGCGCCGATCTCCACGTCGTCGCCCACCACACAGCCTCCCACGTGGGGCATTCTCGTCGGAAGCCCGTCCTCGCCCTCAACGTATCCGTAGCCCTCGGCGCCCACGCGAACCCCGGGCCGTAACACCACCCGATCGCCGAGCGAGGCGCACCCGTGCACCGTGCACCCGTGGCCGACGCGGCATTCCGCGCCGATCTCGGCTCCGGACTCCACCAGGGCGTGCTCCCCGATTCGGGTGCCGCGTCCGATCCGGGCGCCTGCCTCTACCACCGCGAACGGCCCCACGGACACGGCCTCACCGAGGTCCGCCTCCCCGGAGACGCGGGAGGCGGGGTGGACGCCGGGCTCCGGCTCCGGTTCCGGGGCCAGGAGACGGACGGCGGAGGCGAACGCGCGTTCCGGCTCCTCCACCCGGATCACGGCCGCCGCGCCGACCTCGCGGGAGAGGCCGGGAGGAAGGAGAACCGCCCCCGGATTTCCGCCCTTCCGGAGGTCGTCGAGATATCGGCGGGTAGAGACGTAGGTGAGGTCGTCGGGCCCCGCGGAGCGTGCGGGGGCGACGCCGTCGATTCGACGGTCTCCGTCCCCCTCCAGCTCGCCGCAGACGCGCTCCGCCAGTTCCCTGGCCGTTAAAGCGCTCATCGGATCTCGGCAGGAGTCCCCGGCCGCGGACGCGGGCCGGCTAGGGTGTGGACGACCGGGCCCCGGCCGCCGGCGACCGCCGGGCGGCGGACGCGCTGGATCAGCGGCCGTCTGATCCGCCGGGCGCGCCCCCGCCGCCCTGGGCCGCCCTCTCCTCGAGCCGCGCGATGACGTCCTCGGTGATGTTCAGATCCGGGTTGGCCGCCACGACGCCGGACCCGGAGACGTCGAAGATGATGTCGTAGCCCCGCTCCGCACGGATCTCCTCGATCACTTTCTGGACCCGGTTCAGGATCGGCTGCATCAGCTGCTGCTGACGCTGCTGAAGCTTCTTCTCGATCTTCGACACGCGGCTCTGCACCTGCTTCTGCCGCTGCAGGAGTTCCTGCTGCCGCTTCTGGCGCGCCTGCTCGCTCAGCATGCTCTGCTGCTGCTGGAACTGCTGCCGGAGGGAGTCCAGTTCGGCCGTGAGCTGCTTCGCCTGCTGGCGGTACTGCTGGACCTCCTGCTTGAACGCCTTCTGGGCGGAGTCAGCACCCGGGGCCTGCTGGACCACGGCCTGGCTGTTGACGTAGGCGATCCGTGGATTGGTGCCCTGCTCCTGCGCGGACAGCGGTGCGGCAGCCGCCGCCAGGAGGAGGACCGTAGCCGAGATGCTCTTCGAACGCATTTGTGTTCCCCTGTGAGTCGTCGGTGTCTGTGTCGTCAGCGCGTGCTGGAGGCCCGTGGTCAGAAGACGCGGCCGAACTTGAAGTGCAGCTGCCACCCCGGGTCCGGTCGTCCCAGGACGTCCCTCCGGTCGAAGCCGTAGGCGTAGTCGATGCCCAGCGGCCCGAACGGCGTCACCAGGCTCGCTCCCACGCCGGCGCCGGTGAGAAGGTCCGTCGGGTTGAAGGCCGCGGCCCGGCTCCAGACGTTGCCGGCATCGACGAAGGTGTTCAGGAAGAGCTGGGACGACACCCGCACGCCGAACTGCGCGGTTGAGGTGAAGAAGGCCTCGCCGGCGCGCCGGAGCTGGCTGAAGTCGGCGTTTCGAGGGATGTGCCCTTCCGGCGTCACCGTGGCCTCCTCGTAGCCCCGGAGCTGCTCGCCGAACTGGACGCCACCCAGGAAGAAGCGCTCCCGGAAGAAGGGGTTGTCCCCCACCACCATGCCCCCCCGAAAGGTGACGCCGCCGGAGAACTGGATCGGATTGCTCTGCAGCCCGCCTCCGATCTGGGCCACCGGTACGTGCCACTCGCTCTCCACCCGGATCTTCGAGAAGTCCCCGTTGCCGCGCAGGGGGCCTCCGGTGTGGCGTAAGGAGAACAGGTTCCTGCTGCCCTGCGTCGGGAACCGGTTGCTATTCCGGCTGTCCCGAACGAGGCGAAACGAGCCCGTGCTCCGGGTACCCGTCTGGACGAAGGAGCGCCGGCCACCGGTCAGGTTCAGGTCGGTCGTCTTGTCCTCGAACAGGGAGTAGCCGACGAAGGCCCGGGTCCACCGGTCGAAAATCGGACGTCCCAGCTCCAGGGATCCCCCGGTCTGTCGGCGGGTCCCCACGCTGAACGTCCGGAACTCGTCACGCGAGCGACGGAGGTTGACGTTCGTGGAGTAGTCGGAGCCCAGGACCGCGGGGTCCGAGTACGAGATGTTGATGTCGTTCGTTCGGCTCCCGAACAGCCACCGGAAGTTGACGTTCTTCGCCTGGCCGAAGAGATTCGGCTGCTCGTATCCGATGAATCCGGCCAGGCCACTGATGGCCGCCGCCGACATCCCGAAGTTCAGGTTCCCCGTCTGCTTCTCCTGCACCCGCAGGGTGATGTCGACGTCGCCGTCCTCCCGGTTCTGGATGCTCACAGCCTCCTGCGGCGGGATGCGCTCGAAGAAGCCCATCCCCATGATCCTCTGGATGCTGTTGATCAGGCGCTGCTGGGAGTAGACGTCGCCCGGGACGACCGTGAGCCGGTCACGGATGATCCGGTCGTGGGTCCTCGTGTTGCCGACGATCCGAACCGTCCTGATGTAGGAGGGCTCACCCTCCTGGACGTTCCAGGCTGCCCGGACCATGGGCGGGCCGCTGGCGGTGTCGCTCCGCGGGACCTTCTCCACGCTCGTGGCCACGTTGATCCGCAGGAAGCCGTTGTTCCGGTACATGCTCGATACTTCGTCCGCTGCGGACCGGAAGCCCACCAGGTCGAACGTCGGCGGCGCGGAGTCCGCAGCCGCGCCGTCCTCCAGCTCGGCCGCGGGGGGATAGAGGGAACGGAGCTCGGCCGCCGGGAAGCGGCTGTTCCCCTCCACCTCGAAGGAGCCCAGGCGGTAACGCTGGCCCTCCTGTACCTCGACCTCGACGATTCCCTTCCCCGTCTCCGGATCCACCATGACGGTGTCGCCGACGACGGCCATGTCGATGTAGCCGTGGCTGGCGTAGAAGTCGGGCAGGTTCTGTGTCAGGTCCTCCTCGTACTGGTCCTGCCGGAATCCGCCGGCGTCGAACCAGAAGAATCCCTCCTCCCCGGTGCTCAGCGCACCGCGGAGCTCGGCGTCCGTGAAGGCCTCGTTGCCCTCGAACCGGATCTCGGCCACGCTCAGGCGAGGCCCCTCCTCCACGTGCAGTGTGAAGCGGTAGCCCGGCAGGTCACCGCCCATGGGGGCGAGGCTCGTGTCCACGCTGGCCCGGGGGAAGCCTCGCGCAGCCAGGCGGTCCTGGATCGTGGAGATCGCCCGGCGGATGGCGGCCGGACGCAGGGGCCCCTCGGCGGGCAGCCCCGCGGTGTCTCGCACCGTGGACGAGCTCACGTGCTCGAGGCCCCGGAACTCGTACTGGAAGACGTAAGGACGCTCCTCCACCCGGACGTAGAGGATCACCGGCTCGCCCCGGCTCACGCGAACTCCCACGTCCGAGAAATCGCCGGTGGCGAAGAGGCTGTGGATGGCCGACTGGATGTCCGGGTAGCGGATCGTGGTGCCGGCCTGTAGCTGGGACCGCTCCACGATCTCGGCGTCGGACAGCCGCTGGTTGCCCACCACGGCGATGCTGTCCACCGCGAGGCTGAGCTGCTGCTCCCCGCCCTGCTGTGCCCGCGCCCCGGCGGCGCCCAGCAGGAGGAGCGCCAGCGCCAGGCCGACCGTCCGGGTCAGACGCAGCCGGCTCACGCTGCCGAGGTCTTCGACGCCACCCTGAAGGCGAGGGAGTCGCCCTCCGGGGCGAGATCCGCCACGATCTCGTCGCCGGGGGCGAACTCGGCCATCAGAATCTTCTCCGAGAGCGGATCCTCCACGTACCGCTGGATCGTGCGCTTGAGGGGCCTGGCCCCGTACTTCTCGTCGTAGCCCTCCTCCACGAGGAGGTCGATGGCGTCCTCGCTGAGCTCGATCGTCAGCTCCTCCTCGGCCAGGCGCTCCTTCACGTCGTCCAGCAGGATATGGACGATCTCGCCCAGCTGCTCCTTGGTGAGGGGGTGGAAGACGATGACGTCGTCCAGCCGGTTGAGGAACTCGGGCTGGAACGTCTGCTCGATCTCGTCCCCGACGCGGTCCTGGATCTCGTCGTAGTCCATGCCATCGCCGGAGTCGAAGCCCACGGTGGTGCCGGAGACGATCTCCCGGGCTCCCACGTTGGACGTCATGATGATGACCGTGTTCTTGAAGTCCACGGTGCGACCGTAGTTGTCCGTCAAGTGTCCCTCGTCGAGCACCTGGAGCAGGATGTTGAAGACCTCGGGATGGGCCTTCTCGATCTCGTCGAGGAGGATCACGCTGTACGGCCGGCGGCGGACCTCCTTGGTCAGCACGCCGCTCTCCTCGTAGCCCACGTAGCCGGGAGGTGCGCCTATTAGCCGGCTCACGGAGAACTTCTCCATGTACTCCGACATGTCGACCCGAATCATCGCCTGCTCGTCGGCGAAGAGAAACTCCGCAAGCGACCGTGCGACCTCGGTCTTACCCACCCCGGTGGGCCCGGAGAAGATGAAGCTCCCGATGGGCCGATTCGGATCCTTGAGGCCCGCCCGGCTCCTCCGGATCGCGCGGCTCACGGCCTCGATGGCCTCGTCCTGGCCCACGACCCGCTCGTGCAGTGCTTCTTCCATCTCCAGGAGACGCTCGGTCTCCCCCTCCTGCAGTCGCGTGACGGGGATGCCCGTCCACCGTGAGACGATGAAGGAGATGTCCTCCTCGGACACCACGGGGCGGTGCTCCTCGCGCTCCTTCTCCCACTCCTCGCGTGATTCGCGACCGTCGAGACCCGCACTCGCCAGGCCCCGGTC
>CAZFDK010000014.1:0-11896 GCA_964518305.1 uncultured Gemmatimonadota bacterium | reverse complement strand
CGCCGCTCGATCTCCTCCTGGACTTCGCGCTCCTCGTCGCGGAGGGAGGCGGCGCGCTCGAAGTCCTGGTCGCGGATCGCCTCGTCCTTGTCCTCGCCGAGCTCCTCGAGTCGTTCCTTCAGCTCCTGGACCTCGGGGGGCGGAACCTGCGCGCCGAGCTGGGCTCGGGCGCCGGCCTCGTCGATGACGTCGATGGCCTTGTCCGGCAGGAAGCGGTCGGTGATGTAGCGCTCCGACAGCTTCACCGCCGCCTCCAGCGACTCGTCCGGAATCTCGACCTTGTGGTGCTCCTCGTAGTGCTTGCGGAGCCCCTTCAGGATCTCGACGCTCTCCTCCACGGAGGGCGCGTCCACGATGACGGTCTGGAAGCGACGCTCCAGGGCACCGTCCTTCTCGACGTACTTCCGGTACTCGCTCAGCGTGCAGGCGCCGATGGCCTGGAGCTCACCGCGGGCCAGCGCCGGCTTCAGCATGTTGGAGGCGTCGATGGCGCCCTCCGCGGCGCCGGCCCCCACCAGCGTGTGCATCTCGTCGATGAAGAGGATGACCCCTTCGTTCTGCGAGATCTCGTTGACGATGGCCTTCAGGCGCTCTTCGAACTGGCCGCGATACTTGGTGCCGGCGATGACCGCCGCCATGTCCAGGGCCAGGAGCCGGTGATCCTGCAGGCTGTCGGGGACTTCGCCCTGCACGATCTCCTGGGCGAGTCCCTCGACGATGGCCGTCTTCCCGACGCCGGCCTCGCCGATGAGGACCGGGTTGTTCTTCTTCCGCCGGGAGAGGACCTCCATGACGCGCTCGATCTCGTCCTCCCGTCCGATGGTCGGATCGAGCTCGTCGTTCCTGGCCAGGTCCGTCAGGTCCCGGCAGAAATGATCGAGGGCGGGCGTCTTCGACTTCTTCTCCCCCTTCGAGGAGCCGCCTCCCGCTCCGGAGGAGCCGGAGGAAGCACCGGAGGAGGACGAGGGGCCGGAACTCGGCATATCGGTACCCAGCAGCTTCAAGGTTTCTGAGCGGGCGTCGTCCAATCCGATGCCCAGCTCGTCCAGGACCTTCGAGGCGAGACCCTTCTCTTCCCGGAGCAGTCCCAGGAGGAGGTGCTCGGTCCCCACGTAGCTGTGATTCAGCTCGCGGGCCTCCGCCATGGCGTACTCCAAAACCTTCTTCGCACGCGACGTATAGGGGAGCTCTCCCACGGTGGCGGACGACTGTCCGCGCTTTACGTTCTCCTCGACCAGCTCGTGGAGCTCCTCGAGGTCCGTGGAGAGGTTGGTGAGCACGGCAGCGGCCACGCCCTCGCCCTCACGGATCAGCCCGAGGAGGATGTGCTCCGTCCCCACGTAGTCGTGCTGAAGGCGGATCGCCTCCTCGCGCGCCATGGCGAGGACTTTCCGGACTCGATCCGTAAAGTTGTAATTCATCGTCCTCCGCGGGTGGCCGTGCTCGTGAGAGAGCCGAATGCGAACGTCATTGGTCGTCGTCGGATTCGTCGGAGTCCCCGGTGCCCGGGCCCGAGTCGTCCCGCCCGTCCTCCTCCGGGTAGGAGCCGGATCGGGCGGCCGCGGCCCGGTCCCCGTCGGCGGCGAGGAGCTCGCGGACGAAGGCGGCGCGCCGCTCGTCGGCGTCACCCTCGTCCAGGCTTCGGCCGGCCTCCCGCTCGAGATGAGCGGTCCGCCCGAGGACCATGATTTTGTTCAGCGTCAATACCCGGGGTGTTGGCAGAAGTTTCAGCGTAAGCCCCAGCCTCACACCGGAGAGCAGGTTCATCATCTCGTCGAACGACAGGCTCCGGGCGTGGCGCAGAATTCCGTATGCGCGCCACACCTTGTCCTCCATGACGGCGGGCGCCTCCTTGAGAAGCACGCCCCGGGCCCTCTGCTCGTACTCGAGCACCTGGTCGACGATCTTCCCCAGGTGGTCGATGAGGTCGGACTCGCTCTTCCCCAGCGTCGTCTGGTTCGAGATCTGGAAGAAGTTGCCCACGACCTCCGACCCCTCGCCGAAGAGGCCACGATAGGTGATTCCGACCTGCGACATGCCCTGCAGGACCTTGTTGATCTCCTTGGTGAGGACCAGCCCCGGCAGGTGAATGAGGACCGACGCCCGGAGCCCCGTTCCCACGTTCGTCGGGCAACTCGTGAGGTAACCGAACTCTTGATGGAAGGCGTACGGGAGTCGGTCGCCGATCTCATCGTCCAGGGCGTCCACCTCCTCCCAGGCCGACTCGAGCTGCAGGCCGCTGAACAGCGTCTGCAGCCGGAGGTGGTCCTCCTCGTTCACCAGCAGCCCGCGCGTGACGCCGCTCCGGTCGCCGGCTCCCAGCACCAGGGCGGCCGCCGGCGGAGCCTCGCCGTCGTCGGGCCCCGCCACGTCGCGGCTCACCAGGTGTCGCTCCGCGAGGACCCGCCGGTCGACCGGCTCCAGCTCGTCCATGCGCCACAGGGCCGGCTCCGGGAGGTTCTCCACCCCGGACAGGGATCCGCGAACGCGGTCCAGCACGCGCTGGCGCTCGTCGGTGCCCGCCCGGCAGGAGAAGGGCATGCCCTGGATATTGCGCGCGAGACGGACACGGGTGGAGAACACGATCTCGTGCTCGCGGCCCTCGCCGCCGAGCCACTCCAGCCCTTCCGTCCCGATGTCGCGCTCGGCGGTCGTCATTCCACGGGCTCCGTCTCTCCCTTCATCTCCTCGATGCGGTCCCTCAGCTCTGCGGCCTTCTCGAACTCCTCGGTCTCCACGGCCCGGTCCAGCTTGCGCCGGAGCGCCGACAGCCGGGTGTAGCGGTCTTCCTCCTCGGTCTCGCTCCCCACGTAGAGCTTGCCGACGTGCTGTGTCGACCCGTGGAGCCGACGGAGCAGCGGGCGGAGTTGGGCCTCGTAGTGCGGATAGCACTGGGGGCAGCCGAGCCTCCCCGTCTCGCGGAAATCCTCCATCGAGGTTCCGCAGTAGGGGCACGGCTCCGACGGCGCCGGGAGCATCGATTCCTCTCCCCCGCCCTTCCCCATCTGGGCCAGGAAATCTGTGAGGGGCACGTTCTCTCCCGGACCGGAGGCGACCCCGGCCGCGGGCTCGGAGCTCTCGGCGTATCCCTGCTCCTCCGCGCACTTGTTGCACAGGTGCACGGTGGTCATCTCGTCGTCGACGATCTGCGTCAGGTGAATCTCCGCCTCTCGGTCCCCGCAGTTCTCGCAGGTCATCGCAGCTCCAATCGCTGGCTGGAAGACGCTACGCTCGGCTCACGGCCGCACGCGGCCTCTCGCTCCGTCTCGCCGGTCGGCCATCCCGTCCGGCTCCGTCGCGGGAAGCCGGCGACCGGGCGACACGACCGTTGTCCTAATACGTGCAAACCGCGCTCCGGGTCCCGCACTGGCGCCCTCGCTCTCGCAACGGCGACTCCTCCGGCTGATCGGCGCCGGAATCCGCCGCTGATCCACGCTCAGGGCTCCACCTCGCCCGCCACGTCGCGCAACGTTCCCTCGTCGAGCTCCAGGATCCGGTCGGCCCGGGACGCCAGGGTCTGGTTGTGGGTCACTACGACCATGGCGGTCTCGTGCTGGTCCACGAGGGCGAAGAGCATGTCATGGAGGCGGGCGCTGGCCTCGAAGTCCAGGTTCCCCGACGGCTCGTCGGCCAGGACCAGCGGCGGCTCGTTGGCCAGCGCCCGGGCCACGGCCACACGCTGCTGCTCGCCGCCGGACAGCCGGTTCGGGCGATGGCCGGCCCGATCCGAGAGCCGGACCTGCTCCAGCAGCTCGTCGGCCCGACCGCCGGCACGGTCCCGAGAGACGCCGGCCACGAGCTGGGGGATCATCACGTTCTCCCGGGCCGTGAAGTCACGAAGCAGGTGGTGGAACTGGAAGACGAAACCCACGATCCGGTTCCGGTGCCGGGCCAGGTCGTCGTCGTCCAGCCTCTCCAGCGGATGGCCGTAGAGCTCCACCGATCCTCCCGTGGGTCGGTCCAGGCCGCCCAGCAGGTGGAGGAGCGTCGACTTCCCGGAGCCGCTGGGCCCGACGATGGCCAGGGACTCGCCGGCGTGCAGCTCCAGGTCCAGCCCCCGCAGCACCCGGATCTCTCGCTCCTCGGTGCCTTCGAAGGTGCGCCGGAGATCCCGGGCCACCACCACGGCCTCCCGGTTCGCTCCGGCCGAAGGGACGCTCGAGTCACTCATGCCGGATGGCCTCCACCGGCGTCAGCGAACCTGCCTGCCGCGCGGGATAGATCGTGGCCAGGAAGGAGATGAGCACCGAGGCCACGGCGATCAGCGTCACGTCCACCGGGTCCAGCAGCACCGGCAGCTGATCCACGAAGTAGACGTCGCCGGGCAGCGGATACGGATACCGCTGGAGGAACCAGGCCACGCCGCCGCCGAGGATCAGGCCCACGACGGTGCCCACGACGCCGATGGCGGCGCCCTGGTACAGGAACACGCGCACGATCCCCCCGGAGGTGAGGCCCATGGAGCGGAGGATGCCGATCTCCCGCGTCTTCTCCGCCACCAGCATCACCAGGGTGGAGACGATGTTGAAGGACGCCACCAGGACGATGAGCAACAGGATGATGGTCATCGCCAGCTTCTCCAGCTTGAGCGCGGAGAAGAGGCTCTGGTTCTGGTTCTGCCAGTCGTCGACCTGGTAGGGAAAACCCAGGCTGCGCGACAGGCTGTCGGCCACGACGCTGGCCTGCCAGGGATCCTGGACGTCGAACTCGACCCCGGTCACCGAGGTCCCCATGCCCAGGAAGTCCTGGGCGGCTTCCAGTGACGTGTACGTGTACTTCGTGTCGTACTGGTAGAGCCCCGTCTCGAAGACCCCGGTCACCTCGAATCGACGCATGTTCGGGGAGAGGCCGGTGGGCGTGAGCCGGGCGTTCTGGAAGGCCACCACCGTCACACTGTCGCCCGGAGAGAGGCCCAGCCGGTTCCCGAGCCGGTTTCCCACCACCATGCCCGGTCGCCCCGACCCGGTCTCACCGAAGGGCATCGTGCCCACCACCAGGCTGCTGTCGATGTCGGTGATGGCCAGGGAGGCCGAATCATCCGGTATCGCCCGGAGGACCGCCCCCTCGCTGTACTCGCCGCCCGGGCTGAGGCCCACCTCGGTGTAGATGAACGGGGACGCGGCCGTGACCCTGGGATGCGCCCGGACGCTGTCCGCGACCGAGCGCCAGCTCTCCATCTTCACTTCCTGGCTGATCTCCAGGACCGTGCCGTGGGGGTTGGCGCCGAGAATCTTGTCCCGCAGGTCCGTCTGGAGCCCGCTCATGACACCGATGACGACGACCAGCGCCATCACTCCGACGGCCACGCCGCCGATGGCGATCAGGGTGATGAGAGAGAGGTAGTTCTGGCCCCGCTCGCCGGACAGGTAGCGCCGGGCCAGGAACCACTCCAGACCGAAGCGGCTCACCGGTCCCGCGACGCTCTCCTCCAGCGCGCCGGGAACGCTCCCCGGATCGCGCCCCCGACGGCCCGACGCAGGAACCTCCTCCGGGCCCACGGCTCAGGCCGTCCCCTCGTCCGGACGCAGGAGCGGGAAGAGGATGACCTCGCGGATCGAGCTCTGGCCGGTGAGGAGCATCATGAGGCGGTCGATGCCGAGCCCCAGCCCGCCGGTGGGCGGGAGGCCGTACTCCAGGGCCCGAACGTAGTCCTCGTCCGGTCCCTCCTCGGGCAGGTCCTCCCGCTGCCGCTGCGCCTCGGCCTGCTCCGCGAAGCGCTCCCACTGGTCCATCGGATCGTTCAGCTCGCTGAAGGCGTTGACCAGCTCGTAGCCGCCGGCCACCACCTCGAAGCGCTCGGCCAGCGAATCGTCGCCGCGCTTGCGCTTCGCCAGGGGGCTCAACTCCACGGGATAGTCGTGGACGATGGTGGGGTCGGTGAGCTCGGGCTCCACGCGGGCCGAGAAGACGGCGTCGATGAGCCGGGGACGGTCCAGCTCGTCGGCGTCCTCGCGGCCCACGTCCCGGGCGGCCTCGACGAGATCCTCGTCGTCCGCTTCCCGCAGGTCCAGGCCGGCCCACCGCCTCAGCGCATCGAGGTAGGACACCCGGTCCCACGGCCGGGAGAAGTCCACGATCTCGCCCTCGAACTTCAGCACGCCGTCGGCGTGAACCTCCTCCACGGCCGCGGCCACCAGCTCCTCCGACAGATCCATCATCGTCTCGTAGTCGGCGAAGGCCCGGTACAGCTCGAGCATCGTGAACTCCGGATTGTGCGTCCGGTCGATCCCCTCGTTCCGGAAGTCCTTCCCGATCTCGTAGACACGCTCCAGGTTGCCGACGATGAGCCGCTTCAGATACAGCTCGTCGGCGATGCGAAGATAGAGACGGCTGTCCAGGGCGTGGTGCTCGGTCACGAAGGGGCGCGCCGAAGCGCCGCCGTATTTCGGCTGCAGCACCGGCGTCTCGACCTCCAGGTAGCTCCGCCCGTCCAGCTCGCGTCGGAGCCGGCTCACGACCCTGGTCCGGGCTTCGAAGATCTCCCGGACGTCCGGGTTGACCGCCAGGTCGGCGTAGCGCTCCCGGTAGCGGGACTCCTGGTCCGTGAAGCCGCTGTGGACGACCCGCTCGCCCTCGTCGTCCACCTCCTCCTTGCCGTACGGCAGGGGGCGGAGCGTCTTGGAGAGGAGGCTCAGCTCCAGCGCCCGCACCGTGATCTCGCCCGTGTTGGTGCGGAAGAGGGGGCCCCGCACGCCCACCCAGTCGCCCAGGTCCAGGAGCTCCATGAGCTCCTCGCCCTCGGGATCCACCACGTCCTGCTTTACGTACATCTGGAGGCGCCCCTCGCGGTCGGCCAGGTGCGCGAACATGCTCCCGCCGAAGTTCCGGATCGAGCGGACGCGGCCGGCGACCGAGACCACCGGCCCCTCCTCCTCTTCGGTCTCCTCCCGGTTCCGGTTCTTCTCCAGATACAGTTCCCGGGCTTCCTCCAGGCCCGTGTCCCGGTCGAAGTCGTAGGCGTAGGGCTGGATGCCCCGGTCGCGGATCTCCTGCAGCGTCCGATACCGGTCACGCACCGGCTTCGGGCGCTCCTCGGAACGGTACCAGCACTCCAGGCCCACCCCGTCCCGCAGGCGGATCACCTCCTCGCCGCACTCCGGACAGGTCGCCCGCTCGACCCCGGTCGTCATCCTAGTCACCCGCCTCGCTCCCCTGCTCCTTCAGGTAGGCCTCGATGAACTCGTCGATCTCACCGTCCAGGACCGCGTCCACGTCGTTCTCCTCCACCTCCGTGCGATGGTCCTTGACCATCGTGTAGGGATGGAGCACGTAGGAGCGGATCTGGCTCCCGAAGCTGATGTCGCTCTTCTTCGCCTCCAGCTTCTGTCGCTCCTCCTCCCGCTCCTCCTTCTTCTTCTGATACAGCTCCGCGCGGAGCATCTTCATCGCCGTGCGCCGGTTCTTGTGCTGGCTCCGCTCCTGCTGGCACGAGACGACGACGCCGGTGGGCTCGTGGGTGATCCGCACGGCGGAGTCCGTCTTGTTCACGTGCTGCCCGCCGGCCCCGGAGGCCCGGTAGGTGTCGATCCGGAGGTCCTCCTCGTTGATCTCCACCTCGATGTCGTCGTCGATCTGCGGATAGACGAAGACGGAGGCGAAGGAGGTGTGTCGCCGCCCCTCGGAATCGAAAGGCGAGATGCGGACCAGCCGATGCACACCTCGCTCGGCCGACAGGTAGCCGTACGCGTAGCTACCCTTCACCTCCACGGCCGCCGACTTGATACCCACCTCCTCGGCCGGGACCAGGTCCAGCACCTCGACCCCGAAGCCGTGCCGCTCGGCCCATCGCGTGTACATCCGCGTGAGCATCTCGGCCCAGTCCTGCGACTCGGTGCCCCCCGCGCCGGGATGCACCGTCAGGATCGCGTTTCGGTGCGTGTCCTCGCCCCGGAGCATGCTCGTCAGCTCCAGTCGGTCCAGCGTCTCCTTCACCGCCCGCAGCTCGTCGTCGATCTCGGTCCTCAGCTCCGGGTCCTCCTCGTCCTCCAGGAGGACGGCCAGCTCCTCCAGCTCGTCCAGCGTGTTCGAGGCCTCGTCCCAGGGCTCGACCCACCCCTTCAGCTCGTTGGAGCGGTCGATGACCGACCGGGCCTGCTCCGGATCGTCCCAGAACCCGGGTCGGGACATTCGCTGTTCGAGCTGTCGGAGCTCCTCCCGCTTCTCGGCGAGGTCAAAGATACCCCCGTAGCTCGTCGAGCCTCTCGCGCTGCTGTTGCAGCCGTGTCTGCTGTTCCTCGGCCACGGTGGCCATGGTCGGTCCTCCTCGCTACGCGTCCGGCGCGCCCTGGAGCTCGAAGTCGATCTGCCGCTCCTCCCGATCCACGCGAGCCACCTGCACGGCCACGCGGTCTCCGAGCTGGAAGTCGCGGTTCTTGCGCTCACCCTTCAGGGCATGGCGCTGCTCCTCGAAGACGTAGTAGTCGTCCTCCAGCGTGCTCACGTGGACCAGTCCTTCCACGTGGTACTCGTCCAGGAGGACGAAGAAGCCGAAGGCCGTGACGCCGCTGATCGTGCCCTCGAACTCGTCGCCCAGGTGACGCTCCATGAACTCGATCTTCTTCAGATCCACGGAGTCCCGCTCGGCCTCGACGGCCCGGCGCTCCCGCTCGGAGCAGTGCTCCGCGATGTCCTGCAGCCAGTCCTCCCGTGCCGAGACGTCCTCCCGTTCGCGTCCGGCCAGCCAGTGCCCCAGCTCACGGTGGATCAGCAGGTCGGGATACCGCCGAATGGGCGACGTGAAGTGAGAATAGGCGTCCGACGCGAGGCCGAAGTGGCCCACGTTGTCCGTGTCGTAGTGGGCCTGCTTCATGCTCCGGAGGGTGGCCGTGGAGATCAGGTCCTCCTGGGGAGTCCCCTCCATCCGGTCCAGGAGTTTCGCCAGGTCCCGTGGCTCGATCCGCCCGCTGGGGAGCTGGTGGCCGAAGGTGGCCGCCAGGGACCGCAGATTCTCGATCTTGTCCTCGGCCGGCTCCTCGTGGACCCGGAAGACGAAGGGGAGATCCTCGTCCAGCGCGACCTGGGCCACCGTCTCGTTGGCCTGGATCATCAGGTCCTCGATGAGCCGGTGCGTCGAATGCCGCCGGACCCGCTCGATGTCCGTCGGCTCGCCCGCGGCGTTCAGGATCACACGGGATTCCGGGAGGTCGAAGTCGATGCTCCCCCGCTCCTCCCGTCGCCGACGGATGCCCTGGCTCACGCCGTTCAGGAGCTGCAGGGACTCCTCCAGCTCGTCCGGGGCCTCCTTCTCGCCGTCCAGGATCTTCTGGGCCTCGTCGTAAGTGAGGCGGTGTCGGCTGCGGATGAGCGTTCGCTCCAGCCGCCGGTCCTGTACGCGGCCCTCCTCGTCCATGCGGAAGAGCACGGAGAAGGCGAGCCGGTCCTGGTCGGGCCGGAGGGAGCAGAGGTCGCCGGAGAGCTCCTCCGGGAGCATGGGCACCACCCGATCCACCAGATAGACGCTCGTCCCCCGTTCCCGCGCTTCCTCGTCCAGCACGCCGCCCTCTTCCACGTAATTCGAGACGTCGGCGATGTGGACACCGACCCGCAGCGTGCCGTCGTCCAGCGGTTGGACCGACAGGGCGTCGTCGAAATCCTTCGCGTCGGGCGGATCGATGGTGAACGCCAGGTCGCCGCGCATGTCCACCCTGCCGTCGGCGGCCTCGGGGCGGACCCCCTGGTCGGCGATCTCGCGGGCGCGCTCCTCGACCTCGTCCGGGAACTCCAGCGGCAGATGATGGCCATAGAGGATGGAGAGGACGTCGACGCCCGCCTCCTCAGGCGTGCCGAGGACCCGAACGACTTCGCCGACCGGACTCGGGCTGTCCTCCCCCCAGTCGGCGATCTCCACGACCACGACCTCGCCGTCCTCCGCGTCCCCCTCGGCGTCGGGAGGAATGAAGACGTCCTTGTCCAGGTCCGGCTCGTCGGCCGACACGAAGCCGTAGTTCCGCTTCCTGTGATAGACGCCGACGACCTGCGACCACGCCCGCTCCCGGATCCGGATGATCTTCCCCTCCGGGTTCCGGTCCGGCGGGCGCTTTTCGATCCGGGCGATGACCTCGTCCCCGTCCACGGCGGTCCCGAGGTGCTGCTCGGGCACGAAGACGTCCTGCTCGTCGTGGCCGAGCTGGACGAACCCGTCCCCCTTCCGAGTTACCTGGAGACGGCCGATGCCCAGGTTGATGTTCTCCGGAACGGCATATCGGCCCTTGCGCTGCCGATACACGAGGCCGCGCTCCTCGAGGTCGTCCAGGAGATCCTTGAAGAGCCTGTAATCGTCGTGGGAGACGTTGAGCTCCCACGCGAGCTCCTTCGGCTTCTGGGGGTGGTCCGCCTCCTCGCGAAGGTGGCGGAGCACGTCCTCCTCGGTCACCTCGAGCTGTGGTCCTGTACTCGTGCTGTCGGACATAGACGGTCCCAATACTGTTGTGTCAGGTCGTAGCTCTCAGCGGCGGATGGGCCGCGGAGTCGCCCGGCACCGGTCGGTGCCGGGTCAAGCGGGAATCGAACGCTACTCGGGTCTTTCCCACTCACCGATGTGCAAGACACGCGCCTTCGGCGGGGTACCCCGCGGGTCGGGAGCGAACCGACGGCGCTCCCGGAAGCGGATCAGCCTTCTAGAACTCCTCGGCCTCGTCGATGAGCATGATGGGAATGTCGTCCTCCACCTCGTAGCGGAGCCGGCACTCGTGGCAGAGCAGTTCGTTCTCCTCGGGCCGGTACTCCAGCTCCCCCTTGCACTTCGGACAGACGAGAATCTCCAGCAGGTCTTCGTCGAGCGTCATCGGCTCTACTCCTCCCTCGGCTTCGGCAGCCCGAGCCGGGCGAGCGCCCCGGGCCGCTTCTTCCAGTCGTCGAGCACCTTGACCCAGAGGTCGAGATACACCTGTCGCCCCACCAGTTCCTCGATCCGCGACCGGGCCCGGGAACCGATCTTCCGGATCATTCGACCCGATTCGCCGATCACGATGCCCTTCTGCGAGTCCCGCTCCACATGTAGCGTCGCCCCGATGTAAAGCGGTTCCTCGTCCTCGCGAAACTCCTCCACCTGCACCGCCACGCTGTAGGGCACCTCTTCCTCGAGCAGCTCGAAGCACGCTTCGCGGACGGTTTCGGCCGCCAGCTCGCGGAGCGTGGCCGTGGAGAGTTCGTCGCGCGGATAGAAGGGCGGCGACTCCGGAAGCCGCTCCAGGACCGCCTCCCGGAGCTCCTCCACGCCGGTGCCCTCGTCGGCGCGGGTCGGGACGATCGCGCTCCATCCCGCTTCTCCGAACTCGTCGATCCACGCCTCCGCCTCTTCCGCCCCGGCCCGGTCGATTTTGTTGAGGCAGAGGATGGCCTTCGCCGAGGGCGGACGTTCGAAGGCTCGTGCGGCCTCCAGACTCCGCGGGAAGCCGCAGTCCACCACATACACCAGCACGTCCATGTCCGGATCGCGGATCACCTCCTCCGCCTCCTCCCGCATCCCGGCCTGGAGCGCGTATCGGGGCCGGAGCAGCCCCGGGGTATCGATGAAGACGATCTGGCCACGCTCGCTCGAGTAGATCCCGCGGAGGCGCTTGCGGGTGGTCTGGGCCTTCGGGGTCACGCTGCTCAGTCGGGCCTCGACCAGGGCGTTCAGGAGCGTCGACTTGCCCACGTTGGGTAGGCCAACCAGGGCGCAGAATCCCGCGCGGTGGGCCTCGCCGTCCTGCTCGGTACTGATCGATCCGTTCATGCAAGTCGTGCGGTTCTCGGTACTGATGACTGTGGCTCTCCGTCCTCGGGCTCCTGCGCTCCGCGCACGGCCACCCCTCCAACGCCGTGAGAGACAGCGGCCTGCGGGCACCTGTACAGATCTGTACATACCGAACCCCCCGGGGGATCGGGTCACGGCCCGTGGTGGGGCGCGTGCCGA
>CAZFDK010000013.1:477-54620 GCA_964518305.1 uncultured Gemmatimonadota bacterium | reverse complement strand
CACATGTAATGCAGCTCCACGAGTTCGCCGGGAAGCTGGATCGATTCGACTATCCGATGACGACCGACGACATCTGTGAGGCCTACGGAGGCACGGAGCTTTCGCTCCAGAACGGGGGCGAGACTGTCCGCACGGCCCTGAACCGGTGTGGCCCGCAGTCGTTCGCCGGCCCGGACGAGGCGCGTCTCACCCTGTACAGCGCCGTCTGCGAGGACGCAATCGGACGCAAGGGCTACGCCGACCGCGATCCGCCGATGCTGGGCGAGGTCGACCACGTCTCCTTCTGACCGCGCTCTCGGTCGCCCGCCGCCGACGATATAACTTTCCCGCCACCGGCTCTACCCCGTGCATGATTGCCGTCGAGCCACTCGCGCGCGAGCTCCGGGCCGCTGACCGGGTCGTCGCCCTCACCGGCGCTGGCGTGAGTACCGCCTCGGGGATTCCGGATTTCCGGGGCGATTCCGGGGTCTGGGAGCGACACGACCCGGGTGATTTCCGCTACTCGCGGTTCCGGTCCGATCCCGCGGCGTTCTGGACGGACCGGCTGTCCCTCCAGGAGACACTGTTCGGCGACGGAACCATCGAACCTAACGCCGCCCATCGCGCGCTCGCCGAGCTCGCGTTCGAGGGGTGTCTCGACGCGGTCGTGACCCAGAATACCGACGGTCTACACAGCCGGGCGCACGCCGCCGTCGGGATCGATGTCGAGCTGCTCGAGCTTCACGGCAACGCCTCCCGGGTGGCCTGTCAGTCATGTGGCAGCCGACGCGACGCGGATCCGGTGTTCGAGCGCGCTCGACAGGGCGAACGCGGCCGCCCGGTGGCGCGCGCGGGCGGCCGCCCGCCTCGACGAGCGGCTCCCGCCGGATGCCGCGGCCCTGGCCGGCGCGCTTACCCTGGCCGACCGCAGCGGGCTCCCGGAGGGGGTGAGCCGCCGCTTCGCCCGGGCCGGGCTCGCGCATCTCCTGGCGATTTCCGGTCTCCACGTGGGCGTCCTGGCCGGCGTGGCCGCGTGGCTCTTCGGTCTCGCACTCCCCACAGGATCCCGCCACGTGGCGGCGGCCGGGCTCACCGGCGCTTACGTGCTCTGGATCGGGGCTCCCCCGTCAGCGGTCCGGGCGAGTCTGCTCTTCGCCGGCTGGGCGCTCTCGAGGCTCCGCGGGAGCCCGGTCCGGACGTCGGATCTTCTCGGCGCCGCGGCCGCGGCGGCGCTGCTGGCGGATCCGCTGACGGCCCTGGAGCCCGGCTTCCAGATGTCGTTCGCCGGCTTCGGGGGCGTGGTTCTGGGGGCCGCCACGGGCCGGCGCCTGGTCGCGGGGCGGAATCCGGGACGGAGGGTTCGTGGGCTGCTCCTGTCCGCCGCCGCTGGAGCGGGAGCCTGCGCCCTGACGGCTCCACTGACGGCTCTTCACTTCCAGCGGTCCGCCCCGGTGGCCGCGGTGTCGGGGCTCCTGGGCACGCCGTTGCTCGGACTCGCCCTTCTGGCCTCGATTGGGGTCCTGGTCCTTCCGGCCTGGGCGGCGTGGGCGGCGGAGGGGGCGGCCACGGGACTCCTCCGCTTCCTCACGGCCACGGTGGACGGCTTCGCGTCGGTGCCCGGAGGTCAGGTCCAGGCGCCGCCGCCGGGGAGTGCCTACTGGCTGATCGCGCTCCTCCTTCTCCTCGCCTGGATCCGCTACGTCCGCGGAGGGCGGTGGGACAGCTGCCTGACCCCCGTGGCCTCGGCGATCCTGGTGGCGCTGGCCTGGCCGGCGCTGGCGAGCGCCTGGACCGGGCTCCCGGGAGGCGGCGAGACCCTGGTGTGCACCCTGGACGTGGGGCAGGGCGATGCCGCGGCGGTCCGCACCCGGTCGGGGCGGTGGATCCTCCTGGATGCGGGACCCGCCGCGCCGCCCGGGCGCCGGGGTCGCGACGAGGGTCTCTCGACGGTGGTCCCCTTCCTCCGGGACCGGGGCGTTGGGTCCGTGGAGCTGCTGGCCCTCTCCCACCCGGACCTGGATCACGTGGGCGGCGGGGAGGCCGTGTTGGAGCGACTCCGTGTCCGTAGGGTGGCCTCGGCCGGCGTCGCCATCCCGGGCCGACCGCACCTGGGGTTCCTGCGCGCGGTCCGCGACGAGGGCGCACGCTGGATGACGCTCCGTGCCGGCGACCGAATGCGCGTGGACGAGGTGGAACTTCTGGTCCTGGACGCGGGACCGGAGCCGGGCCCCGGTCGTCCCGGACGGTTCTCCCCGAACGACGCCGGGGTGAGCCTCCGGGTGCGAGTCGGAGCGAGCTTCACCTGGGTCACCACCGGCGACGCCTCCATGGCCCGCGAGATGGCCATGCTCCGGCGCTGGCCGGACGACTCGCTGCGGGCCGACGTGCTGAGCGTCGGTCACCACGGCAGCCGCACCTCCGCCGCGCCGGCGTGGGTGCGGGCGGTCTCGCCGGCGCTGGCGCTGATATCGACCGGCCGAAACAACTGGTTCGGTCACCCGCATCCCATGACCATGGCCACGCTGGCCGAAGCCGGCGTCCGGGTGCGGCGGACCGACCGCGACGGAACGGTCTGCGTCCGCGTCGGGCGAGAAGGCGAGTGGTGGCTGGAGCCGTGAGGCGGGGGCGCCCTGTCGGGGCCGACGGGGGGGCGGTAACGTCGGGCCCCGGCGTCCGCCGTGGAGACGGCCGACGCTGCGCTCCCCGCGCATCCCCCAGTAATCCCCGCAGCCCGAAGGACCGTTCCCATGGACCGATCCGTCGTCACCCTCGACCGCCACATCGTGGAGCAGGAGCGCCGACATCCCGAGGCCACGGGCGCGTTCTCCAGCATCCTCCAGGACCTGGCGCTGGCCGGGAAGCTCATCAACCGGCAGGTGAGGAAAGCCGGCCTGGTGGACATCCTGGGCCAGACCGGCCGACAGAACGTCCACGGCGATCACGTCCGGAAGCTGGACGAGTTCGCCCACGACGTGGTCTTCCGCGCCATGGACCACGGCGGGCACCTGTGCGTCGTGGCGTCGGAGGAAGAGGAGGATCCGCTACCCATCCCGGAGGAGTTCCCCACCGGCGACTATGCGCTCCTGTACGATCCGCTGGACGGGAGCTCCAACATCGACGTGAACATCTCCATCGGGACCATCTTCTCCATCCACGAGAGGGTGAGCCAGGGTCGGGACGGGACGCGCGACGATCTCCTGCAGCCGGGCCACCGACAGGAGGCCGCCGGCTACATCCTCTACGGCTCCTCCACCATGCTCGTCTACACCACGGGCAACGGCGTTCACGGCTTCACGCTGGACCCGTCCATCGGGGAGTTCCTGCTCTCCCATCGCGACATCCGGATCCCGGAGGCGGGCGACCGGGTGTACAGCGTGAACGAGGGGCACGCCGACAAGTGGTCTTCCCCCCAGCGCGATCTGGTGGAGCACCTCAAGGAGGGGCGAGGCCAGGGAGGGGCCGGCTTCTCCGCCCGCTACGTGGGCTCCCTGGTGGCCGACTTTCATCGCACCCTGCTGAACGGCGGTCTCTTCATGTACCCGGGGAACCGGGCGAACCCGGAGGGCAAGTTGCGGCTGCTGTACGAGGCGGCCCCCATGGCCATGATCTGCGAGGAAGCCGGAGGGCGAGCCAGCGACGGAGAGCGGGACATTCTCTCGCTGAACCCGCATGACCTCCACCAGCGGACGCCCCTGTTCATCGGGAGCTCGGAGCACGTGGACCTGGCCGAGGAGCGGCTGTCGGTGATCTGAGCCGAGCCTCCACCCTGAGGCCGGGGCCCCCGAAGAAGGGAAGCCCGGGAAGCCCCCACAGCCCCGACGTAGAAGAGCCCCGCAGGCCCGGTCGGGCCGCGGGGCTCTGTTCGTCGGTGGGACGTGAGGCCGGGACGCCGGGCCGGCAGCCCGGCCGGCGCCGCCGGTCGGGCCCTCAGAAGTAGTACTGCACGCCCACCTGGGCCTGGAACTGGAAGGGGGTGAAGCCTACCGGGATCTCCCGGCCGAACTGGCCCGTGCTGACCGTGACCTGCTCGGCGCCGGAGTCGTATTCCTCGACCTGGAAGAGCTCGTCCTCGAGGAACACGAACTCACCCGCGCTCGCCCCCAGTCCGTCCAGGACGTTGAACATGTCCAGGACCAGGTCGAAGCTCTGATCACCCAGCGTCTGGAAGGTCTTCTTGACCTTCAGGTCGACGCTGTGCCACCAGGGGTTCTGGCAGGTGTTCCGGGAGATCACGCTGCCCACGGCGTCCTGCAGGCAGGAGTATTGGTCCAGCAGACCCCGATACCGCTGGAGGTCGGCGCTCGATGCGAAGGCGTAGCCGGAGGCCGCCGGGTCGTCGGGGTCAGGAAGGTACGGCCGGTCGTTTCCATCGTCGCCGTCGAAGTTGAGGTCGCCCTCCACGGACGGAGTGAACGGATTTCCGGACTGGCCCCTGTAGATACCGCTCATCTCGAAGCCGGCGGGCAGGTTCCACGTGGCGTTCAGGACGACCACGTGGCGCCGCTCGGTCTTCGACGGGCCCCAGGATCCGTCCTCGTCATCGCCGGCATCGCCCAGGAAGTTCGGGTTGCCCGCCGTGGGGGTGTCGAAGAGCAGGGCGTTGCCTGTGCAGCACTCGGTGGTGCTGTTGTCGTAGGCGAAGTTCACCGTGTAGTTGCCGGCCAGGCGGAGGTTCTCGGTGGGGTTGCCCTGGAGCTCGAGCTTCACGTTGTAGGCTCGTGCCTCACCGTTGCTCACCTGCGTGTAGAGGGTGCGCAGGTCCTCGTTGACGCGAGCCGCCTCGATGTCCGATCCCTCGGGCGTCGGCTCGTAGGTGTCGCGATTGACGAAGACCGGTCGGCCGCTGGGTCTCCGGAAGCCGGTCCCGTCGTTCAGGTCGGTGTCCAGGTTGTTGTTCACGGCACCGAACAGGTTGGTCGTCCGGGTGAAGATACCCTGGATGCTGGCCCGCCAGTTCTCGGCCACCCGCTGCTCGTAGCCCAGGTTGGCCTTGTAGGTAGTGGACTGCTCCACGTCGTTGCCCCAGATCGTCATCTCCGGGTTGCCGCCGAAGCAGAAGGCAGCGAAGCCGTCCGCACCCGTGGGCACGTTACCGATGGTCATCTCGCGGTAGTCCTCCCAGCTCGGACCGACGCAGCCCAGGAAACGGTTCGGCTGCGGTGTGCTCTGGAGCACGTTCCCGTGCGTCACGCCGGGCATCGGGCCGTAGAAGATCCCGCCGCCTCCGCGGAGCACCTGCGACCCGTCACTCTCCAGGTCGTACGTGAACGAGAGGCGCGGCCCCCAGTTGTCCGTGTCGTCCGGAACCGTCTGCACCGACAGCCCGAAGTCCTGGACCGCCTGCGCGAAGGCGTCGTCCTCCAGGGGAGGGCCCTCGTCCGGGTAGCTCATCAGGTCATAGCGGAGGCCCGCCGTCACCAGGAGCCGATCGGTGGCCTGCCACTGGTCCTGGGCGTAGACCGCGTACTGGTTGAAGGCGAAGTCCGCCACCGGCGGCTGCGGATCATCGGTGGACGGGGTGAAGCGAAAGTAGAACCCGGACGACTGCGACTCGAACTCGTCCAGGCTCTCGAACGTCGTCAGCCCGTTTCCGTTGAGCCAGAACTTGTTCCGGATGTTCGTGAAGATGTTGTCCGTGCCGATCTTGAGGGTGTGGTCACCCGCGGCGAGCGTCAGGTTGTCCGTAATCTGTATCTTTTCTTCCTCCAGGCGGTTGGCGAAGGTGATGCCGAAGTTCTCACCGCCGAAGAACATCGTGGCCGGCTCGTCGTTCCGGGTCGTCGTCTGTATGCCGAAGTTCGGCAGGTCGCTGTTCCCGGGACGGGGCCGGTCCTCGTACGAATACTGGGCCCGGAGCGTGTTGTAGACGTCGGGCGTGAAGACGGCGTTCCACTCGCCGACCACCGAGATTGCCTCGTCGTTGAATGTGGAGCCGGCGGTGCGCGCCTCCAGTCCGTTCTCGAAGAGCCGATCGTTCTTGTTCGTGAAGTCCGAGTAGTTCGCCCGGATGGTGAGACGGTGATCCTCGCTCAGGGTGTAGTCGAGCCGGCCGAACAGATTCGCCTGATCCTCGGTCTCCGTGAACGTACCGAACTGGTCCTCGATAAAGGACCGGTCGAAGCCGTAGGTGTTCACCAGGATGTCCTTCATGCGCTGGATCGTGTCCGGGTGGATGTTGGTCCGCTCCGGAGTCAGCGCGAAGGTCGGCTGATCCCACTGCTGGAAGTCGCCCGACGCGAAGTAGTGGAGCTTGTCCTCGATGATCGGTCCGGACATGGTCCCGCCGAACTGGAAGGCCTGGAAGTCCGTGGGCGACGTGCCGTCGAAGTTGTCCGTCGTGAGCTGCTCATCGCGCCAGAACAGGTGGGCACTTCCCTCGAACTCGTTTCCGCCGCTCTTGGTGACGGCGTTCACGACGCCCCCGCTGAAGCGACCGTATTCCACGTCGAAGCCGTTCGTGATGACCTGGAACTCCTTGACGGACTCGAGGGAGAAGGTGAACGGCACCCTCGAGGAGCCACGGTTCTCCGAGAAGAAGCTGTTGTTCGCGTCGGCGCCGTCGATCTGGATGTTCGTCCCGGACGTGCGAGCACCCCCGATGGAGAACTGCCCACCGGTGGTGATGCCCGGCTGGTTGCTGACCAGGCCGGAGAGGCTGATGAAGTCCGTGAAGTCACGGCCCGGGGTGGGGAGCGAGGTGACCTGCTCCTCGCTCACCAGGTCCACGACCCCACCCTCCGCGGCATCAATGCCGCCGGCGCCCACCTCGACGCCGATATCCTGCACCTCGACCGGGCGCAGCTCGAGCGTCACGTCCGTTCGCTGTCCCACGTTGACCGTGACCGGGGGCAACTGGGCCGCGGGCTGCGGCGGGCTCTCGGCCCGCACCCGGTACCGCCCGGGCGGGAGCAGCGGAACGACGAACCGTCCCTCGTCGTTGGTGAGGACCTCGTTGGTGGTCCCGCGCTGGATGCTGGTGACGATGACCCTGGCGTTGGTGGCCGGGGTCCCGTCGGGAGTCAGCACCTGGCCCACTATGGAGCCCCTGG
This sequence comes from uncultured Gemmatimonadota bacterium, assembly GCA_964518305.1. Taxonomy (GTDB): domain Bacteria; phylum Gemmatimonadota; class Gemmatimonadetes; order Palauibacterales; family Palauibacteraceae; genus Caribbeanibacter. Next base: position 47,592 of record CAZFDK010000013.1, on the reverse strand, counting down.
TGGTGCTCTCCTGGGCCTCGACGCCGGACGGCGCCGCCAGGGCCAGGGATAGGCACGCGAGCGCCGCGACGGACGCCCGCCCGAGCCGCCTCGTCAGTCGGGGGATCATGTCGCTATCGCTTCCTTGTGGTTCGTGAGTTCGCCTGGTGCTCGATCGGTTCGACACGGCACGGTTCCGATCTCGGGAAGCCGGCCTCGGTTCTCTCGACTGGATGAGGGGTGACGCCCGTGTTCGCATCCGTGCGCAAGGAGGTGGAGGCGGTCGTCGGATCGACCGGGAGAGAGCGAACACCGCCTCTCCTCGCTTGGACGGCATGGTAGACCCCCCGGGGGCGGGTATCAACCGGCCTGGACGTGCTCTCGCCGGATCGTTACAGCGCCGTTACCCTGATGCCAGCACAGGCTCCGAGATGGTGGCTGACGAAAATCCCGGCGGCGGATGCAGTCAGAACGAGCCGGGGCTCAGACCACCCCGGTCTCGGGCTTCACGGCAGCCCCCGTCTTTTCCCGGATCGAGGGGATCACGTCCTCGAGGATCTCCTTCTTGTCGTCCCGCTCGAGGAAGGCGCTGCGGAAGCCGGCGATCACCATGTCGCCGATCTCCTCGAGGTCGAAGTCCAGGTACTTCCAGGCTCTATAGTACTCGTCGCTGACCGTGGTCTGGCTCATGAGCCTGTTGTCCGTGTGCAGGCTCACGACCAGGCCCCGGTCGAAGTACCCGCGGACCGGATGCTCCTCGAAGCTGTCCACCGCCCGGGTCTGCACGTTGCTGGTGAGGCAGATCTCCAGCGGAATCCGGTGGTCCCGCACGTAGCGGGTCAGCTCCTCGTCCTCGTACAGCCGGGTGCCGTGGCCGATGCGGTGCGCTCCGCAGTAGTGCAGGGCCTGGTGGATGGACTCCGGTCCGTACGCCTCGCCGGCGTGGATGGTGGCGTTGACGTTGGCGTTCCGGACCATGTAGAAGGCGTTCTTGTGCTTCTTGGCCGGGTAGTTGTATTCCGCCCCGGCCAGGTCGAAGGCCACCACGCCCCGGTCCTTGAAGGCGATGGCCAGGTCCGCCAGGTCCCGCGAGACGTCCGGATCCATGTTCCGGATTCCGCAGATGATGAGCTTCGCCTCGACGCCGTGGTCGTTCCTGGCCCGCTCGATGCCGCGCAGCGGCGCCTCCACGGTCTCGGGCAGGGGGAGTCCCTCCTCGGTGAGCAGGATCGGCGAGTAGCGGATCTCCAGGTAGCGAACGTTCTCACGGGCCGCGTCCTCGCACAGCTCGTACGCCACCCGCTCCAGGGTCCCGGCGTGCTGCATGACCGAGGTGGTGACCTCAAAGCGGGCCAGGTAGTCCTCCAGGTTCTCGGCGTTGCGCACGTACAGGTAGTCGGCCAGCCGCTCCGGGTCCCGCTCGGGTAGCTCGACGCCGTGCTCGTCCGCCAGGTCCAGCACCGTCCGCGGCCGGAGGGACCCGTCCAGGTGGACGTGCAGCTCGGCCTTCGGGAGCTCACGAATGGTCTGCCACACGGAGCGCTCCTCCGAGCCGGTGGGCTCGGCGTCCCGCTCCGGCAGGAGGGGCTCGCTCGTGGAGTCGTCGGTCCCGACGGTCGGTTCGGCGCCAGTACTGTCCATGTCAGTCCTCCACGGTGGCGTAGCCGGCCTCCAGGTCGACCAGCGGTGCGTCGTACTCACCGGTCCAGCAGGCGTCACAGAACGGGCCGAAGTCGCTCACGGCCTCCTTCATGCCCTCCAGGGAGAGGTAGCCCAGGGAGTCCACGCCCAGGTGGTCCGCGATCTCCTCCACGGACTTGTCGGAGGCCAGGAGCTCCTCGCGCGTCGGCATGTCGATGCCGTAGTGGCACGGATAGCGGATCGGGGGCGACGCGATGCGGAAGTGGATCTCCTCGGCGCCGGCCTCCCGGAGCAGGGAGAGCAGCCCCCGGCTCGTGGTCCCGCGGACCAGGGAGTCGTCCACCACCACGACCCTCTGCCCCTCGACCCGATCCCGGACCACGTTGTACTTCATGCGCACCTTGAAGTCGCGGCCCGCCTGGGTCGGCTGGATGAACGTCCGCCCGACGTAGTGGTTCCGGATGAGGGCCAGCTCGAAGGGGAGGCCGGACTCCTCGGAATAGCCCAGAGCCGCGGAGTTGGCCGAGTCGGGCACCGAGAAGACGCAGTCGGCGTCGACGGACTGCTCGCGGGCCAGCTGTCGGCCGAACCCCCGGCGAGCCTCGTCCACGCTGCAACCCCAGATCTGGGAATCGGGACGGGAGAAGTAGACCAGCTCGAAGAGACAGGGAGCCGGCTCCTCGGGCTCCAGCGGACGGAGCTGCTCCACCACCCCGTCCCGGATCCGGAGGACCTCGCCGGGCTCGACGTCGCGGACGTACTCGGCGCCGATGATGTCCAGGGCGCACGTCTCGGAGGCGACGACCGTCGCCCCGTCCAGCTCGCCGAGCAGGAGCGGGCGGTAGCCGCGCGGGTCCCGGGCTGCGTAGAGGGTGTCGCCGATGCTCAGGACCAGGGAGAAGGCCCCGGTCACCTGGGTCAGCGCGTCGTCGACCTGCTGGGCCTCCGCCTCGCGGCGCGAGTTGGAGATCAGGTGGATGATCACCTCCGAGTCGCTGTCCGTCTGGAAGATCGCCCCCTCCCGGGTGAGCCGCTCCCGCAGCTCGACCCCGTTGGTGAGGTTGCCGTTGTGGGCCAGCGAGAGCGGTCCCCGCCGGTAGTCCACCAGCACCGGCTGGGCGTTGCGCATGGCCGAGTGGCCGGCGGTGGAGTAGCGCACGTGTCCCACCGAGGTGGAGCCCTCGAGCTGGCTGATATGCGGGTCCTCGAAGATCTCGCTCACCAGGCCCATGCCGCGGTGCGAACGGGCCTCGCCATCGTCGTCGACGGTGACAATCCCGGCGGACTCCTGCCCGCGGTGCTGCAGGGCGTAGAGCCCCATGTAGGTGAGCTCGGCCGCCGCCTCGGAGCCGCTGACGGCGAAGACGCCGCATTTGTCCCGCGGGGCGTCCTCCGCCGGATCGCGCCGCCCGTCCCCCACTCCGGGAGACGCGGCATCGTCGCTGGCCATCGGGAGCGTTCTGGACATGGAGCTCGAGGGTTCGATTCGGCTCTGACGGAGCTCGTGCCGGTCCGCGATGGGGGGCTTCGCGCTCCCCTCACGTGGCCGGTCAGGTGGTCAGGCCCGCCTGGTCCTCCATCCGGCGGGGAAGGGCGTTCTCGTACGCGTCGCGGATCTCGTGCATGGCGATGTCCATCTCCCGGCCCGCGGCCGAGAGACGGAGGCGTCCTCCGGGTTCCCCGACCTGCCCGATCCGCTCGAGAGGGATCCGGTGCTCCTCGGCCGTCCGGCGCAGCTCGGGGCCGGCATCGGGATCGGCGGAGAGCACCACCCGGGACTGCGACTCGCCGAAGAACGCCGCGCCCGGAGGGAGCGGCTCGCCGCCGGAGGAGGGGACGACGCACCGTACCCCGAGGGGACCCATGTGAGCCGAGAGCGCCGACTCCGTCAGGGCCACGGCCAGCCCGCCGTCGGAGCAGTCGTGGGCGGAGGCGACGAGGCCGTTCCCGGTCGCCGCCAGCAGGAACTCCACGAGCCGACTCGCTTCGTCCAGGTCCAGGGCGGGTGGCGGGCCGGCCACCACACCGTGGCAGGCGGCAAGGTACTCGGACGCCCCGATCTCGTCCCGCGTTCGTCCGAGGAGCCAGACGTCGTCTCCGGATCGGCGGAAGCCCTGTGGAATCACCTCTTCGAGGTCGTCCATGACGCCCACCATGCCCACCGACGGTGTCGGATAGATGGGACCGGCGGGCGTCTCGTTGTACAGCGAGGCGTTGCCGCCGGTCACCGGCGTGTCCAGGGCGCGGCAGGCCTCCCCGAGCCCTGCCACTGCCTCCTCCAGCTGGTAGTAAACGGCCCGGCCCTCCGGGTTGCCGAAGTTGAGGCAGTTGGTGATGCCGAGTGGACGGGCGCCCACGCAAGCCAGGTTGCGTGCGGCCTCCGCCACCGCGATCTGTGCTCCGCGGCGCGGGTGCAGGTAGACGTAGCGGCCGTTGCCGTCCACGGTGGCTGCCACTGCTCGCCTCGTGTCGGCGAGACGAAGGACGGCGGCGTCGCCACCGGGACCGGCCACCGTGCGCGTCTGCACGGAGGTGTCGTACTGATCGTAGATCCAGCGGCGCGAACCCACGGAGGGCGAGTCCAGGATCTCGAGCAGCGCGTCCTCGGCCTCCCGGTCCGATCCGGGGTCGACGTAGGGAGAGAGGTCCCGCTCCCGGCGTTCCCGCACCTCCTCGCACTCGACGCCGTCGCGGACGTAAGTGGGGCACCCGTCGATCAGGGGCTCCACCGGGATGTCGACCACGGTCTCCCCGTCGTGGTGGACCCGGAACCGGCCGTCGTCGGTGACCCGCCCGATGGTGGCCGCCTCCAGCTCCCAGCGATCCAGGACCTCCCGGACATCCTCCTCCCGTTCCGGTCGGGCGACGACGAGCATCCGCTCCTGCGACTCCGAGAGCAGGATCTCGTAGGGTGTCATGCCGGGCTCGCGGGTGGGAACCCGGCCGATCTCGATCTCGATGCCGGTGCCGCTGCGGGCGGCCATCTCGGTGGCGCTGGAGGTGAGGCCCGCGGCGCCCATGTCCTGGATGCCCACGAGCAGGTCCCGCTCGATAAGCTCCAGGCTGGCCTCCAGCAGCAGCTTCTCGGTGAACGGATCGCCCACCTGCACCTGGGGGCGGCTGTCCGACTCCTCGTCGAGCTCCTCCGAGGCGAAGGTCGCACCGTGGATGCCGTCCCGGCCGGTTCGGGCGCCCACGGCCATGACGGCGTTGCCGACGCCCTTCGCCTCCCCCCGGATCAGGCGCTCCTGCGGGAGGAACCCGACGCACATGACGTTGACCAGCGGGTTCCGCTCGTAGATGGGGTCGAAGACGGTCTCCCCGCCCAGCGTGGGTACGCCGACGCAGTTGCCGTAGTCGCCGACGCCCCGGACCACGCCGTCCAGCAGGTAGCGGGAGCGCGGGGATTCGAGGGAGCCGAAGCGGAGGCTGTCGAAGATCGCCACCGGCCGGGCGCCCATGGTGAAGACGTCGCGGAGGATGCCGCCGACCCCGGTGGCCGCCCCCTGGTAGGGCTCCACGGCGGAGGGGTGGTTGTGGGACTCGATCTTGAAGGCCACGCCCCAGCCCTCGCCGGCGTCCACCACGCCGGCGTTCTCGCCGGGACCCTGTATCACCTGCGGACCCTCCGTTGGGAGGTCGGCCAGGAGGGGGCGCGTGTGCTGATAGCCGCAGTGCTCCGACCACATGGCGCTGAACACACCGAGCTCGGGGAAGGTGGGCTCGCGGCCCAGCGCCTCCAGCAGGAGCTCCCACTCCCGCTCGTCCAGGCCGTGCTCCTCCACCAGCTGCGCCGTGATCTCCGGTGGATACGCCTCGTCGGGTGGGCTCTGTCCGGACTGCAGGGCGCTCGTGCCCTCGGCGTCGCCCCCGCTCATCTCGCCCCCGCGGTGCGCGTCAGGACGGACTCCAGGAAGCGGAGGCCGTCGGTGGATCCCAGGTAGGGGAGACTCGCCCGCTCGGGGTGGGGCATCACGCCCACCACGTTGCGCTCGGCGCTACAGAGGCCCGCGATGTCCCGCACGGAGCCGTTCGGGTTGGCCGCGTCGCTCCTCCGACCGTCCTCGTCCACGTACCGGATCACCACCCGCTCTTCTCCCTCGAGTCGATCCAGGGTCTCCTCGTCCGCCACGTACCGACCCTCTCCGTTGGCGATGGGCAGGCCCAGGACCTCGCCCTCTTCGTAGGCGGTGGTGAAGGGCGTGTCCGCCGTCTCGACCCGGACGTAAACCTGGCGGCTCTGGAAGCGGAGCCCCGCGTTCCGGGCCAGGGCGCCGGGCAGGAGTCGAGCCTCGCACAGCACCTGGAAGCCGTTGCAGATGCCGAGCACCGGGCCGCCCCGCCCGGCGAAGTCCACGACTTCGCGCATGATGGGGCTGAACCGGGCGATGGCGCCGGCGCGCAGGTAATCGCCGTAGGAGAATCCGCCCGGGAGCAGGATCACGTCGGATCCCTTCAGGTCGTGCTCCCGGTGCCACAGGTACTCGGCCCGAGCCCCCAGCCCCTCGGTGACGGCGCGGTGACAGTCCAGGTCGCTGTTGGAGCCGGGAAAGCGAACGATGCCGAACTTCACGGCTGCCCTCGCATCAGGAGGCGCCCGCCGGCGATTCCGCCGCGGACTCCCCGACGTCGATGTGGTAGTCCTCGATCACCGGGTTCGCGATGAGCTCTTCACACATCTCCGTCGTCCGCTCTCGTGCCGTCTCCGCGTCCGGCGCCTCCAGCTCCAGGGTCACGAGCCGTCCGGCGTGGACCTCGCCCACGCCCTCGTGACCCAGCTGTGCCAGGGCCCGCCCGATGGTCTTCCCCTCGGGATCGAGGACGCCCTCCCGCGGCGTGATCCGGATCTCTACGCGGAATACAGCGATGGGAGCTCCTCCCCGGTGACGCGGCGGTAGAGTTCGAGGTAACGATCGGTGGTGGCAGAGATCACGTCGTCCGGCAGGCTGGGAGCAGGGGGCTCCTTGTTCCACTGGCCGTTCCCCGCGAGCTCCTCCAGGTAGTCCCGCACCGGCTGCTTGTCCAGCGACGGCTGCGACCGGCCGGGTTCGTGCTCCTCCTCGGGCCAGTAACGCGAGGAGTCCGGCGTCATGACCTCGTCGATGAGTAGGATCTCGCCGGTGTGCGCGAAACCGAACTCGTACTTCGTGTCCGCCAGGAGGACCCCGTCCTCCTCGGCCCGGGCGCTGCCGAACTCGTACAGGTCGAGGCTGTGCTCCCGGAGGTGGTGCGCGAGCTTGGCCCCCACGATGTCCTTCATCTGCTCGAAGCTGATGTTCTCGTCGTGGCCCTCCGCGGCCTTGGTCGCCGGCGTGAAGATCGACTCCGGGAGCCGGTCGCCCTGCCGGAGGCCATCCGGGAGCTCATGGCCGCACACCCGACCGCCCTCCCGGTACTCCCGCCATCCCGATCCGGCCAGATAGCCGCGCACGACGCACTCCACGTCGAACGGATTGGCGGCCCGGACCAGCATCCCCCGCCACGCCCATCGCTCGCGCGTCTCCTCCAGCTCCGGCACCCGGCGCACGATCTCGTCCGGGTCGGCGCTCACCAGGTGGTTCTGGACGATGTGCTCCGTCCGTCGGAACCAGAAGGCGGAGATCTGGGTGAGGACCTCCCCCTTCTGCGGAACGGGATCCGGGAGGACGCAGTCGAAGGCGCTGATCCGGTCGCTGGCCACCATCAGGACGTAGTCGTCCACGTCGTACAGCTCCCGCACCTTCCCCTGCTTCAGGCGGGGATAGGGCAGATCCGTGGATTCGACGACGCTCATCGACGGTCCTCCGATGGAAACGTGGTCGCGGTCGAACGTCGGGGTCGCGGCTCGGCCGGGCGGCGCCCGGAGGAGAACGTCCTCTCCGGCTAGACCCGGAGCTCGACCTCCTCGGGAACGTCATCGGCTTCCTCCAGCGTCGGGTCAACCCGATCCTGCAGGAACCGGTCCACCTGCTCCGGCGCGCGACCGACCAGATCCTCGGGCACGATCAGCTCCTCCAGGTGGTCCCGCTCCAGCGGAATCTCGGGATCGCCGTCCACCCGGTCCAGGAAGTCGTTGTCGGACGCCCCCTCGTCCATGCGTCGGCGGGCATTCATGGCATGACGACGGATCCGCTCGTGCAGCTCCTGCCGGTCGCCGCCGGCCCGAACACCGGCGATCAGCACCTTCTCGGTCACCAGGAACGGCAGATAGCGGTCCAGGCGCCCTCGGATCACGGGCTCGTGGACGACCAGTCCCGACGCCACGTTCTGCACGATCTGCAGCACGGCGTCGGCCGCCAGGTATGACTCCGGCAGGGAGATCCGTCGATTGGAGGAGTCGTCCAGCGATCGCTCCAGCCACTGCACGGAGGCCGTCCAGGAGGCGTCCGTCTCCAGGGTGCAGAGGTGCCGGGACAGGCCGCAGATGCGCTCCGCCCGCATGGGGTTCCGCTTGTACGGCATGGCGGAGGACCCGATCTGGTTCTCGCGGAAGGGTTCTTCCATCTCGCCGAAGCCCTGCAGGAGTCGGATGTCGTGGCCGAAGCGCGCTGTCGAGGCCCCCACGCCGGCCAGCGCCGACAGGCAGCGGCGGTCCACGGTCCGCGGATAGGTCTGGCCCACCACGTCGTAGACGCCGGGGAAGCCGAGCCGTTCGGCCAGGCGGCGGTTCAGGCGGTCCACCTTCTCGCCGTCTCCCTCGAAGAGGTCCAGGAAGCTGGCCTCGGTGCCGGTGGTGCCCCGGGCGCCGCGGAGCCGGAGGTCCCCGAGGGCGCGCTCCACGTCGCGGAGGTCCGCCAGCAGGTCCTGGATCCAGAGACAGGCCCGCTTGCCCACCGTGGTGGGCTGGGCGGGCTGGAGATGGGTGTAGCCCAGTGCCGGAACGGCGCGGTGCTCGCTCGCGAAGTCCGCCAGGGCGGAGACGGCGCCCAGGAGGCGCCGGCGGACGATCTCCAGGCCCCGCCGGTGACGCAGGAGGTCGGCGTTGTCGGTGACGAAGGCGCTCGTGGCCCCGAGGTGGATATAGCCCTTCGCCGCCTCCGCAACCTCGCCGTAGTGGTGGACGTGGGCCATGACGTCGTGGCGGAGCTGGCCCTCGATCTCCGCCACCCGCTCCAAATCGATCTCGTTCCGGGCTTCCCGCAGCGCCTCGACGGCCCCGGCGGGGATCTCCACCCCCAGCTCGCGCTGGGTCTCGGCCAGGGCGATCCACAGATCCCGCCACGTCTCGGCCTTGCGCCGGGGCGAGAAGACGGCGGCCATCTCCGGCGAGGCGTACCGGTCGATGAGCGGGTGAGGGTAGCTGGCGATGCTCTCGGGCCTGTCGCTGTCGTCGTCGGGCACGGGTCTCGCTCGGTCGGGGTCGTGTGTGGCGGCCGGCGGTCCCCCCCCCGGCGGGGACGCCCGCCGACGAGGGCTCGTCAGCCGCGGATGAAGACGGAGGTGGTGAACAGCGTGCCGCCCCGGCAGGCGTGGACCAGAATCTGTGCCCGCCCCGCGCAGTGGCGAAAGAGCTCGACGGCCCGCTCCGCGCTGCGTGAGATCCGGACCGGTCGGCCCCGGATCCTCTCCCGTGACGGGTCGCTGGAGCGCCCCTCGCTCACGCCGCCCCTCCCCCTTCCGCCACCAGACCCGGGACGCCGGCAGGCCGGTTCCATCCGTCCGCGTACCGGACGCCGGTCAGGTACAGGCCCTGGGGAGGGGCGGGGGAGGGCGGGCGCGGGCCTGCTCCGCCGGCCAGCATGCTCTCGAGCTCACCCGGATCCCGTCGGCCGGTGGCCTCGTCCACCATGGTGGCGACCAGGTACCGCACCATGTGATGGAGGAACCGGTCGGCCTCGACGTGAAGCCTCAGGTCTCCCAGTACCGTGGTGCTCCACTCCACGCGGGTCACGTCGCAGCGGGTCCCGCGCTCGGGCTGTCCCGCCTTGGCGAAGGCCTCGAAGGACTGCTCGCCCAGGACCGGGTCCGCGGCCCGGGAGAGGAGGTGGGGGTCCAGCTCGTCCCGGGTGCTCCACACGCGGTCCCGGCGGAGCGGCGATCGGGAGGACGGCTCCGGACGGAGATAGTACTCGTAGCGCCGCCGGCGCGCGTCGAAGCGCGGGTGGAAGTCGGGATCCGCCGGACCGAGCGTCTCGGCGCAGACCTCGTCCGGGAGCACGGCGTTCAGCGCCCGTGGGAGCTCGCTCGGCTCCCAGTCCCGCCGGGCCTCGAAGGAGATCTCCTGGCCCGCCGCGTGGACGCCACGGTCCGTCCGTCCGGCGGACTCCACTCTCACCTCCCGGTCCTCGAGACGGGAGAGAGCCGCCTCCACGTCGCCCTGGACCGTCCGGACGTCCGGCTGCACCTGCCAGCCATGGAAGGCGGTGCCGTCGTACTGGAGCGTGCCGCGGTACAGCATGGACGAGCGGTTGGGGGGGAGATCGGTAGACGCGGGCCGGGCTCTCCGGGGCGCGCCGCGCCGGATCGCGCCGCGAAGCTACGCCGAGCCGAGCGCGTGCGTCAACGCGGGCACGGGACCGGACTCTCTCCGCGGACCAAGCCGGTGACATCGCGGTAGGCAGGCACGTGGCACGGGAGGGGCTCCGACGGGTTCCGGCGGCCGCCCCGCGCCGCAGAGCTCCGCCCCACCGAGATCCACCGACCCGACGAACGTACGATGGCGATCCAGAGCTACATCCGGAAGCTGACCGACGGTCAGAACCTCACGTCCGAGGAGGCCGAGCGGGCCTTCGGCGAGGTGATTCGCGGCGAGTCCTCGGACGCCGAGATCGCCGGGCTGCTGGTGGCTCTCCGGGCACGGGGCGTGACCGGTTCGGAGGTGGCCGGCGGGGTCCGGGCCCTGCGCGGCGCCATGGTTCCGCTGACCGCCGAAACGGAGCGTCCCGTGGATACCTGCGGCACCGGCGGCGGCAGCCTCACCACGTTCAACATCTCCACCGTCTCGGCGCTGTTGGCGGCCGGCGCCGGCCAGCCCGTGGCGAAGCACGGAAACCGGTCGTACAGCTCGAAGTGCGGCAGCGCCGACGTGCTCGAAACGCTGGGCGTGGACATCGAGATGGAGCCCGACGAGCTGGGTCCGGTCTTCGAGGAGACCAACTTCGCGTTCATGTTCGCCCCGGCCTACCACCCGGCCATGCGCCACGTGGCCTCCGTGCGGAGCGAGCTGGAGTTCGCCACCGTTTTCAACGTCCTGGGCCCCCTGACGAATCCGGCCCGGGTCGATCGGCAGGTGGTGGGCGTCGCGGATCCGGATCTCATGCAGCTGGTGGCGGATGCCCTGGTGGAGCTGGGACACGAGCGCGCTCTGGTGGTCCACGGCGAACCGGGACTGGACGAGCTCAGCCCCCTCGCCGCGACCCGGGCCGTCGTGGTGGAGGACGGTGGCACCCGGGAAGCCGTGGTGCACCCGGAGGACTTCGGCTGGCACGACCTGGACGCAGGGGGCCTCGCCGGGGGACGGCCGGAGGAGAACGCCGAGCTGGCACGGAGCCTTCTGCAGGGCCGGGGGCCGGAGGCCGGCCGTGCCGCGGTAGCGCTGAACGCCGGCGCCGCGCTGTGGGCGGGCGGACGCTCGGAGAGCCTGGGGGAGGGCGTCGAGCGGGCCCGCGAGGCGATGGACCGCGGCGCCGGGTGGGAGACTGTCGAGCGGCTTCGCGCAGCCGCTCGACGCCAGGAGAGCGGGAACGAGTCCGGGAGCTGACGTCCCGCCGCGGCGGCGAGCTCAGCGAGGCCGTACCACCAGGGTCAGATCCCAGGGGCCGTCCACCGGCGGCCGGGCCGACTCGGCGTAATGCACACGTGAGGCGTCGGGTCCCACGCGGCCGGCCATGAACATCCGCTTCCGGCCGCCCGTCGCGGACGTTGCCGTGGCACCGGCCTCGACTCGGCGGTCCTCCCGCCGGCGCGCCAGCTCCTCCACGGCGATTCGAAGCATCGTCCCGCCCTCGTTCGACATCGGCTCCTCTCCCTCTGCGGTCAGCGGTGTGTTCGTGATCTCCGGCGGGCCGCCGGTGTGCTCGGCCCTTCCGTCCGTGCTCTTCCGTCAGTATTTCCGGATGACGCCGACCACGATGCCCTGCACCCGCACCCGTCCCTCGTCGAAGATCATCTCCGACAGCTCGGGGTTCGCCGGCTGCAGCCGCACGTGGCCGTTCTCCCGGTAGAACTTCTTCACGGTAGCCCGCTCGTCGTCGATGAGCGCGATCACCATCTCGCCGTTGTGGGCCGTCTCCCGCGACTGGACGACGACGTAGTCGCCATCTCGGATCTGCTCCTCGATCATCGAGTCCCCGCGCACCCGCAACACGTAATGATCGTGCTGGGTGCCCGTCACCATGTCCTCGGGAACGGCCAGGGTCTCGTTGCCCTCGACGGCTTCGATGGGCTCCCCGGCGGCCACCAGCCCGAACAGCGGGAGCTCGGCTGGTCGCGCGGCGGAGTCGTCGCCGCTCACCAGCTCGATGGATCGGCTCTCGTTGTAGTTCTTCCGGATGTATCCCTTGGCCTCGAGGTTCGAGAGGTGCTCGTGGACGGTGGCCAGGGACCGGTACCCGAAGAATTCGGCGATCTCCTCGAAGCTCGGCGAGTAGCCGTACTCCTCGACGAAGGACCGGATGAAGTCGAGGATCTCCTTCTGTCGCTTGGTGAGCGCCATGGTCACTCCTCGCGCGAACCGGCCGGAGGGCCGGGAGTATGAACATCGTCGCCAGCGCCCGACGGTCGGCACGGGCCGCGCCGGGTCTGACCGAACGGATCCCGAAAGCGGTGCGAAGGTTACCCGAACAGGAACCGAAACGCAAGGGCGGCGGCAGGACCGGTCGGGTTGGGCGGTCGAGCCGCGGCGGAGTACCTTCCGCACATCCACGACCGAACGATCGACGCCGCACCGCGGATACGAGCAGCTGGAGAGCGCAGTGATCCTGGATGACATCCTGGAGGAGAAGGAGCGCGAGGTGGAGGACCTCCGGCGGCGCGGCGAGGCGCTCCTCCTGCGGCGCCTGGAGGAAGCGCCGCCCGTTCGCTCCCTCCGCGGCGTTCTGGCCGGGGGCGGAGACGTGTCGGTGATCGCGGAGTTCAAGCGGCGCTCGCCCTCGGCCGGCGATCTGGCCGGGGACGCCGATCCGGTCCGGGTGGGCGAGGCGTACCGGCGGGGAGGAGCCGCCGCCCTGTCGGTGCTGACCGACGGTACCCACTTCGGGGGACGGCTGGAGGACCTCCGGGCGGCGCGCGAGGCTTCCGGACTTCCCGTCCTCCGGAAGGACTTCATCATCGATCCGCTGCAGGTCGTGGAGAGCCGGGGCGCGGGAGCCGACGCCGTTCTCCTGATCGTTCGCGCCCTGGAGCGCGCTCGCCTCGAGGAGCTGTTGCGGGCGGCCCGCGACCTGGGGATGGACGCGCTGGTGGAGGTGCACGACCGGGAGGAGCTCGGGACCGCGGTCGACGCCGGAGCGGGGGTGATCGGCGTGAACGCCCGTGATCTATCGAGCTTCGAGATCGACCTGGGGCGCTGCGAGGATCTGGTGTCCCGCGTCCCGACGGACCGGGTCGCCGTGGCCGAGAGCGGCATACGCGCCCCCCGGGACGTGGCCCGGATGGGTCGGGCCGGGGCCGACGCCGTGCTGGTGGGAAGCACCCTCATGCGTCGGGGAGCGGAGGAAGCGCTCCCCGGGCTGACCGGAATCGAGACGCTGGAGAGAGACGAACACGTGACCGGGGACGCCAGATGATCGCAAACGCCAGTCGCCGGGGAGAAGGGAGGACGGGGAGGGGAGGAGCCGGGTCCCCTGCCGTCAAGATCTGCGGGCTGAGCCGTCGCGAGGACGTGGACGCGGCCGTGGAGGCGCGGGTCGAGTACCTGGGGATGGTCTTCGCCGAGAGCCCGCGACGGGTCACGCCGTCCCGTGCCGCGGAGCTGGTGGAGGGCGTCGCGGCCCGCGTCGTCGGCGTCTTCGTCGACGCGTCGCCGGAGGAGGTGCTTCGGACGGCGGAGGCGGTTCCGCTGGACGTGGCACAGCTGCACGGTTCCGAGTCGCCCGGGGTCTGCGAGACCGTACGGAGCGCCGGAGTCGGCGTGTGGAAGGCGCTGCGGCCCAGGAGCGCCGCCGGGCTCGCCGACCGCGCCGCCCGGTACCGGAAGAGCGCAGACGGCCTCCTCGTGGAGGGGTTCTCCGAGGAGGCGGCCGGCGGGACCGGTACCGCCTTTCCCCACGAGTGGTGGCAGGAGGCCGGACTGGGCGACGACCGGGACGGCGACAGTCCGGCGACCATTCTGGCCGGAGGGCTCACCGCGGAGAACGTCGTCGCGGCCCTGGCCAGCATCTCGCCCGGGGTGGTGGACGTGAGCAGCGGCATCGAGGTCGAGCCCGGCGTGAAGGATCCCCGCCGGATCCGAGCCTTCGTGCAGGCGGTCCGCGGGGCGGGGCCCGGCGGCAGGGGCCGGGAGCCGATCCCGGCGGCCGGCGAGGACCGGGACGGGGAGGGAGCATGACCGGCGGCGAGGGGGCGCGCCCCGAGGAGCGGTTCGGGTCGTTCGGCGGGCGGTACGTGCCCGAGACCCTGACCCCGGCCCTGGACGAGTTGGAGGCGGGCGTGGCCGAGGCCCGGGAGGACGAGTCCTTCCGGCGGGAGCTCGACGATCTGCTGCGGGACTACGTGGGTCGTCCCACTGCCCTCGGTCGGGCCGACCGGCTCGGCGAGTCGCTGGGCGGTGTGCGCGTCTGGCTCAAGCGCGAGGACCTGAATCACACCGGTGCCCACAAGATCAACAACACGGTCGGTCAGGTGCTCCTGGCCCGGCGGATCCTCGACAAGCAGCGGATCATCGCCGAGACCGGCGCCGGCCAGCACGGGGTGGCCACCGCCACGGCGTGCGCTCTCTTCGGCCTGGAGTGCGTCGTCTACATGGGCGAGGAGGACATGCGGCGTCAGGCGCTAAACGTGGAGCGCATGGAGCTGCTGGGCGCCGAGGTCCGGCCCGTGGAGTCCGGGAGCGGAACGCTGAAGGATGCCACCAACGAGGCCATCCGGGACTGGGTCACGAACGTGGAGGACACCCACTACATCATCGGCTCGGTCGTGGGGCCGGCCCCATACCCGCGCCTCGTTCGGGACTTCCAGAGGGTGATCGGCGACGAGACGAGGGAGCAGCTGGCCGACCGGGACGTCGACCCGGACGCCGTGTTCGCCTGCGTCGGGGGCGGCTCCAACTCCATCGGGATGTTCACCGCGTTCCTGGAGGACGAGGTGGAGCTGGTGGGGGTGGAGGCGGCCGGCGAGGGGCTGGAGTCCGGCCGGCACGCGGCCACGCTGTCCTCCGGGTCGCCCGGCGTCCTGCACGGAGCCCTGAGCTACCTTCTCCAGGACGAGGGGGGACAGGTCCGGAAGGCCCACTCTGTCTCGGCGGGCCTGGACTATCCGGGCGTGGGGCCGGAGCACTCCCGGCTCCGGGAGACCGGCCGCGTCCGCTACGAGTCGGTGAACGACCGGGCCGCCCTCGAGGCGTTCCAGCTCCTCTCCCGCCGGGAAGGCATCCTCCCCGCCCTGGAGACGGCCCACGCCGTGGCCCGGATGGTCCAGGAGGCCGAGCGGTGGCGGGGGGACGACATCGTGCTGTGTCTGAGCGGCAGGGGCGACAAGGACGTGGCCGAAGTCTCGCGGCTGCTGGAGGAGACGGACGCGGGGGGCGCCGACGGAGCTGCGTCGGAGCGTCGATGAGCCTCCTGGAGGAGCGCTTTCGTGAGTGGCGGAGCCGGGGACACCGCGCCTTCGTCCCGTACCTGACCCACGGCTATCCCGCGCCGGAGGACACGCCGCGCCTGCTGCGCGGACTGGCCGACGCCGGGGCCGACGTCATCGAGCTCGGGATCCCGTTCAGCGATCCCCTGGCCGACGGCCCGACGATCCAGGCCGCCACCTGGGAGGCGCTCCAGCACGGGGCCACCGTACGGGGAGCGCTGGACCTGCTCGGGAAGATGTCCGACGAGCTGCCGCCCGTCGTGCTCTTCAGCTACCTGAATCCGATCCTGCGCCTGGGGGTGGAGGAGTTCGTCGGCGCCGCGTCGGAAGCCGGCGCCGCCGGGCTCCTCGTGACCGACCTGCCCGTGGGGGCGGATCCGGACCTCGAGGAGAGGCTGTCGGAGGGCGGGCTGGACCTGATCCGCCTCCTGGCCCCCACTACGGAGCCCGACCGTATCGACGAGATCGCGGGCACCGCGTCCGGCTTCGTCTACTACATCTCGCGGACGGGCGTCACGGGAGCCCGGGCGGAGCTGAGCGAGAGCCTGGGACAGGATGTGTCGCGGCTGCGGCGGCGGACACGGCTTCCGGTGGCCGTGGGGTTCGGCGTCTCCACGCCGGAGCAGGCCGCCGAGGTGGCCCGGATCGCCGACGGGGTAGTGGTGGGGAGCGCGCTGATCGACGCGCTGGGCCGCTCCGAGGCGGAGTTCCTGGAGCTGGCCGGTGAGCTGGCCGACGCCGTCCATTCGGTCCGGGAGCCGCCGACGGGCTGAGCATCCGGGATCATCCGGCGATCATCCGCCCGCGGCCACGTTCGGCTCGCGGGCCCGGGCCTGCATCCGCTCGACGATCTCCTCGTCCGGGCGGACGAACACGGTCTCGTGCTGCTGGGGGATCACCGCACCCGGCGGCGACTTCCGGGGGCTGCGGACGTACTTGCGGCGGGTCCAGTCCACCGCCACCGATCCGCTGTGCCGCGCCTTGCTGTTCACGGCGGCGGCGATGGCCGCCTCCAGCAGGTCGTCCCGGGGGGGATTGGCGTCCTTCCGGCCCCATCGTAGGATGACGTGGGAGCCGGCCACCTGACGGGCGTGCAGCCAGATGTCCTCGGTGTGGGAGTGGTGAAAAGTCAGCTCCTCGTTGCCCTTCGCGCTCTTGCCGACGCGGACCTCGAGTCCCCCGGAGGTCTCCAGCACCCGATAGGGCTTCCGGCCGTCCGCTTCCTCGCGCCCTCCCTCCTCGTCCTGCCGGCCGCCCGCCAGGGCCCAGAGCTCCTCGGCCCTCTCGTCGGGGAGCCCCGCGTCGCCGTCCTCCACCGCCTCCTCGGCACGCTCCAGGGCTCCCCGGATCCGCTCCAGGCGGTCCTCGAGGGAGGCGATCTCGCCCGGCAGCCGGTTGGCTGCCCGCTCCCGCCGCCGCGCCTGCTCGAAGTAGCGGTCGGCGTTCTCCGGGGGCGAGAGCCGGGGATCGAGCTCGACTTCCCGCTCCCCGCCGTCGAAGCCCTCGAGCCGCACGAGCTCGTCGCCCTTCGAGATATCCTCCTTTCGGGTGAGGATGAGGGAGCCGACGGTCCGGAGCTCGTCGGGATCCGGGCCCTCTTCCAGCTCCCGGCGCAGGCTCTCGCGCCGACTCTCGAGCTCCCGAACCCGGTCGCGGAGCGCGCCGGCGAGCTCCACCAGCTCCGGGTCCGGGGGCTCTGCGTCCGCCTCCCGCAGCGCCGTCTCGTCGGCGTCCAGCTCCTCCAGGGTCCCGTCAAGGCGTGCGGCCGCGGTCATGGCCTCCAGGAGGTTTCCGGCCCGCGAGGACTCCTCCCGGCCGAGGGGATGGGGATACGGCTGCCCCCCCCACCGGCAGTCGAGGATGCGGGCCTCGCCGGCGTCGGGTTCGCCGGCGTCCTCCCGCACCTCCCACAGTTCCCGATATCGGCCGTAGGCCTCCTCCGGGGAACCCGCGGCGAGGACCCAGTCCACGTTGACGGAGCTGAGCCAGGCCACACTCCGCAGGGCGGAACCCCGGCGCTCGTCGGGCTCCGACGGCGTCAGGAGCTGCCGCCAGCGCTCCATGCTCACGGGCTCGTCCCGGCCTTCCCGGTCGCTGGCCAGGGGCGTGTACTCGGCTCCGGTCTCCAGGACCCGCTCCCCCGGCCGGCGTGGCCAGAGCACACGCTCGATCTCACCCTCGGGGAGCCGCAGAAGGATCAGGTTCCACTGGTTGGTGTGCAGCTCGGCCACGATCCTGAAGCGGGGCCGGTCCGGGGCCCGGCCCACGTCCAGCCGGAGGAGCCGCTCGTCCGGCGGCGAGGACGCCTCCAGCAGCCGGAGGCTGCGGAACTCGAACTCCGGCCCCGTGAAGACCCGCTCCCGCGGCACCAGGTAACCTCCGTCCTCGGGATGGAGGAGGAAGACCAGGGCCGGAGAGTCCCGGAGTCGGAGCGCCGCCCGCCGTCGCTGCGGGTCCAGGACGAGGCCGAGGGCCCGTCGTCCGCCCCACCGGGCCCCGACGCGGGCTGCCAGGGCCTCGGTGAGGATGGGGTCGTGGCGCACTGGCATCGGGGGATGAAGGTTTTCTCTCGTTGCGGCGGGCGGGGTATATTCACCGGCGCTCCACGGGAATTCAACGAACCGAGGCCACGTGTCGACAGCCGATCCACCACAGGACGGGGACGACGAACGTCGCGTGACCACACGTGACTTCGTCCGGATGAAGGAGGAGAGCGAGCGGATCGCGGTCCTCACCTGCTACGACCATCTCTTCGCACGCCTGCTGGATACGACGGCTCTGGACGCCGTCCTGGTGGGAGACTCGCTGGGCGAGGTGAGCCTGGGGTACCGATCGACCCTTCCCGTGACCCTGGAAGAGATGATCCATCACGCCTCCGCGGTGCGGCGGGGCCTGGAGGGGCCGCTCCTCGTCGTCGACCTTCCCTTTCTGTCCTTCCAGGTCAGCCCCGAGGAGGCGGTCCGCAGCGCGGGTCGCGTGCTGAAGGAGTCGGGGGCCGAGGCCGTGAAGCTGGAGGGGGGCGGCGAGCGGATCGTGGAGGCCGTCCGCCGGATGGTGGACGCCGGGATTCCGGTGATGGGCCACCTGGGACTTACGCCGCAGTCGGTTCACGAGTTCGGCGGCTACGGCCTCCGGGGTCGGGACCCCGACGAGGCGGAGGTCACCCTGGAGAGGGCCCGTGCCCTGGACGACGCGGGCTGCTTCGGCGTGGTCCTGGAGATGGTCCCGTCCCGGCTGGCGGCCCGGATCACGAACGAGGTCTCGGCGGCCACGATCGGCATCGGCGCCGGGCCCGAGGTCGACGGACAGGTGCTGGTGCTGCCGGACATGCTGGGCCTGAACCAGGGGTTCGAGCCCCGGTTCCTCCGGAAGTTCGCCGAGCTGGGCGAGGAGGCCCGGGAGGCGGTGGCCGAGTACGTGGACGCGGTGAAGGACGGGGAATATCCGTCGTCCGAGGAGAGTTATTCGGCCGGGGGAGCCGACGGATGAACGGAGAGGACGGCCCCAGGCTCGTGGAGACGATTCCGGAGATGCGCGCCGCCAGCCTCGAGGCCCGGAGCGGCGGGCGACGGCTGGGCTTCGTGCCCACCCTGGGCTTCCTGCACGAGGGACACCTGAGCCTGGTCGACCGGGCCGGGGAGCGGTGCGACCGCGTGGCGATCTCGATCTTCGTCAACCCGACACAGTTCGCGCCGGACGAGGACTACGAATCGTATCCCCGCGACCTGGAGCGAGACCTGTCGCTGGCTGCCGACCGTGGCGTGGACGTCGTGTTCGCCCCCGACCGGGGGGAGATGTATCCGGAGACGCCGCAGGCCTGGGTCGTGCCCGGCTCCCTGGGGGACCGGCTGGACGGTGCGAGCCGACCCGACCACTTCCGCGGCGTGCTCACCGTCGTCGCGAAGCTGTTCAACATCGTCGGCCCGGACCTGGCGGTCTTCGGTCGGAAGGACTTCCAGCAGTCGGTGCTCGTCCGCCGCATGGCGCGTAACCTGAACATGCCGGTGGAGATCGAGGTGGCCCCGATCGTGCGAGAGGAGGACGGCCTGGCCGTCAGCTCCCGGAACCGGTACCTGGACGGCGGGGAGCGCCGCAGGGCCCGGGCCCTGCCGGAGTCCCTCCGGGCGGTGCGGGAGGCATATCGCGAGGGCGAGCGCTCGCCGTCGGCGCTCATCCGGCACGGCCGTCGGGTGCTCGGCGACGCGGGCGCCGACGTGGACTACGTGGAGGTGGTGACCCCGGACACGCTGGAGACGCCCGCCGAACCGGCGCCGCCCGAGTCGGTATGTGCGGTCGCGGCCCGGGTCGGAGGCACCCGGCTCATCGACAACGCGAGGCTCGCCGGGCCGACGACCCTGTAGAGGGCCGCCGGACACTCGACCACGCCCGTCCGAAGAGGGACGAATCGGGAGAACAGATGCGCAGGACGCTTCTCAAGTCGAAGATCCACCGGGCCGTGCTCACGGCCACGGAGCTCGAGTACGAGGGCTCGATCACGGTTCCGCCGGAGCTGATGGAGGCCGCCGATCTGGTGCCCCACGAGCGGGTCCAGGTCCTGAACCTCTCCACCGGAGACCGCCTGGAGACCTACGTCATCGAGGGAACGGCCGGATCGAAGGAGATCTGTCTGAACGGACCTGCGGCGCGGCAGGGCGTGCCCGGGGACGAGATCATCGTCGCCAGCTACGCCGCCTACGACGAGGAGGAAGCGACGGCGCACGAGCCGGCGGTGGTGCGGGTGGACGAGCGGAATCGTCCGGTGGCGCCCCGGCTGGCCTCCGAGAGCTGACGGGCTCCTGGACGAGCTTCCGCCGGTCCTGTCGGCGGCTGCCGACCGTGGCGAGCTCCCCGGTTGGGCCCGGTGCGAGCCCGGGCGCCGCCGGCACGCCGAGCGAGTGGCGCGCCTCCTGGACGACTGGGCCCGGGCCCTGGACCTGTCGTCCCGGGACCGCAGGCGGTGGCGGGCGGCCGGGATCCTGCACGACGCCCTCCGGGACGCCCCTCCGGACGAGCTGCCCGGGAGCGCCCGGCTCCCGGACTGGCCGGGTCCGCTCCTCCACGCGCCGGCCTGCGCCGAGCGCCTCCGCGACGAGGGCGTCGGCGACGGGCCGCTGCTGCTGGCGATCTCCCATCACCCGGTGGGCCATCCGGAGTTCGGCCCGCTGGGCGATCACCTGTATCTGGCCGACTACCTGGAGCCGGGCCGGGAGTTCGCCCGCGAGCGGCGGAGAAAGCTACGCCACCGGATGCCCGGAGACCGGGACACGGTGCTCGTGAGCGTGGTGGCCGCCAGGATCGAGCATCTGCTGGAGCGGAGGAGCTTCCTCGTCCCGGAGAGCGTCCACTACTGGAACAGCCGCGTGGACTGAGGCGAGACGCGACGCCCGACCCCGCGGCCGAGGCGAAGACGAGATGCGACGACGCCGACGAAACACGAGACTCGAGCGGATCTTCATGGCCGTGGTCTTGGGCCTCCTGCTGGCCTTCGGGCTCTCGGTGTGGTGGGAGGTCCGGGCCGACTCCGAGGAGGCCGCGAGCACCGCGGCCGCCGCCGACACGGCCGCCGGGGAGGAACCGCCCCGGGTGGAAGTACTGAACGGCGCCGGGGAGCCCGGCATCGCCGAGACCACGGCGGAGCGCCTCCGGACCCGGGGCTTCGACGTAGTCTTCTACGGGAACGCCGAGAACTTCGACTATACGTCGACCAGGGTCATCGCCCGCTCGGAGCGGACGGGAGCCGCCCGGCGGCTGGCGGCCGCCATGCGCCTGGACAGCGTGCGGCGGGAGCCGCGCCCCGACCTCTACCTGGACGCCACGGTGATCCTCGGGGCCGACTGGCAGCGACACATGCCCCCGCCCCCCGCCGACAGCGCGGCGGCGACCGGGGGCTGAGCCAGCTGGTCCCGTCGGCCGGCAGTGCGCCGGGGAGGCTGTCCGGCTACTCCGCGTTCTCTCCGTCCCCGGACTGCTCCAGGCGAAGCTGGCCGCAGGCGGCGGCGATGTCGCGACCCCTGGGCTGGCGGACGGCGGCGCTGATCCCGTTCCGGTGCAGCCGGCGGGCGAAGGCGGCGACCCGGTCGTCGGGCGTCGGCTCCCAGTCCACGGCCGGGATGGGGTTGAAGGGGATCAGGTTCACGAAGCAGTCCAGGTCGCCGCAGAGGTCGGCCAGCTGATCGGCCAGCTCCTCACTGTCGTTCAGGCCGTCGATGAGCAGGTACTCGAAGGTCACCCGCCGTCCGGTCTCCGCCCGGTACTCCCGAATCGCCTCCATCAGCTCCGGGATCGGAAACCGCTTCTCGATCCGCATGATCTCCTGGCGGAGCTCGTGATTCGGCGCGTGGAGCGACACCGCCAGGCCGAAGTCCTCCGGCCGCTCGGTGAGGGCGCGGATGCCCGGCACCAGGCCCACCGTGGAGACGGTGATTCGGCGCGCGCCGATGCCGAACCCGCGGTTCAGCACCGTCAGGGCGGGGAAGACGTTGTCCCGGTTCGCCATGGGCTCGCCCATGCCCATGAAGACCACGTTCGTGATCTCCCGGTCGTACTCCCGGCGGGCGGCCCGCTGCGCGTTCCGGAACTGGGCCGTGATCTCGTCGGTGCTCAGGTGACGGTTGAAGCCGAAGTGGCCGGTGGCGCAGAACTCACACCCCAGCGCGCAGCCGGCCTGCGACGAGACACAGAGGGTCAGGCGCTCCTCGGTGGGGATGAGCACGGACTCCACCTGCTCGCCGTCCTCCAGCTGCCAGAGGTGCTTGATCGTGCCGTCTTCGGAGCGCGCCGTGTAGGCCGGCTCCACGGCGGTGAGCGAGAAGCGGCGGCCGGCCTCGGCCCGGAGTTCGGTGGGAAGCGTCGTGATCTCGTCGAAGTCCAGGGCGCACTGGTCATAGACCCAGTTGACGACCTGCTCGGTCCGGAACGACGGCTCGCCGGCCTCCTCCATGAACGCGCCGATCCGGCGCTCCAGCTCCCCGGGCTCCAGCCCGAGCAGGGGAACGGCCCCGTTCCCGTCCCCGGCGGAGCCGGAATCGGCGGTCGGGTTCGTGGCTGTGGTCTCGGCGGTCATGGAGGCTCCGGTGGGGGTCCCGCTCGGTTGTCGGCTCAGAATCGCTTCGGTTATACTCCGGGCGCCCGGGCGCCCGACCGGCGGGAGATCGCCGGCCGGGACCTTAATACTGGACGTGCATCGTCGCCGTTCCCCCGTCTCCTGCCACTCGGCGGCGATGATCGACGGCGGCCGACTGCCCCGCGGCAGCGCATCACCCCGTTCGTCCCGCGGGATGGCCCGTCCGCGCCGTGGCCGCTGCGGCGGCCTCTCGACCCGACGGCGGACGAGCCGGACACATCCGACGACCCGAACGACGCGCCAGGGAGGACCAGAAGGTGACCGACCCTTCGGAGCAGGACACGAATCAGGACACGGAGCAGGAACGGGACCCGGACAGGAGCGGGACCGGGGCCACCGCCCTCAGGGATCTCCGGTGTGGCGAGGTGCGGGCCGAGGACGCCGGCCGTCGGGTGACGCTGGCGGGATGGGTCCATGGCCGCCGCGACCTGGGCGGCCTCTTCTTCGTCGATCTGCGCGACCGGGCCGGGTTGGTCCAGGTCTCGCTCGGGCCGGAGTGGTCGTCGGAGGAGGCCCTGGAGCTGGGTCGGGAGCTGAACCCGGAGGACGTGATCCGGGTGACCGGCGAGGTGGTCCGCCGTCCCGAGGACGCGGTGAATCCCGAGCTCCCCACCGGCGAGGTGGAGGTGCACGCCGAGGAGGTGGAGCGTCTGTCCGAAGCCGATCCGCTCCCCATCCTCGTGGCGGTCCCCCCCGAGGAGGATCTCCCGTCCGAGGAGCTCCGGCTCCGGCACCGCGTGCTGGACCTCCGACGGCCGGAGATGCTCGAGAACTTTCGCGTGCGCCACCGGGCCACCGCCGCGGCCCGCCGGGCGCTGGACGAGGAGGACTTCCTCGAGGTGGAGACGCCCCTCCTGACCCGTCGGACGCCGGAGGGCGCGCGGGACTTCCTGGTCCCGAGCCGAATGCATAGCGGCGAGTTCTACTCCCTGCCGCAGTCGCCCCAGCTCTACAAGCAGCTGCTCATGGTCTCCGGCTTCGACCGCTACTACCAGGTGGCGAAGTGCCTGCGGGACGAGGACCTGCGCGCGGATCGACAGCCCGAGTTCACGCAGATCGACGCCGAGATGGCCTTCGTCGGGGAGGAGGACGTGCGGCGAGTCTGCTCCCGCATGCTGGCCCGCATGTGGGAGGAGGGAGCGGGCGTCAGCCCCGAACTCCCCTTTCCGAAGATCTCCTACGACGACGCGCTGGAGCGCTACGGCACCGACTCCCCGGACCTGAGGGTCCCCTGGGAGCTCCAGGACTTCTCCGAGCCGCTGACCGGCATCGGGTTCCGGATCTTCGACGGCGCGGTGAAGGCCGGGGGGCGGGTGCGCGGCTTCGTGGCGAGCACCGCCGCCGGGGAGGAGCCGGCCGCCGATCGCCTCTCACGCGCCGACCTGGACGAGCTGGACGCGCTGGCCCAGGACCGCGGCGCGAAGGGCGTGCTGTGGCTGAAGGCGGAAGCCGACGGGTGGTCGGGGCCGCCGGCGCGCTTCCTGGAGGACCATCCGGAGGCCGCCGAGGCCCTGGAGGCGGAGCACGGCGTGGAGGCGGGCGACGTGGTCCTGCTGGTGGCCGGCCCGGACGCGGAGACCGGCGCCCCGCTCTCCGCCCTCAGGCGGGAGACGGCGCGGCTGCTGGACACCCTGGAGGAGGACGCCCACCGCTTCGCGTGGATCGTCGAGTATCCGCTCTTCGAGGAGGAGCCTGAGACCGGGGAGCCGGTGCCGAGCCACCATCCGTTCACGCTCCCCCGGACGGACGACCCGGAGCAGGTCGTGGAGGAGCCCCTGTCCGCGAAGAGCCACGCGTACGACGTCGTGTACAATGGAACGGAGATTTGCAGCGGGAGTATTCGTTGCCACGATTCGGCCCTCCAGCGGGCCATCTTCACGGTTCTCGGGCTCTCCTCCGAGGAGGCGGAACAGCGCTTCGGGTTCCTGCTCGAGGCCTTCCGGTACGGCGTCCCGCCCCACGGCGGCTTCGCGGTGGGGCTGGATCGGGTGATCGCCCTCCTGATCGGCGCGGATTCGATTCGAGAGGTGATCGCGTTCCCGAAGACGACGGCGGCCAGGGGCCTGATGGAGGGGGCGCCGTCCCCGGTGGACGAGAGAGAGCTGCGCGAGCTGGGTTTGGAGCGCCGGCGCGGAGGATCGGCGCCGGAGGGATGACGGAGACTGGGTAGCACGCGCATCGACAACGAACCACGGAGTTTCTGACGATCGAACAGCAGAGCGCAGTCGACAGTTCCACCGTCGAGCACCGGCTCTCCGTGGAGGGGGCGGACCAGCTCCTCCTCGCCGGCGTCAACGACTCACACCTCACCGCCCTGTCCCGCCTCGCCGACTGCCGTGTGATCCTGCGCGGCGACGAGCTGATCCTCTCCGGACCTCCCGAGGCGGTGGAGGAGGTCGTTCCCGTGGCGAAGCGAATGGTCCGCCAGGCCCGGCTCCACGAACCCCTGGACGTGGGGGACGTGGAGCGCTACTACCGCGAAGCCACCGACGGCCAGGGGACCGCCGAGTTCGACGCCTCCTCGGACGATGCCGAGGAGGTCTCGGTCACGCTCCCCCAGGCGGGCAAGCTGATCCAGCCCAAGTCCGAGGGACAGCGCCGCTACCTGGACGCCATGCAGAACAACGACGTCACCGTGGGCATCGGGCCGGCGGGAACCGGGAAGACCTACCTGGCGGTGGCGAAGGCCGTGGCGGCCCTCCATCGGAAGCGAGTCCGGAAGATCATCCTCACCCGGCCCGCTGTGGAGGCGGGCGAGGAGCTCGGCTTCCTGCCGGGCGACATCCGGGAGAAGGTGGATCCCTACCTCCGGCCGCTGTACGACGCCCTGGGGGACATGATGCCCCGAGAGGAGATGCAGCGGGCCATCGAGGACGAGACGGTGGAGATCGCGCCCCTGGCGTACATGAGGGGTCGAACCCTGTCGGACGCCTTCCTCATCCTGGACGAGGCCCAGAACGCGACAACGGCCCAGATGAAGATGTTCCTCACTCGCCTGGGCCTGAACTCGCAGGTGGTCATCACCGGCGACAAGACCCAGATCGACCTCTCCCACCCCGGCGCCTCCGGGCTGCTGGAGATCGAGGAGCTCCTGCGGTGCATCGACGGCATCGAGTTCGTCTACCTGAGCGAGACGGACGTGGTGCGCCACCGCCTGGTGAAGGAGATCATCCGGGCCTACCGGGACCAGGACGAAGACGGCGGGACCAGCTGACCATATGATGGCCCCCGGCCGGTGGCAGAAGTGGCGCCGCAGCCTGCGCGCCGTGGACCGGCCGCCGGGGAGCGGGTGGCGGGAGCAGGTCGCCCACCACGGCTTCCGCGCGCTCATCGCGGCGGCCGCCGCCCTGGCCGTCGTCTTCCTCTTCCCGCGCTCCCCCCTGCCGGACTTCGCCCTCCTCGAGGAGGGGATGGTGGCCCAGGAGGACGTGATCGCCGAGATCCCGTTCACCGTCGAGAAGTCGCAGGAGCAGCTGGAGAAGGAGCGTCGGCAGGCGGAGCAGAGCGTGTCGCCGCGCTTCGACCTCACGCCGGCGAGCGCCGACAGCGTCGAGGCGCGCATCGAGCGCTTCTTCGCCGGGCTCGACAGCGTCGCTTCCGCCGCCGGCCGCGAGGCGGTGAGGAGCTGGCTCCAGGGCCGCGGGTTGAGCCCGAGCTCCGCGCAGGTGGCGTATCTGATGGACGACCGGAATCGGGCGCAGATCCGGGATGAGCTCACCGGTGCCTTCCGCCGCCTGCTACCGGAGGGCGTGGCCCCGTCCTCGGATCTGCAGCAGGTGTCCGCTACCCGCGTGGTCGTACAGACGCCCGACGGCGAGGACCGCCTCGTGGACCGGGACTCCGTCACCACGCTGGGAGAGTTCTACGACCGAACAGCGTCCCTTCCCCTGGCCGACTCCGCCGCCGCCTCGGTGGCTCTCTACGAGACGCTGGTCGTCCGCTTCGCCCGCCCCACCCTGAGTCTGGACCGGGCCGAGACGCGTCAGGCACGTAGGCAGGCGCGGGAGGCGGTGGCCGAGACGGCCGGCCGGGTGCTCGAGGACGAGCTCATCGTGTCCGCCCACGAGCGGGTGGGGGCCGCGGATATGCAGGAGCTCCGCGCGTACCGGGACGCCCTCCGGGAGAGGAGCGCCGCGAGCGGCGAGGGTCGACTGGTGCAGGGGCTCGGCGGGTTCGCCTACGCCGGGCTCCTGCTGGGCCTCTTCGGCGGCGTCCTCTTCCTGTACCGGCGGCAGGTGTACGAGAGCGCCAGCGGCGTCGGGATCGTCTTCGGCTCCATGCTGCTCGTCCTGGGGGCCGGTGCCGTCATCGCCCGGACCGGGGCCTCGACGCTCCTGATCCCCGTGGCTTTCGCTGCGCTGATCACGGGGGTCCTGTACGACGGCCTGCTGGGCGTCCTGACCACGCTCTTCCTCACGGCGCTCCTGGCTGGCCAGCCCCCGTTCGTGGGAATCACCGCTCCCTTCACCGCTGCGGTGGCGGGCACCGCGGCGGCCGTGGGCGTCCAGTGGATCGAGCGGCGGGCCCAGAGCTGGATGCTCATCGCCGCTGTGGCCGGCGCCTACGTTCTGGCCGGCGGTACCCTGGCCCTGCTCCGGTACTTCTCGCTGGGCGATCTCGCCGCGGCCGCCGGATGGGGGAGCGTGAACGCGACCCTGAGCACGGTGCTCGCCGTGGGCGCCGTGGTGCCGGCCCTCGAGCGTCTCACCGGCATCACCACGGACCAGACGCTGCTGGAGCTCTCCGATCTGAACCGGCCGCTTCTCCGCCGCCTCTCGCGCGAGGCGCCGGGCACCTACGCCCACTCGGTGAATGTCGCCAATCTGTCGGAAGCCGCCTGCCAGGCCATCGGGGCCAACGCGCTGCTGGCCCGCGTCGGGGTCTACTATCACGACATCGGAAAGATGGCCCGCCCCCACTACTTCATCGAGAACCAGCCCAAGGGGCGGAATCCTCATGATCGGCTGCGGCCGTCCCGGAGCGCCGAGGTGATTCGCGAGCACGTTCGCGAGGGTCTCCGGATGGCGGAGGAGGCGGGACTGCCGGAGGCCGTGAAGTGCTTCATCAGCGAGCACCACGGCACGCGGAAGATCGGCTACTTCCTGGAGAAGGCGAAGCGCGAGGAGCCGGAGCTGGACCTGGATCCGGGCGACTTCGCCTACCCGGGACCGAAGCCCCAGCGCAAGGAGACGGCGGTCGTCATGCTGGCCGACGGCATCGAGTCCGCCTGCCGGGCCCTGCGGGACCCGTCGCCGGAGAGGATTCGCGAGGTGATCCGTCAGATCATCCGGGAGCGGATCGAGGAGCGGCAGCTGGACCAGTGTCCCCTGACGCTGCGGGATCTGGACCGGATCGAGGACCAGTTCGCACGCGTACTGACGGGAATGTATCACCACCGTATCGACTATCCCTCCGCCGCCGGCGGCGTGACGGCCGAGCCCACGGCGCCACCGGACGTGCGGCCCGGGGAGGGGACGACGCCCTCCGGGCGGGATACGCGTGCCGGCGGTGTCGCGGGGGCGGCCTCCTCCCCTCCTTCCCCGTGACGGTCGAGCTTCACTTCAACCGGTTCGAAGAGTGGCCGGCGGCTCGGGAGGCGCTGCCGGCGGCAGAGCGGGCGGCCCGGGAGGCGCTGTCCGGCCGTGACGGACCGGAAATCGACGACGCCGACCACCCGGACGCCGGTGCCCCCGCGAACCGGGGTGAAGTCTCCTTCACCTGCCTCGCGGCGGACGAGATCGCCGACATGAACCGCCGCTACCTGGACCGGGACCGTCCCACCGACGTCATCGCCTTTCCCCTCTCCGATCCCGACGCGCCGCCGACGGGCGATGTCTACCTGTGTCCGGACGTGGCACGTGAGTCGGCCGAGGAGCGGGGGCTGCCGCCGGCCGAGGAAGTCGTGCGGCTCGTGACGCACGGGGCCCTGCACGTGCTGGGGCACGTCCATCCGGAGGGTGAGGGGCGAGAGTCCTCGGAGATGTACCGCCTCCAGGAGGAGATCGTGGAACGTGCCCGGGAGGAGTCCGGGGGAGGGCGCGACGGCAGCGCGGAGCGGGAAGGCGGGGACGGGACGTGAGGGAATTCGGCGAGCGGCTCCGGCGATACCTGGTCCTGGGACTGATCGTCATCGCCCCTCTCGGCGTGACGGTATTCGTGCTGCGCTGGCTCTTCGAGCGCATCGACGTCATCCTCGGCCGGTATCTGCCCCCGATCGCCGGCGCCCGCTGGCCGGGACTCGGCATCCTCGCCCTGGTGGTCCTGCTGCTCATCGTCGGGTGGATCTCGGACCGCACGCTGGGCCGACGGGTGCTGGAGCGGTGGAACAACCTGCTGTCGCGCGTGCCCCTGGTCCGGCGCGTCTACGGCGCCTCGTCGCGAGTGGTGCAGTCGGTGCTGGAGCGGGACGAGAACCTCTTCCGGTACTGTGCGCTGATCGAATACCCGGAGCCGGGCTCCTGGGCGCTGGCCTTCGCCACGGCCCGGGCGCCGGCGGAGGTGGAGCGGGAGGTCGGCTCCCGGGCGGTGAGCCTCTTCCTGCCCACCGCCCCGAACCCGACGAGCGGATACCTTCTCATCCTGCCGGAGGAGCGGGTGCGCCGGCTGGAGATGAGCGTGGAGGACGGGTTCCGGATGGTCCTGTCCGTGGGAGCGGCGGTGCCCGCGGAGAGCGAGGCGGGCGGCGACGGGGTGCAGCTGGCCCGCGAGCCGGGAGGCGCTCCGCCGGGATCCGCCGGGCCGGTGGAGACGGACGAACTGGACGAGCTGGCCGGAGAAGAGACGGGCGACGATCGGGACGGGAGGGGAGAGAAGGAGTGAAGCCTGAGGAGCGGGGGCCCTACCTCCAGAGCCTGCTGGAGCACAAGAGCGCGGGGGAGGTGCGCGAGTATTTCGCCAGCCTCCATCCCAGCGACGTGGCGGATTTGCTGGAGGATCTGAACGAGGACGAGCAGCTGTGGGTGCTCTCCGTCCTTTCGGCGGAGCTGGCATCGGAGTCCCTCGCCGAGATGGAGGAGGCCGAGCACCCGGGCGAGTTGCTGATCCGGCTGGATCCGGACCGCGTGGACGAGCTCGTGGCCGAGCTGGCGGACGACGACGCGGCGGACCTCATCGGAGAGCTGGGGCCCGAGGAGCAGGCCCGCGTCCTGTCCACCGTGGAGGGCGGGGACGATATCCAGGAGCTCCTGGAGTACCCGGAGGAAACGGCGGGCGGAATCATGACCCGCGACCTCATCGCCGTCCCCTCGGGACACACCTGCGGCGAGGCCCTGGACGAGATCCGCCGGCAGGCGGCCGAGATGGAGGACTTCTACTCCATCTTCGTCACCGACCGGAACGGCAACCTCCGGGGCGTGGTCAGTCTGCAGGACCTGGTGGTCGCCGAGCCGGAGACGCCGATCCTGGAGGAGGTGGAGGATCCGCCGGCGCTGGCCTCCGTCGAGGCGGACCAGGAGGAGGTGGGGCGGACACTGTCCCGCTACAACATGGCCTCCATCGGCGTCGTGGATCCGCTCAACCGGCTCGTCGGACGGGTCACTTTCGACGACGTGATCGACGTCATCGAGGCCGAGACGACCGAAGACATCCTCCGGTTCGCCGCCGTCTCCGACGAGGAGGAGATCCGGGGCGGGACGAGGGAGGCCATCCGGAGCCGACTGCCGTGGCTCATCGCCAACCTGGGTACGGCGGCCCTGGCCGCGTCGGTGGTCTGGTACTACCAGGACACCATCGACGCCATCGTCACCCTGGCCGCCGTGATGCCGATCATCGCGGGCATGGGGGGCAACGCGGGGACTCAGGCCCTGGCCGTCACGGTGCGCCGCATCGCCGTGGCGGACGAGTCCCTCACCGAGCGGTGGCGCGTGGTGGGCAAGGAGGTGGTGGTCGGCCTGGTGAACGGCCTGGTGCTGGGCGGTATCATGGCGCTGGTCGGGCTCTTCCTGGCCGGCCAGCCCATGTACGGCCTCGTGGTGATGATGGCCATGTGGGGCAACCTGGTCGTGGCCTCCTTCGCCGGCGCCTTCATTCCGATCTTCCTGGAGAGCCTGGGTGTCGACCCGGCGGTGGCCTCCTCCATCTTCGTCACGGCGCTCACCGACCTGGCCGGCTTCTTCCTGCTGCTGGGCCTGGCCTCGGCCCTGCTGCTCTGATCTCATGCCCGGCGCGCAGAAGGAGGGGAACGACCCGATGACCGAGCTGGCCGATGCGGAAGACGACCGGGGACCGGAGGCCGGGGTCGAGCCCCCGGCCGAGCTCCTGGAGGAGTTCCGCAGGGGACGACAGCGGGCCCTGGCCCGCGCGATCTCCATGGTCGAGAACGAGACGCCCGGCTTCGAGGCGCTCCTGGACACGGTGCACGACCGGGTGGGGCGGGCACGGCGGATCGGTATCACCGGACCGCCCGGCGCCGGCAAGTCGACGCTGACGAAGGAGCTGGCCCGTTCCTACCGCGAGGAGGGCCTCCGGGTAGGGGTCATCGCCGTGGACCCGACCAGCCCCTTCAGCGGCGGCGCCCTCCTGGGCGACCGGGTGCGGATGACGGAGCTGGCGTCGGACCGCGGCCTCTTCATCCGATCCATGGCCAGCCGGGGCTCGCTGGGAGGGCTGGCCACGTCCACGCGCGAGGCGGCGGACCTGATGGACGCCTTCGGCCTGGAGCGGGTGCTCCTGGAGACGGTGGGCGTCGGCCAGTCCGAGCTCGAGATCGCCCGCACCGCCGACACGACGGTCGTGGTGCTGGTGCCCGAGTCCGGCGACGGAATCCAGGCGATGAAGGCCGGCCTCAACGAGATCGCGGACCTCTTCGTGGTGAACAAGGCCGACCGGCCCGGTGCGGACCGCCTCCGCAAGGAGCTGGAGATCATGCAGCGCATCCGTGGCGGCCGGGACGAGGAGATCGACTGGGAGGTGCCGGTCCTGCAGACCGTGGCCTCCGAGGCGGAGGGGGTCGACGAGCTTCTCGAAAGACTCGACACCCACTTCGGCCGCCTGCGTGATTCCGGTGTCCTCGGGACGCGCCGCACGGATGTGCGGGTGGAGCAGGCCCATTCGGTGCTCCTCCGTCGCCTGGAGCGGGCCGCCGACCGCCAGTGGGAGGAGCGCCGGGAGGAGATCCGTCGCCGGCTGGACGCCGGGGAGGCGTCGCCGTATGCCGTGGCGGCCGATATGGAGAACGTCCTCCGCCGCGAGCTGGCGGCCGAGGGAGATTCCGGGCGGGGCTGAGCGAGCGGAGGGCTGATCCTGATCAGGGTTCCGAGGAACGCGATGCAACACCGGGTGGTATGGACAGCCGGGAGGTCCTACCGCCCGCCGAGCATCACGCCGCTGCCACCGACCGCCGGAGAGGTACCATGAGCACTGTCGAGCAGGAAGCCGGGCGCCAGGCCGGAGCCGACGAAGAAGGGGAGAGCCCGTCCGGGCGCGAGGCCCTGGAGGAGGAGGTCCGGCGCAAGCGGCGCGAGCTGGCCGAGCTGGAGCGGGAGCTCGAGGAGTGGAACGAGGAATACGACGCCGTCCCCAAGCGGGACGCCAACTTCACCTCTGTATCGGGCCGCGAGGTGCAGCCGCTCCACACGCCGCTGGACCTGGAGGAGGCGGAGTTCGATTACCGTGAGGACCTCGGCTTCCCCGGTGAGTATCCCTTCACCCGCGGGCCGTACCGCAGCATGTACCGGACGAAGCTGTGGACCATGCGGCAGTTCTCCGGGTTCGCCACCGCCGAGGAGACGAACGAGCGGTACAAATACCTTTTGGACCAGGGGCAGACGGGCCTGTCGGTGGCCTTCGACTTTCCCACGCTCATGGGGTACGACTCGGACAGCGACCGGGCCGAGGGCGAGGTCGGAAAGGTCGGAGTGGCCATCTCGAGCCTGGCCGACATGGAGACGCTCTTCGACGGCATACCGCTGGACGAAGTGTCCGTCTCCATGACGATCAACGGCCCGGCCATGATGCTGTACTGCTTCCTCCTCGTCGCGGCGGAGAAGCAGGGCGTCCCCCACGAGGAGGTCCGGGGGACCATCCAGAACGACGTGCTGAAGGAGTTCATGGCCCAGCACGCGTGGATCTTCCCCCCGGAGCCGGCGCTGAAGATCGTGGTCGACACCTTCGAGTGGTCGTCGGAGAACGCGCCGAAGTTCCATCCCGTCTCCATCTCCGGCTACCACATCCGGGAGGCCGGGGCCACGGCCTCCCAGGAGCTGGCTTACACGCTGAAGAACGGCTTCACCTACGTGGAGAAGGGGCTGGAGCGGGGCCTGGACGTGGACGACTTCGCCCCGCGGCTCTCCTTCTTCTGGGACGTCCACAACGACTTCTTCGAGGAGATCGCCAAGTTCCGGGCGGCGCGCCGGATCTGGTCCCGGCACATGCGCGAGGAGTACGGCGCCGAGGATCCGAGGAGCCTGCGGCTCCGGACCCACGCCCAGACGGCCGGCGTCACGCTCACCGCCCAGCAGCCGCACAACAACATCGTCCGGGTCGCCTACCAGGCCATGGCTGCCGTGCTCGGGGGGACCCAGTCCCTCCACACGAACGCCATGGACGAGACCCTGGCGCTGCCCACCGAGGAGACGGCGCGCATCGCGCTGCGCACGCAGCAGATCCTGGCGCATGAGACCGGAGTCCCGAACAGCATCGATCCGCTGGCGGGCTCCTACTACGTGGAGTCGCTCACGGACGAGCTCGAGCAGGAGGCCGAGGAGATCTTCGACGAGATCGACCAGATCGGCGGCGTGGTCGAGGGCATCCAATCGGGCTATTTCCAGCAGCAGATCGCCGACTCCTCCCGCCGTCACCAGCAGGAGGTCGAGTCCGGGGAGCGGACCATCGTCGGCGTGAACGACTTTCAGATGGAAGAGGACACCTCCATCGACGTCCTGAAGATCGGCGAGGACGCCGGCAGGACCCAGGAGCGGCGCCTGTCGGAGCTCCGGGAGCGCCGGGACGAGAGCCGCGTGCGAGAAGCCCTGGACCGATTGCGTGAGGCCGCCGAGCAGGACGAGAACCTGATGCCGCCGACGCTGGAGGCCGTCCGCGCCTACGCCACCCTGGGCGAGCTCCGGCAGACGCTGGAGGACGTGTACGGCCGCTTCCAGGAGCCGGTGGGCTTCTGACCCGACACCCGGGCCAGGACCGGACAGAGTCGGCCGCGCCCGCCGCGGCCTCCGGGCGCGCGGCGGCCTCCGACCGTCGGAAATTACCGGCGCCGGCTGCAGCCGCTCCCGCGACGCGTTGCTCACCTCGCGACGCACCGGGTATCTTCGCCCGCCGGACCTCTGCACGGGCACCAACCAAGGACAGACCGACATGAGCGACCGGAAGTACCGGGTACTGGTGGCCAAGCCGGGCCTCGACGGGCACGACCGCGGCGCCAAAGTGGTGGCCGCGGCGCTCCGGGACGCCGGCTTCGAGGTCATCTACACGGGTCTGCACCAGACTCCGGAACAGATCGTGAGCACCGCCGTCCAGGAGGACGTGGACGTCGTGGCCCTGTCCATACTCTCCGGCGCGCACATGACCCTGTTCCCGAAGGTCGTGGACATGCTGGAGGAGGAGGGCCTGGACGATGTCCTGGTCACCGGAGGCGGAATCATCCCGGAGGACGACATCGAGAAGCTCGGGCAGCGCGGCGTGGGCAAGCTGTTCGGTCCGGGGACCGACACCTCGGAGGCCGTCGAGTACATCCAGTCCTGGTGTGAGGAGCATCGGGGCGACGGAACCCGGCGGGACTGAGAGCGGGAGCGCGGACCCGGCATGAGCGGGCACGACGACACGCGGATGGGGCAGGCGGTGGCGGACCTGGACCGCCTCGAGGAACGGATCCGCCGCGGTGGCGGCGAGGAGAAGATCCAGAAGCAGCACGACAAGGGGAAGCTCACCGCCCGGGAGCGGATCGACCTGCTGGTGGACCCGGGCGGCGGCTTCCTGGAGATCGGGCTGCTCATGGCCCACGACAAGTACGACGGCGAGGCCCCGTCGGCGGGCGTGGTCACGGGCATCGGCGAGGTCACGGGCCGCGAGATCGTGGTGGTGGCCAACGACGCCACCGTGAAGGCGGGGGCCTGGTGGCCGGAGACCATCACGAAGATGCTCCGTGCCCAGGAGATCGCCATGCGGTGCCGGATCCCCATCGTCTACCTGGTGGACTCGGCCGGCGTGAACCTGCCGTACCAGGGCGGCGTGTTCCCGGGGCAGTACGGGGCGAGCCGGATCTTCTACTACAACTCGATCATGCGGCGCTATCTGGACATTCCGCAGATCTCGGCCGTGATGGGGCCGTGCATCGCCGGCGGCGCCTACCTGCCGGCCCTATCGGACGTGATCGTCATGGTCGAGGACACCTCCTTCATGGGCCTGGGTGGACCCAACCTGGTGAAGGGGGCCATCGGGGAGGAGGTGGAGGCCGACGAGCTGGGCGGGGCCGAGGCCCACAACGAACTCAGCGGCGTGGCCCACTACAGCACGCCCAACGACCGCGCCTGCGTCTCCAAGCTTCGCGATCGGGTGGCCGAGCTGGAGCCGGCGGAGCGACCGGAGCCCCACTCGGAGCCCCGGGAGCCGGCCCGGGATCCTCGCGACGCGTACCGGATCATGCCCGACGACCACCGGGACGCCTACGAGACGGAGGAGCTGCTGGGAACGATCCTGGACGAGGGACACTTCGAGGAGTTCCAGGCCGACTACGCCCCGGAGATGTGCACCGCCATCGCGCGGCTGAAGGGGCGGAAGGTCGGCGTCATCGCCAACCGGCGGGGGATGTTCCCGTCGGAGGACGGGCCGCCGAAGTTCGGGGGCATCGTCTACGCCGACTCCGCCGAGAAGGTGTCATACTTCATGGAAGTCTGCGATCGCCAGGACACGCCGCTCCTCTTCGTCCAGGACGTGAGCGGGTTCATGGTGGGCCGGGAGGCCGAGCATTCTGGCATCATCCGGGCCGGCGCGAGGATGGTGGAGTCCATGGCCACGGCCCGGGTCCCGAAAATCGTCCTCACCGTCAACCACGCCAGTGGAGCCGGCTACTACGCCATGGCGGGTCAGGGCTTCGATCCCGACTTCATCTTCTCCTGGCCCACGGGCCGGATGGGGGTCATGGAGGGAGAGTCGGCGGTCCGCGCCATCCACGGACCGAAGATCGACGAGGCGAAGGAGTCCGGGGAGGAGCTGCCGGAGGAGATCCGAGAGCAGGTCGAGAAGACGCGGCAGGAATACGAGAAGCAGCTGGACGCCCGCTACGCCGGGGCCCGAGGCTTCGTGGACGCCATCATCCGGCCCGAGGATACCAGGGACCTCCGGTTCACCCTCCCCGACGATGCGTGACCGGGTGACGGCCGGCGGGAGCACGATGGGCGCGGCCACGTGCGACGAAGCGGGGAGACGATGAGCGACGACACGGTGCGCGTGGCCTCCGGCCAGGGATTCTGGGGCGACTGGCTCGAGGCGCCCAAGCTCCAGGTCCGCCGGGGTCCCATCGACTATCTGATGCTGGACTACCTGGCCGAGATCACCATGTCCATCATGCAGAAGCAGCGGGCGCGGAACCCGGAGGCCGGCTACGCCCGGGATTTCGTGCCGCTCGTCCGGGAGCTGGCGCCGGACCTGATCGAGCGGGATGTCACCGTGGTCTGCAACGCCGGCGGCGTGAACCCGGAAGGGTGCCGGGACGCGCTGGTGGATGCCCTGTCCGGCGCCGATCTGCCCCGCCCGCTCCGGATCGGGGTCGTCACCGGCGACGACGTGCTGTCGGACATGGAAGGGCACATCGCCCGTGGCCACGAGATGCGGAACATGGAGACCGGGGAGCCGCTGTCCTCGGTCCAGGACCGGGTGCAGGCGGCGAACGCGTACCTGGGCGCCGGCCCCATCGTCGAGGCGCTGGAGAGAGGCGCCGACGTGGTGGTGACGGGCCGCTCGACGGACACGGCGCTCACCTACGCACCCCTGATCCACGAGTTCGGCTGGGGACCGGAGGACTGGGACCGACTGGCAGCCGGGGTGGTGGCGGGGCACATCAACGAGTGCGGCGCACAGGCCTCCGGCGGCAACACGCTGGCCGACTGGCGGAGCGTGGACCTGGTGGCGCCGGGCTATCCAATCGTCGAGGCCCGGGAGGACGGCAGCTTCGTCGTCACCAAGCATCCGGATCTGGGCGGGCGCGTGACGTGGGCCACGGTGACCGAGCAGCTGGTGTACGAGATGGGCGATCCGGCGGAGTACATCACGCCCGACTGCGTCGCCGACTTCTCCTCCGTCGAACTGGAGGACCTGGGCGGCGACTGTGTGGAGGTGAAGGGCGTCGAGGGACGCGAGCGGCCCGAGCGGCTCAAGGTCTCCATCGCCTACCGCGACGGGTTCAAGGCGACGGGCACGCTCACGTATGCGTGGCCCGACGCGGTGGAGAAGGCCCGTCGCGCGGACGAAATCCTCCGCGGCCGCCTGGAGCGCCTCGGCCTCGAGTTCGACGAGATCCGCACCGAGCTGGTCGGCGCCGGGGCCTGTCACGGCCCGCTGGCGGGGGACCCCCCGGAGAATCTGCCGGAGGTGGAGCTGCGCGTCGGCGTGCGCGCCGACCGAAAGGACCACGTGGCACGCTTCACCCGGGAGCTGGCCCCGCTGATCCTGGCCGGTCCGCCCAGCGTCACCGGCTTCGCCGGCGGCAGGCCCAAGGTGCAGACGATCATGGCCTTCTGGCCGGCCCTGATCGACCGCGAGGTGGTGGACGACCAGGTGGAGGTCCAGATCGTGGAGGCGGCATGAAGGTGGAGCTCAGGGAGGTGGCCTTCGCCCGCTCGGGTGACAAGGGCGACACGGCCAACGTGGGCCTGATCACCTACACGGAGGAGGCGTACGGGGCCCTGGCCCGGGAGGTCACCGAGGATCGGGTGGAGGAGCACTTCGGCGAGCTCTGCCAGGGAGGCGTGGAGCGCCACGAGATCCCGAACCTCAGGGCCCTGAACTTCCTCCTGCACGGATCCCTGGACGGCGGCGGAACGCGGTCGCTGATGCTGGACGCCCAGGGCAAGACCTTCTCCACCGCCCTCCTGCGGATGGAGGTGGACCTCCGGGAGGAGATCGTCGACGGGGTCCGGGATCGGATGCAGGAGGAGCGCAGGCGCTGGCGCGGGGAGGACCACGGTGAGTGATCTGGTGCGCCTGGACGTGGACGATGCCTCGGGCGTCGCGTGGGTCGTCATGAACCGGCCGGAGCGGCGGAACGCCCTGAACCGCGGGCTCGTGAGGGACCTGAAGGAGGCCTTCCGGGAGGCCGACGGGGATGAGCGCGTGGCCGCCGCCGTGCTGGCCGGCTCCGGGCCCGACTTCTGCGCCGGGGCGGACCTGGCCGAGATCCGGGAGGCCGTCGAGGAGGGCATCACGGCGAACCTGGCGGACGCCGAGTCCCTGGGGGAGCTCTTCGTACAGCTCCGTGGCCTGGAGATGCCGGTGATCGCCGCGGTCCACGGCCGGGCGCTGGCCGGCGGGAGCGGCCTGGCGGCGGCCTGCGACCTGGTGCTGGCGTCCTCGGAGGCCGCGTTCGGCTTCCCGGAGGTGACCATCGGCTTCGTTCCGGCCATGGTCATGGCGATCCTCCGCCGGGCCGTGGGCGAGAAGCACGCCTTCGAGCTGGTGGCCACCGGGGACCGGATCGATGCGGAGCGCGCCCGTGAGTACGGCCTGGTGAACCGGGTCTACCCGGCCGAGGACTTTGACGACCGGACGGAGGAGTTCGCGGCGGAGATGGCCTCGAACAGCGCCACGGCCATGGCTCTGACCAAGAAGCTCCTCTACCAGATGGACGGACAGAGCTTCGAGTCGGCGATACAGGCCGGTGCGGAGATGAACGCCCTGGCCCGGCTCACGGAGGACTGCCAGGAGGGCATCGCGCGCTTCCTCGACGAGTGAGCGACGGCGGCGAGCGCGCGGGCCTGGTCCCGCCTCCCGGCCTCCTGATCGTGCTGGCCGCGGCCCTGGCCACCGCCGCGGGCTTCGCCGGCCGCTTCCGCGAAACGGTGTGGCCGGGCATCCTCCTCGTCTGCGTGGCGGTGGCCTTCGGCATGGTGGCCGGACTGGCCCTGCGGGTGTTCTGGCGGGGAGGGCTCGAGGACGCGCTCACCGGAGCCGGCGGGCGCTACCTCGTGTTCCTGGGCGGCGTCCTCTTCACGGCGGCCGAGGCGTACGCCTACGGAGTCGCCCTGGAGCAGGGAGCGCCGGCGGTCACGGCGGCCTTCCTCGTCCCACCGGTGGCCATCGCCGCCCTCGCCTTGCGCAGCGCCGCGAGCCGGGTGAGGTTCGCGCCGGAGGCCGAGCGGGACGCCCCACCCGCCGACTGATCGGGCCTTCCGGCCGGCGACTTCCGATCCAGGATCTCCTGCCGACACCCTCCAACCGACATCATCCGAATGTCAGAAGCCAGCGAGACGAGCGAGCGAGAGCCGTCTTCCGGGCCGCCGTCCGATCCGACGCGCGCCCTGGACGTGCAGTCCATCGGCCGAGTGGGAGCCGCGGCGGCGTGGGTCGCCGCGCTGGGCGGCGGGGCCGGGTCGTACCTGCTGGTCGCATCCGGCGGCCGCACGGGGCTGACGGCCGGTCTCCTCCTGGGGGTGGTGGCGCTGGCGGGCCTGGCCGTGGCCCTGCAGGCCACCGGGGAGCGGTGGCCCGGCGAGCCCGGGTACGGCGAGCCCGAGCCCGGGGCCGACGAGGACGAGCAAGCGGCCGGGAGGTACCTCCCCCTGGCCGATCGCCTGGCCCTGGGCGCGCTGGGCGGCGCCCTGGGCGGGATCGCAGTCACGCTGGGCGTCTGGGTGGCCGACGCCGCCGGGATCGCCGACCTCCTGGGCGTGCAGATCGCTGGCGCCCTGACCGTCACCTCGCTGGGGCTCCGGGCCTGGTACGGCGCGCTGTGGGGAGTCGTCCTGGCCCTCCTCTATCCCCGTCTGCCGGGGCGCTCGGCCGTGTCGCGGGGCACGCTGTTCGGGCTCGCGCCGGCCCTGTACGCGCTCCTGGTCCTGTACCCCCTGGTGCTGGACCTGGGCTGGTTCGCCGTCGAGCTGGGCGTCCTCACCTTCGTGTTCGTGCTCCTGTTCCACCTGCTGTGGGGTGCCGTGGTTGGGGGCCTCTTCGGGTGGGCCGAGGTAACGGATCTCGGCGTGCTGAGCCGTCCGCTGGTCGGACGGCGCGCCTCGGACACGTGATCGACGGTGAACGAGCCGCCGACGTCGTCCAGGAAGTGGTGGGTCGGGCTCCAGGCGGGGTACGGGATCGGTGGAGGCGCCGTGTGGGTCGCCGGCAAGGTGGTCGAGAACGAGTTCGTGGCCGGAGCCGGCCTGGGCCTCGTGGTGGCCGCTCTGATCCTCCGGTTCGGCCGCATGGCGGCGGCCGACGAGAATGAGTAGGGCGTCGGCGGCGCTGCTGGGGGGTCTGCTGGCCGGCCTGGCGCTGAATCCGGTCGGTGTCAGCGCCCAGGACACCGTGCCGGCGGTGGACACGGCGCGTCGGGACACCGCCGGGCCGGCGGGAGCGGGCTCCTTCTTCGGCCGCTCCTATGCTGTCGTGGCCTACGATTCGGCGTCCGGCCAGCTGGGGCTGGCCGCGGCGTCCACGGAGTTCTCCGTGGCGTCCGGGGGTGCGTACCTGGAGCCCGGGGCCGGAGCGGTCTCGATCCAGGGGCACGCGGGCGGTCCCGCGGGACGGCGAATCCTGGCTGCCCTCCGGTCCGGTCGGACCCCGGCCTCGGCCCTCGGGACGGTGTCGGAGCCGGGAGGCCCGGTGCAGGCCGCCGCGCTCACGCCCGCATGCGACCGCGCCGCCCGGCAGGCTCCGGGGGCCGGCGACGGGGTGGCCAGCCGACCGGGTCGGACCGGGGGCGTCTGCTACGTGGCGCTGGGCGTCCGTCTCCGTAGCTCCGCGAGCATGGAGCGCCTGGTGCGCGCCTTCCGATCGTCCACCGGCAGCCTCGCCGAGCGACTTCTGGTCACCCTCGCCGACATGGAGGGGGCATCGCAAAACGTCGGCGGGAGCCGGTCGGCCGTACTGTGGGTGGCCGGAGACGACACCGCCGGAGAGGTCCTGGGACGCCGCGAGCTCCGGCTCCAGGTGGACGACCACGAGCGTCCCGCGCTGGCCCTGGAGAAGCGTGTCGAGACGGGCCGCGCCGGGTGGCTGGCTGGCCGCGCGAGCCGGGCCATCGACCGCGGGGCCTACCGGAGGGCGGCCGCGCTGGCCGACTCCTCGCTGGGCCTGGACGTCTCGGCGCCCATGGCCTGGCTACACCGGGGCCGGGCGCTGCTGTACACGGGGCGGGAGGACGCGGCGGAGACTGCCTTCCAGAGGATGCTCGAGCTCGATCCGTACCTGCTCCGCCTGCTCGGGGACGCTTCCGGGAACGAAATCACGGTGCGCGAGGGCGTGATCCCGTACTATCCGCGCCTGGTGCTGCAGCTCGATCTCTACCGCCGGAAGTACTTCGACGGACTGGACTTCGGCCCGGAGCCGAATCCCTTCGGTTCGGGCACGGCCGCCCCGGACACGGCGGGCGGATAGAGACGCCCCCGACCCGCGAGGGCGGGCCGGGAGCGTTCCGCGCCGGGTGGTGGCTGCGCCTAGTTCACCTCGCAGCCCGCCTTGCACCCCTCTCGCCAGCCCTCGCAGTACGCGTCGTCGACCTTACCGATGGTCACCTTGCAGCCGGCGGCGATCGTCTCACAGTAGACCCGGCAGAGGCCGGCCTCGGCCCGGGGCACGTCCGGGCCGGCGAACGAGAACAGGACCAGGGCCGCCGTGGCGGCCAGCATCCGTCGCATGGGTGGCTCTCCAGTCTGGGGGATCGAGTCGGGCTCAGAGCTTCGCGATGTTGCAGCCGGCCAGGCAGCCGACGATGTAGAAGCCGCATCGGAACGACTCCAGGTCGTCGCAGTCCGAGGCAGCCCTCTCGCCGCAGTATTCGTCGCAGGTTTTCGCCCACAGTGGCTCGGGTCGCGGGCCCGTGGCCGAGAGCAGTGACAGGACGGCGAAAGCGGTCAGGAAGCGTCTCATGGTGTTCTCCCGCTCGGGGATGAGATCGGGGCGAAACCCGTCGGGACGGTCCCGGCGGGAGACACCCGGCGAATGCGATCGAGAATCCGATCAAGGTCGGCGTCGGTGAGGACCCCTGTCCTGCTCCACACGAGTCGGCCGTTCCCGTCCACCACCTGTGTCGTGGGGACGGCTTCCACGCCCAGCAGGTGCGTGATCCGGCTCCTGTCCACGGGGCCGACGGCAGTCGCCCCGGGAAGCTCCTCCCGAACGTAGTCCCGGGCGCTGCGTCGCCGCTCCAGGCCCACGGCCAGCGTCGGGACGCCCGCCGGCTGCCCTTCCAGGAGCCGGCGCCAGGCCGGCAGGTTCCGGGTGCAGGCCGGACAGGTGGACTGAAAGTGGAGAAGCAGGGCGGGCCGGAAGCTCTCCAGCGCCGCCGTGTCGCCGGTGACGAGTGAGACCAGGCCCAGGTCGCCCGGCACCGCCTCGCCCACCTCCACCACCTGGTGCGTCCGCCACGCCGGAAGGAGGCGGTCGCGGACGAGGAGCGCGGCGGCCACCGCCAGCAGCACCGCCGTGGCACCGTTGAGCAATCGCTCGAATCCGCCCGTCGCTCGTCCCATCGCGGCCTCCGTTCCGCTGCACCGCTCGAGTTAATTCTCGCCGCGCCCCACCGTGCCGCAGCCGCTCAACGCGCGTTCAATCGGATCTCCCGGGCGAGGTCGGTCCGCCGGGGAGAGCGCCGACCGGCTTGAGTCCGCGATGAGGCCGGGCGCTCCCCGTCCTCACGGGGACGGGGAGGACATCACGGCAGCCCGGGGAGGAGCGACGTGGACACGGCGGGGGACGAGACGGGGCCGTGGCGGACGGGGGCGGAGGATCGATGGCGCCACGGGCAGCTGGGGCGCGCTCGAGACATCCTCCGGCGGGTGTACGGCCATCCCGATTTCCGGCCCGAGCAGCGCCCCGTGGTGACGGCCATGCTCGAGGGGCGCGACCTGGTCGCCGTGCTCCCCACCGGGGCCGGCAAGTCCGTCTGCTTCCAGGTGCCCGCTCTCCTCGACCGGCGCCTCACCGTGGTCGTCTCGCCGCTGGTGGCCCTGATGGACGATCAGGTGACAGGCCTGCGGCGGCGCGGAATTCACGCCGTGGCGGCGGTTCACGGCGGGATGCCCGGCCCGCACCGGAGCGAGGCTCTCGACGAGGCCGCGGAGGGCGGACTCAGGCTGCTGTACGTTGCACCGGAGCGCCTCGAATCTCGGCGCCTGGCAGCGGCGCTCGGACGTCGGAGACCGGGACCGATCGTGGTGGACGAGGCCCACTGCATCAGCCAGTGGGGACACGACTTTCGACCGGCCTACCGACGGATCGGCGAGTTCGCCGCGTCCGTGGGAGCGCCGGGGCTGGCCGCCTTCACCGCTACCGCGACGCCGAAGGTGGAGAGCGACGTGGTGAAGTCCCTCGGGCTGCGGCGCCCCGTCCGGGTGCGGTTTTCCGTGGACCGGCCGAACCTGCAGTGGTCGGCCGAGCGCGTGAGCTCCGAGCGCGAGGGCGTCGCGCGGCTCGGTCGGCTGGTCCGGCGGTGTCCCGGGGCGTCCGTCCTGTACGTCGGCACCCGGCGTCGGAGCGTGCGGGCGGCCGCCGCCCTCAGGCGCCTCGGGGTGGCTGCGGCCCCGTACCACGCCGGTCTTCCGGGCGGGGACCGGCGGGCGGTCCAGCGCGCCTTCCTGGCCGGACGCGTCCGGGCCGTCTGCGCCACCTCCGCCTTTGGAATGGGGATCGATCACGATTCCGTGCGTCTCGTGGCCCACCTCGGAATCCCCGGATCGCTGGAGGCCTACGTGCAGGAGGCGGGACGCGCCGGCAGAGACGGCCGGCCGGCGCGCTGTCACCTGCTCTCGGTGCCCGGCGAGGTCGAACTGCAGCGGGGACTGGCCTCGCGGCACTGGCCCCCGCCGGAGTCCGTCCGCTCGGTGTGGCGGGCGATTCCGCCCGGCCGGTCCGTCGATCCACTCGAGATCGACCGGCGATGCCGCACGGTGGGGCCCGAGGAGCGGGCCGGGTCACTCCGTGCGCTGCGACGGGCCGGCGTTCTCCGGGAGTCCGGCGCCGGGGAAGGGCGGCGGCTGCTCCGGGCGCCCGATCCCCTGTGGCGGAGGGTGGATCTGGCCGATATCCGTCGCGGCAGGGAGCGGGCCCTGGATCGGATCGAGCGTATGGCGGGCTACGCCGCCACGTCGGACTGTCGGCGCGCGGCCATCGCGCGCCACTTCGGGGACCCGTCTCCCGGGTCCTGTCGGCGGTGCGACCGGTGCGTCCCGGGGGCGGGGGTGAGTTTCTGAGAGGCCGGGAGGCCCGTAAGATCACGACCGGCCGTCCGGCCGGCCTGCCATCACCAACCAGAAGCGAAGGACGATGATAGACACCGACCTGAGCATGTATCTGGAGGACCATCACCGCATGATGCGGGACATGGTCCGGGACTTCGCCGAGACCGAGATCGCCCCGGTGGCCTCGGAGCACGACGAGCAGGAGGCCTTCCCCTGGGAGAACGCCGCTGCCATGGCCGATCTGGGCCTCTTCGGGATCGCGATCCCCGAGGAGTACGGGGGCTCGGGCATGGATCTCCTGGCGGCCGTGGTCGCCGTGGAGGAGCTGGCCCGGGTGGACGCGAGCCACTCGATAACGGTGGGGGCTCACCTGTCCCTGGCCTGCGAGCCCATCCTCCGCTGGGGGACCGAAGAGCAGAAGCAGAAGTACCTCGAACCCCTGGCCCGCGGCCAGGCCCTGGGAGGATTCGGGCTGACCGAGCCCGACGCCGGATCGGACGCCGGTGGCACGACGACGAAGGCGGAGGCGACCGACGACGGCTATCTGTTGAACGGCCAGAAGACCTTCATCACCCACGGCGGCGTGGGCGAGGTCTTCATCGTCGCCGCCCGCACCTCTCCCGGCGACCGGGCGGAGGGCATCTCCGCCTTCCTCCTGAACAAGGAGACCTGTGAGCCGGAGCGCGCCCGGGAGCTCGGCTTCGGACACGTCGGGAGCCTGGAGCCCATGGAGGGCTTCACCTCGGGCGACAAGCTGGAGAAGCTGGGCTGGAACGCCTCGGACACCCGCGAGCTGATCCTCCAGGAGGTCGAGGTGCCCGCGGGCAACCTGCTGGGGGAGGAGGATCGGGGCTTCCGGATCTTCCTGGACAC
Organism: uncultured Gemmatimonadota bacterium; assembly: GCA_964518305.1. GTDB lineage: Bacteria > Gemmatimonadota > Gemmatimonadetes > Palauibacterales > Palauibacteraceae > Caribbeanibacter. Next base: position 2,928 of record CAZFDK010000013.1, on the reverse strand, counting down.
CCTGGACGGAGGCCGCATCGGCATGGCCGCCCACGCTCTGGGAATCGCGCAGGGCGCCTTCGAGAAGGCAATGCGCTACACGGACGAGCGGGAGCAGTTCGACCAGCGGATCAACGACTTCCAGGGCGTCCAGTTCATGCTGTCGGAGATGGCGACGAAGATCCACGCCGCGCGGCTGATGACGTACCACGCGGCGCGGCTGCGGATGGCGGGCGAGGAGCACAAGAAGGAGGCCTCGATGGCGAAGCTCCACGCCTCGGAGACGGCGATGGACGTCACGACCCGCGCCGTCCAACTCCACGGAGGATACGGCTACACCCGCGAGTACGACGTGGAGCGGATGATGCGCGATGCGAAGATCACGGAGATTGGAGAAGGTACGAGCGAGATCCAGAAGGTCGTCATCGCCCGGGAGCTCCTGAACGAGCTCCGGGGGTAGGGGCCGGCACAGAGCCCCGGCGGCGGAGACGGGTTCGCGGCGCCCGCGCCGGCGGCGCGTCACGGCCCCGCCCGCATCGACCGCTGGACGCTCGTCTCGCTCGTGCCCGCCGGGCCGCGTGAGCGGCGCGGACGCGAGACACTCAGCCTCAAACAGCTCCCGCTGCCCGGCCGGTCGCCGGGCGGTGGGCCGGACGCGAGCATGAACCGAAAAATCCTGATCAACGCCGTCGGCCACGAGACCCGCGTGGCGATCCTCGAAGATGGCCAGCTCGTGGAGCTGATGTACGAGCGGCCCGAGACCACCCGCATGGTCGGCGACATCTATCTGGGCCGGGTGGAGGCGGTCCTGCCGGGCATCCAGGCCGCCTTCGTCGACATCGGCACCGAGAAGGCGGGGTTCCTCCACGCCTCCGACGTCGCCGAACCGGACCGGGACGACGACTCCGGCGGCTACACGCCGATCCAGGACCTGGTGGAGCAGGGCGACGAGATCCTGGTGCAGATCACCAAGGAGCCCATCGGGACCAAGGGCCCCCGGGTCACCAACGAGGTGAGCATTCCGGGCCGATTCCTGGTCTGGATGCCCTACGGGGACCGCGTGGGCGTGAGCCGGAAGATCGACGACGAGGACGAGCGCGACCGGCTCCGCGACATGGCGCGGGACCTCCTGGACGACGGTCCCGGGGGCGTGATCGTCCGCACCGTGGGGGAGGAGCTCACCCGGGAGACCTTCGAGCAGGAGCTGCGGACCCTCCAGGGAACCTGGGAGAAGATCCAGGAGCGGGCCGAGGGGATGAGCGCCCCGTCGATGGTCTACGAGGAGGCCAAGCTCATCTCCGGGATCATCCGGGACGTGTTCAGCGAGCAGGTGGATCTGCTCACCGTGGACTCACCGGAGCTGGCCCACGAGATCAAGTCCTACCTGGGCCAGGTGAACCCGGACCTCGTGAACCGGGTGCAGGTCTACCGCAAGGATGTCCCGATCTTCGACGACTACGGCATCGAGGAGGAGATCCGGGGCGCCTTCCAGCGGAAGGTCGGCCTACCCTCCGGCGGGCACATCATCATCGAGTCCACCGAGGCGCTGGTGGCCGTGGACGTGAACACGGGCCGCTACACGGGCAAGAAGGACCCGGAGGAGACGATCCTCCGGACGAACCTCGACGCCGCCAAGGAGATCTCCCGTCAGCTGCGTCTCCGCGACATCGGTGGAATCATCGTCTGCGATTTCATCGACATGGAGAAGGAGGAGTACCGGGATCGGGTCCAGAACGAGATGAAGACCTGGCTGGGCCGGGACCGGGCTCGCACCAAGGTGTTCGGAATCTCCGAGCTGGGGCTCCTGGAGATGAGCCGGCAGCGGGTGCGCCCGAACCTCTACCAGGCCATGACCGAGCGCTGTCCCGCGTGCGAGGGCACGGGACGGGTCCTGGCTCCGGAGACGCTGGTCCGGCGCATCGAGCGGGCCGTGCGGCGCGCGGCGTCGAAGGGCGAGGACCGCAAGCTCACGATCCGGGTCCATCCGGAGGCGGCGCTGTATCTCCTGGAGGACGAGCGGGGCTTCCTGGCCCGGATGAAGGAGGAGGCCGGGATCCAGCTCGACGTCCGGGACGACCCGCTCATGCCCATGGGCGAGTACCGTCTCCTGGCCGCCCCCTCCGACCAGGACGTGACCAGCCGCTACGCCGTGGCCTGATTCCGCCCGCAGCGACCGCGTGGCCCGACTCCTGCATTGACAGGGCATGACGGCGAGCGTAAAGTAGCGGGCCGCTGACATGCCGGGCTCCCGTCCCGGACGCGGCGCTCCGGCGATCGCCACTGCCGGGCTCTCCGGCGACACGACGCACTGAGCGAGCGTTTCGACGACCACCGAGACTCCCCAGACGGCCGAACAAGTCATGTACGCGATTTTCCGTGCGAAAGGAAAACAGTTCCGGGCCGAGCCGGACAAGACGATCCGGATCCCGAGCCTGGACGCGAACCTGCAGCGCGCCTCCCGGCTCGACCTGC
>CAZFDK010000013.1:0-467 GCA_964518305.1 uncultured Gemmatimonadota bacterium | reverse complement strand
CCCGAGCCTGGACGCCGAGCCCGGCGACACCGTGACCTTCGACGAGATCCTCCTCGCGGAGGAGAACGGCGACGTACACGTCGGCCGCCCCACCCTGCACGGAGGAGCCGTCTCGGCGGAGGTGGTGGAGCACGGCAAGGGCGACAAGATCATCGTCTTCAAGCGGAAGAAGAGGAAGAACTACCGCCGCAAGTACGGGCACCGCCAGCCGTACACGGAGATCCGCGTCGTCGACATCGAGTTCGGCGAACCGGGCGAGGTCGGCCCCGCGCCGGAGACAGCCGAAGAGGTGGCGCCCGAGGAGGCTCCGGAGGCCGCCGAAGAGGCAGTGGAAGAGGCCGAGGAAGAGGTGGACGTCACCAACGCCGCCCGGGAGCTGGCCGACGAGCACGGCATCGATATCACGACCATCGACGGTACCGGCAAGGACGGACGCGTGCTCAAGTCCGACGTCCAGGACGCGGTGG
>CAZFDK010000012.1:0-57215 GCA_964518305.1 uncultured Gemmatimonadota bacterium | reverse complement strand
CCGCCCTGGAGGCCGGCTTCGCCGCCGTCGAGGCCGGCGAGGCGCCGCCGTAGGAGGCAGAGGCCGGGTCTCCTTCAGAGATTGGCCCCCCGGGAGTCGAACCCGGATTACCGGCTCCAAAGGCCGGAGTCTTGCCGTTAGACCAGGGGCCAGCGAGAACGCCGTCGTGCGTCGGATTGCCGCGGGAAGCCGGTCCGGCGAGTCGGAGCCGTGCCGCCTCCCGTCGAAACATGGAACCGGTATGCACGCCGGGCAACGCGAAATCCGCGCCGGGGTTCGGTACCCGGTCGACCGCGTCACGGGTCCGCGTACCTCCGGATGACAGCCGGACGACGCAGCGCGGGGCTTGTACGCCGACCGTGGTCGCGCTCTAATATCGTCCGATCGCTATCTCACGGACCGAATCAGGAGGCGACGACGGTGGCTCCGACGCCGATCCCGCACGCGGCTGCCCGGAGGATCGTTCTGACCGTGCTTCTTCTCGGGCTCTCTGCGCCCGCCGCCGCTCAGGAGCGGCCTCCCGCCCCTGCGATCGCCGCGGACAGGCCCGGGGCGGGAACCGGCTCCCACGTCCTCGCCGGCGGGATCTTCCAGGCGGAGGGCGGACTCGAGTACGCCGAGTCCGCGGGGGCCGACCGGTACAGCTTTGGTCAGCTCCTCCTCCGCTACGGCCTTCCGGCCGTCGAGGTGCGCGCCGGCATCAACTCCTTCGTCGTGCAGCGCGGCGCCGACGACGAGGAGGGCTTCGAGGACGTCACGGCCGGCGTCAAGGTGCCGTTGGTCCGGGAGCTCAGCTTCCAGGGCTCCCTCCTGGCCGGCGCCACCCTTCCCACGGGCGCCCGGCCGTTCACGGCCGACGATCCGATCTTCGAGGGCTCGGCCCTGGCCGACTGGTCCCCGGCCGGGCCGGCCTCCCTGTCGCTCAACGTCGGGTACGCCAGCAGCTTCGACGGGGACGGCGGCACGGTCTCGGTCTCCGCCACCCCGTCCTTCTCCGTCCCCGGCGCCGGGGGGCTCGGCCTCTACGCTGGCTACGCCGGCTCGTTCTCCGACGGCGCGGACCGCAATCTGGCCGAGGCGGGGCTGACGTATCTGGTGGGGAGCGATACCCAGATCGACCTCAACAGCGGCCTCGAGCTGGACAGCGACGACTTCTTTCTGGGAATCGGGCTCGCGCGGCGCATCCGCTGAGAGGGGCGAGGCCGTCGTGGGGCTCACCTACCGCCCCCGGCGTACGCGATCTCAGTCGCTCACCTCTCGCCGTGCTTCCCGCCCGACCGCACCCCCGTCCTCCCCCTCCTCCACGGTGGACTCGACGATCTCCTCGCTCCGCTCGACCTCCGACCACCGGATGCCGAGGACGCGGACGTACCAGACGCCCATCAGGCTGACGGGGATGAAGGTCAGGATGTGGTATCCGGTGGCGAAGCCCACCACCTGGGCCGAGCCCACGCCGTACAGCCCGAGGGCCAGCTTGGTCGCCGCCTCGAAGGGCCCGAAGAACCCGGGGCTGGAGGGAATGGCCACGGCGAAGGCGATGAGCGACTGGACGAAGACGGCGCCCGTGAAGCCGGGGGCCGTGATGTCGAAGGCCAGGAGTCCCAGCCAGATCGAGGCCGCGAGCCACAGCCACACGGCGAACGACCAGGCCAGCGCCCGCAGGAAGAGAACCGGGTCGTGCAGGGATCCCAGGCCGTCGATGAAGGACGAGAGGACCTCGATTCCGCGCTCCGTCAGGTGGGGCGGGAGGACCCGGCCCGCAGTGGCCTCAAAGAGCGACAGCGTTCGGTCCGGGTAGCGGACCATGAGCCACAGGACCACCAGCGCGGCCCCGAAGAGCCCCGCGCCCACGGTGGTCAGGTCCCGGATCCTGGAGTCCGCGCCGATGCCGCCGGACACGAACCCGGGAACCGAGATGGAGAGGAAGAGGAAGAAGGCCACCACCAGGCCGTCGAACACCCGCTCCACCACCAGCGACGCGAAGGACTCGCTCACCCCCACGTCGCTGATCTTCGACAGGCTGAACGCCCGCGCGAACTCGCCGAGCCTGGCCGGGAGCACGTTGTTCGCCATGAAGCCGATGCATACGGCGGCGAAGCGGGGACGGAATCGGACGCCGGGGGCGTTGGGCAGGAGGAGCACCCGCCACCGGGCCGCGCGAACCGCGAACCCGGCGGTGGCCACGACGACGGACGCCGTGAGCAGCCAGGGGTCGGCGCGGCGAATCTCAGCCCACACCTCGAGCAGCGACACGTCGTGGAGGACCCACCACAGCAGGGCCGCCGAGATGATCAGCCCGACGAGTCCCCGGATCCGGCGTTTGCTCACGTCCTCCCCCCCGTCTCGCGGCTGACGCCGCTCCGCCTCACCGGGCTCCTCCGCCCGGAGCCCGTCTCACGCGCTCCGGATCGCGCGCCGGGCGCTAACCACGATCTCCCGCATGGTGCGCACGGCGCCCTCCATTCCCTCGAAGACCGAGCGGCTCACCACGGAGTGGCCGATGCTCACCTCCTCGCACTCGGGGATGGCCACCACGGGCGCCACGTTCTCATAGGTGAGGCCGTGTCCCATGTGGACGTCGAGGCCGAGGTCGCGGGCCCTGCGAGCCCCGGACCGGAGACGCTCCAACTCCGCCTCCCGTCCCTCGCCGCTCGTTGCGTTGGCGTATTCTCCGGTGTGGAGCTCCACCGCATCGGCGCCCCAGTCTGCCGCCCGGCGAATGGCCTCCTCCTCGGGATCGATGAACAGGGAGACCCGGCTGCCGGCATCGTCCAGCCGTTCCATGGCGCCGATGATCCGATTCCGCGTGCTGTCCTCGAGCGCCAGGCCGCCCTCGGTGGTGATCTCCTGCCGCCGCTCCGGCACCAGGGTCGCCTGGTAGGGCTCCCACTCCGTGGCCAGCTCCACCACTTCCGCATCGGTGGAGAGCTCCAGGTTCAGCACCGTGCGGATCGTCTCATCGAGAAGACGGACGTCTCGCTCCCGCACATGGCGCCGGTCCTCGCGGAGGTGGACGGTGATCCCGTCCGCGCCTCCCTGCTCGGCCAGCACAGCGGCCCGAACCGGATCCGGCTCGTCGGTCTGGCGCGCTTCTCGAACGGTCGCGACGTGGTCCAGGTTGATGTACAGGCGCATCTGTCTGCATGGGCCGGGGTTGAGCGGATGTCGGTCGGATGCCTGCGGCTGCGCTTCCCGAGGTCAGTCGGTGGAGGCCTCGCCGCCGGCGATCATCTCCTCGACGGAGCGGCGCGCAGCCGGCTCCACCTCCGACTGGCGCAGGAGCTCCTCCGTCAGACCAGCATACAGGCTGCGGGCGGCGGGATCGAGGGCCTCCAGGTGGGCCCGGACCGTGCCGGAATCGCCGCGAACCAGCGGTCCCGTGAGTCCCGCGGCGGGGCCGTGCCGCTCCACCTGGTCCAGGGCTGAACGCGCCAGGGGGAGCAGATCGTCGGCGGATGCATCCCCGCCGGTGGCCTCCCGCACCTGCCCCAGGCCCGCGCCCAGGCACGTCACGAGGAGGTTCGCGGCGAGAACCGCCCCTGCGTGGTAGCGGCCTTTCTCTCCCGTAGCGACCCTGAGCGCTCGGCGGCCGATGATCGACGCGATCCCGGCGGCCAGATCCGCTGCCTCTTCCTCTCCCTCGACGCCGAAGCTGACGCCCCGGAAGGCATCCGGGTCCGGTCGGGCGACGGCGCACAGCGGGTGCAGGCTCGCCACCGGCGGCACCTCCCCGCTCGCCGCCTCGCCCAGCGGCGCCAGGTCCGACGCAGGTCGGCTCCCGGAGGTGTGGAACGCGGCCCGGAGATCGGGCCCCGGGCCTTCCGATCCATCCGGAGGGAGGAGGCCTGCCTCGCTCAGGCCGCGCCCCCAGGACCTCGCGGCATCGGAGATCGCGTCGTCGGGCACGCAGAAGAAGAGGAGGAGCTCGTCGGACGGGCGCTGCGGCAGCGTCCGGACCCAGTGCTGGAGGGCGCCGTAGGCGATCTCCTCCCGCCCTTCCAGAAAGTCGGGACGCCCGAGGCGGCGGCCCGCCACCCAGACCTCATCGAACTCGCCGCTGGCCTCGAGGGCGGCCGCCAGGGAGAGGCCGATGCGGCCCGCTCCGACGACGCCCGCCTCCGCGGCGGTCACGCCGCGTCGCGCCGCCGGACCTTGACCCCGTCCTGACCGCGCCAGCGGCCCAGGACGTTCTCCGGGACACGGGCGGTGAGCACGATCTGCAGTCCCTCCTGGCGTCGCTTCAGGACCTCGCCCTCGCGGTACGCTTCGGCCAGGCGCTCACCGTCCTTGACGGAGAAGGTAACCTCCACCGTGGGTCGGGCGCTCCGGATGCGCTCCCGCAGGACGCGGCGGATGTCCGCCAGCCCCTCCTCCTCGTGCACGGAGCTCAGAACGTGGGGCCCGAAGAGCTCCGCGGCGCGCTTCCGGAGCGCCGCTTCCTCGGCGTGGGTGAGCTGGTCGATCTTGTGGAAGTCGAGGATCACTCTGCTGGAAGGGGTATCGAGATCGGCCAGGACCTCGTTCACGGCCTCCACCTGCCGCTCCCAGTTTCGCGCCGAGGCGTCGATCACGTGGAGCAGGGCGTCGGCTTCCCGTACCTCCTCCAGGGTGGCCCGGAAGGAGGCGACCAGGTGGTGGGGCAGCTTGCGGATGAACCCCACGGTGTCCGTGACCAGCGCGTCGTAGCCCTCGCCCAGGTCGACCTGACGCGTGGCGGAGTCAAGCGTGGCGAAGAGCCGGTTCTCCACGAACTGCTCGTCCTCGCTCAGCCCCTGAAGGATCGACGACTTGCCGGCGTTCGTGTAGCCCACCAGCGCCACGGTGAACTCGTTCCGCCGGGCCTTCCGCTGCACGTCCCGGTTCTGGGCCACCTTGTCCAGGCGGTTCCGCAGCTTCGTGATCTTCTCGTCGATGAGCCGCCGGTCGGTCTCGATCTGCTGCTCACCGGGCCCCCGCGCTCCGATACCTCCGCCCATGCGGGACAGGTGGGTCCACATGCGCTTCAGGCGGGGACGCATGTACTGGAGCTGCGCCAGCTCGACCTGGAGCTTGGCCTCGGCGGTCTGGGCGCGCTGGGAGAAGATGTCCAGGATCAGCTCCGTGCGGTCCATGACCCGCACGTCGATCTCGTCCTCGAGGGTGGTACCCTGTGTGGGGCTCAGGTCCTCGTCGAAGACGATCAGGGAGGCGTCGCGCTCGGACGCCAGCGACCGGATCTGGTCCGTCTTCCCGCGACCGATGTAGGTGGCGGGATCGGGCGAGCTCCGGCGCTGGATCACGCGATCCACGACCTCGGCTCCCGCTGTGTCGGTGAGGAGCTCCAGCTCCTCCAGGTGCTCGTCCACCAGTTCGCGGGGCCGCTCCGGGGGCGGTGCCCCCACCAGGATGGCCCGCTCTACGGGATCCTCTATCTCGTGCATGGAACGATCGGTCATGGAAGCGGCGGTTGGCCTCCTCGCCTGTGTTCGTGATCTCCCGTCCGGTTGTTCTCCGGCCGGCCCGGGGCGGACCGCACGGCCCGTCTCCCGGTGCTTCGTGCAGACCCTACCCGTCCTCCCCGCTCCGGGTCCGGGATTCGTCGCCGCCCGCATCCGACGTCGCCTCTCCGGCGCCCTCCTCCCGGCGGCGGAGCTCCCGGATCCGCTCCAGGCGCCGGGCCAGCTTCGCCTCGACGCCGGCCTCGCCCGGCTCGTAGAAGGGCGCCGCATCCCGGACCGACTCGGGCAGGTAGTGCTGCGGCGCCACCCCCTCCGGGTCGTCGTGGTCGTAGCGGTAGTCCTCGCCGTAGCCCAGCTCCTCCATCAGCTCCGTGGGAGCGTTCCGGATGTGCAGCGGGACCGGCTCGGCCGGGCTCTCGCGCGCCGCCCGGCGGGCCCGGCGAAAGGCCTCGTAGATCCGGTTCGACTTGGGCGAGGCCGCCAGGTACACGGCGGCCTGGGCCAGGGCCAGGTCCCCCTCCGGAGAACCGATGAAGTGGTAGGCGTCCCGTGCGGCCACACAGAGCGACAGCGCCCGCGGATCGGCCAGCCCGATGTCCTCGGAGGCCATCCGGGTCAGGCGGCGGGCGATGTACAGCGGGTCCTCGCCGCCCTCCAGCATCCGCGCGAGCCAGTACAGCGCGCCGTCCGGGTCCGAGCCCCGGATGGCCTTGTGCAGGGCGGAGATGAGGTTGTAGTGCTCCTCGCCGGACTTGTCGTAGCGGGCGAAGCGGCGCTGGAGCGCCTCCTCCACGTGTCCCACCTCGATCCGCCCGCCCTCCGCCAGGTCGGCGGCCGTCTCCAGGGCGTTCAGCGCCCGGCGGGCGTCGCCATCGGCCGCCTCGCCCAGGCGCTCCAGGGCCTCCTCCTCGGCCTCGATCCCCCGGCCGCCCAGTCCGCGCTCCGGGTCGTCCAGCGCCCGGCGGCAGACCCGCGTGACCTCCTCAGCCTCCAGGGGATCCAGCGTGAAGACGCGGGTGCGGCTCAACAGCGGGCCCACCACCTCGAAGCTCGGGTTCTCCGTGGTGGCACCGATGAGGATCACCGTGCCTGCCTCCACGTGCGGGAGCAGGGCGTCCTGCTGGGTCCTGTTGAAGCGGTGGATCTCGTCCACGAAGAGGACCGTGTCCCGTCCGGTGGCGCGGCGGCGCTCATCCGCCTCGTCGATGACCTCCCGGACGCGGGGAATCCCCTCGGTGACGGCGCTGAAGGGCACGAAGGCTGCGTCGGTGGCCCGGGCGATGATCCCGGCCAGGGTGGTCTTCCCGCAGCCCGGAGGGCCCCAGAAGATGAGGCTCGGGACACGGTCGCGCTCGATGAGCTCCCGGAGGGCGCTCCCCTCGCCCACCACGTCCTCCTGGCCGACGAACTCGTCCAGGCTCCGCGGCCGCATCCGGGTCGCCAGCGGCGCCCCCTCCGACGCCGAGAGCGGGCTCCCGTCGCCATCGCGGCGGCCGGCGTCCGGGCCGAAGAGCGTCGGCTCCTCAGGCATCCGACCCCGGACCGCCGTTCGTACCGTCGCCTCCGCCGAACCCCGGCGCCGGCTCCGGCGGCTCCTCACCCCGCGGGGGACCGCCGAGCCCGAGGCCCGGCGGCGGAGCCGGACCCCCGTCGTCCTCGGCCTCCTCCGTTCCCCAGGAGTCGAACTCGTCCAGCCGCTCCTCCTCCACCAGACGCTCGGCCAGCGACATCAGCTTCTCCCGCTCGTTGAGCCGGGGATCCTCCACCACCCGGGAGAGGAGCTCCTTAAGGAGCACGCCCACCAGCGGGCCCTCCTCCACCCCCAGCTCGAGGATGTCCTCGCCGCCCACCGCCAGGTCCGAGGCCGAGAGCGGCGGGTCCTGTTGAGCCTCCTCGTGCACCCGGCGCCAGGTGGCCTTCAGGTACCGCTTCTTCTCCTCGGCGCCCACCGACCTCGCGCCGGCCAGGTGGAGGCGGAAGACGTCGCGCATGGAGTCGATTCCCACCCGGGCCAGCCACTCGCGGATCTGCGCCGAGGAGTCCATGGGGCCCACAAGGGGACGGTAGTTCTCCAGGAGGTGGAGGACGCGCTGGCTGTCGTCGTTGCTGAACTTGAGCCGGTCCAGGAGAGCCTTGGCGTCGTCGCTCCGTGCCTCCCACTGCTCGGCCAGGGGCACCATCCAGCGCGCCAGTCGAACGATCTTCCGCTCCCGGGAGATCTCGTCCACGGCGCGGAAGTACTGCTCCCTCCGGGGATGGCCCCCGAAGGTCTCCGCCAGCTCCGGATACCACACCCGGAGGATCCCGAACTCGGCGTACAGGCGGAGCGCCGTCGAGGGCTTCCGGTCGCCCAGCACCTTCATCAGCTCCTCCCGGACCCGCTCCGCCGACAGCCCCTCCGTCAGTCGCGCGGCCTCGCGCAGCGCCTCCCGCGTCTCCTCCTCGATTCGCATGTCGTAACGGCCGGCGAACCGGAGCCCGCGGAGCACCCGGAGGTGATCCTCCCGGAAACGCTCCGCCGGCTCGCCCACGGCCCGCAGGATCCGCTGCTGCAGGTCCAGGCGGCCGTCGAACGGGTCCCGGAGCTCGCTGGTGGCCGGGCGCCAGGCCAGGGCGTTGATGGTGAAGTCGCGGCGGGAAAGGTCGGCGTCGATGCGCGCCGCGAACTCCACCACGGCGTGCCGGCCGTCGGACTCCACGTCGCGGCGGAATGTGGTGACCTCGTACATATCGTCGTCCCGGAGCACGCCCACGGTGCCGTGCTCCACGCCGATGGGGGCGGTGCGGGAGAAGATGCGCTGCACGTCGTCCGGGCGGGCGTCGGTGGCCAGGTCCCAGTCGGCCCGCTCGTCTCCCATGAGGGCGTCGCGCACGGCGCCGCCCACGGCCCACGCCTCGTAGCCGCTGCTCTCCAGACGCCCGGCCACCTGGCGCAGGCCGTCCGGCGGCTCGAGCTCGATCTCCTCCGTCTTCCCCTCCCCGGACTCTCCGGGCTCCGGGACGTCGGGCCGATTCATCCGCAGAGCACGCTGCCGCCGTTCACGTTCACGACCTCGCCGGTGATGTGTCGACCCAGGTCACTGGCCAGAAAGCAGATCGGCCCCGCGACGTCCTGGGGCTGCGCGATACGGGCGAGGGGGATTTCCGCCAGAATCTCCTCCATCTCTCCGGACTCGAGCACCGGCCGACTCATGTCGGTGTCCACCCAGCCCGGGGCCACGGCGTTCGCCGTGATGTCCCGGTCTCCGAGTTCGCCGGCCAGGGACTTCGTGAAGGAGTTGATGCCACCCTTCGATGCCGCGTAGTGGCTGTGCTCGGGCTCTCCCCGCTGGCCCGCTGTGGAGGAGACGAGAATCACCCGTCCCCCGTCGGGCATCCGCCGCACGGCCTCGCGCGTGGTCAGGTAGATCGACCGCAGGTTCACGTCGATCATCCGGGACCAGTCGTCGACCTCGAGGCCCTCCAGGCGGACCGGCTCCTGGTTCCAGATGCCCGCGTTGCCGACGAAGACATCGACCTGGCCGAACTCCTCGTCGGCACGCTCGAACAACGACCGAGCCCCCACCTCCCGGGAGAGATCCGCGGCGTGCGTCCAGACCCGCCCGTCGGCGTCCTCCGCCCCTGCCGAGCGGAGGGCGCGGCGGGCCTCGTCCGCGGTCCGGGCCGCCGCCTCGTCGGCGGTGTGATAGGCGATTCCCACGGAGGCTCCGGCCCGGGCCATCATGATCGCCGTCTCCCGGCCGATTCCGCGCGAGCCGCCGGTGACCACGGCGCGCGTCCCGCGCAGGCCCGGCAGACGCAGCTCCGACTGTTCGTCAGCTTCCAGATCCACCATCGATCGCTTCCTCTCCCCTGCGGTTCCCGATGTGTTCGACCGTCTCTTCCCGCGCCCTGCCGGCTCCGTCGTCTCCGGCGATCCATCTGTCCACACGGTCCACCACGGCGTGCTCTACCGCCAGATGGAGCTCCTGAATCCGGGCCGGATCCGCCGCCGGAACGGCGAGGCACAGGTCGGCCGCCTCCTCCAGCAGCCCACCGTCGTCGCCGGTCAGGGCCACCGTGCGCGCCCCGAGCCGGGCGGCGGCCTCGACGGCGCGAACCACGTTCTCCGACGTGCCGCTCGTGGAGTGCACGACCAGCAGATCGTCCGTGCCGGCACGGGCCTCGACGGCCCGGGCGAAGGTCGCCGGAAAACCGAAGTCGTTGGCGGCCGCCGTGAGCTCCGGGACGCTGGCGCCCAGGGCCTCCGCCGGCAGCGGGCGACGGCGGCGGCGGAACCGGACCACGTACTCGGCGGCCACGTGCTGGGCGGTGGCGGCGCTCCCGCCGTTACCGCAGAGAAGCACCCTCCCTCCCTCTTCCAGCGTCTCGACCACCCAGACGGCGTAGCGGGCGGCGGGCCCGGCGAGCTCTCGGGCCGTCCGGCGGACGGCATTCTCCAGGTCGCCCAGCGCCTCGGACAGGAACGGACGGCCGTCGCTCACCAGATCTCGTCCGCCACGGTGGGCCGGAGCTCGTCCAGCCGCTCGGCGGAGACGTCCGTGGGCGGGACCTGGGCCAGCTCTCGTCCCTCGAGGAGCGATCCGGGATTCAGAGCCACCAGCAACGACGCCGTCTCCTCATGCCCGTCCTCGGACAGGAGGTTCCAGATGGGACGCAGGCTGTCGGCGCGGCCCGGGCGGGAGTGGTTGTCCGTGGCCAGCATGTCCATCTGACCGTCGGCCAGCATGCGGCGGGCCAGACCGGCGGCACGCTTCCCGTGCCGCCCCCACAGGCTCCCCACGTTCCCGCAGGTGCGGACCCCCGACGAGCGCCACTCCACGAGCCGCCCGTAGGCATCTCCCATCCCGCGGTACCTCTCCGGGTGGGCCAGCACCGGCGTCCGTCCGGCCCGCCGGATCGTCTCGAACCAGCCCTCCGGGTCCTCGGGGATCCGAAACCCGGAGAACTCCACCAGCAGTGCATCTCCAGAGCCCAGAACCAGGTCCGGGTCCCCGAAGTCCGCCGCGGGATCATCCAGGCGGACCTCGTACGCCAGCGCCAGCTGCAGTCCGTCCAGCTCCCCCCGCGCCCGCTCGCGCAGGTCCCGGAACGCGGCCTGAATATCGGGCCGGTACGGGCCGTCGATGCGCGATGCCGGCAGGTGCGGGGTAGCGACCACGCGGCGGATTCCGTCAGCCTCGAGTTCGCGCAGGTACTCCAGGGCCTGCTCCACGCTCCTCGCACCGTCGTCCACGCCCGGCACGAAGTGGGTGTGGAGATCGGTGATGGGCGGGACGCGACTCACTCCGTCCCCCGCACCCGGGCCGCCAGACACCGTCCGAGCCGGCCGGGCGCCCCCCACTCGTCGGCCACCCGGGCCAGCTCCTCCCCGTTCTCGGCCGCCGCCTCGAAGGCGAGGGTCAAACTGGCGTCCGCGGCCAGCAGTCGAAGGGCCTCGTCGCGGTCCCCCGTGCGGCCCGCCTCCACGCAACCGAGCTCCTGCAGGGCCGCCCGGGCCAGCCAACCCGAGAGTGCCTCCGGCGCCCCGTCGGTCTCCGCACGCTCGAGGCACCCGCGCACCGCCTCCGCGAGGCGCGGCGGCGCGTCCCGTAGCCGGGGCTCCACCCACGCCTCCGCGTCCCTCCGCGTAACGCCCGGCCCCCCTGCTCCGCTGGCGTCAGCCACGGGTCGCGGGCTCCCCGGCGGCTTCCAGGGCGTGGCGCCGGGCGGCTTCGAGCCCTTCACCGACCCGATCGGGATCACCGACGCCTCCCTGGGCGTAGTGGGCCTTGCCCCCGCCACCGGAGCCGGTGGCGCGGCTGGCCTCCCGGACGAGATCGCCGGCCCGGAGCCCGCGGTCGATCCAGTCGTCGGTGACCACGGCGAGGAAGGCCGCCTTCTCCTCGTCCGGCCACACCAGATGCATCACGGCCGCCCCGGAGCCCAGGGCGTCCCGCACGCGGTCGCCGAACTCGGCCGCCTCGGCGCCGGCGGGAAGGGTCACCTCGTCGGTCACCAGCAGGCGGCCGTCGCCGGAGAGCTGCTCGGCTTCCTCCACCAGCCGTCCCGCCAGGTCCGCGGCCTCCTCGCCCCGGCGGCTCGAGAGGGCCGACTCCAGCTCCTCCCGCTCCTCCAGAAGACGCGCGACCCGCTCCTCCACCTCGGAGGGCGGCACACGGAGCCTGCCGGCCACGTGGTTCAGGCGGTCCTCCATCTCGACCACGCGTTCGTAGGCCGCGGGACCGGTGACGGCCTCGATCCGCCGGATCCCGGCGGCCACCCCCGTCTCGCCCACGACCTTGAACAGGCCGATCTGCCCCGTGCTCCTGACGTGGGTCCCGCCACAGAGTTCGAGGCTCACCCCGGGGACCTCGACGACCCGCACCACGTCGCCGTACTTCTCGCCGAACAGCGCCATGGCCCCGTTCTCCAGGGCCTCCCGGTAGCCGCGCCGCTCGGACTCCACGGGCGTGTTCGCCCAGACCGCCCGGTTCACCCGGCGCTCGATGGCGCGCCGCTGCTCCGGGGAGAGCGGCGAGCGGTGGCTGAAGTCGAAGCGGAGCCGATCAGGCGCCACCAGCGACCCGGCCTGCTGGACGTGGTCTCCGAGCTCCTCCCGCAGGGCGGCGTGGAGGAGGTGGGTCGCGGTGTGGTTGCGCTCGGTGTTCCTACGCGCCGACTCCTCGACCCGGGCCGTCACCCGGCCGGGGCCCCCGTCGGGGAGTTCGCCCTCGACGACGGGTCCCGCCGCCACGATCTGGCCCCGCTCGTTCTCCACCACCGTCTCGACGTCCACGGCCCAGCCGTCGCCCTCGATCCGCCCGGTGTCGCTCACCTGTCCGCCGGACTCTGCGTAGAACGGGTTCTTCCGCAGCAGGAAGGCGTGGCTGCCGTCCAGGGCCTCGTGCTCCAGCGGCTCGGTCTCGACCCGGAGCCGGTCGTAACCCACCCACTGCTGCTCCTCCTCCGTGCTCAGGGCGACCGCGCCGGCGCCGGAGCGCTCCGCGTCCCCGTCCTTCTGATCCCGCCGGGAGCGCGCCCGCTGCTCCTCCAGCGCCTCCTCGAACCCGTCGACGTCCACCTCGTAGCCCCTCTCTTCGGCCATGATCTCCGTCAGGTCGAGGGGAAAGCCGAAGGTGTCGTAGAGCCTGAAGGCCTCCTCGCCGGCGATCGTGCCGCTCCCCTCCTCCGGTGCGATCCGGTCGAAGCGGGCCATGCCCTCGTCGATGGTGGCCAGGAAGCGCTCTTCCTCGGCCCTCGTGGTCTCCCGCAGGTGCTTCCGCCGGGTCTCGAGCTCCGGGTAGACGTCTCCCACCTGGTCCACCACCCGGTCGACCAGGTGCTCCAGGGTCGGCTCACGGCGGCCCAGGAGCCACGCGTGGCGCCCGGCGCGGCGCAGGATCCGGCGAAGCACGTAGCCCCGTCCCTCGTTGGCCGGGAAGACGCCGTCCGCCAGGAGGAAGGCCACCGCCCGAGCGTGGTCGGCCAGCACCCGGAACGGCATGCCCTCCTCCCAGTCCTCGCGGCGGGTGGAGTACTCCTGCCCGACCAGCTCCTCCGCCTCCCGGATCAGCGGCATGAAGAGGTCGGTGTGGTAGTTGGTCCGCTTCCCCTGGAGGACCGCCGCCAGCCGCTCCAGGCCGGCACCGGTGTCGATGGACGGCGCCGGCAGGGGCCGATCGTTGCCCTCCTCGTCCCGGTCGAACTGCATGAAGACCAGGTTCCAGAGCTCCATGAACCGATCCGCCTCGCCCAGCCGCCGGAACTCCTCCCGGTCCAGGTCGTTCGTGGCGTCCTCGGAGCGCTGATCGTAATGGATCTCGGAGCACGGGCCGCAGGGGCCGGTCTCGCCCATCTGCCAGAAGTTCTCCGCGTCCCCCATGGAGAGCACCCGTTCGGGGGGGAGCCCGATCTCCTCCTCCCAGATCCGGTGGGCCTCGTCGTCCGTGTAGTGGACGGTGGCCCAGAGCCGCTCGGGCTCCAGCCCCAGCTCGTCGGTGAAGAACTCCCAGCCGAAGCCGATGGCCTCCCGCTTGAAGTAGTCGCCGAAGGAGAAGTTGCCCAGCATCTCGAAGAAGGTGTGGTGCCGGGCCGTGCGCCCGACCTCCTCCAGGTCGTTGTGCTTGCCGCTCACCCTCAGGCACTTCTGATACGTCACCGCTCGGTCGGTGGGCGCGTCCTGCTCACCGAGGAAGATCCGCTTGAACTGCACCATGCCGGCGTTGGCGAAGAGCAGCGTCGGGTCGTCATCGGGGACGAGGGGGCCGCTGGACAGATGCTCGTGCCCCTGTCGCTCGAAGTACTCGACGAAGCGCGAGCGGATCTCGGAAGCTTTCATCTACGGCCGTGAGCGGGAGTTCGGCGAGACGGAATCGGTCGGTGCGCCAGTGGAAATATGCCGCTCGGAACCGAGGGGTTCAATCACGTCGGGCTGCAGGCGTCACTCGAACTCGGGGGAATCGTCCGCCCCCGAACCCGAATCGCCGGGGCCGGCGTCGTCCGGGTACTCGTCCATGTAGAGCCGATCGCCGAAATACTCCCGCTCCACGTCCCGGATGAGGGCGTACGGAAACCCGCGCCGGGAGAGATAGCTCCGGAACCGACGTCGCTCCTTGACCGGATCCTCGCCCTCCAGATCCGCCCACTTCTTACGGGCGGCCCTGTCGAGCAGGTCGCGCTCCGAGACGCCGGCCTCCCGGAAGGCCCGCCGTATCGCTTCATCGGCCGTCTCCTCGTCGATACCCTTCTTCCGGAGCTCATCGCGGAGACGCCGGACGCCCCGGGGCTTGAGCCGGACACGGTCCCGGACGTGGGACCGGGCGAACTCGAGGTCATCGACGTAGCCGAGTTCGCGGCACCGGTCGACGGCGTGGCGAACCGCGTCCTCCGAGTAGTCGGCGTCGCACAGCTTCCTCTCCAGCTCCGCCTCGCTTCGCGGCCGGTAGGACAGGTAGTTGAGGGCCCGGTCCATGGCCTGCTGGCGGTGCATCTCGGAGCGCAGCCTGTCGAGCTCCTCCCCAGTCAAACTCCGCCCCTCCCGCAGATCCATGCGCTCGGCCCGGGCCGCCGGCAGCTCGCCCTCCCGTCGTCCGTCCACCTCCACCCGGATCCGGTCGCCGTCGCTCCCCGAGGGGCGGAGGCCGGTGATCGTGGGCACGTCAGCTCCCACCGCCGCGGCGTCCGCCGGGAGCTCCCGCGGGCCTCCCCTGGCACGCGGCCGCCCGGACGGGAAGATTGGAAGCGACACCTGCGCCCACCACTCCTGCGCCTGCCGGGAGACCTCCATGGACCGCCGCGATTTCGGCACTCTCGTGGCCGGCGCCCTCGGCGCCGCCGCCTTCTCCCCCTTTCCACTGCAGGCCCTGACGTCGCAGGAGGCGCCTCTGGGGGTGAACGGCCGGCGGCTGCGCCGCCGGCTGGACGAGATCTCTCGATTCGGCTCCACCGGCGACGGCGGCATCGACCGTCCGGCCTATGGCGACGCCGATATCGCCGCGCGTGAGTACGTGCGGACCGTCATGAGGGAGGCCGGCCTCGAGCCGTCGGTGGACGCAGCCGGCAACATCGTGGGCCGCCGCTCCGGAGCCGAATCGGGACTCCCGCCCCTCATGGCCGGTTCCCACATCGACTCGGTGCCGAACGGAGGGCGCTTCGACGGCCCCCTGGGCGTCCTCGCCGCCGTGGAGACGGCCCAGCGGCTCCGGGAGGCCGGCATCGAGAACCGGCATCCGCTGGAGATCGTCGTCTTCTCGAACGAGGAGGACGGCAAGGTCGGCAGCCGGGCCCTGGCCGGCGAGGTCACGGCGGAGGAGCTGGACCGGACCACCAACAGCGGATTCACGATCCGGGAGGGTCTGGAGAGGATCGGCGGCGACCCGGGGAGAGTGACCGACATCGGCCGCTCGCGGGGCGACGTGGCGGCCTTCCTGGAGCTCCACCCCGAGCAGGGGGCGATCCTCGTCGACGGCGACCTGGACATCGGCGTGGTCCAGGGCATCGTCGGAATCAAGCGCTGGCACGTCACGATCACCGGCGAGGCCAATCACGCCGGCACCACCCCCATGGATCAGCGCAGCGACGCGCTGGTGGCCGCCGCCCGATTCGTGGACACCGTGCACCGCCGCGCCCGATCCATGGAGGGGCGGCAGGTGGCCACGGTGGGACGGATGTCGGCGCATCCCGGCGCCGCCAACGTGATCCCGGGACGAGTGGAGCACACCCTCGAGATCCGGGATCTGGAGATGGCGAAGATCGACCGCGTCTTCGACCTCCTCCGGGACGAAGCATCCGGGATCGCGGACGGGACCGGGACGGAGTTCGACTTCTCCCACTACTACACCACCCACTCGGCGCCGACGGACCCGCGGCTCCGGGACCTCGTGGAGGACGCGGCGCGCTCGCGGGACATGTCCACGCTCCGCATGCCGAGCGGAGCCGGCCACGACGCCCAGAGCATCGCGCAGTTCGCGCCGGTGGGGATGATCTTCGTCCCGAGCGTGGGGGGCATCAGCCACTCCCCCGACGAGCTGACGCGCCCCGAGGACGTGGTGAACGGAGCCGAGGTGCTGCTGGGCGCCCTACGGGCCGCCGACGGCCGCGACTGGACCGGGGCCTGATCCCGCCGGCGCTCTCGGGCTCTATCCGTCGCCGTCGTCGGGTGCGCCGCCGTCGGCCTCGGGCCCGGCGCCGTCCGCACCCTCCGCGCCGTCCTCGTCCGAGTCCACGAGTCCCATCTCCTGCCGGACCCGGGCTTCGATCTCCTCGGAGATGTCGGGGTTCTCCTGCAGGAACTGCTTCGCGTTCTCACGTCCCTGGCCGAGCTTGATGTCGTCGTCCTCCCCGTAGGAGTACCACGCGCCGGCACGGCTCACGATGCCGTGCTCCTCGCCGAGATCCACCAGGAGTCCCTCCTTGGAGATCCCCTCGTTGAACATGATGTCGAACTCCGCCTGCTTGAACGGCGGGGCGCACTTGTTCTTCACGACCTTCACCCGCGTCCGGTTCCCCACCTGCTCGTCGCCCTCCTTGATGGAGGCCACGCGGCGGATGTCCAGTCGCAGGGACGCGTAGAACTTGAGGGCCCGGCCGCCGGAGGTGGTCTCCGGATTCCCGAACATCACGCCGATCTTCTCGCGGATCTGGTTCGTGAAGATCAGGGCGGTGTCCGAGCGGCCGATGGCTCCCGTGAGCTTCCGCATGGCCTGCGACATGAGGCGGGCCTGGAGTCCGACGTGGGAGTCCCCCATCTCGCCCTCGATCTCCGCCTTGGGCACCAGCGCCGCGACGGAGTCCACCACGACCACGTCCAGCGCGCCGGATCGGACGAGCACCTCGGCGATCTCCAGCGCCTGCTCTCCGGTGTCGGGCTGGGAGACCAGGAGGTTCTCCGTGTCGACGCCGAGCCGGCGGGCGTACTCCACGTCCAGGGCGTGTTCGGCATCGATGAACGCCGCCACCCCGCCCTCCTTCTGGGCGTTGGCGATGATGTGGAGCGTGAGCGTCGTCTTTCCCGACGCCTCGGGGCCGAAGACCTCCGTCACCCGCCCCCGCGGCACGCCACCGATGCCGGTGGCCTCGTCCAGGTTCAGCGCCCCGGTGGAGATGGCCGGCGGCTCCACCCGTGCGTCCTCCGAACCGAGGCGCATGATCGCGCCCTTCCCGTGCTGGCGCTCGATCTGGTTCATCGCGACGTTGAGCGCCTTCTTCCGCTCTTCGGTCATCTCCGAAGCCATCGGACCACCGTTCCTTGACGTGAGTTCGCTTCGTGAGTACCCGGAGCCGGGCCTGGCGAGAGGCCGGACGCCGACCGGGCTTTCGGAGGCCGGGACGGAGCCTCGAACGGCCTCTCTTCGAGGAACGTCAGTATAGCCATCGTTCCGAGTCTTCGCAATTTCTTCGGGTGTCTTCCGCGACGCTCGAGCTGCCGCTTTCTATCCTGGCGCCCGCCGTCACCGGCCGCTCATCAGCGGCACGTCGCCACGGCCCGATCCAGGGCCCGTACGGCCCGCTCGACGTCGCCGTCGTTCAGGTCGCGGTGTGTCACGGCCCGAAGGCGACGTGGGCCGGCGGGCAGGACCATGGCACCCTCCCCGCCGGCCGCTTCCGCCAGATCCGCGGGCTCCGGGGCGGACTCCTCCAGGTGGATCATCACGATGTTCGTCTCCGGCTCCGGTGCGGCGAGACCCGGGATTCCGTCCGCTCCCTGCGCCAGTTCCCGCGCGCGACGATGATCCTCGGCCAGCGGATCGGGGCCACGATCCAGCGCGTGTAGGCCGGCGGCGGCCAGGAGCCCGGACTGGCGCATGCCTCCTCCCAGGCGCTTACGGACGACCCACGCCCGCTCCATGGTTTCGGCGGGTCCGGCCAGCAGCGATCCCACCGGACACCCGAGGCCCTTGGAGAGGGAGACCATGACGGTGTCCCCGCATGCCACGAAGGACGACATGGCCGTACCGGAGGCCACGGCCGCGTTCCAGAGCCGCGCGCCGTCCAGGTGCACGGGAACCCCACGCTCCGTGCCCAGGTCACCAACCTCGCGGAGCCCCTCCAGGGGGGCCACCACGCCGCCGTGGTCGTTGTGGGAGTTCTCGGCCCACAGCAGGCCGGTACAGGGATGGTGACGGTCACCGGGGCGCAGGACCGGTTCGTAGTCGCGTCGTCCCACCTTCCCCCGGTCCGAGGCGAAGGACCTGAGCTGGACCCCGGAGAGGGCGGCCGGCGCGGCGTGCTCGTAGTGGAAGACGTGGGCCCGCTCCTCGATCGCCACTTCGTCGCCGGGCTCCGTGTGGACGGCCACCGCCGTCTGGTTGGCCTGCGTGCCGGAGGGGAAGAAGAGGGCGGCTTCCGTGCCCAGGATGGCCGAGATCCGCTCCTCGAGGCGGTCCACCGTGGGATCCTTCTCCAGCACGTCGTCCCCCACCTCGGCGCCGGCCACCGCCTCCCTCATCGCCGGGGTGGGGCGCGTCACCGTATCGCTGCGGAGATCGACCGCCTGCTCCCCGGCGCCGCCTCCGGTCACGCTCTGGTCACGCCCCGCTCACGCAGGGAGCCGGTTTCCGCACTGTCCGCAGAAGCTGGCGCCGGCGTCCGCCTCGCTCCCGCACTCCGGACAGTGGACGGTAGCTGCCTCGGCCTCGGGCTCTCCTCCGGCCGCGGCGTCCGTCTCCGAGGGAATCGATTCGCCGGAATCGGTTGCCGCTTCGGCGCCTCCTGTCTCCTGACGTCGCGCCTCCACCGCAGCCCGCGCGTACTTGCTCTTCAGGCGCCGGTAGTCCTCGTCCGAGAGCTTGCCGGTCTCGTGCTCGAACTGGAGCTCCTCCAGGGCCTCCAGCGCGGCCTCCCGGCGCTCTTCCGGCGACGAGCCGCCGTCGGCCGAGCTCAGGTCGGCGGGCTCGCCCTCCACCAGCGGCGCAACGACGAGCCCCGAGATGAAGAGCACCGCGATGATGACACCGAAGATGTAGACCGAAGTGATGACGTCCTCCCGGACTTGCCTGAGCGTTTCCACGGCCGCTGGCGGAGAGCCGACCCCTCTGCACCGCTTCCCCCGTCGCCGTGGACCGTCTGGTGCGGGAAGCCTGCCCGGGCGTCACGACACGGTCAACAACGTATCCTCGCCCGACCGGTCACGGCCCGTCTTCCTGCCTCCTGCGTCCCTGGGCCAGCTCGAAGGCCCGTGCCACGGCCGCGGCCGGATCCCGGAACCGGTCGATGGGAAACTCGTCCGGCAGCGAATCCAGGACGCCGACCAGCGGCACGTCGAGCTTCATGCAGAAGGCCGCCTCGTTCATCGTTCCCCACTCCCCGGAGACCGCGATCACCGCCTCCGACGCCCGGACCACCAGCGCATTCCGCGCCTCGCCGAGGCCGGTGGGCACCGGGATCGAGACGCCGGGCGCGGCGTCCCGAGGGTCGTCGCCGGGCAGGAGCCCCAGAACCGCTCCGCCCTCCTCGGCGGCGCCCTCCGCCGCTGCGGCCATCACGCCGCCGAGCCCTCCGCACACGAGCAGGGCCTCGGCGCGGGCCAGCGCCCTGCCGACCGCCCGGGCCGCCACCAGCACTTCGCCCTCGGCCTCGGCGGAGCCGATGACGCCGATGCGGAGCGGGCGGTCGACGGGCTCATCCCGTCCGCCCCGTCCTGCGCCGCCGAGCCCGACCGTGGGTGCGCTCACCGCTCCAGGAGGATCGTCACGGGCCCGTCGTTCACGATCTCCACGTCCATCATCGCGCCGAACTCCCCAATCTCCACGCGCCCGTGCAGCTCGCGGCACCGGTGGACGAAGCGGTCGAAGAGCTCGCGCGCCGGACCGGGATCGGCAGCGTCGACGAAGGAAGGGCGGCGGCCGCGGGAGACGTCCCCGTAGAGCGTGAACTGCGGCACGAGGAGCAGTCCCCCGTCCACGTCCGCCAGGTCGAGGTTCATCTTCCCCGCCTCGTCGTCGAAGATCCGCAGGCCGCAGAGCTTGTCGGCCATCCACCCCACCTCGTCATGCCCATCGCCGTCGCCGAAGCCCACCAGGGCCATGAGGCCCCGGTCGATCCGGCCCAGGAGCTCCCCCCCGTCGGCCCGGCGCACCGCACCGCGCGACACCCTCTGCACGACCAGCCGCATCTCGGTCCTCTCCTCCTGCTCCTTCTCCCGTTCCTTTCGGCCGTCTCCGCGAGCGCCCTGTCCTGTCCGCTATCCCGCCGCGCGGATCTCCTCGAAGACGTGGCCGGCGTCCTCGATCCCCTTCGCGTCCACCACCACGCCGTCGCGCTCGACCCGGGCCAGGACCCGGTTGAGCAGGGCGTCCTCCGGCAACGTCTCCGCCAGCCCGTCGGGTGACCCGACCATGACCAGCATGTCCCGCGTCCGGGAGAGCGCCACGTTCAGAAGTCGTGGGAAGTCCCGGTTCTTCCCCTCGTTCAGAAACCAGCTTCGGCCCGGAGGAGCATCCACGGTATCGAACACCACCAGCCGCTTCTCCCGGCCCTGGAAGCGGTGGATCGTGCTCACCTCCAGATCGTCCGGCGCCGCCCGCCCCAGTCGCTTTCGGGCCAGCTTCCAGATCCGCTTGGACTGCACCCGATACGGAGCCACCACCCCCACGTCGGAGTAGCCCTTGTCGGCGGCGAGCTGGAGGAAGCGTACCACGGCCTCCACGTGCACGGCGTTGGCTCTCGATCCCTCCACGCGCTCGGTGGAGGGATCCATGGAGTCGGTGTCGAGGAGGACCAGGGAGCTGGCGGGCAGCGGCCGGTCCAGCACCTCCGGGGCGTCCTGGAGGCGTCCGGCGTAGAAGCTCTCGCTCACCAGGCGTCGGACCTGCGGCGCCATGCGATACTGCTGGACCAGCATGGCGCACAGCTGGTCGTTCTCCGAGGGCAGCGAGATCTCCCCCCGCACCGTGTCCTGGACGATCCCCGCCTCGCGAAACAGGTCCCGGCTCAGCCACCGCTCGGCCTTCTCGCCGCGGGAGCTGACCACGGCCGGTAGCTGCTGGAAGTCGCCGACGGCGACCGCCCGCCCGGAGGTCTGCCCCGCCGCCAGCGCCACGTAGGAGAGCGGCGCCGTGCTGGCCTCGTCGATGACCAGCGAGTTGAACCGGAGCTGCGCCAGCTCCTCCCACGCGGCGAGCCGGGCGAAGGTGGAGAGGACGACGCTCGCCTCCTCGAGCGTCCGTGTCGTCTCGCGTCCGATCTCGGCGTTCAGGCGGCTCAGACGGGAGAGGGCGTCCTCGTCGCCCTCGGTCCGGGCCGCCGCCACGAGGCGCCGGTGCCGGCTCCGAAGCGTCCGGCCCCTCACGCCGCCGGAGCCGCCCATGAGCCGGTTCTCGAGCTCCTCCAGTTCGGCCTTCACGTTGCCGGCGCCGGCATCGAGCCTCCGCTCCAGTGCGGCGTCCAGCGACAGCTCGTCGTCTCCGGTCATGCTGAACTCGGCGCCGACCCGGACCACGCGTCCGGCTTCCACGGCCCCGCTCCCCATGGCCCGGGCGACCCACTCGGCGGCCTCGTCCACGGCACCATTCGTGGTGGCCGCCACGAGGACCTTCTCCGTTTCGGCCAGCTCGGCCACGGCGTGCCCCAGCAGGCGGGTCTTCCCCGTTCCCGGCGGCCCCCAGACATACTGGACGTCACTGCCCAGAAGCCGAGCCAGGGCGTCGTGCTGGGACTCGTTCAGCTCCCGGACGGACTCCCGGCCGGGCTCCTTCCGGTCCACCTCCGGGTAGGTGCGGCCGAAGAGCCGCAGCACCGTCTCCGGATGATAATCGTCCGGCTCCGCCAGCATGCGCTCCAGCTGCTCGGCCAGGGCCGCCAGCAGCCACGTCGGGTCGAACTCGAGCTCCGCACGGCCGGGACGCTCCCCCAGCCACTGTCCCACGGCGACCCGGACGCGGCCGGAGCTCTTCTGGAAGCCGGCCACGAAGCCCAGGGCCTCCCCGTCCTCCGTCCGGATCCGAACCGCGTCGTCCACCCGGATCCGGGGCCCTTCCTCCGAGGTGCCCGGGAGCCTCCGGAGCCGCCACTGGTAGACGAATCCCGAGCCGCCGGTGTCGCGGACGCGGCCTTCCTCGGCGTCCAGGGGACGGTCCAGGCCGCGCTCGGCGAGCTCGTTCTCGACGGCCTCGACCTCCTCGGCCACGGCACCGAGGCAGCCCTCCAGGATCTCGGCGTACTGCGGGTCGACGTCCGGCGCGGAGGCGGTGGTCATGGGAGCCAGGGAAGGTACCCTATCGAGAGGGCTGATCAAGAACCCCGGTGCGGCGCGGTTCGCCCCCCGCGGGCACCGGAATGCGAGGCACGTAGCCTCCGCCCCGGACGACCACGGCGGGGCTCCGAAGGGAATTCTCGGCCCGTTTTCCGCAGGCAGCGGCACCAATCGTGCACGAGATCACCGCCGGAACGCGCCGACGGCGCACGCTGTTGATCACCTTGATCACCCAGTTCCGGGGGCGAGATTGAGCGACAGCCTCGACGAGTTCCGGGAGTTTCGGGAGCGGATGGACGAGGAGATCCGGGACGCTGAGAACCTGACCGTGAACCGGTTCTTCGCCCTCGACGATCGGGCGTACCGGGACGGCGCCCTGGATACGCCGACCAAGGAGCTTCTCGGCCTTGTGGCGTCGATGGTCCTCCGGTGCGACGACTGCATCACCTACCACCTGATTCGCTGCCGCGAGGAAGGCTTCACCGACGAGGAGCTGTTCGAGGCGTTCTCCGTGGCGCTGGTGGTCGGGGGTTCCATCGTGATCCCTCACCTTCGACGCGCCGTGGACACACTGGACGATCTCGGCGATCCCGGGCACGAGTCCGAGGGCGGGGACGACTGAGCCCCACCAGGCTCCGGACGTAGCTCAACACATTATCACAGCTTGATCGCAGCTTTCGCGGCGGCTCATGCGGAGCCGTCGCGCGAATCTTCCGTCGAGCAGGGAGGACGACCATGTGGGACGGGCTCTTCTTGGCCGGACGCATTCTCTTCGCCGCGCTGTTCGTGATGTCGGGGCTGAATCACTTCATGCAGCTCGACGGCATGACCCAGTACGCGGAGTCCAAGGGGCTCCCGGCCGCTGGCTTCATGGTTCTCTTCAGCGGCGTCCTCCTCCTCGCCGGGGGGCTCAGTGTCCTGCTCTGGCAGTATGTCGTGTACGGCGCCGGGCTGCTCTTCATCTTCCTGCTGGTGGCGGCCTTCACCATGCACGACTTCTGGGCCGTCGAGGACGAGCAGCAGAAGCAGAACGAGATGACCCAGTTCATGAAGAACCTGTCGCTGTCCGGCGCCGCCCTGATCCTCTACGTCCTGGCGCAGAATCCGGGCGTCGTGGGCTGAGCCGGGGCGTTGACCGAACGCGGATCCGGGAGGAGAGGCGCGGGATCGGGCCGGTCGGGCCCCGATCTCGTCGACCTCCCCACGTATCGGCGCCATGCCGACTGGGCCCTGGTGGCCGCCCTGGGGCTGGAGCTGGGGGTGTACGGCGCCCTGGCCGGCGGTCCTCTCCCCCCGGAGGACCTGGCCGAGCGGCTGTCCGCCGACGAGCGCGGCCTGGACATCCTCCTGGCCGCCCTGGAGGAGCTGGGAATCGTGCGCCACGACCCGGAGGGCTGGCGGCTCACGGGACCGGGGCGGGCCCGGTTCGTGGACGGGGACGCGCCGGACCACCAGGCCGGGTCCGCGGAACTCTGGCTCTCCAACACCCGGCGGCTGCTGGAGGAGCTGCCGGAGGCCGTGCGCACCGGGGAGCCGGCACGTACCGACCAGGCCGAGGGCGCGGACGAGGGCGACGTGGCCCGCTTCCAGTCGGCCATGGCGGACAAGGACCCGGAGCTGGTGGAGCGGGTCGCCGGAGAGTGCGCCGAGGCGTGCCTGGAGCGCGCTGGGGAGGGTGGCAGGGCCCTGGATCTGGGCGGCGGCCCCGGCGTCTTCGCCCGGGCGCTGCGTGACCGGGGCTTCGACGTCACGCTCTTCGACACGCCGGACGTCATCGATCACGTGGCCGACGCCTACGGCCTGGACGACGCCGAGGGCATCGACCTGATGGCCGGCGACTTCGGGGAGACGCTGCCGGCAGGTCCCTTCGATCTGGTGCTCCTGGCCAACATCACCCACATCCTGCCCCCGGAGGAGAACGTCGATCTCCTCTCCCGGCTGGCGCAGCGCATGTCCGAGGGCGGCGTGCTGGCGGTGCTGGACTTCGTTCGCGGGGCCTCCTCCTTCGCTCCCCTCTTCGGCATCACCATGCTCCTGAACACGGACGAGGGGAATACCTACGCGCGCTCCGACTACGAGCGCTGGCTCGCGGAAGCCGGCTTCGGCAACGTGCGCCTCCGTCCGGCCGACGAGGACCGGCAGCTGCTGACGGCGCGGCGATCGTGACCGCGTCGACGGGTGCCCGGGATCCCGGCCCGGACATGGAGCCGGAGGCGTTCCGGGAGGCGGCCCGGGAGGTCGCCGACTGGGCCGCGCGCTACCGGGAGCACGTGGACGAGCATCCCGTCCTCGCACGGGTGGAGCCCGGCGAGGTGGCCGCACGGCTCGCCGAGACACCGCCGGACGAAGGCGAGCGCTTCCGGGAGATCCTGGACGACGTGGAACGGGTCGTCCTCCCGGGAATCACGCACTGGAACCACCCCGGCTTCTTCGCCTACTTCTCCAGCTCGTCCTCGGCCCCGGCGCTCCTGGCCGAGTTCGTGGCAGCGGCCCTCGGGGCCAACGCCATGCTGTGGCGTACCTCCCCGGCCGCCACCGAGATGGAGGAGCGGACGGTGGACTGGCTCCGGCAGTGGGTCCGGCTGCCGGAGGCCTTCCGCGGCGTGATCCTGGACACGGCCTCCACGTCGAGCTTCACTGCCCTCCTGGCGGCACGGGAGGAGGTAGACCTCGGCGTACGCCGCCAGGGGATGGCGGGCCGCGCCGATCTCCCGCCGCTCACGGCCTACGTCTCCGACCAGACCCACTCCTCCCTGGAGAAGGCTGCGATCGCCGGCGGCATCGGCCAGGAGCGGGTCCGACGGATCCCCACCGACGAACGCTACCGGCTCCGCCCGGACGCCCTGCGGGAGGCCATGGAGGAGGACCGTGGCGCCGGGCGCCTCCCGTTCTTCGTGTGCGCCACCGTGGGCACCACCTCGACCACCAGCGCCGACCCTGTGGAGGCCGTCGCCGACGTGTGCGAGGAGGAGGACGCCTGGCTCCACGTGGACGCCGCCTACGCCGGGCCCGCCGCCGCGCTCCCGGAGCGCCGCGACCTCTTCGCCGGCTGGGAGCGGGCCGACTCGGTGGTGATCAACCCGCACAAGTGGCTGTTCACGCCCATGGACTGCAGCGTCTTCCTCTTCCGGGACGACGAGGCGGTGCGCCGCTCGCTCGCCCTGACCCCGGAGTACCTCTCCAGCGGCGAGGAGGGCGCCACGAACCTCATGGACTACGGACTCCCCCTGGGCCGCCGGTTCCGGTCCCTGAAGCTGTGGTTCCTGTTCCGCTTCTTCGGAGCCGACGGCCTCCGCGAGCGTATCCGGTCCCACCTGGAGTGGACCGGCGATTTCGTGCGGTGGATCGAGGAGGATCCGCGCTTCGAGCGGAAGGCGCCGGCTCCGTTCAGCACCGTCTGTTTCCGGACGAAGACGCCGGAGGAGCTGGACGGCGGAGAGGTCGGGCGACAGGAGGCCGACGGATGGAACCGCCGACTCCTCTCGAAGGTGAACCGGGAGGGGTCAGTCTTCCTCTCCCACACCGTCCTGGACGACGTCTACACCCTGCGCCTCGCCGTGGGCAGCATCCACCACAGGCGGCAGGACGTCCGCCGCGCGTACGAGCGGCTGGTGGAGGCATGGGAACAGCTCGCGGAAGGGTCGAGCGGGTGATCACGGAAGCGGGCGGCCCGGCCGACCCTCGCCACCACGCCTCAGGCGCCGGGATCGCACCCGAAACCCACCAGCACCAGCATACACCAGAGCTACGAGAGGTCCCGCCATGACACGGCAGTCATCCCAGCATTCTCGAGAGCTTCCGGCCGACGTCGGTCCGGAGTCCCCGGCGTACCCCGTGTCGGCTGTCCACCGGATCTCCGCGGCCGTCGTCCTGGCGGCGGCGACGCTGCTGACCACGGCCGGCCTCGCCGAGGGGCAGAGCCAGTCCGCCGAGGCGACGGTGCCCCGGAGCCCGGACAGCGTCGCCCGGCTGGCCGACCAGTCCCGGGTGAAGGGAGACTCGACGGCACCGATCCGGGTCATGGAGGTCTCCGACTTCGAGTGCCCTTACTGCCGCCAGTATTTCGAGCAGACCTACCCGACCATCGACAGCCTGTACGTCGAGAGCGGGCTTGTGGAGTACGTGTGGCTGGCCTTTCCCAACCCGGACCACCAGAAGGCCTGGCCTGCCATCGAGGCCGCGTTCTGTGCCGGTGCGGCCGGCAGCTTCTGGCCCATGCACAGGCGCCTCTTCGTGAACCAGGGGGAGTGGTCCAACGCCGACGATCCGGTGTCGAGCTTCGTCGGCTATGCCCGGTCCCTGGGCATCGACGAGGAGTCGTTCCGCTCCTGTATGGTGCAGGACCGCGCGGCCGGCCTCATCATCCGCGACTACGGGGCCGTCTCCCAGGGAGGCGTCAAGGGCACGCCGTTCTTCGTGATCGCCGACTCGCTCTCCTTCCAGGGTGCCCAGCCCGCGAACAAGTTTCGGTCGGTCCTGGACGACGTGCTGCGGGCGAAGGGCATCGAGCCGCCGCAGTAGCGGCCGTCCCGCGACGCGAGGACCCCCGCTACCGAAAGATCTCGCGCATTCCTTCCACGGCACCGGCGGCCGTTGAAGCCCCGGCCTCGAACAGGTCGCCCAGCTCCCGCTCTCCGGTACCGGCCATGGGGATGTCCAGCGAGAAGTGGACGGAGACCCCGGAGGGCTGGACGCTGGCGCCGGAGAGCTGGCCCCATCCCTCTCGGCTGGACATGGCCCCCTCGATGTGGACCTCCACGAAGTCCGTGCCGCCGCCGACCTCCTGTGCCATCTCCGAGAGCCGATCGGCCAGCCCCTCGTTGGTCTCGGCGTCGCCCTCCCGCTCTTCGAGCCACAGCGGCGGCGGGGCCACGTCGACGTTGAGCACGCCCAGAAGGGCCTCTCCGGAGAAGCGCACCTCGTCGGGCTCCAGGCGGTCCGGCCCGGAGGTGGTCTCGCCGGACTCGGGCTCGTGCACCAGGTACGAGGTGGTCCCCTCCAGCCCGACGTTGGCCATTCCCAGCGCCATCTCGTCCACGGCCAGCTCCACCAGCGCCGACGGCGCGTGGAGCTCGTCCACGGCGCCGGACTCCAGGATGTCCAGCTCCGACTGGTCGTAGGCCACCCCACGGAAGAACCACGACAGCGGCTCCTGTCGTCCCTCGAAGAGGTCCCGGACGCCGAGCCCCTCGGCCCTGAGGGCGTCCAGGAGCGTCGACCCCATCTGGTGTCGGGTCAGCTGCGGCATCGTCCCCCCGTCACGGGCTGCTGATCATCACGTGCGCGTCGGGCTGGCCCTGCGCCATGAGCCACGGGATTCCCCCGGCCGGCTTGACCGGGAGCCCGAGCTGCTCGGCAGTGGCACCCCGGACGTACAGCACCGTGAGCCTCTGACTCTCTGCCGGCGGCTCCCCCTCGGACGGATTCTCCGGGCCGGTCGGGCCGGACAGAGTGAACAGGGCCGCGGGATGGTCCGGATAGGACAGCTCTCCGCTCTCGATCTCGGCGAACCGGACGCTGTCCACCGCCTCCCCCTCCATGCCCTGCCCCCGGAGCTCGCGCCCACGGGCCATGAATGGCTCCAGGTCCTGGTGGTAGCAGGACACCTGGAACCCCTCGGCCGACGGGTCGTCGGCCAGACAGAGCAGCTGGTTCGAGCCCTGACGGAGGGTGGTGACCTGACCGTCGGCGCCGTAGCCCAGGACGCCGGCCCCCTGGCGCATGGACTCCGGCGCGGCCAGAACGGCCTCGGCGATCTGACGCTCGTCCGGCTTCACCTGGACGGTGGACTCGCCTTCACGGCAGGCCATCGTGGCGGAGCCGACGACCAGAGCAGCGGTCAGGACGAGCGGAAGGGCCGATCGGACGGAGCGTCGCGAGGTCATGGTGTCTCCCGGTGTGAATCGAGGTTCACGGAGCCCGCAGCGACCGCAACCGGCCGGTCTCGCCGTCCGCTCGCAACCGTGCGACGGGATCTTGCGCGAGATCCGCGGCGCTCCAACTTGAGATGACTCGGTATGCTCGGGGCTCGGGAGCCGGATCCGTGACTCGAGCCGCTCGGCCTTCCTCCGACACGACGGGGCGCCGATGCTGATCGCTGTTCCCAGAGAAGCGACACAGGACGAGACCCGCGTGGCGATGACGCCGGACGCCGCCCGGCGCGTCGTGGACGAGGAGCGCACGCTGAGGGTGGAATCCGGCGCCGGCGACGGCGGAGGGTTCAGTGACGACGACTACCGGGAGATCGGTGCGGAGGTGGCCGACGACCCGGAATCCCTGTACGAGGGAGCCGACGTCACGCTCAGGGTCCGCCCGCCGCGAGAACTGGACGATGGCCACGAGGCCGACCTCCTTCCCTCCGGCTCGGTCCTCATCGGCCTCCTCGACCCACACGGGTCCGCCGACCTCTTCCGCCGACTCGCCGACGGCGGCGTCACCGCCTTCTCTCTGGAGCTGCTCCCCCGGATCACCCGGGCGCAGCGTATGGACGCCCTCTCCTCCATGAGCACGGTAGCGGGCTACAGGGCCGCTCTCATGGCCGCGGGCTCCCTGGACAAGTTCTTCCCCATGCTCATGACGGCGGCGGGTACCGTCTCGCCGGCACAGGTCTTCGTGCTCGGCGCCGGCGTAGCGGGGCTCCAGGCCATCGCCACCTGCCGCCGGCTGGGGGCCGAGGTGGAAGCCTTCGACATCCGACCCGAGGTCGCCGAGCAGGTGGAGAGCCTGGGGGCCGACTTCGTGCACCTGGAGGAGGAGGACGAGGACCTTGCGGAGGCCGCCGGCGAGGGTGGATACGCCGGCGAGCTCTCCGACGAGGAGCAGGCCCGCGAGCGTGAGATGATCGGCCGGCACGTGGCCGGCGCCGACGTGGTGATCACCACCGCGCAGGTGCCCGGCGGGAAGGCCCCGACGCTGGTCACCTCCGAGATGGTCGGGGACATGAGGCCGGGCTCGGTCATCGTCGACCTGGCGGGCGAGAGCGGCGGAAACTGCGAGCTGAGCCAGGTCGGGGAGACGGTGCGCGAGAGTGGCGTGGTGATCCGGGCCCCCACCGACCTCCCGGCCTCGCTCCCGGTGCACGCCAGCCAGATGTACGCCCGCAACCTGACCTCCTTTTTGGATCACATCGCCCCGGAGGGCCACGTCGAGATCGACCTGGAGGACGAGATCCAGGAGGCCTGCTGCGTGACCCACGACGGCGACGTCCGCTTCGAGTCGTGACCCGAGCAATGACCGCAGAGGGGGAGATGCCGGCATGACCGGCTCGATACTCGTTTCGATCTACGTGTTCGTGCTCTCCCTCTTCGTGGGATACGAGGTGATCACGAAGGTGCCGCCGACCCTGCACACCCCGCTCATGTCGGGGGCCAACGCCATCTCCGGGATCGCCATCGTCGGCGCCGTCTTGGTGGCGGGATCCGGCGGGGGCGCCTGGATGACCGTCGTCGGGGTGGGAGCGGTGATCATGGCCACCATCAACGTGGTGGGCGGGTTCCTGGTCACCGACCGTATGCTGCAGATGTTCCACAAGGGCCGCGGTGGAGACGGGGAGTCCGCGTGAGCACCATCGTCCCGCTCGTCTACCTGGTCTCGGCGAGCCTCTTTATCCTGGGGCTCAAGCGTCTCTCCTCGCCGGACACCGCGCGCACCGGCAACCTCATGGCAGCCATCGCCATGCTGCTGGCGGTGGCGGCCACGCTGGTGAACCAGGAGATCGTCAGCTACACCTGGATCCTGGTGGGGATGGTCGCCGGCTCCCTCATCGGCGTGGTCATGGCCCGGACCGTGGAGATGACCGCCATGCCCCAGATGGTGGCCGTCTTCAACGGCTTCGGCGGCGGAGCCTCCGGGCTGGTGGCCATCGCCGAGTACCTGAGCTGGACGCAGGGCGCGGCGCTCAATCCCGGCGGGGAGGTCTCGATGATGGCCGGCACCGTCATCGGTGCCATCACCTTCTCGGGCTCCCTGGTGGCCTTCGGCAAGCTGGAGGGGATCGTCACGGAGAGTGTGGTCACCTATCCGCTTCAGAAGACCGGCAACACGGTGCTCTTCCTGGGCATCCTCGCCGCGGCGGTCCTGGGCGCCCTGTCCCCCTCCCTGGACCTCTTCCTGGCGCTTACCGCCGCCACGCTCCTGCTGGGCGTGCTGATCGTGCTCCCCATTGGCGGCGCCGACATGCCCGTCGTGGTCTCGCTGCTCAACTCCTACTCCGGCCTCGCCGCCGCGGCGGCGGGCTTCGTGCTCAACAACTACGCGCTGATCACCGCCGGCTCGCTGGTGGGCGCCGCGGGCTTCATCCTCACGGTGATCATGTGCAGGGCCATGAACCGCTCGCTCACCAACGTGATGTTCGGGGCCTTCGGAACCGGCGCGGCGGAATCGGCGGCCGAGACCGGAGAGCGGACCGCCAACGAGGTGGACGCCGAGGAGGCCGCCATGCTCCTGGGCTACGCCAACAAGGTGGTCATCGTCCCGGGCTACGGTCTGGCGGTGGCCCAGGCGCAGCAGAAGCTGAAGGAGCTGGCCGACCAGCTCCTGGACCGTGGCGTCGAGGTGAAGTACGCCATCCACCCCGTGGCCGGCCGCATGCCGGGCCACATGAACGTGCTCCTGGCCGAGGCCGACGTGCCGTACACCCAGCTGTACGAGGCCGAGGAGGTCAACCCGGAGATGTCCACCGTGGACGTGGCCCTCGTGGTGGGCGCCAACGACGTCACCAACCCGGCCGCCCGGGACGACGAGGACAGTCCCATCTACGGTATGCCCATCGTCGAGGTGGACCGGGCGCAGAACGTGATCATCCTGAAGCGGAGCCTGAGCCCCGGCTTTGCCGGCGTCGACAACGAGCTCTTCTTCGAGGACGACTCCTACATGCACTTCGGCGACGCCGCGGAGACCCTCCCCGAGATCCTGAGCGCGGTCAAGGACCTGTAACCGGCCGTCTCCAGCCGGAGCGAGCCGCTCCGTGAACGAGTCGGGAGGGCCCGGAGCCGACGGAGATTCCGACGCGGGCGTCCTCGAGCAGTTCGGTCGGGCGCTCTGGAAGCGGGGGCCCGACGCCGCGCTGGACGCCGCCGGGCTGGACCGCCCCGAGACCCGGGCGTGGGCGCTGTACGACTGGGCCAACTCGGCCTTCGTCACCGTCATCACCACGGCGGTCTTCCCCATCTACTTCTCCCGCGTCGCGGCCTCCGGCATGTCGGGCGCCCAGGCCACGGCACGCTACGGGACGGCGACCACGGTGGCCCTGGCGCTCATCGCCGCCCTGGCCCCGATTCTCGGCGCCCTGGCCGACTATACCGCGAAGAAGAAGCGGCTTCTGGGCGGCTTCATGGGACTCGGCGTCGCGGCCACGGCCTGCCTCTTCTTCGTCGGGAGCGGCGACTGGCTCCTGGGCGCCGTCCTCTTCGCCCTGGCCAACATCGGCGCCTCCGGCAGCTTCGTCTTCTACGACGCCCTGCTCCCGCACGTGGCGCCGAAGGAGGAGCTGGACAGGGTGGCCACGGCGGGGTTCGCCCTCGGTT
Source organism: uncultured Gemmatimonadota bacterium (assembly GCA_964518305.1). GTDB lineage: Bacteria > Gemmatimonadota > Gemmatimonadetes > Palauibacterales > Palauibacteraceae > Caribbeanibacter. The sequence continues at coordinate 25,581 of CAZFDK010000012.1, read as the reverse complement.
ACCTGGGCGGGGGGCTGCTGCTGGCGGTGAACCTGGCGTGGATCCAGAAGCCCGGCTGGTTCGGCCTCGCCGGCGCGGACCCGACGCTGCCGACGCGGCTCGCCTTCCTCTCGGTGGCCCTGTGGTGGATCGGATTCTCGATACCGCTTCTCCGTACGGTGGACGAGCCGCCCCGGCGCCTGGATCCCGACGAGGACCCGACGGAGAAGGCGCTGAGCGTGGCCTTCCGGCGGCTTCGGGACACCTTCCGGGAGATCCGGACCTACCGGCACGCCTTCTTCTTCCTGCTGGCCTTCCTCCTCTACAACGACGGCATCCAGACCATCATCCGATTCGCCACCGTCTACGGCACCGAGATCGGCATCGACCAGGGAGCGCTCATCGGCGCCATCCTCCTGGTCCAGTTCGTGGGAGTCCCCTTCGCGGTGATCTTCGGGAAGCTGGCGGAGCGAATCGGGCCCAAGCTCGCGATCTACCTGGGGCTCGGCGTCTACTGCGCGATCAGCGTCCTGGGCTTCTTCATGCAGAACGCCCTGCACTTCTTCGCCCTGGCGGCGCTGGTGGGCACCGTCCAGGGTGGAACGCAGGCCCTGAGCCGGTCGCTCTTCGCCTCCATGATTCCGCGCCACAAGTCCGGCGAGTTCTTCGGCTTCTTCAGCGTGCTGGTCAAGTTCGCCGGGATCTTCGGCCCCATGCTGTTCACGCTCTTCGTCTCCTTCACCGGCTCCAGCCGCAACGCCATCCTGGCCGTGGCGGCCTTCTTCGTGGTGGGGGGCGCCGTCCTCACGCGCGTGGACGTCGACGAGGGCCGGCGGGTGGCCGAGGCCGAGGAGGAACGGGCCCGACGCGTGGCGGAGGCGGGCTGACGCTCTCCGGCCCGGTCGGAGCGTGGTCGGAGGACGTCGGCCGCCGCATCGACGGAGACGTCACGGGCGGACGGCGTAGCCGATCTTCATGAAGAAGGTCCGATTCGTCTGCCGCAGGTCGAACTGCCGAGCCCCTCTCCGGTTGCCGGAGTAGCCCAGAAAGAGCTTGGTGCGCGGGTCCAGCTTGTAGGAAAACAGGAGCTGGGTGAAGAGGTGCTCGCTCTCGGGGCTCACGTCCGCCCCGTACATGGCAGGATTCCGGGTCACGTTGCGGTACTGGAGCACGCCCCGGACGTAGGCCTCCACGCTGAGGTGGTATCGCGCGTTCAGCTGCGTGAGATTCGCCTCGAAGACCTGGCGACCGTCACGGGAGAGCTGCTGAAGGTCGTGGCTCGCCTCCAGCTCCAGGTGCCGCCCGGCCCGCCAGGTGAGCTCCGGCCCGATCTCGATGAGGTCACCCTTCCGTGCGTTGGCGAAGTCGATGTCCTGGCCGGCCGCGGCGTCCACGCCCACGGAGAGCGACCCGGAGGGCTTGACGTCCACCCCGAGCTCGTGCTGACGCAGCGTGAACAGCCGGCCGGCGAAATACTGGTCTCCGTAGCTGTTCTCCAGGGAGACGGTCGATTGGAAGGGCCCGTCGTAGGCCACGCTCACTTCGCCCGTCCTCCGTGCCACGCGGCCATCCGAATCGAGGTAGTAGGTTCCACTGCCGCCGACTCGAAAGCGGGTGAACCACTCAGCCCCGCCGCTCCAGAACGAGCGCTCTGCGCTGGCCTGCGCGCCGTTCAGACCGGACTGCGGCAGGAATCCGGCGTCGGCGCGGAAGCCCTCTCCCACGCTCAGCACGTTGCCCCACGCCCTCCACTCGCGGGTGCGGTGGTTGAATCCGGCGGCCGCGAGTCGCCCGGCGAACTGCCCGGTCGGCTGGTCGAAGTTCGAGGTGACCCGTGACGGATAGTCGGTGAGGGTTCCGGCGGCCTGGTACCAGAGTCCGGTTCCCGAGCTCACCTTGAACTGCCCGTCGGAGCTGGCCAGAACGTTGTGGTAGCCCTGCCCGGCCCGGACGGTCAACAGTCCGCCCACTGTGGACGACCGCCCGACGTCGTGTCGGTAGCGGGCCACGCCGGTAGTGACGTCGCTGCCGCGTCCCTCCTCCAGCAGCGTCTGATCGGAGGAGTGCGACCCGGGCAGCAGAAGGCTGTTCACCCGATCTCGAGTGACGAAGGCGCCGATGGCGTGGGGGCCCGTCTTGCCGGTGAACTTCGCCCCGGCCATCGGATTCACGACAGTCCGAGTGTGGACCAGGTTCCCCGGCACCCGGAAGAGGTCCGAACCCTCCTGGAAGAAGGGTCGCTTCTCGGGGTACCGGACGGCGAACCTCCGGTTGGTCTGCAGCCGGGCCACGTCTGCTTCCACCTGCGAGAAGTCCGGGTTGACCGTGGCATCCAGGGTCAGGTTCGACGTCACTCCCCACTGGGCCGTCAGACCGGGCTCCACGCCGATATCGCCGTTCTGCAGCTCGTCGGCGGTGAACTGGGGCCGGTCGTCCGTCCTCCGGGTCGTCAGCGTCGGGTCGAACTCGAGCCGGTGCCCGGAGGAGATCCCCCGCAGGCCGGTGAGCCGATCCGCCTGGCACAGGAGACAGCTCTCGGACTGATCCGTCCTGATGGACCGGAGGCGGTGCCGCCGGCTGCGCGGGTAGGTGCGGCCGACGATGATCCCCCAGCTCTGGCTCCGGCGGGCCCGGTCCGGGAACGAGAGCGTCTCGAAGGGAATCGAGGCCTCGACCACGTATCCGTTCTCGGTGATCCGGCCGTCGGAGTCCCAGATACCGTCCCAGGAGAAGTCGCTGCCGCCGGCGAAGAGTGCGTCCATCTGCACTCCCAGCGGATTCACGCGGAACTCGTAGGCGCGTCGCTGATCGTCGAAGGTGTCGATCAGGAGCCGGACGTGGTCGTCCTCGAGCGGTTCGTCCCGGTCCGCCAGGTTCGCCCGGACGGCGCCGGGATTCGGGTCGCGTGCCCGGCAGCCGAGGTAGAGAGCGTTTCGGTCGTAGGTCACGCGACAGGTGGTTTCGACGGGCGCCGGCGCGTTGTCCTCCGGCTTCCACTCCCACGGGATGCGGATGACCGTGGCGTTCTCCCACCCCTCCTCCTCCAGTCGGGCGTCGACCTCGATCTCGGTCTCCACGGGGCGGGCCCGGTAGACGTCCGAGGATCCCGACCCGTCCCCGCCGCCCGCGTCCGGCGCCGCCGGCCGGTGCTGCTGCCCCGTGTCCGAGGACTGGGGGACGGCCGCCGGAGCCGCCAGCGGCAGCAGGAGCAGCGCGACGGCCGCCAGCAGCGCCGGGACCGTCGACGCGAGCAGACCGCTGACCCGCTCGTCGGGGGATCTGGTCTCGTCGGATCGGTAGCGGACGGGTGTGTAGGGAAGCTCGCTCATGTCCATCGTGGTTCTCCGGCCGGATCGTCGGACTCTCCTCGCTCTCGGGCCGCACTACGTGGAGGGTCGGAGGAGCGTTTCAGACCGGGGGAGGATCGGCTCCGCCGGGGAGCTGTCGTGTAGGAGGCATCGGTCGGCCGAGTCCGGCCGTCTCGAGCTGGAGCCGCCAGATCCGGGTACGGGAACGACGTGAGCGAGAAGAGAGCCCGCTGGAAGACCCTCCTGGAGGCCGTCGTGTGGATCGCCGTGCTCGGGTACGCCGGCTACCAGCTCTGGCCGCAGATCGCGGCGGCCGTGGGCGTGGGCGGGGAGAGCCGTCCCGCCCCGTCGGAGGTGGCGGTCCGGACCTTCGAGGGGGACCGCGTCCGCATCGGAGAGCTTCGCGGCCAGGTAGTCCTGGTGAACTTCTGGGCGACGTGGTGTCCTCCCTGCCGGCTCGAGATGCCCGGCTTTCAGGACGTCTACGAGGAGTACCGGGACAGGGGCTTCACGGTGCTCGGCCTCACCACGGAGGACGCGCCCCGTGAGGAGATCCGGCCTTTTCTGGCCGAGCACGGCGTCACCTACCCGGTAGGCCGGGCCACCCGCGAGGTGCGACGCGCCTTCGGCGGCGTGACGGCCCTCCCCACCTCCTACCTCGTCGACCGGCAGGGACGGATCCGCCGGACGGTGCGCGGCTTCTTCGCCGAGGTCACGCTTCGCCGGGCGGTGGAGCGGCTCCTGGACGAGGAGAGCCGGACCCGGTCACGAGGGTCCGCACGGCGCTCGCCGTGACGGCGGTGACGGGCCCGACAGCGGGCCTGGAAAACCACCCCGCCGGACTGCATCATTGGGCTCTCGCCGGCCGGCACCGGACGGACGGGAACGACACCGCCCGGCACTCGCCTCACCCGACGGCAATCTCACCGGAACGGAGTTTCACCATGCACGACAGAATGCACACGGCCCTCAACGAGCAGGTCAACCACGAGCTCCAGGCCTTCTACACCTATCTCTCCATGTCCAGCTGGTTCGAGGCCGAGAACCTGCCGGGCTTCGCCGAGTGGATGCGCGGCCAGGCCGACGAGGAGAAGGCCCACGCGGAGCGACTCATCCGGCACATGGAGGACCGGAACGCCCGGGTGGAGTTCGACGCGCTCGAGCGCCCGCCCCACGACTTCGACCAGCCGGTCGAGGTGATGCGCGCCGCGCTGGAGCACGAGAAGGAAGTCACGTCGCAGATCCACGAGCTCGTCGACGTGGCCGAGGAGATCGGCGACCCGGCGGCGGAGAGCATGCTGGAGTGGTTCGTCGACGAGCAGGTAGAGGAGGAGCGGACCTTCACCGTGCTCATCGGGCAGCTGGAGCGGGCCGGCGACTCCGGAGCGGGGCTGATGCTGATGGACGACCGCCTCGGCCAGCGCGGCGGGAGCGGCGAGGACGGGGAGGGGGACGCCGGGGAGGAGGCGTGAGCCTGTCCGCCCCGGCGCCGGGGGTAGAAGCCCGGCCGGGCCTCAGCCTCCGATGCCCTTCTCCGCGACGGCCTCCATCACGTCGGTGGTGGAGATGACGCCCAGGAGACGGTCGTCCTCCACGACCAGGAGCCGGTGCACCCGGGACTCGAGCATCGACCGGGCGGCATCGCGCACGCCGTCGTCGGCCGAGACCGTGTGCAGCGAGCGCGTCATGACCTCGGCCACGTGGTTCTCCTCCAGCACGTTCCACTCGGGTCGCTCCGTGTCCGGAAGCATCTCCCCGAAGCTGAAGGCCTCTTCCTCCTCCCAGCGGCCCGTGAAGTAGGTGTCGGAGGGCCTCTCCGCGCCCTCCACCCACTGCCGCCCCTCCGGGACCTGCTCCAAACCGCTGGACCGGCTCCGGTCGATCTCGACGCCGGGGGCGTCGGCGGCGAAGGCGAGGATGTCCGTGGCGGTGACCACGCCCACGGCCTCGCCGCCCTCGACGACCGGCAGGCCCGAGACGTGCTCCTCGGACATGGCCTCCGCGGCCTCACGCAACGTGGCCGTGGGCGTCACCGTGAACAGCTCTTCCGTCATCAGGTCGCGAACCGTCAGCACCGTTTCCTCCGTCGCAGTTCGTCGTTTCTGGGGGTGAGTCGCTCCGACCGGTTCCCCGGCCCGGGATCGACGTAGGGGCAAGATTGACGCCGCGCGTCGCGCTCTCTCGCTCTCATCGTTCTTTCATCGTTACCCGGCTGGATGCGCGCGCTGGCCCTCCGCCTCATCGTAGATCTTCTCCGGCGGCTCGCGCAGGTCCCACACCAGACCCGCCCACGCCAGCAGCCGGAGGACGTAGTGGGTGACGTCGATCTCCCACCAGTAGAAGCCCTGCCGCTCGGAGGTGGGCCATCGGTGATGGTTGTTGTGCCATCCCTCTCCCAGGGTGAGCAGCGCCACGAGCCAGTTGTTGCGGCTCTCGTCGTCGGTGCTGAAGCGGCGACCACCAGCGGCGTGGGCCACCGAATTCACCAGGAACGTGGTGTGGTACAGAAGCACGGTGCTCACGAAGAACCCCCAGCCCACCATCTGCCACGGGCCGGTGCCGAGCCCGGGGAAGCGCGCCTCCAGCCACCAGCCGACGCCGAAGAGGACAGCCGCCAGCGAGGCGGGCGCCAGGAGGTGATAGCGCCCCAGGAGCCGCAGCTCCGGTGCCTCTGCCAGGTCCCGAACGACGCTCCTGTCGTAGCCCTTGTACTTGCGACAGAGGATCCAGCCGGCGTGCGCCCACCACATCCCCTTGATGCCCGGCGGATGGATGTCGTCCTCCGTATCGGCGTGCCGGTGATGGAGCCGGTGGTGCGAGACCCACCACAGGGGTCCGTTCTGGGCCGACGACGCGCCGATCCACGCCAGGACGAATCGAAAGGTCCGGCTGGTCTCGTAGCTCCGGTGCGAGAAGTATCGATGGTAGCCGCCGGTGATGCCGAACAGCCGCACCCAGTAGGTGAGGAGTCCGGCCACCACCGCTGCGGTGCTGATCCCCGTGAAGAGGGCGGCCACGGCGCCCAGGTGGACGAGGAGAAAGGCCCAGCTCCTGAGCAGATCGACCTCCTCCTCGCCCTCCAGATCATCGCGGTCGATCTCCGGAGTCTCCTCGGTCTCGATCATGGCTCTCCCGTCGTGCTCGGGTTCACGTGCTCGTTCGAGGACCGCGTGGACGTCGACGCCTCTGAGGACTCCGACGCCTCCGGCGCTTCTGACGCTCCTGGCGCTTCCGACCCATGCGGTGCCGGGCCGCCGTCGCTCCGACGGAAGCGGTAGTGCGAGACCCCCCACTCCTGCCCGTCGCGATACCCGAACAGTTCGGCCACCGCCAGGAAAAAGAGCCGCCAGCGGCGGACCTGCAGGTGGGGATCGGACTCCCCGGCCTCTTCCAGGCAGCGCGCCGCCTCCTCCGCGGCCGCGTCCAGGTTCCGCTTCCACGCTTCCGCGGTTCGGGCGTAGTGGCCCCCGCTCATCCACCAGTCCTGCTCCACGCTCATCGCTCCGTCCAGGCTCGGCAGGAGGGCGTGGCCCGGCATGAGTCCCCCGGTGAAGAAATGCCGCCCCATCCAGGCTCCGGCGCCCTCCCCCGTGAACTCGTACGCGAATCGGCGGTGGGAGAACACATGCACGAACAGCCGCCCTCCCGGGGCGAGCCAGTCGGCGATCCGATCCAGAAGGCGGCCGTGGTCCCGCAGGTGCTCGAACATCTCCACGGAGAGCACGCGGTCGAAGCTCCCGACCTCCGGCCGGTAGTCGGCCACGTCCGTCTCCACCACCCGCACCCTTGCCTCGACGTCCCGACGGCGGGCCGCCTCCCGAACGAACCGTGCCTGCTGCGGCGAGTTGGTGACGGACGTCACCTCCGCTCCCGGGTAGTTGGACGCCAGCCACAGGGTCAGGGCACCCCACCCGCATCCCAGGTCCAGCACACGTTCTCCGTCCTCCACGCCGGCTCGCACGCAGGTCAGGTCGAGCATCGCCCGCTCGGCGTCGGCCAGCGTCTCCGTGCCTTCCGGCCAGTACGCGGCGGAGTACTTGACCCGGGGGCCCAGCACCTGCCGGAAGAAGCCCGGAGGTCGCGTGTAGTGCTGGCGGTTCGCCGCCTCCGGTGCCGGCGACATCGGACGCTGCTCGAGGTCGCGGATCAGCTCCCCCATGGAGCCGTCCGTCCATCCGCGCCGCACGCTCCTCAGCCGGCTGCCCACGAGTCGGCGAATGCCCCAGCGGAGGACGGGCTCGGGCAGCACGCCCGCCTCGGCCAGCCGGATCGGGATGGGCTCCCGAAACCGGGACGCGGCGCTTCCGCTCACGGCCTCGCTCCCGTTCCGGCGACCCGGGCCGGGCGGGCCAGGGTGATCTGCAGGTCGTCGATCTCCCGGGCCCGGAAGCCGCCCTCGCAGTATGCCAGGTAGAAGCGCCACAGCCGGTAGAGCTCGCGATCGATCCCGCCGGTCTCGGCGTCCCCCGGGCTCTCGCGGTGGGTCCTCTCGAATCGGCGGCGCCACCTCCGTAGCGTCTCGGCGTAGTGCGGTGCGAGGCTGTCGACGTCACGGACCTGGAAGGAGGTCCGCTCGGCCATGGCCTCCACCAGGGCACCCAGAGAGGGCAGATGGGAGCCCGGGAACACGAATCGCCGGATGTAGTCGGTACCGAGGCGGTAGAGACTGTACTTCTCGTCCGGCACGGTGATCACCTGCAGGGCGGCACGCCCGCCCGGCTTCAACGCCCGGTCGCACGCCTCGAAGAAGTCCGGGAGGTACCGGTGGCCCACGGCCTCCAACATTTCGATGGAGACCACGCCGTCGTAGCTCTCCTCCCCCAGGTCACGGTAGTCCCGGTCCAGGACGCTCACACGGTCCTCCAGTCCCGCCCGCTCCATCCGGCGCCGGGCATAGTCCAGCTGGCGGCGGGAGATGGTGATCCCGGTGACCCGACAGCCGCGCTCCCGCGCCGCGTACTCCGCGAAGGCACCCCATCCGCAGCCGATGTCCAGCACGTGGTCCCCCGGCTGCAGACCGGCCCGGTCGGCGAGCAGGCGATGCTTGGCGCGCTGGGCCTCCTCCAGGCTCTGAACCTCCTCCCCGGCGCCGTCGAGCGCTCCGTCCTCGAACAGCGCGCAGGAGTAGGCCATCGAGGGATCGAGGAAGGAGGCGAAGAACTCGTCGCCCAGGTCGTAGTGGGCGTGGATGTTCCGTCGGGCTCCGGTACGGGTGTTGGCCCGGAGGAAGTGACGGACCCGGTCCACCGCCCCGCCGATCCAAGCCAGGGGGGCGGCGCGTCGGAAAGCGCCGCGGTTCCGGGCCGCCAGTTCCACCAGGTCCGCCGGCCGCTCCGTGTCCCACTCCCCGCGAATGTAGGCGTCGCCGGCTCCCACCTGGCCCCGCAGGAGCATGCGTCGGAAGAAGCGCCAGTCCCGGACCCGGATCGCCGCAACGGGGCCGTCGTCGCCCCCTTCCTCCCTCCCCCCGTTCCGTCCGAAGCGGCGAACCGATCCGTCCGGGAGCTCCATCTCCAGACGGCCGCTCTCCAACCTCTCCAGTCCCCTGAGAACCGCCCGGGCCGCCAGCCGGCTCACCGCCCCTCCCGCTCGCGGAGGGCGCCTTCCGGTGGCGCCGGCTTCGAGCGCACCGGCACGCCCCGGACCCAGAGCTTCAGCGCCTGCCAGTGGATGTAGAAGATCGTCCGCGCCGTCATGTGCGGGTGACGGGCGAGGGCCCGGGCCAGCGTCCGCGTCTCCAGCGGGCTGCGCTCCAGCCGAAGCGTGGCGTCGAAGAACTTCCGCCCTCCGTCCAAAACGTCGATGTGGACAGCGAGCTCCGACCCGGGCGGACCGACCATCCACCGGTAATCCAGCCCCTCCACATCCATGAAGGGCGACACGTGGAAGAACTTCTTCCGGTCCGAGACTACCGCGTCGCCGGGGGCCCGATCCGCCTCGGGGCCCGACCCGTCCAGGAGATAGGGATAGCGCTCCCCGAAGGTATTGCTCACCTCGGCCACCACGAACCGGACCCGGCCCTGTCGGTCGAGGCAGTAGAAGTAGCTCACCGGGTTGAAGACATACCCCAGTACGCGGGCATTCGTCAGGAGAAGGACGGGCCCGTCCGGCAGCTCCCGGCCGCGCTCGTCGAGCCAGCGGGCCAGCTTTTCGCGCACCGGCCGCGCCTCCTCCCACAGGTGATCCACGTCGTGGAAGGAGGTCAGGTTGAAGCCGTTGTGACCGAAGAAGGGAATCCGGGAGTCCAGCTGCGGAATCTCGTCCAGGTTCAGGAGGAGCTGATAGACGCCGTACCGGAAGTCGTTCTCCTCCGGCTCAAGGCGTCGGTGCTGGAGGGTGCCGACGTACAGGGCCGAGGAGACGTCCTTGACGGTCCCGTCGGTTCCCGCGGCCCCGCCGCCGTCGCGTTCCGTCACGGGAGCGTCGCCCCCAGCTCGTCCGCGGCCCGCACCGCCGAGCGGACGGCATCCTCGTGGAACCCGTATCCCTCGTGCGCTCCACAGTAGTGGACCCGTCCGCGGCCGCTCAGCTCCCGGAGCCGTGACTGGGCCTCGGCGGCGCCGGGCCCGTAGGCCGGATGCCGGAAAGTCGTGCGGTCGAGGACGCTGGCCGGGTCCGGCCGGCACGAGGGATTCAGCGTCACCAGATACGGGCGATCCCCCGCGATCCGCTGCAGCCGGTTCAGGTAGTACGTGACCCGCGGCCGGTCGTCCATGGCGCGGCAGCCCCGCAGCCGGTAGTTCCAGGAGCACCACGCCGGTCTCCGGTCGGGCAGGAAGCTACGATCCGAGTGCAGCCAGGCGTCGCTCGACGTGTAGCTCCACGCCGACAGCGTTTCCCGCTCCTCCTCCGACGGGTCGGGCAGGAGGCTCAGGGCCTGGTCGGCGTGGGTCGCCACCACCGCCCGGTCGAAGGCGCCGGAGCGGCCGTCGGCCGTCCTGAGCTCCACGCCGTCTCCCGTCCGCCGGAGTCCCCCGACCCGACAGCCGGTGACCACGCGGGCCTCGGTGCGGGCCACGAGGCGGCGGACGTATCGGTCGGAGCCACCGGTGACCGTCTCCCAGCGGGGACGGTCCACGAGCCGGAGCAGGCCGTGGTCGTCGAAGAACGAGAGGAGCAGTCGGGCCGGGAACCGGCGGACGGCCGGGAGCGGCGCCGACCACAGGGCCGAGGCCATGGGAAGCAGGTAGTGGCGCACGAAGGTATCGGCGATCCCGCTCTCGCGGACGAAGTCCTCCACCGTGCCGGCCGCCCGTCCGTTCTCGAGCACCCGACGCCCCTCGCGGGCGAAGCTCCGATATCCGGACAGCAGCTGCCGGACGTCGCCGCGCAGGAGGCTCGACGGCTCAGCCATGAGTCCCGCGAGTCCGCGCCCCCCGTATTCCAGGCCGCAGCCGCGGCAGGAGAGGGAGAACGACATCTCGGTACCCTGGGTCGACACCTCCAGACGGTCGAAGATGCCCGCGAGGAGGGGATAGGTCTTGCGGTTGAAGACGATGAACCCCGTGTCCAGCCGCAGCTGTCGTCGTCCGTCGCGGTGCTGCAGAGTCCGCACGTGCCCGCCGAGACGGTCTCGTGACTCGAACAGCACCACCTCGTGGCGGCGCCCCAGGAGCCAGGCCGCCACGAGCCCGGCGACGCCGCCACCGACAACCGCCACCCGTCGCGTGCCCGTCCGGGGCGGTGCCACGGCCCCGCTCAGCTCCCGCCCGAGCTGCCGGGCGGCCAGGGGAAGAAGGCGTTGGTGCGCTCCGCGTAGCGCCGGAACTCCGGTCGCTCGTCGAGCTTCTCCTCCAGCATCGGGACTCCCGACACCCGGAGCAGAAGCACCGACATGAGGATCGGCCCGATGACGGACCACAGGAAGCCCTCGGTGGGGGTTACCAGAAGGAACATCCCCCACCAGAAGACGAACTCCCCGAAGTAGTTAGGGTGTCGGCTGTACCGCCACAGCCCCCCCGTGAGCAGCTCGTCCTCGTCCGTCCGGCGGGCCAGGAAGCGCTGGAGCTGCCAGTCGGCCACCGCCTCCCACGTGAGCCCGGCCGCGGCGACGCCGGCGCCGATCCATCCCAGTGTGTCCAGCCCGCTGCCTCCGACGGCCGCCTGGAAGAGCGGCGCCGAGACGATCCAGGCCAGGAGCCCCTGGAGGAGGAAGACCGAGACGAGGCTCACCACCGGGAAGCGGTCGCCGTGTCTCTCGCGCATCTCCCGGTACCGGAAATCCTCGGGCTCGCCCCAGTTCCTCCATGTCAGGTAGGCCGACAGCCGGCCTCCCCAGGCCGTGGCCAGCAGGAGGGCCACCCACGCCACGGCTCCCTCCGAGCCCGCGGACGCCGCGTAGTACCAGCCGAGGCCGGCGATGGCCGCACCCCAGAAGCTGTCGATGACGCTGGCGTCGGAGCGCCAGAGGCTCACCAGCCACGCGGCCACCATGACGGCCGCCGCCACCGCCAGCCCCGACGCGTACAGGCCGAAGGGGGCTTCCGCCGGAAAGAGCCACCCGGTCATCTCGGCCCCCGGCCGTGCGCCACGACGGTCATGTCTCGCCCTCCCCTCCGTCGTCGGCGCCCCTCGCCTGCAGCTGTCGGAGCCGACGGCCAAACTCGCTGAATCCGCCTACGATCCGGAGTCCCTCTACCGCGGCGCTGCCGTCGACCTCCCGCGCGCCCCGTCCGCCCAGCAGCACCTCCACGGACGCCGGCAGCTGCTCACGCAGCCGCCGGAGCTCCCGCTCCGTCGGCGCCCCGTCGGCCCCGTACACGAGACTCAGAGCCACGGCCCGCGCTCCGACCTCCCGAACGGTCCGGACGATCTCGCCAGCCGGCAGATCGGCTCCCAGGAAGACCACCTTCCACCCTTCGCTGCTGGCCACAGCGGCGGCGACCATGGCCCCGATTTCGTGCCGATGGCCGGAGGGCGTCGCGACGACGATCGCGGGAGCGTCCGCGCCCGTGCCCGAGCCCTCGAGCATGTGCTGCAGTGCGCGGGAGAAGACGCCGGACGCGAGATGCTCCTGTGCCATGCCCAGCTCGCCGCCGTGCCAGCGGGTCCCGACCTCCGTTAGGACCGGCACCACCAGCTCGTCGACGAACGCCCGGAGGCCGTACTTGAGCGACGCCCGACGTACCGTGGACTCCAGGGTGTCCGCGTCGAAGGTCTCGATGGCCTCCAGAGCCGTCCGACGGGCCTCCGTCAGCGCTCCGTCGTCGGCTCCCGCCTCCGGCTCCGTCGGCTCGGCCTCGCTGCGCCGATCCCGCTCCAGGAGCGCCGCCAGCTCCTCGGTGGCCAGACCGGCCAGCTGTCCGATCCGCCGGCCCCGATCGGTGAGATCGGCCAGGAGCTCGAGCCGGCGCAGTTCCGCGTCTGTAAACAGACGATGTCCGCCCTCGGTCCGCTCCGGCTCCACGGCTCCGTGTCGCCGCTCCCATGCCCTGAGCTGGTGTACGGAGAGCCCCGTCCGATCGGCCACCACGCCGATGGAGTGTCGGGCCCCCCTCTCTTCTCCCTTCTCTTCGTTCACCTTCGGTCCCTTCCGAACGCAAGACGCCCGTGAGCGATAAACTGTAAGCTATTGTATAGATACATGAAAAACAACGGGGATAAAATCGAATAATACCTATACATAGCGGGGAGCGGCGGAGATCGAGCGCCGTCACCACAGCCAGAACCCCCCCACCGAGACCAGGAGGATCACGAGGCCCGCCGCGGTCTTCACCGCGGTCGCCGCGGCCCGGCCGACCACGGCTCCCCACCCGACCCTCACGGCGCCGCCGGCGTCCCGCGACTCGAGCCACGCCACCAGGACGGCGCCGGCGAAGGTGCCGATGAGGATTCCGACCAGGCTTCCGACCACCGGCACCGGCGTTCCCACGACCGCACCGATGATTCCGCCGCCGATGGCGCCCCAGAAGGCGCGGTTGGACCCGCCGTAGCGGTCGCTGGCGAACTTCACGGCGAGATACTCTGTCAGCTCGGCGACGCCCGCGAGGACGGCGAGTCCCAGGAGTGTGGTCCAGGCAACGGGGGCGCCCAACAGGATGGCGGCCGCCAGGACGGCGATCATGAGCCACAGGCCCGGGATGCCGAGCGGGATCAGGAAGAGCCCGGCCGCCATGACGATCACCGCCGCGATCTCGATCAGCGTGCCGGTCACGGGACCCCGGGACCGCCCCTCCGGTCCCGTTTTTCGCGGCGCTCCACGTCGGCGATCTCGACCATCCGTCCTCCCTCTCCGCGTTCGCCCGCCGGTACCCGGCCGCGTGCCGTTGTAAGCCGGGGGCCTGTACGCTATGAATACGTAAGGTTCGTCGACACGGCAGTCACCGTCAGCCGGAGGGTGGCCGCCTCCCACCCGGATCGTGTTCCCCGAATCGGACCCGAAACGGAAAGGCAGGTCCATGTCGTCTCGAACCCACCGGCCCGCCCCGGGCCTCTTCGCTCTTCTCGCTCCGCTCTTCGTGGCCGGATGCCTGACCATCAACAACCAGCCGGCCGAAGGTCCCTCCCCGGCGCCGGACGCCGGACGGGCATCCGCCCCCGAAGCCGGGCAGGAGGAGGACGACCCGTTCGAGGCGTGGGGGGACGTGCTCGAGGACACCCGGGAGATCGGCGGCTACTTCACGCTCCACCGGAAGCGGGACAACACCCTGTACCTCGAGCTTCCGCCCTCGCGCCTGGGAGAGGACTTCGGACTCCTGATGCACTACAGCCAGGGCGTCGGCGGCATGTTCACACAGGAGGGACTGCCGGCGAGCAGCACGCAGATGCTCCGGTTCCGCCGCAGCGGCGACCGGGTCTACCTGGTGCGCCGCAACCCACGCTTCGTGGCGGACTCCGGCTCCGCCATGGAGACGTCACTACAGGACAACGTGGGGCACTCCATCGTCGGCGCCTTCGACATCCAGAGCCGGCACGACTCCACGGGCCATCTCCTGCTGGACGTCACCGATTTTTTGGTCTCCGACTACTCGGGTACCAGTGACCGGCTCGGCTCCTACTACCAGAGCGGCGGCCCGCGGCTGGACTCGGACCGCAGCCACCTGTCGCAGGTCCGGGCCTTCCCGCGGAACGTGGAGATCGACGTTCAGCTCACGTACGAGGCCAGCGAGCCCCCGAGCTTCGGCGGGACCGCCATCTCCGACCACCGATCGATCCCGGTGGGCGTCCGCTACTCCTTCTTCGATCTCCCGGACGACCCGATGCAGCCCCGCCTGGCGGACCTCCGGGTGGGACACTTCCTGACCCCGCTGCAGGATACCTCGCACGACGAGAGCACCGACCCCTTCCGGCGCTACGTGAACCGCTGGCGCCTGGAGAAGGCGAATCCCTCGCAGGAGCCCTCCGAGCCCGTGGAGCCCATCGTCTACTACGTCGATCGCAGCGTGCCGGAGCGCTACCGGGAGTACGTCATCGCGGGCATCGAGGCGTGGAACGAGGCCTTCCGCCAGGCCGGCTTCCGGAACGCGGTCGAGGCGCGTGTGGCGCCCGACGACTCGACGTGGAGCGCCGAGGACGTCCGCTACTCCACGGTGCGGTGGACGGCGGCCCACGGCATGGGCTACGCCATCGGCCCGTCGCAGGTCGACCCGCGCACCGGGGAGATCCTGAACGCCGACGTGCTGATCGCCGCCAACTGGATTCGCTTCTGGCTGCGGGACTACCAGAACCTCGTGGCCGGACGCAGCTGGCTCGACGCCACCGTCCGGGACCTGGTGGCGCCGGACCCCGTCTCCGCGGAGACGGGCATCCCGATCGGTTCGTCGCCTCGGCAGCTCCGAGCGGCCGCACGGGGGGACACCCCCGGCGTGCCCGGACGGCTCTGCTTCGCCGGCGCGTTCCGGGCGCGTCAGATGGCCATCCAGTACGCGGTGCTCGCCGCCCGCGGCGAGGTGGCGCCCGGCGAGCAGATGCCGGAGGAGTACGTCGGAGGAGCCATCAAGGACCTGGTGATGCACGAGGTCGGCCACACGCTGGGCCTCCGCCACAACTTCAAGGCCACCACCGGCATCCCGTACGACCGTCTCCACGACGAGAGCTACACCCGGGAGCACGGGATCAGCCTCTCCGTGATGGACTACGTGCCGGTGAACATCGCGGGCGAGGAGGAGCAGCAGGGTCACTACTTCAACCAGAGCGTCGGGACCTACGACGAGTGGGCCGTCGAGTACGCCTACGCACCGGTCCGCGCGGCCGTCGAGGCCGAGGCGACGCTCGCCTCCGACGCTGCTCCCGTGGAGCGGGCCGCCGCCGAGCGTCCGGCTCTGAAGCAGATCGCGCGTCGGAGCTCGGACTCGCTCCACACCTACGGCACAGACGAGGATGCCGGCCTCGGTGTCGACCCGCGCGCGAATCTCTACGATCTCGGCTCGGACCCGCTCCGCTACGCCGGGGACCGGAGCCGTCTCATCGGTCGCCTCCTGCCGGAGCTGGACGATCGGCTGATCGGCGAGGGGGATTCGTGGCATCGCCTGCGGGAGGGCTTCAGCGCTCTGATCCTCTCCCGGTTCTCGGCCGCCATGCCCGCCGCCAAGGTGATCGGCGGACTCTACACCAGCCGCGACTATCGGGGCGAACCGAACGCCCGGCCGCCCTTCCGCCCCGTTACGGCCGAGCGCCAGGGTGAGGCCCTGGACTTCCTGGTCGAGGAGATCCTGGCCGAGGACGCCTTCGAGTTCGACTCGCGCCAGCTGAACCGCCTGGCCCCGAACATGTGGTCGGACTGGACCCGGGACCCCGGCGAGCTGACGCCCATGGCCTATCCGGTCCACCGGCAGGTGGGCGCCATGCAATCGGCGGTGATCAACACCCTCCTGAGTCCGGACCGGCTGGCCCGAATCCAAGACAACCGGCTCCGGACGCCCGAGGGGACACGGGTGCTGGCAGTGGCCGAGATCTTCGACCGCCTCACCGGCGCCGTCTGGTCCGAGCTGGAGGACCCGGAGGCGCCCTCCTCCATCAACTCGTTCCGCAGGAATCTTCAGCGGTCCCATATCGAGCGCCTCCAGACCCTGCTCCTCAACGACGAGCTCCAGACCTTCGGAGGCGCGGTGAGCGTGCCGGAGGACGCCCGGTCGCTGGCGCGCCACGAGATGCGGGAGATCCTCTCCATGGTGGACGAGGCCCTCGCCTCCGGCGCCTCCCTCGGTGATGTGAACCGGGCCCACCTGCGGGAGACCCGCGCCCGCGCGGAGCGAGCCCTGGAGGCAGGCGTGACCCTCCCGGCCGACGCCGGGGGGTGAACCGCCGGCTCCGCTCACGCCGGGCCGGCGTTGCCGACCCGGGCCTCCGGGGCGAGATTGGACAGGCGCGCTGCGTTTCCTCCAGCCCCGGATGACGTGAGCACAGCCGCCCCCATCGATCGCGCTCCGTCCGCCCCGCGAGGCACGTCCTGCGACCTCGTGTCCCTCTTCCTCGTCCTCCTGGTGTCCGCCACCGTGGTGGTCCCGCCGGAAGCCGCCGGCGCCCTGCAGCAGGGTCTGCCCCCGGACTCCGTGGACGCGCTGGTGGACGACGCCCGGGGCGACGCTTTCGCCCTGTACCGGGATCTCCTCTCCTATCCGAACGACGCCCACCACCCCGACGACATCCTGGAGCTGGTGGCCCACCTCGAGGAGGCCTTCGCGGAGCGCGGGTTCGAGACCGGGCGGCTCCCGACGCCGGGGAGCCCGCTGCTGCTGGCGGAGCGGGGCGCTCAGGACGCGCAGCGCACCGTGCTGGTCTACCTGCAGGCCGACGGCCAGCCCGTGGAATCGTCGGAGTGGAACCAGGAGAGCCCGTGGACGGCCGTCCTCAAGGAGCGCGCCCCGGACGGTGGGTGGCGGCAGATCCCGTGGTCGCGTCTGGAGGACGATCCGAGCCCGGACTGGCGCATCTTCGCCCGCTCCGCCTCGGACTCCAAGGGCCCCATCGCCCAGTTCCTCACGGCGATCGCATTGGCCGAGCGTGCCGGGGCGAGCCCGGACTTCCACCTGAAGGTCATCGTCGACACGCAGGAGGAGCAGGGCTCCCCCCACCTCCCCGATGCGGTGAAGCGGTTCCGGGACCGGCTGGCCGCCGACATGCTGGTGATCTTCGACGGTCCGCCCCACCTGTCCGGCCGGCCCACGCTCAAGTTCGGCGCCCGGGGCATCGCCACGGTGACCCTGGTGACCTACGGCCCCCGGGTCCCGGTGCACAGCGGCCACTACGGCAACTACGCGCCGAACCCCGTCTTCCGCATGGCCGAGATCCTGGCAGCCGCCAAAGATGACGCCGGGCGCGTCCGGATCCCCGGATGGTACGACGGCGTCTCCCTGGACCGGGAGACCCGCGAGATGCTGGCCGCCGTGCCCGACGACGAGGAGCAGATCCAGCGGGACCTGGGGATCGGCGTGATCGACAGCGTGGCTACCTCGCTCCAGGGCGCCGTCCAGTATCCGTCGCTCAACGTCCGCGGCATTCGCGCCGGGTGGGTCGGCGACCAGGCCAGGACGATCATCCCCGACCGGGCCGTGGCGGAGATCGACGTCCGGCTGGTGGCCGAGAGCGATCCGGACCGGCTGCTACGGCTCCTTCGGGAGCATGTGGAGCGACAGGGGTTCCGCGTGCTCGACCATGAGCCCGAGGACGAGGAGCGGCAGCGCCATCCGCGGCTGGCCTCCATGACCTCGACGGTGAGCTACGCCGCCTTCCGGACGCCCTTCGACTCCGAGCCCGGCCGGTGGCTCACGCGCGCTTACCGGGGGCTCTACGGCGATGAGCCCATCCGGATCCGCACCAGCGGCGGCTCGATCCCGATATCGCCCTTCGTCACGACCCTGGACGTGCCGGCGGTCTCCGTGCCCACCGTGAATCCGGACAACAACCAGCACAGCCCCAACGAGAACCTCCGGGTGGGGAACTTCCTGCGCGGAATCGAGACGATGCTCGCGGTGCTCACGACGCCGGTGACGCCGTAGCCGTCATGGACGCGCCCTACAGCGTCATGGAGTAGACCAGCTTCGCGGTCGCACTCCGGCTCAGCGTCGTGAGGTCCGGGGCGAAGGGATCCAGGCTCCCGGCGCGGCTGCGCCAGTTGTGGTTGTAGACCACGTACAGCTCGTTGCCCGGCTCGACGATCCACCTGAGCCGCCCCTGTAGGCCGAGCACCCCGCTCACGTCGTCGTACTGCCAGTTCTGCGTGAGCGAGAGCCAGGGGCTCGGGTGCCACTCGCCGATGAACCGGTACACGTTGGTCGTGAAGTCGCCCTGGGGCAGGTCCACCTCGTTGCGCACCACCTGCCCCTCGGCGCTCACGCCCGTGGCGGGCCGCACCGTGGCGCTCGCCTCCCAGCGCGTCCGGTCCCCCGACCAGAACTCGCCGCTGGTGATCGAGACCTCGCCCGACACGACGCGGCGCCCGGCCGTTTCCGCGCTCAGCGTCCAGTCGAAGTTGTCGTACCGTCCCACCGGCAGGACGACGCCGTCGCTGATCTCGAAGGCGTCCCGGAGGCGCTCGGTGTTCCACCCGAACTCGAAGCTCACCTCGTCCCCGCTCTCCAGGTTCAGCCCCGGCAGCGTGAAGCTCCGGTCCCGGGTCAGGAGCGTCCCCTCCAGGCTCCACAGGTCCTCCAGCCGGATCCCCAGATTCGCCTGCCGCAGCCAGGGCAGGAAGTCGGGGCGCGGGTTCCAGCTGGCCGACGGCTGCAGCCGCCGGAACCCGGTGCGCTGGACGAAACCCACGGGCGGTTCGTACTCGTCGCCGAACTCCCGGTAGGAGACGTGCGCGCGCCAGATGTCGTTCGGGTAGGAAAGGCGGGCGCCCCGGGTGGAGCGGTCGCCGAAATCTGTCTCCGAGCCCCGCGTGAGCCGCGAGTGCCAGACGCCGAAGGCCTGCCCCCGGACGTTGCGGTCCCCCAGGAAGCTGGAGGTGAAGTAGAGGAGGTCCGCCCCCACCGTGTGGCGGTCCGGCGGCGAGACGCCCTCCTCCCCGGGCTTCGTCGCGCGGCGGGTATAGATAGCGCCGATGGTGGACTCCTCCAGGAAGCGTCGCTTCACCCGGGCCACCGTGAAGTCCTCGGCGGGCTGGACCTCGCTGTCGCCCGTGCGAACCTGCAGGAACCCGAGCTCGTAGTCCCCGGCCTGCCCGCCCAGCCGCACGCCGGCATCGATGGGCACCTCCTGCCCCTCCACGAGGCCGATCCGGCGGCTGAAGAAGGGCCGCTGGTCGTTGCGGGGGGCGAAGGTGTAGACGTCGGAGTTCTCGAGGAAGAAGTCGCGCTTCTCCGGGAAGAAGAGCGGGAAGCGCGTCAGGTTCACCCGACGCTGGTCCACCTCCACCTCGGCGAAGTCGGTGTTCACCGTCGCCGCGGCCCGCAGCCCGGGCGTCAGACTGTAGGAGAGGTCGAAGCCGCCGTCCAGGCTGGCGTCGCTGGGCTCTCCGGCGGCCCCGGGCTCCCGCTGCCACCCGGCCAGGCCGTACGGCCTGAACTGCAGCCCCAATCCCTGGGAGACGCCGGCGAGTCCCGTGAGCCGCCCGGCGTAGGTGGGGTTGAAGAGGCCCTGGTTCCGGCGGTGCCCCTCCCAGAGGACCTCCTCGTTCTTCCGCCGCACCGTGCGCTGGAAGTTGATCCCCCATCGGCCGAGGTCAGGATCGAAATTGAGCGTGCTGAAGGGAATGCGGATCTCCGCCGACCACCCCCAGTCGCCCCGCTCCACGTGGGCCTCCCAGATCCCGTCCCAGGACTTGTTGAGGCCCGATCCCATCAGGCCGTCGCCCATGAGGCCGGCCGGGTTGATCTCGAAGAAGTAGGCGGTGCGCTTGTCGAGGAAGGTGTCCAGGATCCACATGAACCGATCCTCGGCCCCCAGTGCGGCGTCGCGCTTCCGCTTGTAGGCCAGGACGCCGTCCGGTTCACTGTCGCGGAGGACCGCCCCGATGTAGAGGTTCTCGTCGTCATACGCGACCCGGACGACCGTCCTCTCGGTGGCCGGCCTCCCCTCCTCCGGCTCCTGCTGGAGGAAGTCCGTGGCCACGTCCGCCCGCTCCCACACCGGCTCCCGGACCCGGCCGTCCAGCTGCAGCTCCGCGTTCTCCGGAAGCCGGAAGGCCTCCAGGGAGCGGGGGGCTCGACTGTCCTGCCCCATGACGTCCCCGGGGGCGACGACCGCCAGCAGCGCCGCCGCGACGAGGCCCTTCGGGAGCGCGGGGGGGCGCACGACGCTCGCGACGCTCGCGACCAGAGTGAACGTGAGGCGCTTGCCGACCATCATGTACGTTGGAGATGCAGGAGAGGCCGTGGAGGCGAGCCGGGAGGATATCGTGCCCGCGGCGTCGCGACCAGATTGCCCGTCCGGCGCTCTGCGGCTCGAGCGACGGACGGCCGACTCGGACCGGAGGAGCCACGCGGATGACGCGATTCAAAGTCACGTTTCGGGACCGGAGCATCGAGATCTACCAGGCCGATCGCATCGTGGACGCCTACGGCGAGGTGCGGCTCATGGACTCCGACGATCGGGAGGTGGCCTCCTGGGACGAGGACGAGGTGCACGCCATCCAGGAGGTCGAGGAAGAGCGCTGACCCCTTTCCGGTCCCGGTTTCCCGTCCCGGGCCCCGCTCCGGTGCCGGGACGATCTCGGGGCCGAGAGCCGGGTACCGGTCACCACCGCGGGCGGGAAGAGACCGCACCGGGCGAGGAGCGAGCCGATGGGTGTGACGGTTCGATGTTGCCTGATATGATCTGGAGCGAGGAACGACGGTCGTGAGACGTGGAGCGATGCGCGGCGCACTCCTGACGGCGATCGTCCTGGCGGTGGCCACCGCCGGGTGCCGCAAGGACGTGACGGGCCTGGACTCCGACAACTCGGCCCTGGTCTACGGCACCGTGAGCGACTCCCGCGGCCAGCCGGTGGACAGCGCCACGGTGAGGACCACGGCCTACTCGAACCTCTGCGGCTCGCGCGTCTCCGTGCAGTCGGAGACCCTCACCGACAGCCGGGGTCGCTACTCCGACACCCTGCTCTTCTTCCGCACCCGCATCCGCGGGTGCCTGGCGGTGGAGGCCATCCCCCCGGCCCGCGAGGAGCTGAGCACCGCCCGGGTGGAGATCTCCACCCGGTCGATCTGGACCCGGGGCGTGGACAGCGTCCAGGTCGACCTCACCCTGGACTCGATTTCCGGGAGCGGCGCCATCCCCTGAACCGGAGCGCCCGTCTCCCGGGCGGCCGACGGGCTACGTCAGCCGGCGCCGACTCCGTTCGCTGTCCCGTCGGCCCCTCCGGGCGGGGCTCCGAGCTCGTCCGGGCTCCCCCCCACCAGCTTCTCCCGGTAGCGGCGCAGGTGCGTCAGAGCCTCCGCCGCGGCCTCGCGGGCTCGCTCGAGATCGTTCCGGCCGCGCGCGTCGCCGCCGGAGGTTGCCCTCACCCGCTCCTCCAGGCTCTCGACACGATCCCTGAGATCGTCGGCAGCGCGGCAGAGCTGCGACGCTTCGTCGTAGCGGCGCTCCTCGTTCCTCATGTCACCGAATCCCGGTCGCTGGGCTCGCGGCGAACGTCTCCTCGCCGACTTCTTCCTCGTCTTTCTCTCCTTCCTCGTCCCCATGCATAGGACGATTCAGGCCGGGAAATGTCACACCCCCTCCCGGCCGCCGCGTCGGGGAGAACCCGGAGCTCAGAGCACGTCCCGGACCAGCCACCACGCCGCCACCAGGCCGATGGCGCCGGGGATGACGTAGCGGATCCAGCGGTAGAGCCACGGCGACACCTCCATCCCCACTTCCCCGCCCGTCTCGTCGGCCGGGCACGCGAGCTCCTCGAGCACCGCCCCCCGGTCGAGGGCCCATCCCACGCAGAGCACCGCCAGCAGCGCCCCGCCCACCTGGAGCCCGGAGCCGAAGGCCAGGTCCCACGGCACGAACACCTCCATGTTGACCATGGGCGCCAGCGAGAACACGAAGACGAGCACGGCCACCAGGTACACCGCCTTCCGTCGCGGCAGCCGGGTGTTGTCGGTGAGGCCCGCCACCAGCACCTCGAAGGCGGCCACGTCCGAGAGAAAAGCCACGGCGGCCAGAGCGCCGAAGAAGAGAGCTCCCAGCAGCGCCCCGGCCGGCATCGCCGCGAAGACGTCGGGCAGGGTGGAGAACACCAGGTCGGGGCCGCTGGCCGGGGGCATCCCCAGGGCGAAGACCGCGGGGAAGATCGCCAGCCCGCCGAGCAGCCCCGCGGCCGTGTCCCCGACCGCCGTGTAGAGCGCGTTCCCGAGCAGGTCCTGGTCCCCGTCCAGGTAGGAGCCGTACACCACCATGTAGGTCCCGCCGAGCCCCAGGGAGAAGACGGCCTGACCCAGCGCGGCGACCATGACCGAGGGGGTGAGCTCCGCCGGGTCGAAGCCGCCCAGATACCAGGCCACGCCGGCGGAGGCCCCGTCCAGGGTCACGGACCGGACGATCAGGACCACCAGGACGACGAACAGGCCCGGCGCGATAACCCGACTGGCCGCCTCGATGCCCCGTCGCACGCCGCGGAGGAGCACGGCCGCGGCAGCCGCCGTCACGGCCAGGGTGAGCCCGCCGGCCAGCGCGTAGCTCGCCGGCCGGAAGCCCGATTCCGGCGGCAGGACGAGCGACGCATCGGCGCCCGTCCCCGCGAGCCGAAGGAGCTCCGACAGGGCGTGGTAGGCCGTCCACCCGATGACCCCCGTGTAGTAGCCCGTGGCTCCGGCGACGCCGAGGAAGAACAGCCAGCCCAGGGCGCGGCCGCCCGGGAGATCCGCCCGCTCGAAGGCCCCCACCGGACCCCGTCGGGTGTGCCGGCCCAACGTCCACTCCGCCATGAGACCCGGCACGCCGATGGCGGCCACGACGACCAGGTAGAAGGCCACGAAGGCGGCGCCGCCGAACTCTCCGGTCATGTACGGGAACCTCCACAGGTTCCCCAGGCCAATGGCGACGCCGATCATCGACGCCACCGTGCCGAAGCGGGTGGCGAAGGTCTCCCGGCCGCTCACGGCTGTGTCGTCACGCCGCCATCGCCCCGGCCAGGGCGTCCAGCGCCCGGTCCACGTCGGCACGGCTGCTGTAGAAGTGGGGCGTGAGTCGCACGACGCGTCCGCGGGGCGCGGCGATCACGCCCCTCTCCCGGAGCCGCTGGCCCACGGCCGCCGCCTCCGTCCCTTCCGGGCACCGGAAGGCCGTCGTCGGGTTCCGCTGAGCCGGGTCCTCCGGCCCGACCGGCTCCAGCCCCCGGTGGCGCCCTCCCTCCAAGAGGCGACGCCCCAGGCGGCGGGTCCAGTCCCGGATCGCCCCGGGGCCCACCTCGTCGATCACCTCCATGCCCGCCCGAGCCAGGTAGGCCGAGGGCACCGGCGGCGTGCCGACCTCGAACCGCGAGGCGTCGGGCGCCCAGTCCAGCGTCTCCGGGTCGAAGGCGAAGGGGTCCCGGCGCCCGAACCACCCGGTGTCCCGCGGCTCGAGCCGATCCACGAGCCGGGGCGACACGTAGAGGAACGCGATGCCCGCGGCCCCCATCAGGAACTTCTGGCATCCGGAGGCGAGGAAGTCGACCCCCGTCTCCTTCACGTCGATGGCCCGGGTCCCGGCCGACTGGTAGGCGTCCACGAAGAGCAGGGCCCCGGCGTCGTGGACGCGATCGGCCACCGCCCCCAGATCCTGCACGAAGCCGGTCTCGTAGTGAGCGTGACACGCCGAGACGACCAGCGTCTGCTCGTCCACGAGCCGCTCGTACTCCCGGGGGCGGATGCCCTCCTCGTCTGCGGGGATCCAGTCCACCCGGACGCCGTCCCGGCGCCGGGCGAGCCACACGTGGGCCACCGACGGGAACTCCGCCTCCGTCACGGCCACGCCGTCGCGGCCCTCGTCGAAGTCCAGGGCGCTGGCCACGCTGTTCGCCGCCGCCGACACGGAGCTGGCCAGCGCGATCTCGTCGGGCTCGGCCCCCACCAGGTCGGCGAACAGAGACCGGGCCTCCTCCACCTGCCCGAGCCAGCGCTCCCAGTCCATGCTCCTCCGTCGCCAGGAGTCCATGAACGACTCCATGGCCTCCTCGGCCCGTTCCGTCAGGGGGCCCTGGGAGCAGGCGTTCATGGGCACGGCTCGCTCGAGGACGGGGATACGGCCACGCCACGCCGCGAGGTCGAAGTCGGGCTCGGTCGCTCGTTTCTCCGGCATGTCTGTATGATCCCCCGTACGATTCCCGCGACGCGCGCCGCCTCCCTCATCGCCTTCCAAGCTACGGACGCGATCCCGATGCCCGAACCACGAAACGCCCACCCGGGGCCTCTCCTCGCCGCTCTGCTCGTCCTCGTCGTGGCCCTGGCCGCACCCGCGGCGGCTCCGGCCCAGGAGCCGGAGCCGGACGAGACGGAGCCCGGCGCGCCGTATGTCCCCACCCCCATGAGTGTCGTGACGGAGATGCTGGAGCTGGCCGGTGTCACGGCCGCCGACACGGTCTACGACCTGGGCTCCGGCGACGGCCGCCTCCCGATCACCGCGGCCCGGCTGTACGGGAGCCGCGGAAGGGGCGTGGAGCTGGACTCGGGCCTGGTGGCGCGGTCCCGGCGCCGGGCGAGAGCCGCCGGCGTCGACAGCCTGGTCCGCTTCGTCCGGGGCGACCTGTTCGAGACCGACATCCGACCGGCCACCGTCCTGACCCTGTATCTCTTTCCGGGCATGAACGAGCGACTCCGCCCCCGGATCCTGCGGGAAATGGAGCCCGGCGACCGGGTGGTCGCGCACGACTTCTCCATGGGCGAGTGGGACGCCGACAGCGTGGTGACGGTGCGGGAGCGCGGCGGCAGCGTCGACCTCCCCGACGGGCTCGTCGACGGCTGGGAAAGCCTCGGCGGCGGGCAGACCGAAAAGACCGGCGTCGACACCCTGCTCCCCGACGTCGACGCCGGGAGCCGAGTGGCCACCGTCTACCTGTGGGTGATCCCGGCCGATGTGGGCGGGACGTGGTCGATCACGCTCCCGGACGGCGCGAGCGGACGGATCCGGATCGACCAGCGCTTCCAGGAGCTGCGCGCGTCGGCGGCCGGCGGCAGCATCGATTCCGTCGCCGCGGCTCGAGTCCACGCCGACAGCGTGGAGATCGAGATCGTAGCGGACGGTCGCGCGCTCCGACTCCGTGGCACCGCCGGCGGTGACCGGATGCAGGGGACGACCGGCGCCGGGCAGCCCTGGTCCGCACGCCGCCAGGAGGACACGGACTCGTCGATCCTCACGTGGGAGGCGCCGTAGCCCGGAGCGACGTCCGGCCGCCGCTCAGCTCCCACCGCTCTTCTCTCCGACGTCTTCCAGCAGCACCTCGACGGCCTCG
>CAZFDK010000011.1:31284-59488 GCA_964518305.1 uncultured Gemmatimonadota bacterium | reverse complement strand
AAGGCGGGCAACCGCCGCAGCCGAGCCGTACTAATCGGCCGCGTGGCTTGATCCCTCCCTTTTCGAACACGACGCCCCCGGCGCCGACTCCCACGACCTCCCCCGCACACACACCCGAGACGACGACACCACCCCACCGTCTCGCTCACTCCCGTTACATACCGAACCCCCCGATCCGGGAGCATTCGCTCCACGGTCCCGGGGGGTTCTGTCGTTGGAGCTCAGTTCGACAGCACGTCGTAGCGCTCGACCGTGTAGGCCACGCCATCGCGCTCCTCGGAGACCAGGCGGCCGTTCCACCGCTCCCAGCGGAGCGACTCGACCGGGGCGTCGCCGGCAGAGCGCCGCGACAGGTCGGACTCGGCGGCCTTCTTCGCTCCCTCCGGCGTCCGGCAGGCCCGGACGCGCTCCCGGCGCGCGGCGGCCGTGGACGCGCCGGCCCCCTGCTGCGCCGCGGGGCGCACGCGGAAGAGCATCCAGAGCTTGCGGGGCACTCGGTGCGGTCCGGTCATGGTGACGGGAACCTGTACGGAGTTGTGCGTGAATTGTTGTGGGAGGCGTCTCCGGGAAGAGGCATCAGCGGTGGGAACCCGCCCGGCCCCGGGCTGCGGTCGGCGGGGTCACGACCCGTCGATGGCCCGGCGGATGCGTCGCACGGCCTCGGCGGGACGCGGGGCGTCCACGACAGCGCTGGAGACGGCGACGCCGGCGCTCCGCTCCGCCACCTCTCCGGCGTTGTCCCCGTCGATGCCGCCGATGCCCACGCCGGGGAGCCCCGCCGCCTCGAGGACCTCGGCCACGCGGTCGGGGCCGATTTGCTCGTCGGCGGCGTCTGCCTTGGTGGAGGTGCTGAACACGGCTCCCACGCCCAGGTAGTCGGCGCCGTCCTCGGCCGCCTGCCGTGCCTCCTCCGGACGGTCGGTGGAATACCCGAGAACGAAGTCGCCGGGGACCCGGCGCCGAAGCTCCGACAGCGGCGGATCCTCCGGCCCCAGGTGCGCGCCGTCGGCCACCACGGCACGGGCCACGTCCACGCGGTCGTTCACCAGGAAGAGAGCCCCGTGACGGCGAACGACCGGCACGAGCTGCCGGGCCCGGGCGTACAGCTCCCGGCTCGTCGCCTGCTTCTCGCGGAGCTCCACGGCGGTGGCCCCGGCCTCCAGGCACTCCTCCACGACGTCCCGGAGCGGCTGGCCGCAGCTCGGGCGGGGCGAGGTCACGAGCATCAGCTTCAGACGCTCGCCGAGGCTCGGGATCTCCATCAGGGCCGTCGCACCTGTCGCACCCGCTCCTTGGCGGCGACGTGCTCTTCGCGAGTGCGAGTGAAGATGTGTGTCCCGTCGGGACGCGCCACGAAATACAGGTAGGGCACGTCCGCGGGATTCAGGGCGGCGCGCAGGGAGGCGGCGCCGGGCGAGGCGATGGGCCCCGGGGGCAGACCGGCGTGGGTGTACGTGTTGTAGGGGCTGTCGCCGACCCGCTCGATGTCGGCGTACAGGAGCCGCTCCTTCGGGCGGTCCAGGAGATACTGCACCGTCGGATCGGCCTGCAGGCGCATGCCCTCCTCGAGGCGATTGACGTACACCCCGGCGATGACCGGGCGCTCGCCGGCCACCCGGGCCTCGCGCTCGACGATGCTGGCCAGAGTCACGATCTCGCGCTCGGTCATCTCCAGCGAGTCCAGTCTCACCCGCTCCTCCTCGCCCCAGAACTCGCGGTAGCTCCGGACCATGGTCGCCAGGGCCTCCCCCGGCGAGATGCCCGCGGCGAAGCGGTACGTCTCCGGGAAGAGGTAGCCCTCCAGGTGCGGTCCCGGCACGCCGAGCTCCGCGGCCAGGGCGGAGTCCCGTGCCAGGGCCAGCACTGTGTCTGCCGGTACGCCCGCGACGGCGGCCACGCGGGGGACGATCTGACGGAGCGTGAAGCCCGGAGGGATCGTCACCGGGTGCGTCACCACACGGCCCGAGCGGATGGCGTCCAGGATCTCCTCCCAGCTGGCGCTCTCCGGCAGCCGGTACTGCCCGGACTTCAGCCGGGAGCCAGCGCCCCGGAGCCGCGCGTAGAGGGTGAAGGCCCGCGGATGAGCCACCAGCCCCGCGTTCTCCAGCCGCTCGGCCACCTGCCGGGCGCTGGAGCCTGCGTCCACGGTGATCTCGACGGTCTCCCCGCCCGATTCGCCGCAGCCGGGCAGCGCCAGGAGGAGCACGGCGAGGAGCGCCGCGCTCGTCCGCTCGTGCCGCTCGTGGAGGGGGACGTCGGACGCGCCCGGCGTCAGCGGGCGCCGAGGTAGCGGCGAAGGAGGACGGCCGCCGCGGCGCGGTCCAGCCGCCCCTTCTCCCGGCCGCGGCGCGTCGGACTGGTTCCCCCCTCGCGGAGGTAGTCCCGGGCCTGTTCGGTCGTGAGTCGCTCGTCCCACTCGGTGACGGGCACCTCGAGTCTGCTTCGAAGGTTGTCGACGAACTCGCGGACCTCGACCGCCATGCCGCCGCTCGTACCGTTCATCTCAAGAGGGATACCCACGACGATCTCGACGGGTTCGATCTCGCGGAGCACGCGCAGGAGCTCGTCGGGGGGCTTGGCGGGGGGATCCTCGTTCTCGACGGCGGCCCGGGGCGTGACGATGGTGCCGGTGGGGTCGGAGGCGGCGACTCCGATGCGTCGGCGACCGTAGTCGACCGCGGCGATCCGGCCCGGGGTCAGGGGACCTCCGCCTCGTCACCGGGCGGAGCGTCCCCGGCCCGGAGCGATCTCCTGATTCCCTCCAGCCGGCCCTCCGCGCCCACGAGGAAACGGCAGGCGGCCGAGTCACCGTCGGCGGCACACTGCACCTCCAGGACCGCGACGGGCTCGCCGGCCGCCGCGCTCAACGCTCCGCCGATCCACCCGGAGGCGAAGTGGCATCCTCTCCGCACGAAGTCATCGGAGGATCCCGGGGGGCGGGCCTCCGGCGAGGCCCGAAGCTCCACCTCGCCGACGTCGGCCTCCAGGACGCGATATCGTACGCGACCGTAGCCGACGTCCTCGGCGGCTCCGTCGAGCTCCGCCCAGAACCGCCCGGCATCCATCTCCGCGGCCCCACCGCCCGCCGCGATGGTCTCCACCAGCGCCCTGCCCGCCGCCCGCCCGGCCTCCCGGAGCGCGGCGACGCTCCCGGTTCCGAGTTCGCCGCACAGGCACGAGAGACGCCGCAGGGAGTCGGCGGGGAGCCGAACGTCACCGGCGGCGTCCGGAGACACGGGAGCGGCGTCGTCGGGCCGTCTCGCTGAGGCGGAAGCGTCGTCCATGGAGGCCAGATCGAAGGCGGGAAAACGGGGCGCCGCCGGGCCGAATCGCCGGTTCGGGCGGCGCGGAAAGCTAGATCCGACGTCCCGCGGCGACAAGCGTCGTCGGCGCGGCGCGCGGCCGGGATGCCGGGGTGTCCAGCGAGGCCCCGGAGCCCCCCGGAAAGGTACGCTACTTGCGGCTCGACCACGCCAGGCGGCTCGTCGAGACGGCCGCACCGTTGGCTCGAGATCGCACCAGGAGGAGACGATGGCCGAAGACCAGGATGCCAGAGAGATCGGGATGTTCGTGGCCGGGGCCGCGTTCGGCGCGCTCGTCGGCGCCGGCGTCGCCCTGATGTACGCTCCCCAGTCCGGCCGTCGGACGCGGGGCAAGCTCCGCCGATCCGCCGAGGACCTGGCCGAGCGGGCGGAGGAGAAGGTGGATCACGCCCGGGAGGACGCCAGGCGGACGGCTCGCGACGTTCGGAAGAAGGCGGAGAAGTCCGGCGAGCGGATCTCGGAGCGTGTGAAGCGCGGCGTGGAGGAAGGCCGCAGCCGGACGGGGCGCTGATCCCGCTCACGCCTCCGCGCCGGGCTCGGGGGATGCGGACGAGCGTTCGACGACGAAGCCGGTGACCCTGCCGGCCGAGGTCATCGAGGCGAAGCGGGACGGCGCCGCCATTTCGCCCGATGTGCTCCGGGGCTTCCTCTCCGCTTACGGTTCGGGGGAGGTGCCAGAATACCAGATGGCGGCCTTCCTCATGGCCGTCTACTTCCGGGGCCTGGGAGACGACGAGCTCCTGACCCTGACCCGGGCCATTCTGGCCTCGGGGGTGCGACTCGAATGGGGCCGGGGCTCGCCGGTGGTGGACAAGCACTCCACCGGCGGGGTCGGCGACACCGTGTCGCTGATCCTCGCCCCCCTGCTGGCAGAGGCCGAGTTCCGGATCCCGATGATCTCCGGCCGCGGGCTGGGACACACCGGTGGCACCCTGGACAAGCTCGAGTCCATTCCGGGATTCCGTACGGACCTGGACCTCGACGCGCTGCGGGCGTCCGTCCGGGAGCTGGGATGCGGCCTGGCGGGACAGACCGACGACCTGGCGCCGCTGGACGGCCGCCTCTACGCTCTCCGGGATGTCACGGGCACGGTGCCCTCGGTCCCCCTCATCGCCTCCAGCATCATCTCCAAGAAAGCCGCGGAGGGCATCGACGCGCTGGTCCTGGACGTGAAAGTGGGCCGGGGCGGATTCATGGAGACCCGGGAGGAGGCGCGTCGGCTGGCGCATACGCTCGTGAACCTGGGAGGGGAGCTCGGCCTCCGGTGCCGGGCGCTGCTGACCGACATGCGGTCGCCCCTCGGACCCGCCGTGGGGAACGCGCTCGAGGCACGGGAGGCCATCCGCTGTCTCCACGGCGGCGTCCGCTCGGACCTGGTCGACGTGACCCTGGCGCTCGGCGCCGAGCTGGCAGCGGCCGCCGACCCGTCGACCTCCGCCGCCGCCGCGCGCGAGGAGCTGGAGGAGCTGCTGGACAGCGGAGCAGCGGCCGACCGCATGGCCCGGATCGTAGAGCGGCAGGGCGGAGATCCGCGTGTCGTGGACGAACCCGACCGGCTCCCGTCGGCGCCGGTTCGAGAGGCGGTGACGGCCGACGGGACCGGGACCGTCCAGAAAATCGACGCCCGGGAGGTCGGCCTCGCCGCCGTAGAGCTCGGAGCGGGCCGTCGGACCATGGGAGAGGAGGTGGATCCGGCCGTCGGCTTCCGGATCGACGTGCGGCCCGGGGACCGGGTGGAGGACGGCCAGGAGCTGGCGGAGGTGCACGCTCGGGATCCCGAGGACGCCGCGCGGGCAGAGGATCGATTCCGGGTGGCCCTCTCGCTCGGTCCGGACACCGGGGACGCGGGGCGGGAGAGCCGGGTGCTGGAGCGGATCTCCGCCGGTTCTGACTCTGCCGGCTGAGCGCGGCGTCGACGGCGGGAGCTGTACCCCGGGCCCGTCAGCGTCGCTCCAGCAGCGTGTCGGCATCGAAGCTCGGCTCCTCGCCCTCGTTCCACGGGCCGTGGAGGCTGCAGGATTCCACGGGCTCGGTGCCGGACAGATAGTACTCTGTGTAGACGGAATCCGCGGGGCACCAGCGGGTGGACAGGAGTCCGGTCGTCCGGTCCACCCGGGCCGAGTCCAGGCCGGCCGGCCGCTGCCAGCCGGCGGGCGCGGGGTTCCGGCCGTAGTACCAGTTGAGGACGGCGGACGCCACCGGTGCGGCGTCGCGTCCTCCGGTGGCGTTGAAGTGCAACCGCTGCGGCTCGTCGAAGCCGATCCAGGTGGTGGTGAGCAGCTCCGGTGTAAAGCCCACGAACCAGGCGTTGGTGGCCTCGTTCGTGGTGCCGGTCTTGCCCGCCGCCGGCACCGTGCGGGGAAGTCCCCGGCGCCGGAGGGTGTACCCGGTGCCGCGATTCACCACGTCCTGGAGCATGGAGTTCATGAGCCACGCCACGGGCTCCTCGAGCACCTGCTCCCGCTGGACCCCACTTTCGTACAGCACGCGCCCCCCCTTGGTCTCCACCCGCTCGATGAGCCGGGGCTCGGCCTTGACTCCCAGCGTGGCGAAGGTGGAGTAGGCCTCGGCGATCTGGATGGGTATCACCGACGCGGAGCCGATGGGCATGGAGGGGACCCGCGGAATCGGCGTCTCGATGCCCATTCGACGGGCGTACTGGGCGACGGTCTCGTAGCCCACCCGCTCGCCCACCTTCACCGCCACCACGTTGATGGACCGGTAGAGAGCCTCACGCACGGTCATGGGGCCGTTGAACTCCCCCCCGAAGTTCTTCGGCGCGTAGATCGTGCTGTCTGACATCACGAACTCCACCGAGGTGTCGTAGATGATCTCGGAGGCCGGGATGCCGTTGGCCAGCGCGGAGGTGTACACGAAGCCCTTGAAGACGGAGCCGGGCTGCCGGCGGGCCTGGGTGGCGCGGTTGAACTCGGAGTCGTCGTAGTCCCGTCCACCGATGAGGGCCCGGACGTCGCCCGTCCGGGGGTCCATGGCGATGAAGGCACCCTGGACATAGGGCATCCGGCGACCCTCGAGCCGCTCGTCGGGCCAGCTCCGTGTCTCGGCGTAGGTCGCGGCATCGTAGCCGGGTTGCTCCTCCACCCACCGGAGACGGGCGTGGAGCGCAGAGTCGGCCACGGCCTGCAGCTCCGGGTCGAAGGTCGTGTGGACCCGGTAACCGGCCTCGTAGATCTCCTGGCCGTAGCGCTCCATGAGTCGGCGGCGCACCCACTCCACGTAGTATGGGGCTCGACTGGCCCGGGACTCGCCGCGCTGGAGACCCAGGGGAGCAGCCTTGGCCGCCTCCGCCTGCCGTCTGGTGATCTTGCCCTGGTCGGCCATGAGCTCCAAGACCAGATTTCGACGCTGGAGGGCTCGCTCCGGGTTCCGGTACGGATGGTACGTGGCGGGCGCACGCGGAAGGGCTGCCAGGAGGGCCGCTTCCGCCAGGTTCAGCTCGCCGGCCGCCTTGTTGAAGTAGTAGTGGGACGCGCTCTGGATGCCGTAGTGGCCGGAGCCGAAGTTGATCTGATTCAGATAGGCGGCGAGGATCTCCTCCTTCGTGTACGCCTGCTCAAGGTCCAGGGCCACACGCATCTCCTTCAGCTTCCGCCGGATCGTGATGACCCGACGATTCACCGCGTCGGAGAACATGTTGCCGGCCAGCTGCTGGGTGATCGTGCTGGCGCCCGGCGCGTCGTAGCCCTGGACCAGGAAGGCCAGCCCCGCCCGAAACGTGCGCATGAGGTCCACGCCCCCGTGCTCCCAGAAGCGCCGATCCTCGACGGCCACGAAGGCCTGGGGCACGAACGCCGGAAGGGAATCGTAGCGCACCACGGTGCGTCGCTCCGTGGCGAAGTCCGCCAGGAGGGTCCCGTCCCGGGCGTAGACGCGCGTCGCCTCCTTCGCCTCGAAGGCGTAGATCTGGGCGATGGAGGGGCAGTCGGAGCACACGTTGGTCCACGTGCCCCACGCCAGGCCCGCGCCGAGCCCGGCGGCGGTGAGCACGGCGACCCCGATCCGCCGCCTGCCGTCCGGCCCGAGCCATCCCGGGCTTCCGTCCCGAGCCCGTCGGATCCAACGGCCGGCCCCCGAGACGAGGCTCGCCAGTCGTCCGAGCAGGCGCTCCGGGACTCCCCTTTCCCGGCCGCGGCGGGAGCGTCGGCTAGACTCGAACATGGCGTCGATCCGGGATCGGAGGACACGGAGAGTACCTCGAGTACCTTGATCGCACGAGTTGCAGGGGGCTAGGTTCGCGGCGCCCGCGGTGAGCGCTCGCGCCGCGGGCTTCCTTCGTGCCGCTGAAGTTGAGGCGGGTCAGCCACACTTGGTACTGGTCAGGAATGACAGAGTTTCCCCCCGTACGCGAACAGATGGACAGGATCCTCCGGGGAGCCGAAGAGGCGATCCCCGAGGAGGAGCTCGAGGAGAAGCTGCAGCGGTCGCGCTCCTCGAACACCCCGCTTACCGTGAAGCAGGGCTTCGACCCGACCCGGCCCGACCTGCACATCGGCCACGCAGTCTCCCTCAACAAGCTGCGCACGTTCCAGGAGATGGGACACCGGGTGGTCTTCGTCATCGGCGACTTCACCGCCCGCATCGGGGACCCCTCGGGTCAGGACGAGACACGGCCCGTGCTCAGCGAGGAGGAGGTGCGGGAGAACCTGGCGACCTACCGGGACCAGGTGTCCAGCATCCTGGATCCGGAGGAGACCCTGACCCGACAGAACAGCCGGTGGCTGTCGGAGCTCGGCCTGGAGGACGTGCTGGAGCTCACCTCACGGGTGACCGTGGCGCGGATGCTGGAACGCGATGACTTCGCCACCCGGTACGAGGAGAACCGCCCCATCTCGCTGCACGAGTTCATCTACCCGATGATGCAGGGCTACGACTCGGTCGAGCTCGATGCCGACGTGGAGCTCGGCGGCACGGACCAGCGCTTCAACCTGCTACTGGCCAGAACCCTGCAGGAGCGCTGCGGCCGGGACCCCCAGGTGTGCCTGATCATGCCGCTGCTCCGGGGCACCGACGGCGAGCGGAAGATGTCGAAGACCCATGACAACTACATCGGCCTGGCGATGGAGCCCGACGAGATGTTCGGGCGCACCATGTCGATCCCCGATCACCTGCTCCCGGAGTGGGTCCGGCTGGCGGTGGACGTGGAGCCCGGGGAGCGAGAGCGGCGGATCCAGGACGCCGACGAGGATCCGCTGGCCGCGAAGCGGTGGCTCGCCCGACGCATCGTCGCTCGCTACCACTCGTCGGAGGAGGCGGAGGAGGCCGAGGAAGCCTTCGATCGTGTGCATCGACACGGGGAGGCTCCCGACGAGGTCCCTGAGTACGAAGTCGAGGCGGACGCCGAGTCCGGAACGCGATGGATCGGTTACGCGTTACAGGATACGCAGTTGGTCAGCTCGACCTCGAAAGCGCTGCGTCTCCTGGAACAGGGGGGGATTCGAGTGGACGGCGACGTCGTGGAAGACGACGATCTACAGCTCGAACCGGGCAGCTACCTCCTGCAGCGGGGCAAGCGACGGTTCGCACGTCTAACGGTTCGGCCGCCGGAGGACGGATGACGGACCCAGGCGGTTCTCGGGACGACGATCCGATCGGCGCAGCGACACATTCGCGAGTATGGATGAGTTTGACTATGAGCGACCCGCATCATAGGCTCGACGCGTACTTGGACGATAA
This sequence comes from uncultured Gemmatimonadota bacterium, assembly GCA_964518305.1. Classification (GTDB taxonomy): domain Bacteria; phylum Gemmatimonadota; class Gemmatimonadetes; order Palauibacterales; family Palauibacteraceae; genus Caribbeanibacter. Next base: position 50,471 of record CAZFDK010000011.1, on the reverse strand, counting down.
TCTTTCTCCATTGGTCTTTTTCATTGCTCGTTCGGCAGTGTGCCGGGTGAGCCATGATCGCATCTAACGCCAGTCGTCTGGCGGTCTCCGGGGCCTTCTCAGAGAGGCCGTCGGGGATCGGAAACTCCCAGCAGAAGCCGACAGGAGGGTGTCGATGAGTTCCTCAGTATCTGGGAGGCGCATCTGGGCCTGGAGCTTGGGAGCGGTTGCCGCCGCTGCCCTGCTCCTGGTCGGGACGTCTCCCGCCTTTGCCCAGGAGGGCGCTATCCAGGGTACGGTGACCGAGGCCGAATCCGGGCAGCCGTTGTCCGGCGTCCAGGTCTTCATCCGTGGCACGAACATCGGAACGCTCACCGGCCAGGATGGAAGCTACCGCCTGACGGACGTCCCCACCGGTGATCAGCGTCTCCGGGCACGCCGCATCGGCTACCGGACGGTGACCCGTGAGGTCGGCGTTTCGTCCGGTCAGGTGAGCACGGTCGACATTGAGATGACGCAATCAGCGCTGGAGCTCCAGGACGTCGTGGTCACGGGCGTGGCGGCCGAGACGCCGCAGACGAAGCTCCCCTTCACGGTGAACTCGCTCGACACGGAGGACATCCCCGTTCCCTCCAGTGACATGAGCGGTATCCTCCAGGGGAAGGCCGCCGGGATCTCGGTGGTCTCCTCCAGCGGACAGCCCGGCGGGGAGTCGGACATCCTCCTGCGGGGCCAGACGAGCATCAACGCTGCGGGCCGTTCTCAGAGCCCCCTGATCGTCATCGACGGGGTCATCCAGTCCACCAGCGCGAGTCTCTCCGACCTGAACTCGATGGACATCGAGAACATCGAGGTCGTGAAGGGCGCGGCCGCGGCATCGATGTATGGATCGCGCGCGCAGAACGGTGTGATACAGATCACCACCAAGAGTGGTGCCGATCTGCAGGAGAGCGACCAGAACATCGACATCACCCTTCGCGCCGAGGGCGGACGCTCCGACCTCCCGAAGGAGTGGCCGACGTCCAACCGGCACGTTTTGGCGATGAACGCGAATCAGACGTCGTTCGTGAACAGTGCCGGCGAAGAGGTCGGCTTCGGGGAAGCGGTCACGACCGAGGATGCCTGCGGAGGCGGGGCACCGCGCTGTTTCCAGGACAACCCGTGGCCGAACCCCACGGACAACTTCGATGAGTTCTTCGATCCCGGCAGTACCAGCTCGCTCTACGGGGCGGTCGCCGGTGCCACCGGAAACACCAACTTCCGGGCCTCGGCCGAATACTTCGACGAAACAGGCAACATCCGCCAGAACGACGGCTACGAGCGGATCAACGGCCGGCTGAACGTCAGCCACTCCGTCGACGACTTCGAGATACAGGGCACCATGTTCGCGGCGCGCTCCAAGACCGACGAGCTCGGCGGCGGCGGGAACGGTGAGTCCGGCAACGCCTTCTTCGGAATTCTGTTCATGTCGCCGGGCGCCGACATCGACCGCAAGACCAAGGGTGCCCAGCGTGGAAACGAAGAGTGCACCGGCGGTCCGGAAAACGACTGCTGGTTCGTGGCGGTCCCGGATCCGACGAACTCGAGCGACCGGCTCAATCCCCTCTTCACCGAGCAGACGTCGCTGAACACCTCGGAGAAGAAGCGGCTCATGGGGAGCGTCCAGGCCACCTGGGAGCCCCTGAACTGGTTCTCGCTGGACGGGACCTTCAGCTACGATCGCACCGACGACAACTTTGAGAGCTTCGTTCGAAAGAACACTCCCGAGGGGCAGGGCGCCGGCCGCTCCCGCGGTGAGCTCTTCCGAAACGACTTCTACCAGGAGGCGATCAACGCCAGCGCCACGGCCAACTTCAACAGGACGTGGCTGGACGACCAGCTGACGACCAGGCTCCGGCTCCGATATCTCGTAGAGGACCAGGAGACCAACTCGTTCTCCGCCGGCGGTGACGAGCTCGCCACCGAGGGCATCCGCAACCTCGGGGCCCTGGTCGACAACTCGACCTTCAACCTCGGGTCGAACTTCACGACGATCAGGTCCCAGAACTTCTTCGCCATCGGGAGCCTCGACTACAAGGACCGCTACATCGTCGACGGCCTGGTTCGGCGCGACGGCAGCTCCCTCTTCGGGCCCGGCGAGCGGTGGCAGACCTACTTCCGCGCCAGCGGGGCGTACCGGGTCTCCGAGGAGCCGTGGTTCGACATCAGCGGCGTCGACAACTTCAAGCTGCGGTATTCCATCGGGACTGCTGGCTCGCGGCCGAACTTCTTCCAGCAGTACGAGGTGTTTAACATCGGCGCCGGCGGTTCCCTGCAGTTCGGGACCCTGGGCAACGAGAGCCTCAGCCCCGAGCGCTCCACCGAGCAGGAGGTGGGCTTCAACCTGGCGCTGGCCGACATGTTCAACATCTCGGGCACCTACGCGAAGTCGGTGACCGAGGACCAGCTGCTTCCGGTGCCCCTTCCCGGATTCTTCGGCTTCTCGACGCAGTGGCAGAACGCTGGCGAGCTCGAGACGGAGACCTGGGAGGCTCAGGTCGAGGCACAGCTGGTGCAGACCGAGAACTTCGGCTGGAACTCGACCGTCAGCGCGAGCACCACGGACGAGACGATCACCGAGCTCAACGTCCCGGCGTTCAAGTACGGCCCGACCGTGCAGGGGGGGCAGAACGCCTTCTTCGCCCGTGAGGGGGAGAATCTCGGCACCTTCTACGGCACCGTCTGGGCACAGAACTGCTCCGACATCCAGACCACCTTCGGTATCGACCAGTCGACCTGTCAGTCGCAGTTCGACGTCAACGACAACGGCCAGATGGTCTGGGTCGGCGAGGGTAATGACTTCCGAAGCGGGCCCGGACCGGACGGCGAGGTCCAGACCAGCGACGACCTGTGGGGGACCGCGGGCACCGTCAACGGGGAGACCTTCGAGTTCGGCGAGCCGCTCGCGGCCGATCGAGTCGACCAGACCTGCCTCGAGAACAACCCGGACGCTTCCCAGGAAGAGTGCACGACCAACTTCCTGCCCATGGGGAGCTCGAACCCGGATATCGAGGTGAGCTTCGCCAACACCGTGCGTTGGAAGGGCTTCTCGGTCTACGGCCTTCTCGACGCGGCCACGGGATTCCAGGTCTACAACAACACGCGTCAGTGGGCCAACTCGCCGAGGACCCGCGGCGCCGGGACCGAGTTCAGCGACCAGGTCGGCAAGCCGGAAGGTCTCAAGAAGCCGCTGGTCTACTACGACTCGTGGACCTACAACGGCAACAACTTCAACACCTACTTCGTCGAGGACGGCGACTACCTCAAGCTCCGCGAGCTGTCGGTGAGCTACCAGCTTCCGCAGAACATCATCCAATCGGTGTTCGGCGGAGCCTTCGACGGCGCCTCCGTGAGCGTGCTCGGCCGCAACCTCGTGACGTGGACCGACTACACGGGCTACGATCCCGAAGTCGGCTTCGGCAACGCCAGCGGCAACACCGGTCAGACCGGGTCGGCCGCCAACGCGCGCTTCGCGGCGTTCCAGTGGCCGAACATGAGGACTGTGTCGGCCACGCTGGAGCTCACCTTCTGAGCAGGGGAGTGCTGGCGGCGCGGGGCCGACGGCCGGCCCCGCGCCTGCTCGCTTCCGGCCACCGACCGAATCCAAGACTTCTATATGAGGCAGGAAGACATTTATGACTAACCGAATGACGTTGTCAGACTGGGGGGTGCGGGGGGCAATGCTCGCGCTGTGTGCCTTCGCCCTCGCCTCCTGTGACCCGGACCTCGATGTGGACAACATCAACGATCCCGACCGGTCCCGGGCGCTGGCCACGGGGTCCGACGTGGAGACCCTGATTCAGAACACGTTCAACGCCTACATCGACGTCTCCCAGAGCAACCTCGGGGCGGGCGTCAGCGAGTGCAGCGCCACGGCGTGGACGGCGGTCCTGAATGCCATGGCGGATCACTCCACCTCCAACTGGTCCAACTACGGCTTCGCGCGGACCGCCAACCAGCCCCGGACGGCGATTCCGAATTCGTCCGCGAACGAGGACGCGTGCCTCATGTCGACCATCTGGTTCCGGGCCTACCAGGGATTGGCCGCGGCCTCCGAGGGCCTGAGGGCCCTGAACGAGGGCGGCATCCAGATCGGCGAGGAGGGCGAGGATAATGCCCGCGCTCGCGCCTGGGCGAAGATGAATCAGGGCCTGCTGCACGGCATGCTGGGCATGATCTACGACAAGGCCTTCGTGGTGGACGAGGAGACCGAGCTCGTGGACGATCAGGGGAACGCTGTGATCCCCGAGTTCTCCAACTACATGGAGGTCCGCGACGCCGCCATCGGGTACCTCCAGGAGGCGATCAGTATCGCGGAGAGCAACGACTTCACGACTCCGGCCACCTGGACGAACGGCACGGAGCTCACGAGTTCTCAGATCGCCGCGCTCGCGCACTCCTACATCGCTCGCTTCATGGTCCGCACGCCGCGGAACCCGTCGGAGGCGGAGAACGTCGACTGGGCCGCGGTGGAGAGCCACCTGGCGCAGGGACACACGTTCGACCTCACGATCGGCGGGACCTCTCCGTTCTGGTCGGGACTGAAGGTGTGGGGCTCGGGCGGTGGGCTCTCGCTGCAGTTGGCCCTGGTGGACAACAAGACCGTGGGGCCGGCTGACACCACGGGTGCGTACCAGGACTGGCTCGCCGCGCCGGTCAACGGTAGCGATCCCTTCGATGTACAGTCGCCGGACGAGCGCATCCCGGAGCCCGTGGACTCGGACATCGGGTGCTGGAACCCCAGCTTCACCGGTCCCGCGGAGGACGCCCCGCGTTGCGGCAAGGCTCCCTCGTGGATCGGCTACCACGCCTCCACGTTCCAGCCCTCGCAGCGAGGCGTGATCGGGCTGTCCCACTACAGCCGATACGAGCAGTACTTCGGCGAAACGTGCGACTTCTTCAGTTCGGACTTCTCCTTCACCGGCCAGATTTGCGAGTTCACTCAGCGCGACAAGGACTTCCTGATGGCCGAGGCCCTGATGAGGCAGGGCGACATGGCCGGGGGCGCGGACATCATCAACGACTATCGCGTGCCGGCCAGCGGGCTTCCTCCAGCCGACGCCAGTGGCGTTCAGGGGCAGACGAACTGCGTCCCGAAGACACCGGACGGAAGCTGCGGCGACCTGTGGGACGTGCTGCAGTACGAGAAGGGACTCGCGGTCTTCACCGAGTACTCCGGCGACATGTGGGCCGACAAGCGGCGCTGGGGCACCCTCACCACGGGTACGGCCACGCAGCTGCCGGTGCCTGCGTCCGAGCTGGAGACCATCGGACGAGAGATTTACACCTTCGGCGGCGATGCGGGCAGTGCCGCACCGGTGATCCAGGAGAACGACAGCGAGAGCATCCTGCGAAAGGTGAAGTGGAGCCTCCAGGTGCTCGAGCAGCAGCGACAGGAGCGCCGGGCTGCCCGGCCGGACCTGGGCGCGAGGAAGGGCGCGGCGTCCCCGCCGACGATCGTGAACTGATCGTCCGGAGGAGCGTCCGAGTCTAGCGCCCGCGTGGCGGGTCGGTGCGGTGCCGGGTCGGGTGGCGCCGCCGTCGCGCAGGGACGACGGGAGAGGCCGCCGGAAACGGCGGCCTTTTCTCATTGGGTGAGGCACGGCCGTGCCGCGGGGAACGACGCAGCCGGGCCTGCGTCTTTCGGACCTCCCGGTGGGAGACTCGGTACTGTCAGTGGACATCACGGCGCGACGATGGCGCCGGGAGTCTGCCCTGCGGTGATTCCCGGGGTGAAAGCCTTGAACTCGAAAAGGGCAGAGGACTCATGAAGAAGACCGGCTTGATGGCCGTCATAGCGATTGCCGCCGTTTTGGCGCTGACCATGGGCGTGTCGGCATGCAGCCTCAGCACCTCGCCCGGTCAGGTGCGCGATACGACGGATCTGCCCGGCGACGATGACTCGCCGAATGTGAGCTCCGTGCGGGCGACGAGCGAGATTCTCCACGGCTGAAAACGAGACCACGACCTGGGTGCGTGGCAGCCGTCGCTCGGACGCGATCCTGAATCCTTCAGCGACGGCGGCGCGCCTCCACCACTGCCGGCGTAGCGAGTGCCGGCCGGACGGCAGTAACAGGTGAGCGCCCGATCATACGGGGTGTACGCACCGGGGCCTCTCCTGCGTTGCGAGACCGCCTTCCTGTTCGGCTCCCTTCTGGCGTTTCTGCTTGCGGGCTGTGGTGCGGACGCGGGCACGTGGCGTGAGGCGGGCACGCACCGTTGGCGTCCGCTTGCGTCGCCGTCGGGCGGGGGTCCGGGCTTTCGGCGCGTTTCGTCGGGGGAGAGCGGCCTGTCGTTCACCAACCGTCTGTCGGAGGAGCGTCTGGCGGAGAACGAGATTCTGGCCAACGGCTCGGGTGTGGCGCTGGGGGATGTGGACGGGGACGGCCGTGTGGACGTGTATCTGTCGCGTCTGGAGGGTCCGAACGCGCTGTACCTGAACCAGGGGGGCTGGGAGTTCGAGGAGGCGACGGAGCGGGCGGGCGTGGGCGTCCGGGGCCGTCCCTCGACGTCGGCGGTCCTGGCGGACGTGGACGGGGACGGGGACCTGGACCTGCTCGTGGGGGTCCTGGGCGGGGAGAACGTGTTGCTGGAGAACGACGGTTCGGGCCGGTTCGAGCGGGTGTCGGATCCGGGCTGGTCGGGGGAGCGGGGCACGTCGACGCTGGCGCTGGCGGACGTGGACGGGGACGGGGACCTGGACCTGTACGTCACGAACTACAGGGCCCGCTGGGCCCGGGACCTGTTCGCCCCGGGCGAGCAGGACTTCGAGGACGTGGTTCGGGAGACCGAGGACGGCGAGTACGAGGTGAGGGAGAAGTTCGAGGATCACTTCCGGCTCCGTTCGGTGGAGGGAGGGCTGGCGCGGTGGGAGTTCGGCGAGCCGGACGGGCTGTACCTGAACGGCGGTTCGGGTCGGTTCGAGCGTGTGTCGTGGACGGGGGGTCGTTTTCGTCGTGCGGGTGGTGACACGCTGGGCCGTGTGCCGGACGAGTGGGGTCTGGCGGCGCGGTTCGGGGACGTGAACGGGGATAATCGTCCGGACCTGTATGTGGCGAACGACCTGGAGAGCCCGGATCATTTCTGGCTGAACCGGGGCGGGGGTCGTTTTCGGGAGGCGGGGTGGCGCGTGCTTCGGAAGACCAGCGGTTCGTCGATGGCGGTGGACTATGCGGACGTGGACGGGGACGGGGTGACGGACCTGTTCGTGGCGGACATGCTGAGCCGCGACCCCGTGCGCCGAAAGCGGCACGTGCCGGCGCTCCAGATGAGCGCGCCGGGCCCGGGGGACGTGGATACCGTGCTCCAGGCGAGCCGCAACACGCTTCAGCGTGGTCGTGGGGACGGGACGTACGCGGAGGTGGCGAGGTACGCGGGGGTGGCGGCCTCGGAGTGGACGTGGGGGGCGATGTTTCTGGACGTGGACCTGGACGGCCGGGAGGACCTGCTCACCACCAACGGACACGTGGCCGACATGCTGGATATCGACACCCAGCGCCGCCTGGCAAAGAGGCGCCCCGACCCGGAGGGGATCTACTCGATGTATCCCCCTCTTCGGGTGTCGAATCTGGCGTTTCGGAACGATTCGGGGGTTCGTTTCGAGGAGGCGGACTGGGGCTGGGGTCGTGGGGGAGACGTGTCGCATGGTCTCGCGGCGGGGGATCTGGACGGGGACGGGGACCGGGACGTGGTGGTGAACCGTTTGCGGTCGGAGGTGCTGGTGCTGGAGAACACCTCGGGGGCGCCGCGTCTGTCGGTTCGTCTGGCGGGCCCTGGTTCGAACACGCGGGGTATTGGCGCGCGGGTTCGTCTGGAGGGGGCGTCGGGGGGCGTGCAGGAGAAGGAGATGGCGGCGGGCGGTCTGTACCTGTCCTCGTCGGCGCCGGAGCTGGCGTTTGCGGCGGGGGTGTCGGGGGGCGGGGGTCAGCCGTCGGACTCGCTGCGTCTGGTGGTGAGCTGGCGGGACGGTGAGCGGACGGAGGTCTCGGGGGTGCGGGCGGGTCGTGAGTACGAGGTGCGTCATCCTTCGGTGATGGCGGACTCGGTCTCGCGGCGTGTGTCGTCTTCCTCGTCGTCGGGCCCGTCGGTGTCGTCGTCGGACTCGGCTGTGGGTCCGTATTTCGAGCGTGTGGGCCTGTCGCATGAGCATGTGGAGCCGGAGTTCGGGGCGGAGCTGTCGCGTCAGCCGCTCCTGCCGCTGCGGTTGAGCCGCCTGGGTCCGGGGGTGGGGTGGCCGGACCTGGACGGGGACGGCTGGCCGGAGCTGGTGGTGGGGGGTGGCCGCGGGGGTCGCCTGGCGGTGTGGCGGAACGCGGGCGGGGAGCTGGAGCGTGGCGGTTCGGGGGCCGCGGAGGCGATCTGGGACCAGGCGGGCGTGGTGGGGGTGCCGTCGTCCTCGGGGTCCGGGTCGGACCTGCTGGTGGGGCGGATGAACTACGAGGCGGGGAGCGCGGAGTCGGCGCGCTCGCGGGCCTCGGTGGTGCAGGTGCGCCTGTCGGGCGGGGGCGAGCGGGTGACGGAGCGGGTGGCTGTGGACGGGGGTGCTCGTGCGAGCACGGGTCCGCTGGCGCTGGCGGACGTGGACGGGGGTGGGGACCTGGAGCTGTTCGTCGGGGGGCGGGTGTACCCGACGGCGTACCCGGTGCCGGCCTCCTCGCGGCTGTTTCGCCGGTCGTCGGGCGGGGGCTGGGTGCGGGACTCGGCGAACACGGCTCGTCTGCGGGAGGTGGGTCTGGTGTCGGGGGCGGTCTTCTCGGACGTGGACGCCGACGGCGATCCGGACCTGGTGCTGGCCACCGAGTGGGGGCCGGTGAAGCTGTTTGAGAACGAGGGGGGCGAGTTGCGGGAGGCCACCGGGGAGTGGGGTCTGTCGGGGACCCGGGGTCGCTGGAACGGGGTGACGGCGGGGGACCTGAACGGGGACGGTCGGATGGACCTGGTGGTGACGGGGTGGGGGGGGAACACGCCCTACGGGGCGAGCGCGGAGCGTCCGCTGCAGGTGTACTACGGCGACTTCGACCGCAACGGGACGCTGGACGTGCTTCCGGCCCGCCGTCAGGCGGAGGTGGGCGGTGTGGCGCCGCTCTGGGGCCTGGACGTGGTGGGCCCGGGTCTGCCGTACGTGCGTCGTCGGACGGGGTCCTTCTCGGCGTACGCGGAGGCGACCCTGGAGGAGATCCTCGGCGCCCCGGCCCTGGAGCGGGCGCAGCGGCGGTCGGCCGAGCAGCTCTCGCACCTGGTGCTGTGGAACCGGGGCGGTCGCTTCGAGGCGGAGCCGCTGCCGCCGGAGGCGCAGTACGCGCCGGCGTTTCACGTGGGGGTGGCGGACTTCAACGGGGACGGGGCGGAGGACGTGTTCCTGACGCAGAACTTCTTCGCCACCGCCCCGCACGTGGCGCGTCACGACGCGGGGCGGAGCCTGTGGCTGGCGGGTGACGGCGAGGGCGGGCTGGAGCCGGTGCCGGGCCAGGTGTCCGGGGTGCGGGTGTACGGCGATCCGCGGGGGGCGGCGCTGGGCGATTACGACCGGGACGGTCGGGTGGACCTGGCCGTCTCGCAGAACGGCGCCCGGACGCTGCTGTACCGAAACCGTCGGGCGGAGCCGGGCCTGCGGGTCCGTCTGGAGGGACCGCCCGGCAACCCCCGGGGCGTGGGCGCCCGCCTGCGGGTGGTCTACCGGGACGGCAGCCGGGGCCCGGCGCGCGAGATCCACGCCGGCTCCGGCTACTGGTCCCAGCACGCCCCCGGACAGGTCCTGGGGCTGGCGGACACCGCCGACCGGCTGCAGATCACCTGGCCCGGCGGCTCCCGCCAGGAGGTCCCCCTCGAACAGGACACCCGCCGCATCTCCGTACCACATCCCGACCTCAACACCACACCTGGAACGGAGTGATGTGTAGAATCCAGCGAGACCACGGATGACCACGGATGGTCCTGCATTCAGAACAACGTTTTCGAGTCACGAGGGGTGAGAGGCAGAGAATGAGCGAGGGAACGATCGGGATGGCAGACGCGGTGAAGTGGGCGGACAGGGTGGAGCTCCACCCGATCCTCCTCGTCGGGGCGGTGGCTGCGCTCGCCCTTCTCGGCGGGTGCACCGATATCACCGGAGGGGACGACCCGAGGCCGAGCTTCGACGCGGTGCAGGCGGACTCGGGGTCCGTGCAGGAGCACAGGGCCACGGCCGGCGCCAGGACTATTCGCTTCCAGGGCAACATCACGACGGACGATCGCTGCCAGCGAATGAGCGCGCAGGTCGAGGAGTTCTCCTCGTCCCAGGGGGTCGCAGACATCGAGGTCCTGGCCGAAGGACTGGAGAACTGCCCCAACGAGGCCGAGACGACATGGAACTACCTGGGTCGCCTCGTTGACGTCCCGTCCGGTGAGTACGACGTGACGATCCGGCACCGCTTCGAGAATCCCGACCGCTCGTCTCAGGTCGTGTTCGAGGGACAGGTGAGCGTCACGAGCTCGAGCAGTTCCTGAGGCCCGCCCGAGACCGCTCTCCGGCCGGCCCGACCTCCAGGACCTCGGGGGCCTCGGGGCCGGCGCATGCACCAACCCTCCGCACCGTCGCTTCCCGATGTCAGCTTCCTCCTGTAGCGGATTGCACGTATCTGCCTGTGCCGCCGCGGTCCTCCTCGTCGCTGCCGTGGCCGCGTGCGATGGCGCACGGCCCCCTGCGCCGTGGAACGGCGAGGGGGGGCATCGCTGGCGCGCCCTCCGGGCACCGGACAGCGGGGATGGGAAGGGTTTCGAGGCCATGCCGTCGTCCCGGACCGGAATCGACTTCGTGAATCGTGCCTCGCGCGAGCAGATCAAGCGCAACGAGCACTTCCTGCAGGGTTCCGGGGTGGCGCTGGGCGACGTGGACGGCGACGGGCGCCCGGACGTCTATTTGCCCCGCCTGGACGGGCCGAACGAGCTGTACCTGAACCGGGGGAACTGGGAGTTCGAGGAGGTGGCTTCCGAGCGCGGTGTGTCGGCGCCCGACCGCGCCTCCACCGGGGCGCTCCTGGCGGACCTGGACGGGGACGGCGACCTGGACCTGGTCCTCACCGCCCTGGGGGGACCCAACTCGCTCTTCTTCAACGACGGCTCCGGCACCTTCACGGAGCGGGGAGCGGCGGCCGGGCTCGAACGGAAGGGGAGGGGGAGCATGACGCCTGCCGCCGCCCCCGTCGATGCCGACGGAGATCTGGATCTGCACATCTCCAACTACAAGGACCGGAGCGTGCGGGACGTACTGCCGCCGTGGGAGCGGACCTTCAATGCCATCACGCGCCGCACGGAGGATGGCTTCGAGCTGGCGCCCGGCATGGAGGAGCACTACCGCCTGGAGGAGGTCCCCGAGCGGGGCTTCACGGCGCGGATGGAGCGCGCGGAGCCGAACTCCCTGTATCTGAACCGGGGCGACGGTTCCTTCGAACGGGTGTCGTGGACCGGTGGACGCTTCGAGGACGAGGAGGGTCGCCCGCTGTCGTCCGCCCCGGACTACTTCACCCTCACCGCTCGCTTCTACGACGTGGACGGTGACGGGGACCAGGACCTCTACGAGTGCAACGACTTCGAGGACCCGGACTTCTTCTGGCTGAACGAGGGCGACGGTCACTTTCGCCAGGTGTCCCGGGTCGCGGTTCGGGCCACCAGCAACGCCTGCATGGCCGTCGATTTCGCCGACATCGAGAGGGACGGCGACGTAGACTTCTTCTCCATCGACATGAAGAGCGACGACCCCTACCGGCGGGGGACACTCCAGCCTTCCCACACGGCGCTCCCGAAGCTGCCGGGCCGCATCCGCAACCGGCCCCAGAAGCAGCGGAACACCCTCTTCGTGAACCGGGGGGACGGGACGTACGCGCAGATTGCGGAGTATGCCGGGGTCGAGGCGTCCGAGTGGTCGTGGTCCACCGCCTTCCTCGACGTGGACCTCGACGGCTACGAAGACCTGCTGGTAACGAACGGCATTCTCCTGGATGTCCAGAAGCTGGACGCCAGCCAGACCATCCGGAGCCGGGTGAAGTCGAATTTCCGGAGACGCGGGACCTTCGATTGGCGCGAGATGCGTTTCCTGTATCCCGAGGGGCACACCCGCAACGTGGCTTTCCGGAATCGCGGTGACCGCACGTTCGAGCGGATGGGACAGGCGTGGGAATGGAGTACGGGGAAAGACGTCTCCCACGGCTTCGCGTCGGCCGACCTGGACGGCGACGGCGATCAGGACGTCGTGGTGAACCGCATGCGCTCGGAGGCCCTGGTCCTCCGGAACGAGGCCGCTGCTCCACGCATCCAGGTGCAGCTGGCGGGTGAAGGGGACAACTCCCGGGGCATCGGCGCGACCGTCCGCGTTGAGGGCGGCCCCGTGCCGGTGCAGAGCCGGCAGATGACAGCGGGTGGTCTCTACCTGTCGTCGTCGGCGCCCGAGCTCACCTTTGCCGCCGGCCGGCCGACGGAGCCGTCGGAGCCGGCCGATTCCCTCCGCATCGTGGTCCGCTGGCCGGACGGGGACAGGAGCGTAATCGAGGAGGCGGAGCCCGACCGGCTCTACGAGATCAGGGAGTCCGGCGCCGCAGCTGTGGACGGGAGCCGAGACGAAGCGGAAGGCGACTCGTCCACAACGCCGGATTCCACGCTCTTTCGCGAGGTGTCCGAACAGTTGAGCCACGAGCATGCCGACACGCTCTTCGAGGACGACGAGCGACAGCCGCTGATCCCGAATCGGCTCAGCCAGCCCGGACCGGGCGTCAGCTGGCGAGACGTGGACGGGAATGGGGCGCCGGATCTGCTGATCTCGTCCGGGCGGGGAGGTCGGCTCGCCCACTACCGCAACAAGGAAGGCGAGTTCCGGCGCGTGGCTACAGGACTCGGCGAGGCCGAGCACGATCAGACCACCGTCCTCGCCGTGCCGGGAGAGGGAGAAGGCGGAACGAGGCTCCTGGTCGGACAGTCGGGCTACGAGCGCACGCCCGACCGCGCGGCCCGCGTCCCGCAAGTCCTGGCTGTCGACGCGGCAGGGAAGCAGATCGGGACCGACGCCGACGTGGACACGGTCGCACCGGGACGGCGATCGGCCGCGGGGCCGCTGGCGCTGGCGGACGTGGACGGCGACGGTGACCTGGACCTCTTCGTCGGCGGTCGGGTCGTCCCCGCGGCCTATCCGGCCCCCGCGTCCTCCCGCCTCTTCCTCAACGAGAGGGACGGGTGGGTGCGCGATTCGGCGAACAGCTCCCGATTCGAGGACGTGGGTCTGGTGTCGGGGGCGGTCTTCTCGGACGTGGACGCCGACGGCGACCCGGACCTGGTGCTGGCCACCGAGTGGGGGCCGGTGAAACTGTTCGAGAACGAGGGCGGCGCGCTTCGGGAGGCCACCCGGGAGTGGGGCCTCGCGGAACGGACGAGCCGGTGGCGGGGAATCAGCGCCGGGGATCTGAACGGCGACGGCCGCATGGACCTCGTGGTCACCAGCTGGGGGCGCAACACTCCCTATCGGCCGGTGAGCGAGGAGCGGCCGCTTCACGTCTACTACGGCGACTTCAACCGCGACGGACAGGTGAACGTGGTCGAGGCGCGACGGGGGACCCGTGACGGTCGACGGGGCCTCTTCCCGGTGGATCACCCCCTCCAGCTGGAGGAGGCCTTCCCGCAGCCGAAGCGACGCTTCGAGGGCTACAGCGAGTTCGCCGGCGCCACCGTCGAAGAGGTGATCGGCCGCCCGCCGGAGGAGGTGAGCCACCGGCGGATCGTGACCATGGACCATACCCTGTTTCTGAATCGGGGCGGTCGGTTCGAGCCGAGCCCGCTTCCCCCCATGGCCCAGCTGGCGCCGGCCTCGTACGTCGGTGTGGCCGATTTCGACGGTGACGGACATGAGGACGTGTTCCTGAGCCAGAACTTCTTCCCAACCGCCGACGAGACGCCCCGGTACGACGCCGGGCGTGGACTTCTGCTGCTGGGTGACGGCGAGGGAGGCCTGGAGCCGGTGCCGGGGCACGAGTCCGGCATCGAGGTCTACGGTGACCAGCGCGGCGCGGCGTTCGCGGACTACGACGGCGACGGCCGTCTGGACCTGGTCGTCTCGCAGAATGCGGCCGAGACCGTGCTGTACCGCAACCGGGGCGCCCGTCTCGGCCTCCGCGTTCGGCTGGACGGGCCGGCTGGTAATCCCCGGGGCGTCGGCGCGCAGATCCGTCTGGTGTACCCGGGCGGTCCGGGTCCCGCGCGCGAGGTGCACGCGGGCTCCGGATACTGGTCGGTCGACGGCGCCGTGCAGGTGATGGGAGCGGCCGACAGTGCCCGGGCGGTCCGGGTGCGGTGGCCAGGCGGTGTCGTGACCACTGACTCCATCCCCGCGGGCGCATCCGGCATCACGGTCACCCGGGGAGGCGTCCGTTGAGCGGACGCGCCGACGGCCTCCGACAGGTTCTTCACGGCGGTGTGCTGCGGGATGCGCCCGCCGTGGCCCCGGCAATCTTCGCCATCTGTCTGGTCCTGGCGTTTCTGCTTGCGGGCTGTGGTGCGGACGCGGGCACGTGGCGTGAGGCGGGCACGCACCGTTGGCGTCCGCTTGCGTCGCCGTCGGGCGGGGGTCCGGGCTTTCGGCGCGTTTCGTCGGGGGAGAGCGGCCTGTCGTTCACCAACCGTCTGTCGGAGGAGCGTCTGGCGGAGAACGAGATTCTGGCCAACGGCTCGGGTGTGGCGCTGGGGGATGTGGACGGGGACGGCCGTGTGGACGTGTATCTGTCGCGTCTGGAGGGTCCGAACGCGCTGTACCTGAACCAGGGGGGCTGGGAGTTCGAGGAGGCGACGGAGCGGGCGGGCGTGGGCGTCCGGGGCCGTCCCTCGACGTCGGCGGTCCTGGCGGACGTGGACGGGGACGGGGACCTGGACCTGCTCGTGGGGGTCCTGGGCGGGGAGAACGTGTTGCTGGAGAACGACGGTTCGGGCCGGTTCGAGCGGGTGTCGGATCCGGGCTGGTCGGGGGAGCGGGGCACGTCGACGCTGGCGCTGGCGGACGTGGACGGGGACGGGGACCTGGACCTGTACGTCACGAACTACAGGGCCCGCTGGGCCCGGGACCTGTTCGCCCCGGGCGAGCAGGACTTCGAGGACGTGGTTCGGGAGACCGAGGACGGCGAGTACGAGGTGAGGGAGAAGTTCGAGGATCACTTCCGGCTCCGTTCGGTGGAGGGAGGGCTGGCGCGGTGGGAGTTCGGCGAGCCGGACGGGCTGTACCTGAACGGCGGTTCGGGTCGGTTCGAGCGTGTGTCGTGGACGGGGGGTCGTTTTCGTCGTGCGGGTGGTGACACGCTGGGCCGTGTGCCGGACGAGTGGGGTCTGGCGGCGCGGTTCGGGGACGTGAACGGGGATAATCGTCCGGACCTGTATGTGGCGAACGACCTGGAGAGCCCGGATCATTTCTGGCTGAACCGGGGCGGGGGTCGTTTTCGGGAGGCGGGGTGGCGCGTGCTTCGGAAGACCAGCGGTTCGTCGATGGCGGTGGACTATGCGGACGTGGACGGGGACGGGGTGACGGACCTGTTCGTGGCGGACATGCTGAGCCGCGACCCCGTGCGCCGAAAGCGGCACGTGCCGGCGCTCCAGATGAGCGCGCCGGGCCCGGGGGACGTGGATACCGTGCTCCAGGCGAGCCGCAACACGCTTCAGCGTGGTCGTGGGGACGGGACGTACGCGGAGGTGGCGAGGTACGCGGGGGTGGCGGCCTCGGAGTGGACGTGGGGGGCGATGTTTCTGGACGTGGACCTGGACGGCCGGGAGGACCTGCTCACCACCAACGGACACGTGGCCGACATGCTGGATATCGACACCCAGCGCCGCCTGGCAAAGAGGCGCCCCGACCCGGAGGGGATCTACTCGATGTATCCCCCTCTTCGGGTGTCGAATCTGGCGTTTCGGAACGATTCGGGGGTTCGTTTCGAGGAGGCGGACTGGGGCTGGGGTCGTGGGGGAGACGTGTCGCATGGTCTCGCGGCGGGGGATCTGGACGGGGACGGGGACCGGGACGTGGTGGTGAACCGTTTGCGGTCGGAGGTGCTGGTGCTGGAGAACACCTCGGGGGCGCCGCGTCTGTCGGTTCGTCTGGCGGGCCCTGGTTCGAACACGCGGGGTATTGGCGCGCGGGTTCGTCTGGAGGGGGCGTCGGGGGGCGTGCAGGAGAAGGAGATGGCGGCGGGCGGTCTGTACCTGTCCTCGTCGGCGCCGGAGCTGGCGTTTGCGGCGGGGGTGTCGGGGGGCGGGGGTCAGCCGTCGGACTCGCTGCGTCTGGTGGTGAGCTGGCGGGACGGTGAGCGGACGGAGGTCTCGGGGGTGCGGGCGGGTCGTGAGTACGAGGTGCGTCATCCTTCGGTGATGGCGGACTCGGTCTCGCGGCGTGTGTCGTCTTCCTCGTCGTCGGGCCCGTCGGTGTCGTCGTCGGACTCGGCTGTGGGTCCGTATTTCGAGCGTGTGGGCCTGTCGCATGAGCATGTGGAGCCGGAGTTCGGGGCGGAGCTGTCGCGTCAGCCGCTCCTGCCGCTGCGGTTGAGCCGCCTGGGTCCGGGGGTGGGGTGGCCGGACCTGGACGGGGACGGCTGGCCGGAGCTGGTGGTGGGGGGTGGCCGCGGGGGTCGCCTGGCGGTGTGGCGGAACGCGGGCGGGGAGCTGGAGCGTGGCGGTTCGGGGGCCGCGGAGGCGATCTGGGACCAGGCGGGCGTGGTGGGGGTGCCGTCGTCCTCGGGGTCCGGGTCGGACCTGCTGGTGGGGCGGATGAACTACGAGGCGGGGAGCGCGGAGTCGGCGCGCTCGCGGGCCTCGGTGGTGCAGGTGCGCCTGTCGGGCGGGGGCGAGCGGGTGACGGAGCGGGTGGCTGTGGACGGGGGTGCTCGTGCGAGCACGGGTCCGCTGGCGCTGGCGGACGTGGACGGGGGTGGGGACCTGGAGCTGTTCGTCGGGGGGCGGGTGTACCCGACGGCGTACCCGGTGCCGGCCTCCTCGCGGCTGTTTCGCCGGTCGTCGGGCGGGGGCTGGGTGCGGGACTCGGCGAACACGGCTCGTCTGCGGGAGGTGGGTCTGGTGTCGGGGGCGGTCTTCTCGGACGTGGACGCCGACGGCGATCCGGACCTGGTGCTGGCCACCGAGTGGGGGCCGGTGAAGCTGTTTGAGAACGAGGGGGGCGAGTTGCGGGAGGCCACCGGGGAGTGGGGTCTGTCGGGGACCCGGGGTCGCTGGAACGGGGTGACGGCGGGGGACCTGAACGGGGACGGTCGGATGGACCTGGTGGTGACGGGGTGGGGGGGGAACACGCCCTACGGGGCGAGCGCGGAGCGTCCGCTGCAGGTGTACTACGGCGACTTCGACCGCAACGGGACGCTGGACGTGCTTCCGGCCCGCCGTCAGGCGGAGGTGGGCGGTGTGGCGCCGCTCTGGGGCCTGGACGTGGTGGGCCCGGGTCTGCCGTACGTGCGTCGTCGGACGGGGTCCTTCTCGGCGTACGCGGAGGCGACCCTGGAGGAGATCCTCGGCGCCCCGGCCCTGGAGCGGGCGCAGCGGCGGTCGGCCGAGCAGCTCTCGCACCTGGTGCTGTGGAACCGGGGCGGTCGCTTCGAGGCGGAGCCGCTGCCGCCGGAGGCGCAGTACGCGCCGGCGTTTCACGTGGGGGTGGCGGACTTCAACGGGGACGGGGCGGAGGACGTGTTCCTGACGCAGAACTTCTTCGCCACCGCCCCGCACGTGGCGCGTCACGACGCGGGGCGGAGCCTGTGGCTGGCGGGTGACGGCGAGGGCGGGCTGGAGCCGGTGCCGGGCCAGGTGTCCGGGGTGCGGGTGTACGGCGATCCGCGGGGGGCGGCGCTGGGCGATTACGACCGGGACGGTCGGGTGGACCTGGCCGTCTCGCAGAACGGCGCCCGGACGCTGCTGTACCGAAACCGTCGGGCGGAGCCGGGCCTGCGGGTCCGTCTGGAGGGACCGCCCGGCAACCCCCGGGGCGTGGGCGCCCGCCTGCGGGTGGTCTACCGGGACGGCAGCCGGGGCCCGGCGCGCGAGATCCACGCCGGCTCCGGCTACTGGTCCCAGCACGCCCCCGGACAGGTCCTGGGGCTGGCGGACACCGCCGACCGGCTGCAGATCACCTGGCCCGGCGGCTCCCGCCAGGAGGTCCCCCTCGAACAGGACACCCGCCGCATCTCCGTACCACATCCCGACCTCAACACCACACCTGGAGAGAGATGAAGCCTCGGATCGCACTCGCTTTCGTGGCCCTCGGGGGGCTGGCAGCGCTGAGCGGTGCCTGCGGAGACGCCGGCATCGAACGCGGGAGCACGGCCGGAGGGGAGGTCGAGGGTTCCACTGAGCGCATGGCGGAGCGGCTCGACAGCATGCGGGCCACCCGCAACCCCGCGCGCAACGATTACATGAACAGCGCCCGGGCCGACTCGCTGCGGGCCGGCGGACTCTCGGCGCGTGGACAGTCGCGCGTCGCCCGCGCCCGGCCTGTCGCTCGCGAGCTCCTCCGCGCGGGCCGGTGGGAGGAGGGAGCCCGGCTGCTGGAGAGCCGCCGGGACAGCCTCCGCCGCGAGGAGGGTAGCGTTCCGACCGGGCTGCGCCAGAACTGGCAGGAGCTTCGGGGGCTCCTCCATCTCCGCCACGCCGTCGAGCAGGGATGCGTCTCCCACGAGGGCCCGCGGCGATGCCGAATACCCATGGCAGCGGGCGAGGCCTATCCCGACGCCGACCCCTCCCGCTCGGCGGCGGAGCTGTTCCGGGCGGTCCTCTCCGAGAGGCCGAGGGACTGGATGTCGGCGTGGCTCCTCAACCTGTCCGCCATGACGCTGGGCGAGTATCCCGACTCCCTCGCGGAGCCCTACCGGGTGCCCGCCTCCGCGTTCGCGTCCGAGGGTGATCTCGCTCGCTTCCGTGATGTGGCGCTGGCGCTGGATCTCGACATCCGTGGCCACACGGGGGGCGCCGTGCTGGAGGACTTCGACGGCGACGGCGACCTGGACCTGATGACCTCCTCCTGGTACCCCGGCTCCCGGCTTCGGTACTTTGAGAACCTCGGCGACGGGACCTTCGAGGAGCGCACCGAGGCCGCCGGTCTGGAGGGAATCACCGGGGGCATCAACCTCAAGCAGGCGGACTACGACAACGACGGGGACGTCGACGTGCTGGTCCTG
>CAZFDK010000011.1:0-31184 GCA_964518305.1 uncultured Gemmatimonadota bacterium | reverse complement strand
GAGCCGGGGCGCTGCTAATCGCTGCGGGGCTCGTCCTCCTTCCCGCGTGCGGCGGTACGGACGCGGGGCGCGAGGGACCGCGCTCCGCCTCCACGGTCCGCATGGCCGACCGTCTCGACAGCCTCCGCCGCGTCGGCGACTTTTCCCGGGCGGAGCTCGCGAATCGGTCGATGTCCGAGGAGAGCATCGCGCCCACGGACCGCTCCTATCCGATCTTCCAGTCCCGCCGGGCGCTGGCCCAGCTCCGCACCGGTCAGCCGGCCGGGGCGGTGGGCGTGGTGCGGACCACGCTGGACACGCTGAGGTCACTGTACCGGGAAGGCGGCCCGCCGCCGCTGATCACCACCCGTCTCCAGCTCATCCTCGGGCTCGGCCACCTCCGCACGGCCGTGGACTCGAGCTGTCTGTCCGGCGCCGATCCGGCCTGGTGTACGCTCCCCCCGCAGGCCAGTGGCCCCGCACCCGGTTCCTCCTCCGCTGATTCTGCGGCGGAAGTCTACCGGGCCCGGATGGAGAGCGGCGATGGCGACGCCATGGACGCCTGGCTGCTCAATGTGGCGACGATGATGACCGGAGGCTTCCCGGACGCCGTCCGATCCGAGTGGCGCGTGCCGCCCTCGGCCTTCGAGGCCGAGGGGCAGCTCGGCCGATTCCGCGACGCGGCCCCCGGCCTCGGCGTGGACGTGAAGGGACTCGCCGGCGGTGCCGTGCTGGAGGACTTCGACGGCGACGGCGACCTGGACCTGATGGTCTGCTCCCAGGGCGCAGAGGATCAGCTCCGCTACTTCGAGAACCTCGGCGACGGGACCTTCGAGGAGCGCACGGAGGCCGCCGGTCTGGAGGGGCTCACGGCCGGGCGCAACCTCAAGCAGGCGGACTACGACAACGACGGGGACGTCGACGTGCTGGTCCTGCGGGGCGGTTGGCTCACCAGCGGCGTCCCCAACTCCCTGCTCCGGAACGACGGGGACGGCCGCTTCGTGGACGTCACCGAGGAGGCCGGGCTGCTCCGCTACCACCCCACCCAGACGGCGGCCTGGGCCGACTACGACGGGGACGGCGACCTGGACCTGTACGTGGGGAACGAGACCCGATCCAGTCATCTCCTCTCGCACCCCTCCAGCCTGTATCGGAACGAGGGGGACGGGACCTTCGAGGAGGTGGCGGCGGCCGCCGGCGTGGACGTGGAGGGCTTCGTGAAGGGCGTGGACTGGGGGGACGTGGACGGCGACGGTCGCCCGGACCTGTACGTGTCGGTGCTCGGCGAGCCGAACCGTCTCTTTCGGAACCGGGGGCCCGGCGACGAGGGATGGGGCTTCGAGGACGTGGCCGCCGCGGCCGGCGTCCGCGAGCCGGAGCGGAGCTTCTCCACCTGGTTCTTCGACTACGACAACGACGGCCACCAGGACCTGTATGTTTCGGCCTGGGGAATGACGCCCGTGGAGGTCGGGCGTTCGCTATTGACAGGGGTAGATTCCGTCCATTTCCCCCGGCTCTACCACAATGACGGGGACGGGACGTTCACGGACGTGACGGAGGAGGCGAGCCTGGACCATACGGTGATGAGCATGGGGAACAACTTCGGGGATCTGGACGGCGACGGGTATCCGGACGTGCTCCTGGGCACCGGAAATCCGGACATGCGGTCCCTCTTCGCCACGCGGGTCTTCCGGAACGACGGCGGCGAGCGCTTCCTGGACGTCACGGCGGCCGGCGGCTTCGGTCACCTGGGCAAGGGGCACGGGGTCGCGGTCGGCGACGTGGACGCCGACGGCGACCAGGACGCCTACGTGGTCTACGGCGGCGCCTACGAGGGTGATGTCTTCCGCAACGCCCTGTACGAGAACCCGGGCCACGGTCACCGGTGGCTGACGCTCCGGCTGGTGGGCGAGGAGGCCAACGCCTCCGGCGTCGGGGCCCGCATCCGCGTGGTGGTGACGACCCCCGACGGCGGGGAGCGGACGGTGCACGTGACGGCGGGCACCGGGAGCAGCTTCGGCGCCTCCAGCCTGCAGCAGGAGATCGGGCTGGGCGAGGCCGAGGCGGTGCGGTCGGTGCGCATCCGGTGGCCGGGCAGCGGCACCGTGGACACCTACCGGGACGTGTCCATGGACCGGGTCTACCGGGCCCGGGAGGGCGCCGACCGGCTCGAGCCGGTGGCCTCGGAGCCGATGGACCTCGCTGACAGCCCGGGCGGCCCGGGCGCCGGCGAGAGCGGGGGGAGCCGATGAGGTCGGCACCGACCGTCCGAGCCGGGGCGCTGCTAATCGCTGCGGGGCTCGTCCTCCTTCCCGCGTGCGGCGGAGGGGAGGACAGCTCCGAGTCCGGCTCCGGCGGCACGACGGAGGTCGTGACCACCCGGACGCTCGGGCTCACCTACCTGGACCAGAACCAGCTCGACAAGGCAGAGGAGCAGTTCCGCAAGCTGGTGGACCTGGTGCCCGGCGAGGCTCTGGGCCACGCGAACCTGGGGCTGGTCCTGCTGCGTACCGGGCGACTCGACTCGGCGGAGACGCAACTCGAGCGCGCCCGGGAGCTCGATCCCGACCATCCCCGGGTGAACCTCATACTGGCCCGCCTCCTCCAGGAGACCGACCGCTCCGGACGGGCACGGACGATCCTCCAGCAGAGCCTGGAGGCGAATCCGGAGCACGTCCAGACCCTGAACGCCCTGGCCGAGATGGCGGAGGGCGAGGGCGCGGAGGCTCGGCGGCAGCGCCGGAGCTATCTCCGCCGTATCGTCGAGGCGCGTCCGGGTAATCGCGCTGCGCGACTGGACCTGGCCGAGACGCAGTTCCGCCTGGGCGCCACCGATTCGGCGGCGGCGCAGCTGGAGCAATTGCGTCAGCTCGAGCCGGGTCTGCCCGAGGGGGCTCGGGAGGACCACGAGCTGGCCCTGGAGGCTGCGCGATCCGGAGACGCTGAGAGCGCGCTCGGGGCGCTGGTGGAGCTGCGGGGCCATCTCGAGGTGACGCCCCCCTATCAGCGGGAGCGCACGGAACTGCAGGGGCCCGTGGGGAACCTGGAGGGCTACCCCGTGCTTACCTTCAGTCGCGACCTGCAGCGTGAGATCAACGGCGGAGGCACGGTCGCGGAGGCCCTGACGTTCGCCGACGCCAGCGGGGCGGCGGGCTTCCGGGGCGACGCCACGGCGGAGGCCGGGTCGGACACCCGGTTCTCGGTGGCCCTCGCCCTGGCAGGGGCCGATGTCGATGGCGACGGCGACGTGGACCTGGCGGCCCCGACGGGAGGCGAGCGACCCGACCGGGTGGGACTCTGGAAGAACGATCTGGGTCGCTTCAGCGATGTCTCCGATTCCCTGGGACTCGGAGACGTGGATGGGGCCCGGGCCGCCGAGTACGCCGACTACGACAACGACGGTCGCCTGGACCTCTACGTGGTGCGCGACGGACCCAATCGGCTTTACCGGCAGCGGGAGGACGGGAGCTTCCGCGAGGTGGCGGGCGACCTCGGCGTGGACGACGCGGGTGACGGCCGGGCCGCCGTTTTCGCGGACTTCGACCACGATGGAGACCTCGACCTCTACGTGGTCAACGAGGGGCGGGACCGCTACTACCGGAACGGACTGGACGGCTCCTTCACCGACCGGACGGCGGAGGCGGGCTTCGGCGCGGACACCGACGGCGCCGGTCGGGATGCAAGCATCGGGGACTTCAACGGGGACGCGGTCATCGACCTCGTGGTGGCCGACACCGGAGGGGTTCGGCTCTTCCTGAACCAGCGACGCGGACGCTTCGAGCCCGCCGGCGAGGAGGCCGGGCTGTCGGACGTGGGAGCGTCGACGCTGGCCGTGGGCGACTTCGACAACGACGGCTCCGAAGACCTCTTCGTGGGACTCGCCGGTGGAGGCGGTCGGCTGCTGGACAACGACGGCGATGCTGGCTTCCGTCGGAGGGACCTCGATCCGGCAGGCTCCCCTCTTCCGACGTCGGAGCTGCGGGACGTCGCCGTGCTGGACGTGGACAACGACGGCCGCCTGGACCTGGCGGCCGTGACGCCTGCAGATGACGCGACCCGCGGAATCGTCCTCCTCCACAACCGCGGCGAGGGTGGATTCGAGGACATCTCCTCCAAGCTCCCCCCGGAGCCGGACGGAGCCCTCGAGGCCGCCACGCTCGACTACAACGACGACGGAGATCAGGATCTGGTCCTGCTCGGGACCGACGGGCGTAAATACCTGTTCCGTAACGACGGAGGCAACGCCAACCGTTACCTGAACATGCGGCTGGTGGGGCTCGGGATCGGCAGCGGCAAGGTGAACCAGTTCGGAATCGGCGCCCGGGTGGAGATCCGGGCCGGCGATACGCGCAGGGCGCTCACGGTCCGCGGGCCGAGAGTCCACGTCGGCCTGGGCGACGAGCGACGGCCCGACGTGGTCCGGATCCGGTGGACGAATGGCGTTCCCCAGAACCTGTATCTGGCCCGCGGAGATCAGGAGGCCGTGCAGGACCAGACTCTCAAGGGGTCGTGCGCGTTCCTCTACGCCTGGAACGGAGAGCGGACGGAGTTTGTCACGGATGTAATCTGGCGTAGCGCCCTGGGCATGCCCGTGGGGATCATGGGCGAGGGGGCACGCTCCTACGCTCCTCCCGACGCGTCCCGGGAGTACGTGCGTCTACCGGGGGAGAAGCTCGCGCCGCGGGATGGTGCGTACCGGCTCAAGGTCACTGAGGAGCTGTGGGAGACCGCCTACGTGGACGAACTGCGTCTGGTCACGGTGGACCATCCGGACTCGGCGGAGATCTTCGTCGACGAGCGGTTCCGCCCGTCGAGCCACCCGCCGAACGACCGCATATACGCCGTGTCGCGACGCCTCCCGCCGGCGTCCGCTCGGGACGGCGAGGGTCGGGACGTCCGGCGGGAGCTGCTCCGGAACGACGACGATCACGTGACGACGTTCGCCATGGGCAGGTACCAGGGTCTCGCCGAGATGCACGAACTGGTGCTGACGCCCGGCGACCTCCCCGAGGGCGAGCGCGTGTTCCTCTTTCTCTCCGGGTGGGTCTATCCTACCGACGCGAGCATCAACGTGGCACTGGCACAGTCGGACTCGGCGCGGACGGTGCCCCCGGAGCTGCAGGTCCGCGACGAGGAGGGGCAGTGGAGGACGGCGATCGAGAACATCAGCTTCCCCGCCGGGAAAGAGAAGACGGTGGTCGTGGAGCTCACCGACCGCTTTCTGAGCACCGACCGGTCGGTGCGAATCCGCACCAACCTCCAGGTCTACTGGGACCGAGCCTTCTTCGCCACGGGCGATCTGCGGGCGCCCATGCGCCGCCGGTCCCTGACGCCGGACTCCGCGCAGATCCGCTTCCGCGGCTTCTCCCGCATGTACCGAAAGGGCGGTCGGCACGGGCCTCACTGGTTCGAGTACGACTCGGTGAGCACGCGGTCGCCGTGGCTGCCCATCCGGGGCCCCTTCACGCGCTACGGAGGCGTTACGGAGCTTCTGCAGGAAGCCGACGACCGGTACGTCGTGGCCGGACCGGGTGACGAGATCGACGTCCGTTTCGATGCCGGCGCGGCACCCGACGTCCCGTCGGGTTGGCGCCGGGACTTCCTTCTGTATTCCGACGGATGGATCAAGGACGCCGATCTCAACACCGCTACCGGCCACCGCGTGCGGCCGCTTCCCTTCCACGCGATGCCCCGGTATCCGTACGGTGGCGGGATCGACTTCCCGGCGGACTCCGCGCATCGCGCCTTCCTCCGCACGCTTTCCCGCTCGCGCCCGCATCCTCCCGGGGGCGAGGAGAGGTGAGCCGCCACGGTTCAGGGCGGCGCGGACGGGCCGACGGTCCTGTCACGGCCGTGGCCCTCGGCTCCAACGTGGGGGACCGATCCGAGTGTCTCCGGTTCGGGGTCCGCGAGTTGGAGCGTCTGCTCCGCGGTGTGGTCGTGTCCAGCGTGTACCGGTCGGCGCCGCGGGAGGGGGTCCGGGGCCCCGACTTCCTGAATATGTGCGCCGCGGGGCGTCTGCCGACGGGAGACGGCGGGCCAGCCGCGGCGGACGAGGCCGCTATCCACCGCTTTCTCCGCGAGCTTCAGTACACGGAGATGGGAGGCGGCCGAACCCCCCGCCGCCCGCCGGGGGAGAGCCGGACCCTGGATCTCGACCTGCTCCTGGTCGGCGATCGGGTCGTCGATACCGCAGAGCTAACCCTTCCTCACCCACGTATGAAAAGGAGGAACTTCGTGCTCACACCGCTCGAAGAGCTGCTGCCCCGGTGGCGTCACCCCGAGATCGGGACCACCGTGGGCGAGCTGTCGGAACGAGCAGGGGACGGTCGCCTCCGGCGCGCTCCCCGGACAGAGCAGGTGGCGTGACCGCCGCCGCGCTCTGGCGCGATCGGACCTCCTCGGCCGCGCTGGCGGTCCTGGCGGCGCTGGTCGCCGGGGTCGCGGCCTGCGGCAGCCAGTCGGAGGACGCCGCGCGGGCGTCCGACGGGGACTCCTCGGCGACGGCCGCTCCGCGGGACGAGGTCTCCGCGCGGGACACGTCGCTCCGTCGACTCGCTTCCGAGCTGATCCCGGAGCTGGAGCGCCGGAGCGGACTCGAGGCCCGGTACCCTCCGCGGCTCGCTCGGCGCAGCCGGGCGGAGCTCGAGGCCTTCCTGGAGGAAGAGCTGGCCGAGCAGCTCCCCCCGGAGAAAGCGGAGGCTCTCGGAGCGACGTACTCTCGCCTCGGACTCCTGCCGGACACCCTCCGGCTGGAGAGCTTGCTCCGGAATCTGTACATGGAGCAGGTCGTAGGCTACTACGACCCGGAGGCCGACACCCTCTTCGTGCTGGAGGACGTGCCGCCGGCGGAAGCCCGCACGGTGGTCGTCCACGAGCTGGTGCACGCCCTACAGGACCAGCACATGGACCTGGACAGCCTCACCGCGTCCATGCGGGAGCGAAACGACGCCACCAACGCCGCCCGGGCCGCCATCGAGGGGCAGGCGACGCTGGTCATGGCCGAGTGGACCCTGGCCGAGACCACCGGATCCGACATGGACCTGACCACGATGCCGGGGCTCGCCGAGAAATTCGGCGAGGTCGCCACGCAGGGAGCCCCGGAGAGCATGCCCACCTTCGGCTCGGCGCCGAGGATCATCCGGGAGACGCTGACCTTCCCCTACGTGGGCGGGCTCGGCTACCTGCAGACACTGTGGCGGGAGACGGAAGGACGGCCGCCCCCGTTCGGTACGCGGCTCCCGGCTTCCACGGAGCAGGTCCTGCACCCGGAACGCAGCGTCGGGGCGGACCCCGACGCTCCAACGGAGGTCGCGTTCACCGCCGCTCCGCCGACCGGCTGGAGCGAGACGTACTCGAACAGCATGGGCGAGCTGGAGACGCGGGTCTTCCTCTCGGTACACCTGCACACGGACAGCGCGGCCCGCTCGGCGGCCGCCGGCTGGGACGGCGACCGGGTACGCCTGCTCCGATCCGACGGGCGGGAGGCGCTGCTCTGGGCGAGCGTGTGGGACGACGCCGCGGAGGCGGATGCCTTCGCCTCGGCGGCCCGGCGCGCCCTCAGCGCCCGGTACGACGGCGATCCCGGTTCCGCCGGTCGGGCGGTGATCGTGGAGCGGCTCGAGATCGGGAGACGCCCCGTGGTTCGGATCCTGGACCGACCGGCTGCCGTGGACACCGGCGTTCTGGGCCCGACGGCGGAGGTCCGGCTCTCGGGGGAAGGGACGGGTGGAGAGCCGGCCGCGGACCGTCCGTGAGCCCATGAGCCGGGGGGAGACCGACCCTGCGCGAGGAACTCGCGCTGATCCGGAGGACGGTCCGGAGACGGACGGCGACATCTACGTGCCCGTGCCGGAGTCGGGGGCCGGCGGCTACCGCGTCGAGGTCCGGCCCGGCGCCCTGGACGGGCTCGGTCGCCGGTGCCGTCGCGAGGTCGGGGCGCACCGCTACGCGGTCGTCGCCGACGAGCGGGTGGCGGACCACTACGCCGACCGCGTCCTGGCGTCCATGGAGAGCGGGGGGCAGACGGCGGAGCTCTTCACCTTCCCCGAGGGGGAGCCGAGCAAGACGCGCGACCGGTGGGCCCGCCTCACCGACCGGCTGGTGGAGGCCGGCCTGAGTCGCGACGCCGCCGTCGTGGCCCTGGGCGGTGGCGTGACCGGCGACCTGGCGGGCTTCGTGGCCGCCACCTACATGCGGGGCGTGCCGGTGGTGCAGGTGCCGACCTCCCTGCTCGCCATGCTGGACAGCTCCGTGGGCGGGAAGACCGGCGTGAACACGCCCGCCGGCAAGAACCTGGTCGGAGCCTTCCACCACCCGGAGCACGTGATCATCGACCCGGAGGTCCTGTCCACGCTGGACCGGCGGGAGCTTCGCGCCGGCCTGGCCGAGGCGGTGAAGGCGGCAGCGATCGCCGACGACGAGCTCTTCGCCTGGATGGAGGAGCGGGCCGACGCCCTCGCCGACGGGAAGATCGGGCCGACCACGGAGCTGGTTCGCCGAGCCGTCGCCATCAAAGCCGACGTGGTGGCCCGGGACCCGGAGGAAGCCGGCCGTCGTCAGATCCTGAACTTCGGCCACACCCTCGGTCACGCTCTGGAGTCCACGGCGGGCTTCTCCGGTCTCCACGGCGAGGCCGTGGCGGCGGGCATGGTCCTGGAGGCACTGTGGGGCGAGACCGCGGGGGGGACGCCGCCGAACACCGCCGAACGCCTCCGATCCCTGGTCGCTGCCTGCGAGATCACGCCCTGGCCCCTCGACCGGCACACCCCTGACGAGGTGCTCGACGCGGCGCGCCGCGACAAGAAGTCCCGGGGCGGGGATGTCCGACTGGTCCTGCTCGAAAACATCGGGAGCGTGGATCGGGCCGACGGGCGGGCGTGGACCCATCCCGTCGACGAAGACCGACTGCTGTCCTGGCTTCCTCGTGCTTTACGGTCGGAGCAGCTCTCGACAGATTAGACGTCGCCCGGTCCACCGTATTCCGGCCGATATCCCCGCCCCGACGTCACCCGACCCGCTTCAGCCTCTCCCATGAGCGATCCCCTCACCGCCGCCGGAGTCCTGCGGCACCAGGCCGACCGGCGCCGCGACGAGACCTTTCTCGTCGCCGGGGAGCGCTCGTGGACGTACGGCGAGGCCCTGGAGAAGGCCACGAACCTGGCGGTGGCTCTGGCGGGACTCGGGATCGAGGCCGGGGACCGGATCGCGGTGGACCTGCCCAACTGGCCGGAGGCCGTGGTCACGACCCTGGCCGCGTCGGAGCTCGGAGCGGTGGTGGTCCCGCTCAACCCCGGCTATACCTCCCGCGAGCTCCAGTTCATGCTCAGGAACTCCGAGGCCACGGTGGCCGTCACGCCGGAGCAGTACGGCGGCACCGACTACCTGCAGCTCTTCGAGAAGCTGCTGGTGGAGCTCCCGGCCCTGCAGTACCTGGTGACTGTGGGCGAGGAGGACCTCTGGTACGACGACCGGATCTTCCAGTTCGAGGACCTGGTCTCCAGCGGGCGCGGGCGCTCCTGGAGTCCGGCGGAGACGGACGCTGACGAGCGGTTTGGCATCCTCTACACGCCCGGGACGACCGGCAAGCCCAAGGGTGTCGTCCTGAGCCACGGGAACCTGGTCCGTACGGCGCACCGCACCGCGGAGGCCCTCTCGCTGGAGCCCGGAGACCGGACGCTCTGCTCCGTGCCCTTCTTCCACATCTTCGGGTTCGGAGCGACCCTGTTCACAGTGCTCTGCTCGGGGTCCTCTCTGGTGCTGCAGGAGCGCTTCGATGCCGCCGGTGCCCTCGAACTCATGGAGCGACACCGGGTAACAGTCTTTCACGGTGTACCGACGATGTTCGTGATGGCCCTGCGCGAGCCGGATCTCGAGGATCGGGATCTGGACGCGCTCCGGACGGGCATCGTCGCCGGTGCCCCGGTGGACGAGGACCTCATTCGCCGGGCCCGTGAGGAGATGGCGGCGGACCTGGAGATCGCCTACGGGCTGACGGAGACCTCGCCCACCGTGAGCATCACCCGCCCGTCGGACGACGAGGAGCGGCGGAACACGACGGTAGGTCGTCCCCTGGAGGGAGTGGAGGTCCGGGTGATGGACGGCGACGGCGAGCCGCGGCCTCCCGGTGAGACGGGCGAGATCGGCGTACGTGGGTACAACGTCATGCGGGGGTACTTCCGGCAGCCCGAGGAGACTGCCTCCTCCTTCACGGAGGAGGGATTCTTCCGTACCGGGGACCTGGCGATCCGGGACGAGGACGGTTATCTCCGGGTGGTCGGCCGGAAGGGCGACGTGATCCTCCGGGGAGGATACAACGTCCATCCTCGCGAGGTCGAGGACCATCTCCGCTCGCACCCCGCGGTGCTGGATGCGGTGGTCGTGGGCGTTCCCGAGGAAGTGCTCGGCCAGCTCGTCTGCGCCTGCGTCCACACCGTCGAGGGCGCCATCGTGGGCGACGAGGAGCTGCGGGAGTACTGCGAATCCGCGCTGGCGGACTACAAGGTCCCGGACCTCGTCCGGTTTTTCGACGAGCTGCCCCGGACGCCGGGGGGCAAGCCCCGGCGTCGGGCGCTGGCGCAGGCGGTTCGGGAGGAGGAGGAAGAGAGAGACTGAGAGACCGCTCGCATCGTCCCCTTCGGCCACGCCGGAGGCGAGATCGGGGGGCCTCTCGCCCGCGTCCCGCGCGGGTCTGCACGACACTACACACGAACAGGCAGGCGAGAGGAAGATGAACGAACGATTCACACGCGCGCCGCACCACAACGACCGGAGCAGCACTCCGTCGCCCAATGCGGCGCTCCTGATCGACTTCGACAACGTGACGATGGGGATCCGGTCCAACCTGGGCCAGGAGCTCCGTCAGCTCCTGAACTCCGACATCATTCGGGGCAAGGTCTCGGTCCAGCGGGCCTACGCCGACTGGCGCCGCTATCCGCAGTACGTGGTCCCCCTCTCCGAGGCGGCCATCGACCTCATCTACGCCCCGGCCTACGGCTCCTCGAAGAAGAATGCCACGGACATCCGGCTGGCCATCGACGCCCTGGAGCTGGTCTTCACGCGCCCGGAGATCGGTACCTTCATCCTGCTGTCGGGCGACTCTGACTTCTCCAGCCTCGTGCTGAAGCTCAAGGAATACGGGAAGTACGTGATCGGCGTCGGCATGCAAGAGTCGAGCTCCGACCTGCTCGTTCAGAACTGTGACGAGTACTACAGCTACGACAGCCTCTCCGGCCTGGTGACGGCCGACGAGATGGACACGGAGCGTCACGACCCGTGGGAGCTGGCGGAGCACTCGATCAAGAGGATGGTGGAGCGCGACGACGTCATGCGCTCCGACCGGCTGAAGCAGGTGATGCTGGAGCTGGATCCGAGCTTCGACGAGAAGGAGATCGGATACAGCAAGTTCAACCGTTTCCTCACTGAGGCCAGCTCCCGCGGCATCCTGAAGCTGCAGAAGATCGGAAACGGGCAGTACGAGGTGGGCCCGGGCTCCAGCGTCGACGTGGAGGCACCTTCCGGCGGGAACGGCGGACGGCAGCAGCGGCAGGAGCAGCCGGAGAAGAAGCAGAGGTATGAGGAAGAAGCTGGCGGTGCACCCCCGCCCCGTGACCTGAGCGAAGAGGGCGGCGAGCCCGAACGAGATCGCAACGGGGAGGGGGGCGGCCGGCAGGAGGGTCGCCAGCGCGAGGCCGCGGCGTCGGGCAGCGGACGGCCGGTGGTCGAGGCCGAGCAGCTCCGCTCCGGCTACGATCTCCTGCAGGAGGTCGTCGCGGACCTTTCCGGCGAGGACGGCCGGGTCCGCGACTCCGAGGTGAAGCGCGAGATGCTGAACCGGGATTCCTCGTTCGACGAGGGGGCCCTCGGGTTCAGCAAGTTCAGCCGCTTCATCCGCCAGGCCCACGACGAGGAGATCGTGGACATCACCAAGGACTCCGACGGGAACTACTACCTCGAGCCCGCCGGCGGCGCGGAGCCGGCGGCGTCGGAACGCCAGCCGGAATCGGAACCGGAGCCGGAGCCGGAGCAATCGCCGGAACCCGAGCCCGAGCCGGAAGCGGCCGGTGAGGGAGAGGCGGCGCACGAGCCGGAGTCCGGGCGCGCCCCCGAGCCGCGCGAGAAGGAAGAAAAGTCGGAGGCGGAGGAGCCCGTCGGAGGCCTCCGGCGCCGTCGCAAGAGCAAGGGCGGCGGCAGCGCCGACTCGGAGGACGGTTCGTGGGTGCCGGGGCCGGTGGACACGGCCAGCGGTGACGGCGGCGGGGCGGAGACGTCGACCGCTGTCGAGTCCGGGACGTCCGGCCGCGAGTCGGCGGACTCCGAGTCCGCACGACGGGGCGGCGTCGGACGCTTCCGCCGTGGCCGGAAGAGCGGTGCGGGCCAGAAGGAGGAGGACGAGTCCGGGAGCGAGCCCGCGCCCGGCCCGGTGACGACCACCGACTCCGGCGAGGAGCAGCAGGAGGGATCCGAGTCGGAGCCAGAGCGTTCCGTCCCGGAGAAATCGGATCCGTCGGGTGAGCGCGAGGCCGTCTCGGCCGCCGGGGCCGAGTCCGGGGGACGCGAGCCGTCCGGGGGCGTCGCGGGTGGCGACGGCGAGGAGATCGTGCAGCACATGAAGGAGCGCTACTCCGGCGTCGGCGAGAAGACGGCCCGCAAGCTTGTGGGCGAGTTCGGCGAGGACACCCTCTCGGTGATCGACGAGGACCCGCGCAGGGTGGAGAGCCTCCTCCCGAAGCACCGGGCCGAGGCCGTGCTGCAGGCCCGGGCCGCGGAGCGACAGAGCGAGAGAGCGACGGGGGACGGCCGCGACTGACGGCGGCCAGAGGGTTCGGCCCGCTGCGGCGCCGGTGTCGGGGCGGCTGAGAACGGGACGGGGAGGACGACCATAGAGTACGGAGCGCTCTCCCTGGTCCCGCCGCTGCTGGCCATCGGGCTGGCGATCTACAGCCGACAGGTCTACCTGTCCCTGGCCGCGGGCATCTTTCTCGGTTGGACGATCGCCGCGGGATGGAACCCGGCGGCGGGCTTCGCCGACTCCGTGGAGGCGCTCGTCACCGTCGGGGGAGAGCCCGGGAACCTCCGGGTCCTGATGTTCACCTTCGCCATGGGCTCCCTCATCGCCGTCGTACGCACCAACGGCGGCATCCGGGGCTTCGTCGACTGGCTGGAACACCGGGAGTGGGTGACCACCGGTCGGCGTGCCCAGGTACTGGCCTGGCTCGCGGGGCTGGTCATCTTCATCGAGTCCAACATCACGATCCTGGTCGCCGGATCCGTCTCGCGTCCCCTCTTCGACCGCTTCCGCGTGGCGCGCGAGAAGCTGGCCTACATCATCGACTCCACCTCCGCCCCCATCTGCATCCTCATCCCCTTCAATGCCTGGGGCGCGTACGTGCTGGGGCTGCTGGGCGGGCTCGGGGTGGAGAACCCGGTGGGCGTCTTCGTGGCCAGCATACCCGTGAACTTCTACGCCCTGGTGGCCGTCGTCCTGGCGGGCATCACCGCCACCACGGGCCTGAACCTGGGTCCCATGGCCGACGCGGAGGAGCGGGCATCCGGGGGCGAGCTACACTGGGACCATGCCTCCGCCATGGCCGACCCGGACGAGATCGCCCCTGCGCCGCCGGACGGCATTCCCTACCGGGCCGTGAACATGCTGCTCCCGGTGATCGTGATGGTGGTGATGATGCCGGTGGCCATGTTCATCACCGGCGACGGAAGCCTGGCCGACGGATCGGGCACCACCAGCGTCTTCTGGGCGGTGCTGGCCGGCCTGGGCGCCGCCTGGCTGATGGCGCTGGGGCAGCGCATCCTGTCCGTGGAGACCCTGAGCGACGCTAGCCTCAAGGGGGCCAGCGGGCTCACCGGGATGGCGCTGGTTCTGCTCCTGGCGCTCACGCTGGGCGACGTCACCCAGCAGCTCGGGACGGGCGAGTACGTGGCCGGCGTCGTGAGCGGGGCTCTTCCCCTCTACCTCCTGCTGCCCCTCTCCTTCCTGGCGTCCGGGGGGATCGCCTTCGCCATGGGGTCGAGCTGGGGCACCTTCGCCATCATGTTGCCCGTGGTGGTCCCCGTCGCCGCGACCCTGTCGGTCTCCCTGCCGCCCTTCGTTGCCGCGGCGCTGGCCGGCGGCGTCTTCGGCGACCACTGCTCGCCGATCAGCGACACCACGATCATCTCCTCCATGGCGTCGGCCTCGGACCACATCGAGCACGTCCGCACCCAGCTGCCGTATGCCCTCACCGCCGGCTCCGTGGCCGCCATCGGATTCGGGATCCTGGGCGGGGTCCTGTAGCTGCGGGACACAGGGCGGAACGCGATGGAGGTGGTCAGGCCGGCATGGCCAGCCAGGCCGCCAGCACCGCCGCGCCTCCGAGGAAGGTGCTCAGCACGGCGTGTGCCCGTAGCCGGTCCAGGCGGGCGTGACCGTCCGTGGAGAGCGTCGCCGCCCGGTAGACCTCGTCGCCGATCTCGCAGCGGGGGAGGAAGTCCATGGCCACGTGGAGGAAGATGCCCGCGGCGAAGCCGAACACCGCGCCGCTCAGCACCGGGGCGTCCGGCAGCTCCAGGAGGCCCACGGGCAGGGCCGTGAGGCCCACGCCGCACGCCGGTACCAGGAGGACGCTGGTCCGCCGCCCGGCCCGCGAGAGGCGATGCGACGCGGCGTACCCGGCCGGAGCCTTGTGCGAGACGATGGCGAGGCCGAGCACCGCCCCCAGCTCCGGAAGCGTGTTGTAGACGACCCCGATGATGGCGCCGGCCGACAGGGCGTGGGCGCCCAGCTCCACGGCCGCCGCGTCGTACTCGATGCCCGCGTGGGTGAGGCGGTGTCCCACCGTGTGCCCCGCGAAGCCGGCCAGGATGCCCAGGGCGAGCCCGAAGCCGCCCACCGCGGCGCTCCCCTGGCCCAGTGCCGGGGGCACGAGGAAGACCGCCGCGGAGGTGATCATGGCGCCGCTGGCCAGCCCGTATCCCCACACCAGGTACCGGGGATGCCGGTGGTCGGCGGCCCGGCTCCCCACCGGGATCATCCCGGCCATGGCCGCGAAGGCCGTCCAGGAGATGACAAGCAGTTTCCCGAGCCCGGACAGGGCGGCGGGGACCGACAGGAGGGTCAGCAGGGCGACCGAGGCGATCCCCAGCCGCGAGAACCTCGACCGGTTCGAGCCGGTGTCGTCTCGCTGGACGGTGTGCACGGAGTCTCCGAGATCTCCTGGGCGAACGAGAAGAGTCGGGAAGCCCGACCGGGGCAGCCGCCCGGCCCGTTAGGCAGATGCAGGGCACGTGCCCCGCAGGCCGCTCTGGCGCGGGTCCTGCACGCCCGTGTGCCCGCACTCGACCGAAGGAACGTCACCGGACGGGGGAAAATCATGCCGACGGTTCGCGTCACCAGAAAGGTACACTTCTGCGCGGGCCACCGCCTGGCCAGACCGGGGCGCAGCGACGAGGAGAACCGCGAGCTGTACGGGGCCTGCAGCAACCCCGCCGGCCACGGACACAACTATGACCTGGAGGTTACGGTCCAGGGGGAGGTCGATCCCGACACCGGCTACGTCATCGACCTGAAGCGGGTGAAGGAGCTGGTCCACCGCGCCGTCATAGACGACGTGGACCACGCGAACCTGAACGTGGACGTGGAGTGGATGGATGGCGTGATCCCCACCGCGGAGAACCTGGTCGTCGGGATCTGGAACCGCCTCGAGGGCAACCTGGACGGCGCCGAGCTCGTATCGCTGAAACTGTGGGAGACGGAGCGCAACATGGTGGAGTACCGGGGTGAGTGAGAACGAGCCGGACCTGAGCCAGGCCTCCTTCGAGGCGCTGGTTCGGGAGCAGCTTCGACGGCTGGGCGAGGACCCCGACCGCTCGGGCCTCGAGAGGACGCCGGAGCGAGTCCAGGAGTCGCTCGAGTTCCTGACCCGCGGCTACGACATGACCGTGGAGGAGGCGCTGGGGAACGGCGTCTTCCACGAGCCCCACGACAGCATGGTCCTGGTCAAGGACGTGGAGCTGTATTCCATGTGCGAGCACCACATGCTGCCGTTCTTCGGGAAGGCGCACGTCGCCTACATCCCCGACGGAAGGGTGGTGGGTCTGAGCAAGATCCCCCGCGTGGTCGAGGTCTTCTCGCGCCGCCTGCAGATCCAGGAACGGCTCACCGAGGAGATCGCCGCGGCGCTGCAGGAGGAGCTGGAGCCCAGCGGCGTCGGCGTCGTGGTGGAGGCCTACCACCTGTGCATGATGATGCGCGGCGTGGAGAAGCAGAACAGCAAGACCATCACGAGCGCCGTCCGGGGCACCTTCCGGGACGACCAGAAGACGAGGGACGAGTTCCTCGGGCTGGTGCTGTCGCCGCAGTTCATCTCGTGAGCGAGGGGTTCCTGCAGGGCGTGAGCGCCCTGGTCACCGGGGCGAGCCGCGGCATCGGCCGCCAGATCGCCCTCTCCCTGGCGGAGGCCGGTGCCGGAGTGCTGCCGGTCTCCCGCGGCGGCCCCGGGCTCGAGGACGTCGCCGAGCAGTGCGGCCGGGAGGCGTTGGCCGCGGACCTGACCGACGACGGCGACATCCGGGCCCTCGTGGGCGAGGTACGTCGGCGCCTGGGCGGCGCACCCGGCATCCTGGTGAACAACGCCGGCGTCTTCGACCTGGCCCCGGCCCACGAGACCCCGACGGAGGTCCTGGACCGGCACCTGGCGCTCAACCTCCGGGCCGCGGCTCTTCTGAGCCGGGACTTCCTGGGAGCGATGCGGGAGCGGGGCCGCGGCCACCTGCTGCACCTGGGCTCGGTGGCGGGTCGACGCGCCCTGCCCGGCAACGCCGCCTACTCGGCCTCCAAGTTCGGGCTCCGGGGCCTGCACGAGGTGCTGAGGGTGGAGCTGCAGGGCTCCGGCGTGTGCAGCTCGCTGCTCGAGCCCGGGGCCGTGGACACCGCCGCCTGGGACGAGATGGAGGAGCGCCTGGGGGACGACCTCCCCCCGCGAGAGGACATGTTGAACCCGCGGGAGGTTGCCCGGGCCGCCGTGGAGGTGCTCCGGATGGGGCCCTGGGGGCGGGGCGGCTCCCCGGACAGCCTGTCCATCGAGCCGTAAGAGCGAACCGCAGATATCCGGGACCACGGAGCGCTGCCTTCCGTGCAGATCGAGCTGAGCGAAATCCTCACCTGCCCCGATTGCCGATCCCCCCAGGGGCTCATCGTCCTGGTCGACGAGCTCGACGACGAGGGCTGGGTGCGCGAGGGCGACCTCGGCTGCTCCCGGTGTGAGCGTCGGTATCCCATTCGGGAGGGCGTGGTGGACCTCCGGGGCGGAGGCGTCGGCGCAGAGGCCGCCCATCCCCCGGGAAGAGAGGGGCGGCGACCGTCGCCGGAGGAGCTGGCGTTGGAGATCGGCGGTCTCCTGGACCTGCGAAACGTCGACGGGCCCGTGGTGCTGGGACAGGGGCTCGCTTCGGCCGCCGGTCGCCTCGCCGCGCACGTCGAGGATGCCTCCATCCTGGCGCTGGCCGGAGACACCGGCGCCGCGCCCGAAGACGGATCCTTCACCCTGGTCCTGGCTCCGGAAGACCGATTGGCGCTCCTCCCCGGCAAGGCGGAGGGCGTGGCCCTGTGGAAGCCGGCCGGCGGGGTCCTCCAGGACGCGGTGCGCACGCTGGCCCCGGGGGCGCGGCTCGCGCTGCTCCGCCCGGAG
Organism: uncultured Gemmatimonadota bacterium; assembly: GCA_964518305.1. Classification (GTDB taxonomy): domain Bacteria; phylum Gemmatimonadota; class Gemmatimonadetes; order Palauibacterales; family Palauibacteraceae; genus Caribbeanibacter. The sequence goes on along the minus strand of CAZFDK010000011.1, from coordinate 13,524 downwards.
GGGGAGGCGCGGCGGGAGCTGGAAGACGCCGGGCTGGAGGTCCTCGCCTCCGAGGAGCGGGCCGTCGTCGCCCGCCAGTCCGGGTAGCTTCCTTCCGTTCTCGGCGGTCGACCTCCCTCGCCGCGCCGGACGACAGGGGGATGGATGTCGCGTTGCAGGTGCGGGTCGTGCCGTCTACCTTCGACTCGGTCATGCGGATCGACACGCGCGCCTTCGGGATCGCCGGCGGGACGCTCGCCGTCGTCTGCCTGCTGGGGACGACGGCGCTCTGGCTGGCCGGAGGGCGTGATCCCGGCGCGCTGGCGCCGCTCGGATCCGTGCTGTTCGGCTATTCGGCGAGCGTGGTCGGCGCCGTCGTCGGGTCGCTCTGGGCCTACGCCTACGGCTTCCTGGTCGCGGCGGGCTTCGCGTTCGTCTACAACCTGGCCCTCGCTCCGGCCGCCCCGCCCCCGACCGAGTAGCGACCGGAGACGACGAGAGGAGGTCCTTCGGGTGTCCTGGTGGAAGTTCTGGTCCGACGAGGAGGACGAGGCGGCGTCGCCCGACTACTACGAGGAAGGCGTGCGGCTCGCCCGGGAGGAGAAGTACCACGAGGCCCTGACCTCCTTTCGACTGGCTCTCCGGGAGTCGCCGGAGAACGTCGCCGCCTTGGAGCAGATGGCGGTGGTCTACACCCGCATCGGGATGACCGACGAGGCCATCAAGACCTACCGGCGGGCCCTGGAGGCGGACGTCGAGAGCCCGGGCTCCCACTACGGGGTGGCCTACCTGTACCTCGACCGGGGGCAGGAGGCGGCGGCGTGCCGGCACCTGGAGGCCTTCCTGGGGAACCCCCCCGACGAGCCGGAGGCGAACGAGCACGTGCGCCACGCCCGCGAGACGCTGGAGGAGCTTCGGCAGGAGCAGGAAGGCGGTACGGGCGAGGGGCCCGCGCACGACGCTCCTTCCGGAGGAGGCAGGGACCGTGGCTGAGTACGGTACGCCCGGTCGGGCGGAGGCCGGCAGCCCCGCCGACTTCGAGCCCGGCACCCTGGTGGACCTCTTCCTCCGCGGGCTCCGCGACTACACCCGGGAGGACGCGCTCATGTGCCGGGGGGAGGCGGGGGAGTGGGACTGCTTCTCCCGGCCGGAGATCGGGGAGCGGGTGCGGCGGATCGCCCTGGCGCTCCGTTCCCTGGGCCACGAGCGCGGCGAGCGGGTGGCCATCGTCTCCGACACCCGGCTCGAGTGGGCGCTCGCCGACTATTCGCTGATCATGTCCGGGCTGGTGAGCGTTCCGGTCTACCCGTCCCTTCCGGCCAGCGGTCTCCGCCACATCCTCTCGGACTCCGGCGCACGGGCGGCCTTCGTCGAGGACGAGGAGCAGCTCGGGAAGGTGCGCGAGGTGCGGGAGGACCTCCCCGAGCTGGAGCGGCTCTACACCCTGGAGCCCCCCGACGCCACAGTCCCCGGGCTTGAGATCCTGGGCCTGGACGAGCTGGAGCGGCGCGGGGACGGGGTGCCGGAGGACCTGGCCGATAGCTACGAGGAGTACGCCCGGGAGACCGAGCCCGGGGACCTGGCGACCCTGATCTACACGTCGGGGACCACGGGCCAGCCGAAGGGCGTCATGCTCACCCATGCCAACTTCTACAGCAACGTCCTCCAGAGCTGGCGCGTGCTGCAGATCGGCCCCGAGGACGTGGTACTCTCCTGGCTCCCCCTCTCCCACGTCTTCGAACGGACGGCAGGACACTACATCATGTGGAAGTCCGGCGTACGGATCGCCTACGCCGAGTCGGTGGACACCGTGGCGCGGGACATGACCGAAGTCCGTCCCACCCTGATGACCGGCGTACCCCGGTTCTACGAGAAGATCCTGGAGCGGGTGGTGGAGGCCGCAGAGGAGTCCGGCGGCCTGCAGGAAGCCATCTTTCGCTGGGCGCGGGGCGTGGGCGAGGAGCGAGTGGACCGGGAGCAGCAGGACCGCCCGGTGGGCCCGCTTCTCCGGCTGAAGTGCGCCGTGGCGGACCGCCTGCTCTTCCGGAAGCTGCGGGAGCGGGTGGGAGGCCGCGTGCGCTACTTCGTCAGCGGCGGCGCCCCGCTTCCCGTGGACGTGGCCCGCTTCTTCCACGCCGCCGGGATCCCCGTCCTGGAGGGCTACGGCCTCACCGAGGCTTCCCCCGTGGTGGCGGTGAATCCCCCGGACGGGGTGCGGCTCGGCTCCGTGGGACCGCCGGTGCCGGGCACGGAGGTGGAGGTCGCCGAGGACGGCGAGCTCCTGTGCCGGGGGCCGCAGGTAATGGAGGGATACTACCACCTGGAGGAGGAAACCGAGGAGACGCTCACCGACGACGGGTGGCTCAAGACCGGTGATATCGCCTCCATCGACGACGACGGCTACCTTCGCATCACCGACCGGAAGAAGGAGATCATCGTCACCTCCTACGGGAAGAACCTCGCCCCGGCTCCCGTGGAGAACGCCATCCGGCAGTCGGAGCTCGTGGACCATGCCGTCATGATTGGCGACGGGCGCAAGTTCCCGGTGGTGCTGGTCGTGCCGGCCTTCGGCGCCCTGCGGAAGTGGGCGGCGCGCGAGAAGATCGGAGGCGCCACGGACGACGAGCAGCTGGTGGCCAACGAGCGCGTGCGGCGGCGCTTCGAGGAGGTCGTGCGCGAGCGGACCGAGCCGTTCGACGAGCACGAGCAGCCCAAGGAAGTCCTGCCACTGGCCGCCGAGTTCACGGTGGAAGGCGGAGAGCTCACGCCCACTATGAAGGTGAAGCGGCGGGTGGTGGAGGAGGAGTACGCGGAGGAGATCGACCGCCTGTACCGCGAGGCGGACCGTGAGCACGAGGCCGAAGAGCGGGAGGCGGAGGGCGGGGGAAGGGACGGCGGGGACCGGCGGTGAGCGGCGACTCGGCCGAGTCCGACGTCTTCGTCGTCCTCGTCACGGGTCCCGACCGGGAGTTCCTCCTCCGGCTGAGCCGCCGTCTCGTGGACGAGAAACTGGCGGCCTGCGTGAACGTGACCGAAGGCGTCCGCTCCGTGTATCGATGGCAGGGCGAAGTACACGAGGAGGACGAGGGGCTGGCCCTGCTCAAGACCACCCGGGGCCGGCTCGACGATCTGGAGACTCGCGTCGTGGAGCTCCACCCCTACGACGCGCCCGAGTTTCTCGCCCTGTCCGCGGATGCGGGTTCGCGCTCCTACCTGGACTGGGTCGCGAATTCGGTCACACCGACGGTGACCTGATGGTAGCAGAGACCACCGACGAGGACGGGACGGGATCGGCGGAGGAGGCGCAGCAGGACGAGAGCGAGCTGTATCGACGCGCCCGCGAGCACGCCGAACGCGGTGAGCTGAGGACGGCCGTGGACCTGTACACGGAGCTACTGCTGCACGAGCCCGACCACCTCCGTGCCCGGAACAACCTCGGCTACGTGTATGACCGGCTCGGCGAGACCGAGCAGGCCCTGCAGGAGTACCGGGCCGCGCTGGAGATGGACCCGGACAACGTCCAGCTCCTCACCAACGTCGGGGCGTCGCTGGGGGCCCTGGGCCGGTTCGACGAAGCCCAGGAGCACCTGGACCGGGCCCTGGAGCTCGACCGGCACAGCGCCGACACCCTCCTGAACCTGGGCCTGGTCTACTACCGGAAGGGGCTGTACGAAAAGGCCGCCGAGGTCTTGCGCGACGCTATCGACGAGGACCCGGAGAACGGGACGGCCCACTTCTACCTGGGGGAGTCCTACAACCGCCTGGGGCGGGTAGACAAGGCCATGGAGGCCCTGGAAGAGGCCGTGCAGCTGGAGCCGGAGAACGACAGGGCCTATTACACGCTCGGAATCCTCTACGACCGGAAGAAGCAGCCCCAGCGGGCGTCGGAGCTCTACCAGAAGGCCCGGAAAGTCTCGGACGACTGAATTCTCGGGCGCCCGAGACCCGGGAGAGAGCAGGTCGGCGGACGGGGCGTCAGGGGGCGAGCAGCAGGCATCCGCCGGCGGGTAGCCCGCCCGATCCCTGCCGCCCCACCCGTCCGGCGACGGGCAGCATCTGGAACGAGGCCGCGGAGTCCCGGCGGGACGCCGGGAGCGAGTCTCCCTCCGGGACCCGCCACTCGACCGCGACGTCGCCGGCGCCGTCGGGGAAGGTCCAGGCGGCCTCCCCGCGGGCGGTGTCCGGGAGCGAGGAGGCGTCCAGCGAGGTCAGCCTGCCCTCGCCGTCCCACGTCCAGCCCCGGCTCCACGGCCGCTCCGTTCCCTCGTCGAGGACCAGCAGTCCCCGACCGTCGCCGCCCGCGAGGATCAACGTACGGGCCGGACCCGCCGGCCCCGGCCCGCCGGGCAGGCGCTCGAAGCGCAACACCGCCGCGGTGACCTCCGCCAGGGCGGTGTCGGCATCTGCCGCCAACAGTCGTCCCCGGCGCAGGCGCTGGTCCGTCCCGGTCGCGCCCCGCCACGAGGCCAGCTCCCGCTCCAGCCGCAGCCGCACCTCGTCGGGACCCACGTTCAGCGAGGAGAGGCGCCCCCTCGGATCGACGGAGATCCGGAGACCGGACGCCGGCAGCGGGCGCCAGGCCGCCTGCGCTACCGGCAGGGTGTCGTCCACGGCGAGGACGGATCGGACCGTGTCGCCGTCGACCCGCCATCCCCTGTACATCCGGACCATCTCGCCGGAGGCACTGGTCCAGTTCTCCATCCACAGGACTCCCGAGTGCCGTCCGGCCCCGGCACTCCAGGCCAGCACCGTCACGTATCGGGCCGGGGGAAGGGACGGGGAGGCCTGCACCGAGGAGTCCGGCGGTTCGCGCTGCGGGCTGCGGGGGCTGTCGCCGCAGGCCAGGAACACGGCGGTCAGGAGGGCAACGAGGCCCGTAAGCAGGGTCCGCTGGGGGACTTCTGTCATGCTGCGGGGCGGCCTCCTATGTTGGCCCGGGCGAGAAAAGGATCCACCCGAGGCGGAGCGGCGATGAAGCTACACACGCAGATATCGATCGCGCTCGTGGCCGGAGCCCTCGCGGGACTGGTCTCAAACTATTTCGGGATCGGCTGGCTGCAGTCCACCCTGGTGGCCATCGAGCCCATCGGATCGGCCTGGATCGATCTGATCACCATGGTCGTGATCCCGCTGGTGGTGGCAAGCCTCGTCGTGGGGACGGCCAGCCTCGGTGACATGACGAAGCTGGGCCGGCTCGGTGGAAAGACCGTGGCCTTCTACTTCGTGACCACAGCCATCGCCGTCACCATCGGCCTGGTCCTCTCCAACGTGTTCGTGCCCGGTGGTCGAATCGATCCGACGACGCTGGAGAGCCTGCGGAACGCGTACATGGACCAGAGCGCCCAGCAGGTCCAGGCCGCCCAGCAGCAGGACACGGGCATCGTCGACATGCTGATGGGCATGATTCCCCGCAACCCGATAGCGGCGCTCACCGAGATGCGGATGCTGCCCATCATCATCTTCTCGATCTTCCTCGGGGCCGCCGTGTCGGTGCTCCCCGAGGACACCGGCGGCTCCACCGTCATCAGCTTCTTCGACGGCATCAACGAGGCGTCGATGCAGATGGTCCACTGGATCATGAAGCTCGCCCCGTACGCCGTCTTCGCCCTCATCGCCGCGGTGGTCGCACAGTTCGGCCTCGAGGTGCTCCAGAGCCTCCTCGTCTACAGCGCCGTGGTGATCGGCGGGCTGATCCTGCACCTGCTCATCACCTATACCAGCGCGCTCAAGTTCCTGGCGAAGGTAGACCTGGGCCAGTGGTTCAAGCGGATCCGCGAGGTGCCGCTCATCGCGTTCTCCACCTCCAGCTCCAACGCCACGCTGCCCGTGACGATGGAGGCCGCCGAGGAGGAACTGGGCGTGAGCCGCGAGTCCTCCAGCTTCGTCCTCCCGCTGGGCGCCACCATCAACATGGACGGAACCGCCCTCTATCAGGCGGTGGCGACCATGTTCATCGCCCAGGTCCTGGTGGGCCAGCTGGCGCTGAGCACGCAGATCGGCATCGTGCTCACGGCGACCCTGGCTTCGATCGGCGCCGCCGGCGTCCCTTCGGCGGGGATCATCATCCTGGTGATCGTCCTCACACAGGCGCTCCCGGCGGGAGTGGATCCGGCGGCGGGCATCGCGCTGATCTTCGGCGTGGATCGCATCCTGGACATGTGCCGGACGGCGCTGAACGTCACCGGCGACCTGACCGCGGTCTCCGTCATCGCGGTGTCGGAGAAGGAGACCCTGACGGTGAGCGCCCCGCGGAAGCCCTCGGAGGCACGCTCGGCGGCCTGAGGGCGGATCTCGGGGGCGGCTAATCGGCGGACAGCCGGTCGTCCAGGGAGCGCATCAGACTCCGGATCCGGCGGCGATTCACCCCGAAGTCGCCCTTCCCGACCCGTGAGGCGGAGCGGGCCTCCACGCGGGTGAACCCGTTCTCGTCCAGGCTCACGTCCACCTCCAGGTCGTCGACGAAGCTGAAGATCAGGGAGCTACACTCCACGCGGATCTCACCCGCCCGGCGGTCGGCCTCCACCAGCTCCCACCGCGGTCGGGACCGGATCTCCTCTCCCAGCGCGTCCCAGACCCGGAGGTAGGGCACCTGGAGGCGCAGGCCGGACGGGCCGTCCTGGTCGCGGGTGTCCGCCTCGTTCTCGGTCAGCCAGCGCAGCATGCTCCCGAAGTTGCAGGTGATGCCGGAGCCGATTCCGGGGCGCTCGGGTCACACGGTCCGGTCCGTGTGCCGGTTGCCGCCCGCAGTCGGCACGGGTACGTTGCCGGCCAGAATCGGCCCCCGGAGCCGCGGCGGACGCAGGACGTCCCGGCCTGGCCCTCGACCGAGCTGCCGCCCGTGCGGCCGTCCGCGCTCCCCGCGTCCGTCGGACCGCCGATTCCGGCCCACTGGCTCCGCAATACACGCTACCCCAACCACCCATGCAAGCCATCGTCCCCCTCGCCGGAATGGGCACGCGCCTCCGTCCGCTGACCCACTCGCGCCCGAAGCCGCTGGTGCGGGTCGCCAACCGGCCGGTGCTGGCGCACGTGATCGACAGGCTGCGGGAGGAGGGCGTAGACGAGATCATCGGCATCACGGGGTATCGCAAGGAGCAGATCGAGGACTTCTTCGAGGAGGAGTACCCGGACCTCGAGACGGACTTCGTGGAGCAGGAGCGTCAGATCGGGACTGCCGACGCCATCGGACTCGCCCGCCCCCACGTGGACGGCCCCGTGCTCATCGTGTTCGTCGACACGCTGTTCGACGCCGATTTCGACGTGATCCGGGAGCACCCGGAGGCCGACGGCGTCATCTGGGCGTACCGCGTGCAGAACCCGGAGGAGTTCGGCGTCGTGGTCACCGACGACCGCGGCTACATGAGGCGCATCGACGAGAAGCCGGACGAGCCCGTGTCCGACCTCGCCAACATCGGCGTGTACTACATCCGGAACCCGGAGCTGATGTTCGAGGGCATCGACGAGGTCATGGAGGGGGACCCGCACCTGGGCGAGTACTTCCTCACTGACGCCTTCCAGTACATGATCGACAACGGTGCCGAGCTGTACACTGCCCCGGTGGACGGATGGTGGGACTGCGGAAAGCCGGAGACGATTCTGGAGACGAACCGGGTCCTGCTCGAGAGGGGTGAGTCCAACGAGCCCGAGGGCCGGGGCCTGACCGTGAACCATCCGGTGCGCGTGGCGCCAGACTCCACGGTGGCGGGATCGGAGATCGGCCCGAACGTGGCCATCGCCCCGGGCGCCGAGGTCCGGGACTGTCGGCTTCGGGACTGCATCGTCGGGGAGGGCTCCCGGCTGGTGCGATGCCAGCTGAGCCAGTCGCTGATCGGGGACCACGTGGACGCCGAGGGGCTCTCGGGCGAGGCGCACCTCGGGGATCACTGTCGGGTCCACGGGAGGTGACAGCGTGACCGGCGACGGGTCGGAGGCGGCGGAGCTGATCTACGATTGGAACCGGCGTCCCGGCAGCTACGACTACTCGGACGTCGAGGTGGAGCTGGCGGACGAGACGCTGCGGGACGGCCTCCAGAATCCCTCCGTACGGGACCCGGACATCGACCAGAAGCGGCGGCTCCTGGAGCTCATGGTGGAGCTGGGCATTCACTGCGCCGACATCGGCCTGCCAGGCGCGGGCCCCCGTGCGGAAGAGGACACGCGTGCCCTGGCCCGGCAGATCGCCGACGACGGCCTGCCCATCGACGCCTACTGCGCCGCCCGGACCGTCCGGGCCGACATCGAGCCCATCGCCGACATCGCCGAGGAGACCGGCGTCCCCGTGGCCGCCGCCACGTTCATCGGCAGCTCCCCGATCCGCCAGTACGCCGAGGGATGGGGGAGGGAGAAGCTGCTGGACGCCACCCGCGAGGCGGTGACCTACGCGGTGGACCGGGGGCTGGACGTCATGTACGTGACGGAGGACACGACCCGCTCTCGCCCCGAGACCCTCCGCGAGCTGTACACGGCGGCCGTCGAGTGCGGAGCACGGCGCATCTGCCTGGCGGACACGGTGGGCCACGCCACGCCCCACGGGGTACGCCAGCTCGTCCGGTTCGCCCGGGATCTGGAGGCGGAGTGGGACGAGCCGGTGAAGATCGACTGGCACGGCCACCGCGACCGCGGCTTCGGGCTACCCAACGCCCTGGCGGCCATCGAGGAAGGGGTGGACCGGGTTCACGCCACGGGCCTCGGCATCGGGGAGCGGGTGGGAAACGTGGAGATGGATCTCCTGCTGGTGAACCTGAAGCTGCTGGGCATGCACGACCGGGACCTGTCACGGCTTTCCGACTACTGCGAGCTCGTGTCCGAGATGTGCGACGTGGAGATCGGACACGACTATCCCGTCTTCGGGGAGGACGCGTTCCGCACCGGCACCGGCGTCCACGCAGCGGCCATCATCAAGGCGAAGAGGAAGGGGGATCGGTGGCTCGAGGACCGGGTGTACAGCGGGGTGCCGGCCTCACAGTTCGGACGCCGCCAGCGCATCGAGATCTCTCCGGTCTCGGGCAAGAGCAACGTGAGGCACTGGCTCGAGGAGCACGGCTACGGCGGGGAGGACGAGGAGCTGGTGGAGGCGCTGTTCGAGCTGGCGAAGCGGAGCGATCATACGCTGAGCCGCCGGGAGATCGAGGACGAGATCGAGCGCGTTCGGACCGGGAGCGCGTCCTGATGCGCGGCGTTCTTCTTGGCTTCTTCCTCGCCGTGGCCGTGCCGGCCGCCGTCCCGGCACAGCAGGAGGCCGTCGGAGTGCCGAGCCTGCCCGGCGGGGTGCCCGTCGTGATGCTCCCGGTGCAGTCGGCCGTCCCGTTGCCGTCGGGTGCGTGGCCGGCGGGAGCATCGAGCCGCCGGGCCCTGCTCGAACAGGCGAACGCCGAGATTCATTTCGCCTTCGAGGAGCTGGGGACGGGCGCCGACGACTGGCACACGCCGAGGGAGATCGTGGACCTGGCGGCTCGAAATCCGACCCTGAACGTCGAGCCGCGCAGCGTGGCCGCCTCGCTGCTGCAGGGAGCGGCCAAGGGAGACCGGGTCCCGGCGCCCCTGCACGGACAGCTCCGGAGAATCTCGGCGCTGTTCGACACGCGGTACATGATGATCCCCCTGGCGCTGGGATGGGACCCCGACTCCACGACGGCGTCCACAGGTGACACGGCGGCGTCTGCCGATTCGGCGGCGGGACCGGGAGCATCGGAGGCGCGTACCACAGGCCGGGCCGCACTGGACATGGCGCTGGTGGACATACGGCGCGGGCTGGTCATGTGGCGCGGTACGCTGTACGGCGAGCGCGCCGCCCGCGACTCGCCAGCGATCCTGGCCACCCTCGCCGCGCGGCTCGCCGAGGGCGCGGCGCGCTGAGGTTGTTCTCCCGGACGGTGCTCTCACGAATTCGAACCGACGGCGGACGGCGCAGCACGGATGCAAACCGACCCGACAGTCTTTCCGGGTACGATCCGATCGGCGCGCCGGTCGACTGACCCCAGTACGCCTGCCCTGCTGGCGGGCCCTTCCAGAATCGTGGCGGCGCTGGCCGTCCTGCTGCTCGCGGCCGGCGGCTGTCAGCAGGAGCAGGAGCTCGAGCTCCCCTCCCCGTCGGACCTCGAGGGCCTGTACGGCGAGCGCACCGAGGTCAGCCTCGAGGGCAACGTGGTGGACGTGGAGGCGACCCAGGACCCGCAGCAGCTCCGGCGCGGGGGCAGCCTGTGGGCGCGGGTCGGACCCTACGTCTACGTCTTCTCGCCCCAGACCCGGGAGATCTTCCAGGACTGGGACGGGGTGGCGGCCGTGCGCGTCCGGACCGTCACGCCGGACGGGACCGAGGTCGCCCGGGCGATGCTTCGCCGCGACGAGCTCACGACCGTGACCTGGCGGGAGGCAGAGACCCGGGTCGTGCGGGCCCGGAAGGAGGGCACCGAGAAGCCGGGATACCTGGAGGATCTCGTCGGCTACGGCGAGGAGCACACGAAGTACGAGTACAGCGACCGGTTCGTCGATCGGTAGCCGACATACCGTAGCTCACGTCCAGAAGTCAGAACACAGAAGACCGTATAGACGGAGCGACATGGCACACGAGATCACGCTGGTACCCGGGGACGGGATCGGACCGACCATCACCGAGGCCACGGTGCGCGTCCTCGAGGCCTCGGGCTTCGAGGCGGAGTGGGATCGGCAGATCGCGGGGGTCGCGGCCACCGAGAAGGGCCTGGACCCCCTGCCGCCCGAGACACTGCAGTCGATCAGGGACCGGCGCCTGGCCCTGAAGGGACCGCTCACCACGCCGGTGGGCGCCGGCTTCCGCTCGATCAACGTGGCGATGCGGCAGGAGTTCGACCTGTACGCCAACCTGCGCCCGGCCCGGTCCATGGTCTCCGGTGGGCGATACGAGGACATCGACCTGGTCATCGTCCGCGAGAACACGGAGGGCCTCTACGCCGGGATCGAGCACTACATCGGCATGGAGGACGACCCGAAGGCCGTGGCGGAGTCGGTGATGCTCATCACCCGCTTCGCCTCGGAGCGCATCGTCCGCTATGCCTTCGAGTACGCCCTGGACCACGACCGCGACAAGGTCACGCTGGTCCACAAGGCGAACATCCTGAAGTGCACCCAGGGACTCTTTCTGGAGGTGGGCCGGCAGGTGGCCGAGGAGTACGAGGGCGAGATCGAGTTCGAGGACAGGATCGTCGACAACACGGCCATGCAGCTGGTCGTGGACCCGCACCAGTTCGACGTCCTGGTCACCGAGAACATGTTCGGCGACATCCTCTCGGACCAGGTGGCCGGCCTCATCGGCGGGCTGGGCTTCGCCCCCGGTGCCAACATCGGGGAGGACGCCGCCATCTTCGAGCCCGTCCACGGCTCGGCGCCGGATATCGCCGGCGAGGGCGTGGCGAACCCCACCGCCCAGATCCTGGCCGCCTGCCTGATGCTGGATCACCTGGGGGAGGGCGAGACGGCCGAGCGGATACGGTCGGCCATCCGGGCGGTGCTGGACGAGGGCCAGGTGCGGACCCCGGACCTCGGCGGCGACGCCACCACCGGGGAGTTCGCCGACGCCATCGTGGCCGAGGTGGAGAGCGGTGCCGTCCGGGTTTGACGCCGGCACGGGCGACCAGGTCTGCCGCTCCTGCGGCGAGCCGAAGACCCTTTCGGAGCTGGACCAGTACCACTGGTGCGAGGAGTGCCAGGAGGGGCTCCGGAAGCGCATCACCGGGCGCGCGCACCTCATCGCCCTCCTGGTCGTGCTCCCCTTCGCGGCGTGGATCCTCCTGGACAGCCAGTTCGGATACTTCCCCTGGTATGCCTGGCTCCTGCCCCTGGCCGCTGCCTACTACCTGGGCTTCCGGCTCGGACGGGAGGTCACGAAGGGGTGGATCCGGTGGCAGCGGGTGAACCGCCCGGAGTAGAGGCGGTGCGCCCGGCGTCAGGGAGCCCGTAGTTCCGACAATCAACGACCAACCGACGGGAGTTTCCATGTTGTTCGAGGGCGTCGACTACTTCGACATCGACGGGATGCTCAGCGACGAGGAGCGGCAGATCCGCGACATGGTCCGCCGCTGGGTGGACGAGAACGTCCTGCCCATCATCGAGGAGCACTACGTCGAGCACGAGTTTCCGTCCCGGCTGGTGCCGGAGATGGCGGAGCTCGGCTTCTACGGGGCGAACCTGCCGCAGGAGTACGGCTGCGCCGGGCTGAACAACGTGGCGTACGGGCTGATCATGCAGGAGCTGGAGCGGGGCGATTCGGGCATCCGCTCTTTCGCCTCCGTGCAGGGCGCCCTGGTGATGTATCCCATCTACGAGTTCGGCAACGAGGAGCAGCGTCGGGAGTGGCTCCCGAAGCTGGCCTCCGGCGAGGCCATCGGCTGCTTCGGCCTCACGGAGCCGGACTTCGGCTCCAATCCCGGCGGGATGCGGACCCGAGCCCGGAAGGACGGCGACGAATGGGTGATCAACGGCACCAAGATGTGGATCACCAACGGGTCCATGGCCGACGTGGCCGTGATCTGGGCGAAGACCGGGGACGGCGACGACCCGGACGACATCCGCGGGTTCATCGTGGAGACCGACCGGGACGGCTACACCGGCAAGGATCAGGAGGGGAAGCTGTCGTTGCTGGCCTCCGACACCAGCGAGATCGCCCTGCAGGACGTCCGGGTGCCGGAGGAGAACCTGCTGCCGGAGAGCGACGGGCTGGTGAGCGCGCTGAAGTGCCTGAACCAGGCACGGTACGGCATCGCCTGGGGCGCATGCGGTGCCGCCATGGCCTGCTACCGGGAGGCGCTGGACTACGCGAAGGAGCGCACGCAGTTCGACGACGAGCCCATCGCCGGGACGCAGCTCCAGCAGACCCGCCTGGCCGAGATGCTCACCGACATCACCAAGGCTCAGCTGCTGGCCTACCGGCTGGGCCGGCTCAAGGACGAGGGCACGATGCGGCCGCAGCAGGTTTCCATGGCCAAGCGCAACAACGTGGACATGGCCTGCGAGTGCGCCCGGGAAGCCCGACGGCTCCTCGGTGCCAACGGGATCCTGGTGGAGTACCAGTCCATGCGCCACATGGCCAACCTGGAGTCGGTGTACACCTACGAGGGGACCCACGACATCCACGGCCTCATCCTGGGCCAGGACATCACCGGAATCCCGGCGTACTGATCGGGGCCGGGACGTACGCCGGGCCCTCGACCCGCGTTTCCGCGGAGACGAATACCCGCGAACGGCGGCTGCCTCCGGTTGTATCATTCAGCGCGGATGAGCAGGTTCGGTCCGCCCAGCGCCCGTAGCTCAATTGGACAGAGCGACGGACTTCGGATCCGTAGGTTGGGGGTTCGACTCCTCCCGGGCGCGTTATATAGTGACGGTCAGTGGGTTAGATTGGGCGACCTTCTTCTTCAGGAAGGCGATTGTGCCAGTCATTGTGCCAGTCGTGTGCCAGATTAGAAGTTCGGGGGCTCACGCGGATCGGTACTCTTCCAGGTCCACGACCTCCGACTCCTCGTAACGGACTTCCGGGAGTCGTTGCCGGCGGCTCTGCAGGTGGCCGTACAC
>CAZFDK010000010.1:9150-63864 GCA_964518305.1 uncultured Gemmatimonadota bacterium | reverse complement strand
TCCCGGCTCTCGGCGAGCACCCGACCTCGCCTCTCCCGCCCGTGCGTGTCCGCGTCGGCTGGCCTCCATCGCTCGCTCGATGCCGGGCCGGGCCTGCTCAGGCACCTTCTGGTGGACGTCCGCCAGGACCGCCTGGTGCCGGGAGGTCGCCTCGGACACCTCCTTCAGGGCCTCACCGTCCGGGTCCTCCCCCTCCGCCCGGGCCTCTTCCGCCTTGCTCACGGCGCGGTTCAGCTGCTCCCGATACCGCTCGGCCGCTCGTGCCGCTTCCTCCGGCTTCCCCTGATCCGCGAGGGCTCGGGCTTCCGCCAGCCGCCGCTCGGAGAGCTCCAGCGCCCGGTCGGCCTCGTCGGCCCCGCCGAACGTGAGGAACGTGCCGATCCCCTCCGAGGCGCTCGTCATGAAATACAGGGGATGATCCGGGAGCCGCCCCGGGTCCGGCAGATCGTCCGTCTGCTCCTGCGCCGGGGCCGCCCCCGCCAGCAGCACCGCCGCCAGGAGCGGCAGGCCCAGCGCCGGGACCGCCATCGTCTGCCTGTTCATCGTCATCATCTCCTCCTATTCCCGGGACGGCATGCGCACTTCGAGGGGCTCGTCCAGCTCGAGGGTGACCTCCGAGCCGGCGGGCAGCACCGCGTACTGCGCCTGCGTGCCGAGCGCGATAGCGGTACCCGCCGCCGCGCCGCCCGCGGCGCCGATGATCGCCCCCTTCACGTCCTTGCCCACCACGGCCCCGATCACGGCCCCGGCGGCCGCCCCGATGCCGATCTTCTTGCCCTCGTCCTTCATCTCCGAGCGGCTCTCCACCTGGACGTCGGTCACCGTGGCCGCGATCGGCAGCGTCTCGTCGCGGACCTCGAGGGAGTCGAAGGCGACGGCGATCACGGCGGCGCTGTCCCCGCGGGTGGGCCGGACCTCGGTCAGGCGCCCGAGGAGGCGCGAGCCGGCGGGCACCAGGACGTGCGTGCCGTCGGTGACCGGGGAGCTTACCTCGGCGGAGAACCGGTCGCCGGCCTCCGCGGTCTCGCTGTCGAGGGAATCCAGCAGCGTCGCCCAGACCTGCGTGCCGGCGGGAGCGCTTCGCACCCGCCGCGCGGGCGCCTCCCGTTCCGCACGGGCCGGGGCCTCGGCCTGTTCCGCTTCGGCCGGTGTCTCGGCGACTGCGGCCCCGGTGGTATCAGCGGCCTCGGCGGTCTCCTGGTCGCCGCCCTGGCCGCAGGCCACGAGGAGTGGAACGAACAGCGCGAGGAGCAGCGCGGAGCGATTGGAGTTGGTCACGGAAGGTCCTCGGACCTCGAGAAGAAAGGCAGTGCGTCCTCAGAGCGGCACCAGCTTCGATGCGATCCTCGCTCGAGGCTGGGAGGTGTTAGATGTGCAAGAAGGGATCCGGACCCGGAGATCGGCGAGGGTCCGGGGCCGGTCGGGATCGCGAAGCCGCCGGCCACGGCAGAGATCCCCGCGAGTGGGACAGAATGTCCCGTCCCGCCGGCGGCGGGACAGTCTGTGGCAGCGGTCAGGAGAGGAATACGGCCGGTCGGAGCTAGCTGAAGAGGCCCGCCACGAACAGCAGGAGAACCGCGCCGACGGTGGCGACGATCAGGCTGCCGACGATGCCGCCGCCCACGGTCACACCGAGCAGGCCGAAGACCCAGCCGCCCAGGACCGCGCCGATGATGCCCACGACGATGTTCCCGAAGAAGCCGAAGCCGCCGCCCTTCATCACCGTCCCGGCGATCCACCCGGCGATCCCACCGACCAGAAGCCAGAGGACGAGGCTGGTCAGATCCATGATATGTTCTCCCGCCCGGGGTTGTGACAAAATCTACGCTCGGGCTGAACGATCGGGCCGCCGCCCCGCCCTCGCCCCTTCTCGAGGCCCGGAGCATCGGCAGACGCTGCTTCTGGGCCACCTACAGTAGGGCTCCGTAATCACATTCGGTACCGCCCCCTCCAGCACGTTCGGCAGATGCCCCCGGGCGACGTCGGCATCGGCACGCGGGCCCGCCGGAGAGTACGTCGCGTTGCGTGATCCCCCCGGGAAGCCACACTACCCGTCTCCTGCCGAGTGCGTCCACTCGCCGCGGATGAAGGAGAACCGTACGTGAACCGCGTCCTGCCGATCGTGCTGTCCTCGGTCGTCACCGTGCTCCTGGTGGGCTGCAGCTCCGGGAGCGACGGGGCCACCGTGACCGTCGTGGCCGACGACGGCGCCACCGACCAGGCCACCACCACCGTGGACGTGAGCAGCTGACGACGTCCCCGTTCTCGATCAGCGAGCCGGGGTCTTCGGCGATGGCCTGCTGCTACGTGCCCGGCCCGCAGGACGACGCCCCCGGACCGCCGGACCCGCCGTAGCGTCCGACCGGCGGGGCTGTCGGAAACGGGACAGCATTCGGCGCGGGCGCGCGACTGGCGACAATCAACTCCCCAGGCCGGCTCCTCCCGGTCACTTCGCGCCCGCACCATCTCCCGCTCGATCCCCCGGCCTCCTTGTCGGTGCGGAGGAAGCGGACCAGCGCCGTCTCCGGAGTGCAGGCGACGGGCTCGGTCGCCGCCCTTCCGCGCGATCGCCCCGAGACCCGCCGCCTCTCCGACGGAGACCCGCCCTGGCGAACGCCCCGACGGTGAAGAAGAGAGTTGGCCAGGCCCGTGCTGCGGGCGAACCCGGCCTGCGCTCCGGTGCCATTGCGATATGCTTACGACTCAGAGAGACGTTCGCGTTTCAAGCCCCGAGGAGCATGGCCCGCAATATATTCCGGTCCGGCAACAGCGCCGTGGTATCCATCCCCCAGGAGAGCCTCGAGGCCCTCGGGCTCGAGGTCGGCTCCGAGGTGGTCGTGGACGAGGAGGAGGGGCGCCTCATCCTGCGTCCCGTAGAGGACCTCCCGGGCGTGGACGCTGAATTATCCCGGGGCGCTACAGTCGGCCGTCGCCCGGCCCCGATCCTGATTCGGCGACGAGGAGTTCTACGAGACCCTCTCCGAGAAGGCGGCGGCTTCCCTTGCTTTCGACCCGTACGGCTCGAACAGGAACCGCAGGTGGTTGGGAGTCAGTCGTTGCTGGTCTCGTAGACCACCACGCCGCCCTCGGTCATACGGTCGAAATGCCCCCGGCGACGATCGTACTCCGCTTCGGGTACCGGGTGGGGCTCGAGCCCCCGGACGTCTACGCCCCGCTTGATCTCGCTGTAGGCGTCGCTGCGGCGCTCCCCCCGGTAGACGACCAGCAGGTCCACGTCGCTCGCGACCGTGAAGTCATCGGTGGCATAGGACCCGAACAGGACGGCCTTCTCGACCGGAAACCGATCGGTGAGCTCCTCCACCTGCTGGCGGAGGGACGTCAGGACCTCCTCACGTGTCCGGTCCGGATACGAGATTCTCGCTGAACTCAAGGATCTCCTCCGCGTAGCCTCTGAGGCGACGGGCCTCGTGCCTCGTGTATCGCTGGCCCGGCGTCCCCGACTGATGGGCGTCCGGATAGCGGGTGGGAATGTAGGCCTTGTCCAGCTCCATCGCCCGCTCGAGGAGCTCCTCCGGCACGGACCGACGCTCGGTCAGTCCCTCCAGCAGGTCCGAGACGGAGTGCCCCCAGGCCTCGGCGCCCATGGACTGAAAGACGGCCTTCACCGACTTCTCGGCGGCCTGCTGCGCGGAGAAGCAGGCCCACTGGAAGAAGCCGCCCTCCTCGGCATGACGGGCGTGCTCCAGATCCTCTCGGGCCGCTTCCAGCCAGTCTGCACTTCGCTCCATTGAAGTCGCGCTCCCGCGGCCACGAGCTGATTCATGCCCCGACGTCGTCGGGGGGTCCGCGATCGATAAAGGTATGGTGGGGCAGTCCTCAAGACACAGCTCGACCGGATTCGGGAGCGGGCTGCCGCCGTCTCGTCCAACCTCAGCCCGACATCACCATGTGCCGGAGCAGCAAGCCCCCGATGCCCTGTCCCCCCGCTGGGGCGGAATGAGCGCATCCGGACGCGACCGGGCCGGCGGGCGGATCTCGGAACGCAGACTCCGCATGATGGACCTCCAGGACCTCCTGGAGGGTCCCGTCCGCACGCTCGAGCGCCTGAAGCGGCGGTCCCGAACGGTCCGCCGCGGGGCTCGCCGGTCACCCCGTCGTCAGCATCCCCGCCGCGATGCCGGTGACCGTCTCGCGGAACAGCTCCACCTCGGCCTCGCTCCAGTCCTCGCGGTCCAGCAGCTGCACCTGGAGCAGGTTCAGCGGATGGATCATGGGCGCCCGGTAGCGGATCGACTCCGCCAGCCACGGTCGCTCGGGCAGCAGGTCCTCGGAGCCCGAGGCCCGCCGGGCCAGCTCGACGGCGGCCCCGTAGTCCTCGTCCAGGCCGGCCACCAGCTCGTCCGGGGTCTCCGGCGCCAGGGCCCGCCGGTAGCGGCGCCAGAGGGCCGGCTCGGTCTTGGCCATGGTGAACGACAGCAGGCGGGCGTAGGAGCGGAGGAGCGGGTCCTCCACCCGCGCCTCCTCAAGCCGCTCCTCGATGTCGGGGTCACCGCGCACCTCGCGCCACGCCCGTCCGGCGCCGAGCCAGGCGTGGAGCAGCAGCCGGGTCTGGGTCCAGCAGAGCACCCAGGGGATCGCCCGCAGCTCCTCCAGCCCTCCGTCCTCCCCGCGGCTCGCCGGCCGGGAGCCGAGGGTGAGCGTCTCGAGCCGGTCGTAGGGGGTGGCCCGCTCCAGCAGCCGGAGGAAGCCCTCCGAGGCCACCCGCTCCTCGAAGGCCTCGCGCGAGGCGGCGGCCAGCTCCCGCGCCAGCCCGCTCACCTCCCGGTGGGGCGGGGGATCGGCCTGGACCCCCGCCACCGTCTCCACCAGGCTGCGGAGGATCTCCGGGGTGGCCAGCGTCCGCTCCACCATCTCCCCCTGGACGGTGTGCTTGTAGGGGGTGCGCGCCTCGGGCGGCCACGTGGCCGCCAGGTCCTCGATCCGGCCGCCGCCCCGCCCGACGCTGCCGCCGTGGCCGTGGAAGAAGAGCGGGGCCACCTCGTGGTCGCCGGCCCAGGCGACGATGCGGTCCATGGCGTCGTGGAGCGCCACCCGGCTGGCCAGCATGCCCATCCGCTTGGCGGTGTCCGAGTAGCCGAGCATCACCTCCAGGTGCCCCCGCTCCCGGACGGCGGCCCGGAAGCCCGCGTCCGCCCAGGCGCCCTCCAGGATCTCCGGCGCCCGCTCCAGCACGTCGGGGAGCTCGAAGAGCGGGATCACCGGCAGGGCGGGGCCGCCGAAGACCTCCTCGATCAGCCCCTGGGCCTGGAGCAGGCCCAAGGCCTCGGTCGTCATGCTCACCACCGCGGCCCGGGCGTAGTCGGCGATCTCGCCGCCCCGGGCGATCCCGGCCAGCCGGCGCATCATGTCGGCGATGGGCTCCCCGGCGCCGAACCGGCCCTGCTCCTCGCGCAGCTCCAGCGGCACCACCAGGGCGGGGAAGACGCCGAGCAGCGTGGCCAGCCGGCCCACGGCGGGATGGGCGTTCCCGACGGCCGCCCGGTAGGCGGCCTGGAAGCCGTCCATCGCCTCCCGGAGCGCCGCCACCCGCTCCCCGTCCCCCTCGGAGACCGTCCGGAGGGCGGCGAGCGCGTCCTCCAGGTCGGCCAGGGCCGAGGTCAGGGCCGGGCCGCCCGTCAGCCGGACGTCCTCCCGCACCGTCGGCAGCAGCCGGGCCTCGACGAAGTCCAGCAGCCGCCCCCGGGACCGCCCGAGCGCGCCCACCGTCTGCTCGGGGCCCACGCCGGGATGGCCGTCCTTGTCGCCGCCCACCCAGGTGCGGAACAGCACCCGGTGGCCGGCCTCGGCCAGCGCGATCACCTCCTCCAGGATCGGGTCGGTGAGCAGCGAGAAGAGGTGGTTCGCCTCGTCCTCCACCGACGGCTTCGCCTCGGGGTGGGTGCCCGCCCGCCAGGCCAGGTGGAGCAGGTGCCGGATCTCCTCCCGGTCCACCGGCCGGTCCTCCTCCAGGCTCTCGACCACGTGGTGCTGGACGCGCCGGAGGAGCCGGATGTTGGCCGGCGAGCGCGACTCGGTGGGGTGGGCGGTGAGGACGAACGTGAGCCGGGCCCGGCCCGTGCCCTCGTCCCGCGCCCCCGGCCGCTCCCGGAGCCGGTGGGTGCGGTAGGCGTTCTCGCAGACGTTGACGAGCTGGAGGTAGAGCGTGTAGGCCCGGGCCAGGGCGATCCGCTCGTCGACGGACAGCTCGCCCAGCCTCCGGGACGCGCGGTCCAGCGCGGCCTCGCGCTCCGCCCCGTCCCCGGCCTCGCGGAACGCGACCATCTCCCGCCGGACGCCTTCCACGACCTCGTAGAGCGCCTCCCCCTCGGCGGCGGCCACCACCTCACCGAGGACCTCCTCCACGGTGCCGACCGTCCCGGTCAGGCCGGGCGGCAGGTGGCGCGGGCGGACCTCGTCGTCGGCTGGGGTCATGCTGGCCACGTTACCGGCAGCTGGCCCGGGGGGCATCCGCGGGGCCCCGCCGCGGACCGGGCGGTCCCGATCTACGGGCTGGCGAAGGACCTGACGCCCGCCCCCACGAGCTGACGCGGACGGCAGGCACCGGACAGCTCCCCCTCGTCCGGGGCGGCGGGCCGTGCGGCGCGCCCGCCGCGGAAGCCGCTACTGGATCACCTCCACGGGAAGGGCCCGGTTGGTGGTCGTTCCGTCGCCGAGCTGACCGCTCCCGTTCGATCCCCAGCCGTACCCGAGGCTCGCCGAGGTCAGGCCCACCGTGTGCGACGTCCCGGCGGTCAGCTCCACGAAGGACTCGATGCTGGAGATCTTGACCGGGCTCGACCGGTGGGTCGTCGTCCCGTCGCCCAGCTGTCCGCGGCTGTTGTTGCCCCAGCAGCGCCCCTCGTCCGTGTACGTCACCATGCAGGTGTGGCGATCTCCGGCGGCCACCTGATCGAAGGACGTCGAGGCGGAGACGGCGACGGGGGTGGAGCTGTCGGTCGTCGTCCCGTCACCGAGCTGTCCACGGTTGTTGTGGCCCCAGCAGTAGGGATCGTCCTGCGTGGTGATGGCGCAGGTGTGTCCGCCTCCCGCGGCCAGGTCCTTGAACGTCTGGGTGGAGAGCCCCGAGACGTCCACCGCCACCGGCGAGGAGCGGTCGGTCGTCGTCCCGTCGCCGAGCTCTCCGAAGGAGTTTCCGCCCCAGCAATAGGCCTCGTCCGCGGTGGTCAGACCGCAGGCGTGATCGTCTCCCGCCGAGATCCGCGCGAAGGACTGTGAGGTGGAAACCGTCACCGGGGTGGAGCTGTTGGTGGTCGTCCCGTCGCCGAGCTGTCCGACGTGGTTGCGTCCCCAGCAGTAGGGCTCGTCGGCCGTCGTCACGGCGCAGGTGTGGCTGAAGCCGCCGCTCACCCGCGCGATCGTCTGCGTGGACAGCCCCGAGACGTCCACCGCCACCGGCGTCGATCGCTGCGTGGTCGTCCCGTCACCGAGCTGTCCCCAGCTGTTCCGGCCCCAGCAGTACAGCTCGTCCGACGACGTGATGGCGCAGGTGTGGAACTCGCCGGCCTGGATCCGGGTGAACGCGTGGCCGCCGACCACCGGCTGGGGCCGGGTCGTGGCGTCGAACGTCGTGGTATCGTTCCCCAGCTGACCGTCGTCGTTGGCCCCCCAGCAGTAGGCGTGGTCGGCCGCCGTGAGGGCGCACGTGTGGCCGGACCCGGCGGTGGTCTGGACGAAGTCGAGGTTCACGGAGAACGAGGCGCTCCGGGTGGAGGCGGCGCTTCCGGCCGTCGCCTCGATCGTGAACCCGGCGCCGGGTCGGGCGATCGAGAGATCGCTGAACGCCGCCACGCCGCTCGAGGTCGTCACGGTCGTGGTGCCCGAGAGCGACGCGCTCCCCCCGGTGGGGTCGTCGAACAGGGAGACGCTCACATCGACCGACGAGGTCACGAGGTTCCCGAACTCGTCCCGCACCTCGACCTCCACCGCCGGAGCGATCGGCTCCTGGCCCGCGGCGTCCGAGGGCTGGGTCGCGAACGACAGCTGGTCCGGCTCGGCCGCCGAGACGTCGAAGCTCTGGCTGCCGGCCGTGTCCGCAACGCCGCCGACGGCGGCGTTCAGCGTGTAGCCGGTGGCCGCCGCGTCGATCCACACGTTGCTGAACGTGGCCACGCCGTTCACGGCGTTCACGGTCTCCGCCCCGTTCAGCGTCCCGCCGCCCGGGTTCGTGCCGATCGACAGCGTCACCGCGCTCTCGGCGTTCTCCACCACGTTGCCCGCCGAGTCGAGCACCGCCACCTGCACCGCGGGATCGATGGCGTCGCCGGCGGTGGAGCTCGACGGCTCGGTGCGAAAGGCCAGCTGGCTCACGGCCTGGTTCACGGTGAGCGTGGCGTGGGCCGGGACGTCCTGGGCCGTCACGGTGATCGAGGTCTCGCCGTTGCCCTGGCTGGTGGCCAGCCCCGCGGAGTCCACGGTGGCCACCGCGTGGTCTTCGGACTGCCAGACGAACTCCGCGTCCGAGACCGCGTTTCCGTTCGCGTCGGTGGCGCTGGCCGAGAAGCCCACGGTGTCGCCGACCGTGGCCAGCGTGGCCGAGGAGGGACTGATCGAGACCGATGAGACCTGCTGGATCACGGCCATGGCGGCCGAGCCCGTGACGCCCTCGACGGTGGCCCGGATCTCGGCCTCGCCGTCGGCCAGCGCCTCGGCCACCCCCTGGTCGTCGACCGTGGCGACGCCGCTGTCGGTGCTCTCCCAGGTGAACGAGACGCCGGTGACCGTGTCGCCGGCGGCGGTGAGGGCGACCGCCTCGAAGTCCTGGGTGTCGCCCAGGGCCGTCGCCGTATCCGCACCGGGGGTGACCTCCACCCGGTCCACCGAGGCCTGACCGTCGCCCGGCCCGGTGGGGCCGTCCCCGCCGTCGCCGCCGCACGCGGCGGTCATCGTTAGAAAGCCGAGCGCAGCGAGAAATCCGGTGAGCCGTACCGACATCGGTGAGCCTTCGCCTGATCGCAAGAGCAGTCCGTACACGCCAGTCCGTAGGCTGACGGGACCCCGGCTCACGTGCAAACCGGGGCGACAGGGAACGGCCTGGAGGAGCGCGCCTCCTTCAGGGAAGCACGTTGTTCAGGATCTCGGCGATCCGCTCGTCGTTGTCGTCGCTGAAGAAGGGGTCCCGGGAGTCGAGCGAGGCCTTGCCCGCGGGCATGATCGAGTTTCCGGAGTTCGAGCCCGAGCTGCACGAGGTGCAGCCGTCGGGATGCAGGCCCCCGAGCAGGTGCCCGACCTCGTGCATGCTGACGCCCCAGACGGTGTTCAGGCTCAGGCGCGGCATGTCCTTGACCCACGCCCGGTTGTTGTTGGTGCCGCCCCCGAACTCCGAGGAGTTGTAGGGCCCGGCGCCGGGGATCCCGCCGGCGCGGCCGTAGTAGCCGCGGTGGCCGACCTCGTATCCGACGTAGAAGACCAGCATCTCGTCCGACCCGACGTCGTGGATCGTAAAGTAATCGGAGTCCTCGAGGACGTCCTCGCCGAGGGCTTCGCCGTCCGTCGTGTCCGGACCGCCCTGGACCCAGACCTCCTGCCCCTTGATCTCCAGATCCAGCCCCCAGCTGTGCGGGCTGCCGCTGTTGGGCTCGACCAGGGTGAAGGTCAGGCGGGCGATGAGCATGTTCAGCTCCTGGCGGCGCCAGACGGTGGCCGTGTCCTGCTCGAAGAACTCGACATCGCCGTCGAGCACCACTCCCGTCTCCTTGCCGGTCGCGCTGTGGCTGGCCGACACGGAGGACGAGGCCGACCCCCGGACACTGCCCGATCCTTCCTCCACCAGTGCTTCCTCGTCCGGATACGTGATCGGCTCGGTGTTGTCCTGGTGGTAGAGCACGTGCAGGCCCGGAGGCGTGCCCTCCGGCAGGTCGTCCAGGAGCACGCCGACCGGCTGGAGAAAGGTCGTCCCGACCTCCGGGTGGAGGACCACACCCCCGATCATCGTCCGGTCGTCGTCCAGGACCGTCACCCCGCCGCAGGTGAGCGTCTGACCCGGCTCGCAGGTACCGAGCACGAAGTTCTGCTCCGGCGGCAGCGGCACCATCGTCACTCCCGGGTCCGTGGTGACCCCGGACCGCCTGGCGCCCTCCTCGAGCCCCGGGGCCCGCAGCTGGATGGAGCGTGCCTCGAGCTCCACCTCCGTGACGGAGTTGTCGGCGCCCGCCACCGGAAGCTGGATGGATCCTGCCTCCAGCTGGTCATGGAGGGCACCGACGTTCAGATCGCGCAGCTCGAAGCCGGTCACCTGCTCACCGAACTGACCCTCGAGCCGGTCGGCCACGGCAGGGTAGCTCTCCTGGCCCGGGTCTTCCTCCCCGGGGTCCGTCGTCAGATCGTCACACCCGCCTGCCGCAGCAGCGAGCGCCAGGAGAGCGAGAGCGGCGATTCGCGACGCAGAGGACATCGAGGGCCTTCGCTGAAGAGAACGGAGTCCTGCGAATGAGAATGGTGCGATAGGTAGAACGCACGTCGGACCGCGTCAATCGTAACGCAGCGTTGGCCCCTTACGGCGTCCCGAAACGTCTGCGCGGAAGCGCGGGGCACCTCCCGGACGGAGCTCGTCGTCATCCGACGCTACCGTAAAGAGCCGCACGCGGGTTCTCGGCCGTTCGGACCTCCTCGAAGATCTCGGCGGAGTCCCTGCGCTCACTGTCTCCCTACGACCAGACACGCGGCCGTGAACGACCCCCCGCGATCATCCGGCCGAACTGCTCCCGCCGGCTGAGGCACACGTCAGGCTCGAGGCCGAGCGAACAGAGTGAACGCCCCCGGCTCCGGCCGGCGGTTTTTACGTGGTCGGCCCGGGGCGTGTGGGACCCGGCGGGATCGGGCCAGCAGGAAGCCCGGCACGCAGCGCGGGAAGGTAACCGAGATCCAGAAAGAGGCTCGGTTCTGCGCGCCGGGTCTCTCTGGGGGCGGGGCGGACGCCGGGTCGGCCGAGTCGGAGGGCTCCGCCGGGGACGTGGATGCCCACCGTCGCACGTTCCGGCTCCGCTTGCTCCTAAGCAGTGTGCTTTCCGTCGATCCGTCAAGGGGATCGTCCGGCGGGGATCCCTCCGTCCGGAGCTCAGCGTCCAGCCGACCGTGCAGCCGCCCCGGACGCGGGACATGCAGCCCCCCCGATTCGCCCCCCCCGCGGCCTTCCGACACCTGGCCGACCGCGTCGCCCGGCCCCGGTAGACCCGGTCAGTAGAACCAGACGGCGCTTCGCTTGTCGCCGGGGCTGTCCACGTCGTCGCCGCCCAGGATCATCACGTGGGCGGTGCCGCTGCCGTCCACGAAGCTCACGGCGGCGTGGTTGAAGAGGTTGCCGCCGCCCTTGCTCTTGATGCTGTTCTGGTTGTTGGCGCCGTTGAAGTCGCCCACGTCACAGCTGGACTGGATCTGGGCGAACTGGTTCTCGCTGGAACCGCTGGTCCCGATCCCGTCGTACCAGCCGGCCGTCCTCAGCACCACGCCACCGGCGATGAGCGCCGTGTGCCGGTTGCGGGCCTTCGGCGGCTGGGTGTCGTCGATCGACCAGCCCGCGTCCGCCAGGTCATCGGAGCGCAGGTCGATCGTGGTGCGCGCGATGTCGAGGTAGCGGGTGTCGGTGAGCTGACCCAGGTTCGGGTCGAAGCTCGCGCTGTCACCGTCGAAGACGTGCAGGCAGTTGCCGATCACCGTCATCTCGTGATAGGCCCGAGGGTTCGGCAGGGACTGGAGCGACTGCCACGAGCCCAGGTTCCCGAGCGTGTCCACGGGGGCGCGGTAAACCGTGGCCACGGGGTCATCGCTCGTGGTGGCACCGCCGGAGACGTAGATGTTGCTGCGGAAGATCGCTGCCTCCAGCGAGTGGAGGGGCTGGGGCAGGGTGGCTACCTCGCTCCAGCTCCCCACCGTGGCGTCGCCGTTGATCGGCGCCCGCAGCACGCTGGTCACCGGCCCGCCGCCCTTCGTCTCGATGCCGCCCAGGGCGTACAGGTAGCCGTCCCCGTCCACCCGGGAGTTGAAGGGCGTGGCGGCCACGGTGGCGTGGAAGGCCCGGCCCGCCGGGAGCTGGCTCGTCTGCATCCACGTGCCGAGCGAGCCGTCCGACTGCACGTCAGCGAAGTGAACGCCCATCCGCGGCACGCTGTCGTTGCTGGCCCCGCCCACCACGTGCACCCAGCGGTCGAAGCTTCCGTCACTGTTCAGCGTGCGGACGAAGTCCGCCGAGTGCCCGCTCACCGCCGTCGGAAGCGAGGCCGTCTGCGTCCAGTCCACGTCCGAGGGGCTGAAATTCGCCCCGCTGGTCACGTTGAAGTAGATCGAGTCGCTGGTGCCGGTGGCCGTCTTCACCACCACGCCGCCGTCGCTCGCCCCGGAGGGCACCGTGGTGAGGATGAAGGTGTCCGTCCAGTCGCTCTCGGCCTCGATGGTGGCCCCCACTCCGTCGAAGAAGACCACCTGGCCCTGTCCCTGCAGGTCGCCGAAGGCACGGCCGTCCAGCACCACGGTCGAGCCCTCCTGCCCCGAGGGACGGGTGGCGCCGTTGATGAACTCCAGCTCCGGCGCGATCGCGTCGAAGGCCGACGAGAGGGTGGCCTCGGTGTCGTCCTGATTGCGGACCGTGAGGTCGTAGGAGGTCCCCCGTGAGACGCTGTCCGGCGCCAGGGCGAAGAGCAGGGTGTCCCGAATGACGTCCACCGAGTCGGACTCGAACTCGTTAAAGAAGACTCGTGCGCCGTCACGGAAATCGGTGCCCACCACCTTCACCTCGGTGCCCGCCGTGCCCACGTCGGGCGTCGAGCGAGCGGCGGAGGGGGGAGGCCCGTTGTCGACGTGCAGGAGGCCGCTGGCGCTCACCCCGTCCACGGTCGCCGTGACGTCGATCACGCCCGCGGACTTGCCGGTGGCGAGGCCGTCGGAGCCGACCGTCGCCACGCTGGTATCGGAGACCGACCAGTCCGGGCTCCTGTTCAGCGTGTCGCCATCGGAACTGAGCACCGTGGCGTCGAAGTCGGCCGTCTGGCCCGCGATGGTGGCCGCGCTGTCCGGACTCACCTCCACGGACGCCGCGGTGGGCCCGTCGTCGCCGGGGCCCGTCGTGTCGTCGCTGCCGCCGCAGGCCAGGGCGAGGCCCAGGAGGGTCGTGGCTGCCAGCGCCGTCGTGGCTGTCTTCGCATGACGGATCATCGTCCTGCACCCCCGGATTGTCGGGATAGCGACCGGTTTGAAGTGTCAGCCCCGCTCCGCTCGGTCAGGCGTAGCGGGTTCAGATGCGGGCGCTCTGTCCTACTCCCCGTCATCAGTTGGAGCAACCTCTCTTCCGAGACGAAGCCGATACCCACAATCGATTGTGTGACAACGGGATGGGCTCTCCCACGGAATAGCCGGATGCCGGCGTATCGGGACAAGCGGTCCTGCAAGGTCCTATAAGTCTTGGACTTTGCGAGACTTCCTCCACCGTCCGCACGAAGGCCCGGGCATCGGCCGATGCTCTGGCCGACACCCGGGCCCTGGGGACGGACCCGGCGGGACGGCTCGAAGCTACGAGCTCGTCGAGCTGCCGCTGAAGTCGATGCCGGTCACGTCCTCGCCGTCATCGACGGTCACCGACTGCGTGGCCGCCGAGAACTCGTCCACGCTCACGTCGTAGGTGCCCGGCGCCAGGAAGTGGATCGTGTAGGACCCGTCGCTGCCGGTGGTGGCGGTGGCCTCGTCCGTCTGGAGCTCCTCGATCAGGTCGGAATCCGTCTGCACCGCGCGTACGGTCTCGCCCTGGAGGCCGGACCCGTCGGAATCGGAGGTCACTGTGCCGGAGATGCTCCCGGCCACGTCCTCCACGGTGGCCCGCAGCAGCGGCGTGAAGAGGACGTTGTCCAGGACGCCGTCGTTCGGATCGGAGTCCTCGACCACGAAGTTCTGCTCGATGTCGAAGTCCACGACCAGGACGGTCTCGCCGGGACGGATCTCCACGCCGGCCTCACTGTCGCTGTCGGCCGTGGAGAGGTTGATCTTGATCCCCGTCTGGGCCGCGCTCGGAATGGTCGGCTTGAGCGAGTTGCGGCCGTCGCGCAGCTCGTAGCCCTCGGCCAGGGTCACCTCGACGTCGTTCACCACCAGCCGGGCCTGGACGTAGGTGCCCGGCTCGATGCTCCGGTTGGCGAGCTCGGCCGTGACGCCGTTCTGGAGGTCGAGCAGCTCGTGGGTGCCGCCCGCGTCGGTGAGCGTGACCGGGTCGCCGTCGGCGGAGATGAGTTCCACGGAGCCGACGTCGAGGCTCACGCTCTGGAAGTAGTCGCTCGGCGCGTCGGTGAGGGCGACGGTCAGGTTGGCGTCGCCGTCCGGGGCCGTCGCGTCGCTGCAGCCCGCGAGGCCGACGACGGCGGCCACGAGCAAGGCCGACAGGGTGTGAAGCTTCCTGCTCTTCATGGTGGTCCTCCTGCTGTGGGTTCACGGGGGAGAGCCCGACTTCTCCCCGGCTCCCGTCGGACCACCGGTCGGGTGGTCGCACCTTCGGCAGCCGGACAGCCTCGCGACTCGGCGAGGCTCCTGGCATTGCGAACCCGGCTCGCGCCGGGAGTGCCTTTCTCGGGAGCGATTCTCTCTCTGTCTTCAGCCTGGAGACGAGCGCACCGAGGGAAACGTCACAGTGGGTGGCGTGCGGCGGGAACGGGGACGCCACGGGGCCGCTTCCCGCGGGGGCACCGCCGACCGTGGAGTCCGCGACTTGCCCGGGAGGGAGGGCAAATCAACGAGCTCGCGGACGAGCAGATGTTCGCGTCCGCCGAGTTCCTCGGCTTCGGTAGCCCGGAGGAGCTGAAGGAGACCGACGTCCGGGAGCATTACGTCGACCCGGAGCGTCGCGAGGAGCTGCTCGAGCAGCTGCAGTCGGCCGGCCAGGTGGGCGAGTTCACGGTCCGTCTGCGCCGGGCCGACGGTGCCATCCGCTTCTGCCGGGCGGGCGCGCCCGCCACCGGGAAGGAGGGTCACGCCGTTCTGGTCGACGTCGGTCGCCGGGTCGCGGTGTGACGATTCCCGACCTCGGCTCGTCACCAACGTGCGGCAGCGGGAGGGAATAGGCTCTCCCGAGATCGGACGCGGAGAGCGCAGGCTCGAAGGAGCAGTGGAGAAGCGTATGAGGAATCGCACGGCGGCCCGGGTCGACGACGCCGGCAACCTGGTCATCCCCGAGGAGTTCAGGCAGCGGCACGGCCTGGACCGCGATGCGAAGGTCGTGGTGGAGTCCACCGACGAGGGGCTGCTGCTGCGACCGATGTCCTCCCTCTCCCGCCACACCTACTCCGACGAGCGGAGGGCCGAGTTCCTGCTCTCGAACGCCTCGGACGAGACGGAGTACCGGGAGGCGGCCGAGACGGTTCGTTCCATGGGCCTCGACCCCGATAGCGTTCGACACGAGCGGCCGGCGGCCGCCGGCGGGAGCTGGCGGCAGGCCGTTCCCGCCTGAGAGCGGCCCGTTCCTCGCCTGGCCCGCAACAACTGAGGAAAGACGGAGCGCGCCAGGCTCGATCGCTACCGCGCACGAGAGTGCGAGGACGGCATGATCGAGCTCGCAGCTCGTCGACCCGCGGATCTCCGAGCGCACGCTCCTCGAGCGCCGGGGCAGGGCCAGCAGACTGGCCGGCTGTACCGGGTCTACGCGGGCCCGGGCATCACCGCGGGGCTCGCTCACCCGGCTCCGCCGGGGTAGAAATCACCGTCCGGCGGCTGACGGCCGGCAGCGGGGCCGGCAGGGGCCGACGACTCTCCGGAACTTCCCGGCTACGTGCCGGTCCGGCCGATCAGGTACCCGCCGACCAGGCCGAGAACCAGCACCAGGCCCAGCACCATGAACAGGGGCGCCTCAACCGACCAGAAGAGGAACTCCACCCGGGCGGTCACCTGATTCTGGAGCACCACCAGGAGCCCCACGCCGCCCAGCACGACCCCGAGCCAGAGTTTCAGCGTGCCAGTCGTATCGGACATCTCCGCCTCCCCGTCGGAATGGATCCGCAGCGCTGTGCCGTCTCCGTCATCCGGCCCCGAACCGACCCTGGCGGACCTCCTCCCGGTCCCAGCCGCTGCTGAGCGCGAAGAGGCCGTCAAGCATCACGCGGTGGCCCACGTCGGGCGACCAGCTCATCGCCCCCACCGTCGCGCTCATGGCTCCGTCCTCGCCGTACTCCCGTCGGACGGGCGCGAGGCCGGCCCGGCTGAACGGCGGAGCGACCTGAACACACATCACCTCCGCGTCGGCCTCCTCACGGGCCGCCTCGTCCGCGGGACCCGGCTCCGCGAGCGAGACCAGCGTCGCGGCCAGCAGGTCCCTCGACTCTCGCCGAAAATACTGCCGTATCGAGTATTTCCGACGCTCCAGCTCCGCGACGTGAGCCTCGGGATCCTCGGCCCGCGTGGGCACGTCCAGCATCGGTATCACGTACCCCCGCTCGCCGGAGGCCAGGAGGAAGACGTGAGGAGGCAGGATCCCCGCCTCCTCGATTCGGCCCTTCGCTCGCTCCAAGACGCCCCCCGTGAACCGGACGAAGCGCTCGGGCAGATCGTAGGACCAGGGATTGGTCTCGCACTCTTCGTGGACCTCGGCCCAGCTCTGGACGTCCGGCACCACGGTCTCCTGCAGATGAATCTGGAGGGCCGTATTCGACCCGTCGGCCCCGTCCGGGATGTCATCCCCGAACGCCACGAGATCTTCCTCCCGGCCGCCACACTGATCACACAGGCACCGAAGCACCAGCCCCTCCGGAACCTTGAACAGCATCCCGGACAGATGCTCGGGCAAGCCACCGAACGTGAACACGGCCTCGCCCAGCTCGTCGTCCGGAAAGACGCCCGAATCCGGTTCCGCCAGTCCGACGGGCACGCCTGATCGAAACTCCAACCGACTGCCTCCTTCTTCCGAATGCTCTCGCCGACGAAGCCCCGTCAACCCGGCCCGCGTGACCGGGAGGCTGGCGGAGGAGGGCGGCCCCTCAGAGGCGTGCTCGACTCCACGATGATGGCCACCGGCGCCGCCTCCTCCCCCCTCCGTCATCATCCGCCGTCTGCCAGCCCCTCCCCTCCGTGTCGAGGGTTCTGGTACGCCCCGGCCGTGTCTCCTGACGGGTGCGATGTCCAGCCTGGCTTCAATACCAGTTATCCGAGCGTAGACCGAGCGTGCCCCGCACGACCCCGTGAGCGCTCCGTGCGCGAGGTCGTGCCGAAACGACGAACCGTTGCGGCGGCGAACGGTCCCATCCCGATACATAACCTGATACATTTAATATTGTGTCCAAAACAGGATCGGAGTTCGCCTGCTTGTATACATACCAATCGCTGTTTAGAATCGGTGTCTGCTTGAGCAGCGGTGGGCGCCGGACGCGGGGCCGACGACCGTCGGCCCCTTCGATTCCGCCCGCCGATCGCGACGGACGGAAGCCGCCGGTTCGGTCCGTGTCCGGGCGGGCACGGCGCTCGACGACACAAAGCAGGAGGCCGTTATGAACGCCCCGTTGCCCTCGCATCGCTTCGCTTCTCCGCTCCGCCAGCTCGCGTCCGCCGCCGGGCTCGGACTCACCGCCGCTCTGATGCTCCTCGCGGCGCCGGACGGGGTGAGGGCACAGCAGACCGGTGCGATCACCGGCCAGGTGACCGCAGCGGAGACCGGACAACCACTCTCCGGCGTCCAGGTGATCGTGGTCGGCACCCAGATCGGCGGCCTCACGGACGCCGAGGGTCGGTTCCGCCTGGAGCAGATCGGCACCGGCCAGCAGCAAGTCCGGGCCACCCTCATCGGCTACAGCAGCAGCACGACGTCCGTGGACGTCACCGCGGGACAGGCGACCTCGGTGAACTTCAGGCTGCAGGAGGAGGCCGTTCAGCTGGACCAGATCGTGGTGACCGGAACCCCCGGCGAGGAGCAGATGCGATCCCTGGGGAACACGGTGGGCAGCATCGATGCCGAGGAGCTCAACCAGGTCTCGGCGGATCCCAGCACGCAGAACCTGCTCAGCGGCTCGTCGCCCGGCGTGAACGTCGACCTCGGCTCCGGGAAGGTCGGCGGTTCGGCGAACATCCGGATCCGGGGCCCCGGCTCCGTCGCGCTCAACTCGAGTCCGGTCATCTACATCGACGGCGTCCGGGCCACCGGGGCCGGGCCCTACGAGGGGGGCGGCGTCGGTGACGTCGGGGTGTCCGACGTCACGCCACCCAGCCGCCTCAACGATCTCAACCCCCAGGACATCGAGCGCATTGAGGTCATCAAGGGACCGTCGGCGGCCACCCTCTACGGGAGCGAGGCCTCGAACGGCGTGATCAACATCATCACGAAGGAGGGCGACACCGGTGGCTCCAGCCTTAGGCTGCAGGCGTCCGGCGGCTTCAACAAGCTCCCCAGCTCCGCCCCGGACTTCTTCCCGAACGCGTACTTCCGGTGCGAGGGCGTCGGGAACTGCGAGGCAGGCGAGGTGGTCGAGTTCAACGTGCTCCGCCATGACCGCGAGGTCTACGGCAACGAGTGGTTCCAGTGGGGCCCGGCCCAGACCTACGACGCCAGCCTCAGTGGAGGGGGTGAGGATGTCCGGTACTTCTTCTCGGGCGGGTTCAGCCGCGACGAGGGGGTGCTTCCGACCAACTGGAACCGAAAGCTGAACGCTCGCGCCAATCTGAACTGGGCGCCCACCGGCGATCTCGGCGTGCAGTTCCGGTTCGGCGGAGTGGACTCCCGGCTGCGGAGCCCCGGCGCCAACCAGTCCT
Organism: uncultured Gemmatimonadota bacterium; assembly: GCA_964518305.1. Classification (GTDB taxonomy): domain Bacteria; phylum Gemmatimonadota; class Gemmatimonadetes; order Palauibacterales; family Palauibacteraceae; genus Caribbeanibacter. The sequence continues at coordinate 45,144 of CAZFDK010000010.1, read as the reverse complement.
GGCTGGTCGGTATCAACTGGGCCTGCCCCGCGCCCGGCTGCGAGGCGGGCTCGGGCAGTCCCTGGGCCATGGACGGCCCATTCCGCGGCTATCTCGCCTATCTGCCCGACGCGCTGCAGGAAAACGTCTTCGGGTATCAGGACGTGCTGCGGACCACCGGGAGCCTGCAGCTCACGCACAACCCGACGGAATGGCTGGACCAGCGACTCACGGTGGGCGGTGACCTGATCCGCTCCACGAACGAGGAGCTGTTCCTGCTGCACGAGATCGGCTCCCAGGCGCCCGGCGGTCTCAAGGCGGTGCAGAACCAGGACGAGCAGCACGTCACCGTCGACTACTCGGCCACGGTGGACGCCCAGGTCACCGAGGACCTCACGCTCTCCTCCTCCACCGGCGTCCAGTACATCCACGACGAGCAGAACTGGGCGTACGCGGAGGGAGACCAGTTCTCGGTGCGCGGGTTGAGCACGGTGAGCGCAGGGGCACAGAAGGACGCCGACGAGGGCTTCGTGGCGAACAAGTCGCTGGGCGTCTACGTGCAGGAGAAGATCGGGTGGAAGAACCGCCTGTTCGTGACCGGCGCCGTCCGCGGCGACGACAACTCGGCCTTCGGAGAGCAATTCGACATCGTGATCTTCCCGAAACTCAGCGGGAGCTGGGTCCTCTCCGAGGAGCCCTTCATGGCTGAGCAGGAGTGGCTGAACAACCTGAAGCTGCGCGCCGCCTGGGGGGAGTCCGGCCAGCAACCCGACGCGTTCGCGGCCGTGCGTCGGTGGAGTCCGGTGGCTGGTCCCGGGGGAAGCGGCGCCATCGTGCCCGAGAACGCCGGAAACCCCAACCTCAAGCCCGAGGTCGGAAGCGAGTGGGAGGCCGGCTTCGACGCCAGCCTGATCAACCAGCGCCTCGGCCTCGAGTTCACCTACTACAACCAGGACCGCAAGGACGCGATCCTGCCGGTGCCCGTCCGGCCCTCGAGCGGGTTCCCCGGCACACAGCTCCGCAACATCGGCCTGATCCACAACGAAGGGGTCGAGATCTCGGTGAACGGCCGCCCCGTCCAGGGGGACCAGGTGAGCCTGGACATGCGTGTCAACCTCAACACCATGAGCAACACCGTCGAGAGCATGGGCGGTCTTCCGCCGCAGACGCTCGAGGCCTACAACCCCACCACGGGATTCGCCCGCCAGTACTTCGCCGAGGGCTTTCCGCTGGGGGCGATCTTCCTCAAGAAGGTGGTATCCGCCGACATCGAGGGCAGCGGTGCCGACGCCCGGGCCGTCAACGTGATGTGCGAGAGCGGTCCCATCGCTCCGAAAACCTCGAACTTCTCCCGCGGCGGGGGAGAGGCCGTCCCGTGCGACGATGCGCCCGCCATCTTTCGCGGTTCGCCGATGCCCAGCCTGAACGGCACCGGCTCGGCGACGCTTCAGCTCTACGACCGCATTCGGATCTACGGCCAGCTGGACTACCGGAGCGGGGTGACCATGATCAACGGCGACATCGCCGGGTCCCACCTCTTCTTCCGGAACAGCCGCGCCATTCAGGAACGGACCGACCCGATCCTTCTCGGACTCGAGAGCATGGGCCAGGACGGCATCAATCAGTCGGGCCTCATGGACGCCGATTACCTGCGGCTCCAGACGCTCTCCGCCTCCTACAGCTTCCCGGGAAGCATCAGTGAGCTGATCGGCGCGGACCAGGCCCGTCTGACGCTGGCCGGACAAAACTTCTGGACGATCTGGCAGGCCACCGACGAGATCTTCGGGCGCCCGGTGCGGAAGCCCGACGTCCGGACCACGGCACCCGGGTCGTCGGACCCCGGCGGGCTCTCCGGCTACACGCAGGGCCGGTGGCCCACCCTGCACCGATTCACCGCGCGCGTCGACCTCAGCTTCTGACGCCGCCGTGACCATGACACCGAGCCGCGAAGATTCCCCGGACAACGAGCGAGTGATGCCGATGGAGAACCAATCCGACGTGACCGACCGCTTCGCCGGCGGCGGGCGCGCCATTCCCGTCGCTCTCGTCCTCCTCCTGACGACCCTGGCGGTCGCTGGCTGCGAGGGTCTCCTGGACGTCGAGCTCCCCGGCGAGGTGACCGAGGAGGACCTGGAGCAGCCGTCACAGGCGGCCATACTGGCCAACTCCGTCGCCGCACAGGTCGAGTGCTCGTGGGACAACTACGTGGCGGCGGCTTCCCACCATTCCGACGAGTGGATTCCGGCCTCGGGGAACTCGACCATGCGCCGGTGGGGACTCCGCCGCATCAGCGCCGACTTCTCCAGCTACGCTTCCGGCGGATGCGGGGGCTCCTACGGCCTCTTCACCCCGCTCCACATCGCGCTGCGGGAGGCGGACCGCAACAGCGAGAAGATCCGCTCCTTCCCGGACGACTCCGTCGCCGACAAGCAGTCGCTGCTGACCGAGATTCAGGCGTACAGCGGCTGGCCGCTGGTTGCCTTCGCCGAGGGATTCTGCGGAACGCCCATCAACGAGAGCGACGAGGTCTTCGGCTCCGAGCAGCTCTTCCAGCGCGCCGTCGACCGGTTCACGGAGGCCATCACGATGGCCGAGCAGACCGGCCAGGACCGGCTGCGGCACCTGGCGCTCGTGGGGCGGGCCCGGGCGAACCTCGGCCTGGGCAACTACAGCCAGGTCATCGACGACGCCGAGCAGGTCCCGGAGGACTTCCGGTTCGACGTCTCGCGCGAGCAGAGCCCCGATCGCCGTCAGAACGCCCAATTCGAAGCCATCAACGCCCTGCCGAGCATGGAGGCCGGGAACAAGCACGCCAGCGTGGCTCCGAGTTACCGGGACGTCGAGTGGGAGGGGCAGGACGACCCGCGTGTGCCCGTCGTGAACACCGGTGAAGTCACGTTCGACTTCAGGACCCTCCACTGGCGGCATCAGAAGATCAACGCCTTCGCCGACGACGCCCGGCTCGCCTCCTGGGAGGAGGCCCGGATGTTCATGGCCGAGGCCCGCGCCCGAACCGGGGACCTGGCGGGTGCGCGCGACATCCTCGACTCCTTCCACGACCGGGCCGGGATCCCGGCCCTCGAGGAGTCCGACGCGCCCACCCAGTCGGACGTGATCGAACACCTGCTGGAGGAGCGGCGTCGAGAGTTCTTCGCCGAGGGCGGCCACCGGCTCCACGACATGCTCCGCTTTCGGGATACCGAGCATGAGATCCCGTTCCTCGGGGAGCCCGGCTCCGATCAGCCGAACGGTGTGGACCAGAACGGACTGGCTTACGGCGAGACCACCTGCTTCCCGGTCCCCACCAACGAGATCTCGGAACAGTGACGGGGAGAGACGGGGGATCGGAGACGAGCCCGGCCAGTTCGTCCAGTTCGGCAGAAGAGGACGGCAAAAGCCTCTGGTCCCGGCTCGAACGCCGTGACTTCATGACTGTCTGCGCCTCGGGTGGCCTGGCGGCCACGATGTTCCCCGGAGCCCTCTGGGCGCAGGCCGCCCAGGAGAGCGGAATCACCCTGGAGACCATCGAAGCCGCCGAGCGAGTCGCGGGCATCTCTTTCACGCAGGAGGAGCGGGAGCTCATGCTCGAGGGCCTGCGCGAGCGGGCCGAGCAGTACGAGGCCCTGCACGAGCTGAGCATCCCGAACCACGTGCCGCCGGCGTACCGCTTCGATCCGGTGCCGGCCGGGCACGAGCTCCCCTCGGACTCCCCGTCGACGCGGGTCAGCTCTCAGGCCCTGGGCGATCTTCCGTCGGGGGACCCGGAGCGCCTGGCGTTCGAGCCCGCGGTGCGGTTATCCGCGATGATCCGGGAGGGGCGGGTCACCTCGGAAGAACTGACCCGGATGTACCTGGACCGCCTGCAGCGGCACGACGACCGCCTCAACTGCGTCGTGACTCTCACGGAGGATCTCGCCCTCGAGCAGGCGCGGCGGGCCGACCGGGAGATGGCGGACGGGCGCTACCGGGGACCGCTTCACGGGATCCCCTGGGGCGCCAAGGACCTCATCGCCGTCCCGGGCTACCCCACCACCTGGGGCACCGAGCCGTACCGGGACCGCGTCATCGACGCGAAGGCGACCATCGCCGAGCGTCTGGAGGAGGCGGGCGCGGTGCTGACGGCCAAGCTCACAACCGGGGCCCTGGCCAAGGGCGACGAGTGGTACGGGGGCAGGACCCGGAACCCTTGGAAGACGAGCGAGGGCTCCAGCGGCTCGTCCGCCGGACCGGCCTCGGCCACCGCCGCCGGGCTGGTGGGATTCTCAATCGGTACCGAGACCCGAGGATCGATCGTCTCACCGGCCACCCGGTGCGGGGTCACCGGACTCCGACCCACCTACGGCCGGGTGAGCCGACACGGAGTCATGGCCCTGGCGTGGACCATGGACAAGCCCGGCCCCATGTGCCGGACCGCCGAGGACTGCGCCGTGGTTCTGGACGCCATTCACGGGCCCGACGGCCGGGACCGCACCCTGCGGGACGTGCCCTACGGATGGGATGCCCGCCGCTCCCTGGACGATCTGCGTATCGGCTGGTGGCGGGCGGCCTTTCGGGGGGAGGCGGAGGTGGGCGGAGACGACGGCGAGGCCACCCTGGTCGCCGCCCGGGATGCCCTCGACACGCTCCGCAGCCTCGGGGTCGACCTGGAGCCGGTTTCGCTGCCCGACCGCTTCCCGGTGGAGGGCATGTCCTTCATGCCCTTTCTGGAGGCCGCGGCGGCCTTCGACGACTTCACCCGCAGCGGCCTCGACGACGAGATGCGGGAGCAGGACGAGGGCGGCTGGCCCAACCTCTTTAGACAGGGGCAGATGATGCCCGCCGTGGAATACATCCGGGCGAACCGGATCCGGACGATGCTCATGGGGGCGATGCAGGGGGTCTTCGAGGAGGTCGACCTCTTCCTGGCCCCCACCGACGCGGGTCAGCTCTCCAACGTCACCAACCTGACCGGCCACCCGGCGCTCTCCGTGCCCTCCGGCTTCGAGTCCGACGGCACCCCGGTCAGCCTGACGCTCGTCGGCGACCTCTACCGGGAGTCGGACATCGCCCTCGCGGCGCACGCCTTCCAGGAGGAGACCGACTTCCACGGGCGCCAGCCGCCGGAGTTCGCGGTATAGCCGGCCCTGCCCGAACTCACAGGCGACCGCTGCCGTTCTCAGCGGCCCTCCCCGCCGCTCGCGAGCTGCTCGATCGCCTCCACTTCCCCCTCCTCGAGGTCGAACTCATACACCGCGAGATCCCTGCGCATGTGCTCCCGGTCGGTGGTGCCGGTGAGCGGGACCATCCCCAGGACCAGCGCGAAGCGGAAGATCACCTGCGGCGCCGAGCGCCCGTGCCGCTCGGCGATCTCCCGGACCACCGCGTGCTGCAGGACCTGCCGGTTGGCCGTGAGCAGTGAGAATGCCTGGTAGACGATACCCTCCTCGCTGCACACCTCTCGGACCGCGGCGTCCCAACCGAGACCCGCCCGGCACCGGTTCTGGACGAACGCCGGCTGCACCCGGGCGAAGTCGCAGAGCTCCCGGAGCTGGTCCGGGAGAACGTTGCTCACCCCCAGGAGGCGCGTCCGTTCCTCCCCGTGGATCTCCTCCATGGCCCTCCACGCCTCGCGGTCGGCCTCACCGAGGCCCGGTCGCTGGGAGGGGGCGTGGAGCAGGTAGCTGTCGACCCGATCGACCCCGAGGTGGCGAAGCGAGCTCTCGAGGGACTGCCGGACCTGCTCCGCCGGCGCGGCGCCCGGATCGTAGGGCACCTGGCTCCCCTGGCCCGCCGGGTGGGTGAACTTGGTCTGTACGAACAGCTCCCCGCGCTCGGGACCGGAGCCCTGTCGGGCCTCCGCGATGGCCTGCCCCACCGCCTCCTCGCGGTAGTGGCGCCGCTGGTTGGCCGTGTCGATTCCCCGGAAGCCGGCCGCCAGGGCCTGAGCCACCAGTTCCCGGGTGCGCTCCTCCTTCCAGGCGGTGCCGTACAGGAAGGTCGGGACTCGAACCTTTTCGACCGTCCTCGTTCTCTCGATCGACATCTCCGCGGCCTTTTCTGAAGAGCGATCACCTCCGGCGAGACGAAGCCGTGCCCCCGGGGTCGCCCCGGGGGCGGCCAAATCACATTCCGGTCAGGGTCAGTTCGGTCCCCCTCCCGCGCCCGCTGTGTCCGAGAGCGGCGGCGGAACGACCGAGCCTGGCGTCCACGGCGCCCCGGCCTCGTCGAGCTCGGCCCGAAGCTTTTCGACTCGCCCCGCGAGCTCGGAGAGATCACGGCGCAGCGACCGGTATTCGTTCCGTGCGATCTCGAGGCTCCGCCGCTGGGTGGCCGTCGGAGCCTGCCGTGTCGACCAGTGTCCGCTGATGACCACGCCGACGCGGTCGCGGATGGACGGAACGGTGGCCTCGTTCAGGCGCCCCCGGACCGCGTCGCCGGAGAGGCGCCAGCTCAGGCTGTCCAGCTGCACCCGCGCGCCCCGTATCCGCCGAAGGAGGGTCGTGTCTCCGCCCGCCGTCCGCTCGAAGGAGGCCCGCATGTGGCGAAGCTGCTCCTCCAGCTCCTCGACCGCCTCGCCCGCCCCGGACACACGGCGCATGAGCTCCCGGCTCTTCCGCTGGAACTCGGCCACCGCGCCGAAGTCCGTGCCCTCGGGGGTGGCGGGCACGGGCTGCACCTCGAAGGTGTCGGGCCCGGCGACCGAGCGAACCGTCTGATCGGCCGCGACAACCATGAGCTCGGCCTGGTACTGCCCGGGGGCCACCAGCGGGCCGCGGGGGCCCTGTGCCCAGGGAGGCGAGAAGCCCGGATCCTCAAGCTCCACGGGATCGGGAGCCGGCCGCCGCAGGTTCCAGCTCACCCGGTGGAGGCCCGCCCCGGCCGGCGCGGGAACCCAGCGGACGGGGTCGCCCCCCTCGTCCCGCACCAGCAGGGCCACGGCGGGCTCCCCTTCGACGGCTTCGCGCCGGAGTCGGTCCCACCCGGGGAACGGTACGTCCTCGCCCCCCTCCCGGAGCTCTCGCTCCCGCTTCCGGCGCTCGGCCCGCCTCGTGGTCGGGGCCTCCTCCAGGTAGTACGTGAAGGTGGGGCCGAAGGACGGGTTCGGACCGGACCACGCTGTGCTTCCCTGCCCGGGAGCGCCCGGCGCCTGGCCCGGCACGGCGGGCACGTACCACCACGCGTCGCGCGGCTCGAAGAGGTGGCTTCCGTTTCCGACCGCTCCGGCGGCGATGGCCCGGAGCGGCGTGTAGTCGTCCAGGACGTAGATCCCTCGGCCGAAGGTGGCGGCCACCAGGTCCCCGGCCTCCCGCTGGATCGCGAGATCGCGGACGGCGATCGTGGGCACGCCCGCACCGAGCTCGTGCCACGACCCGCCGCGGTCGGTGCTGACGAAGAGGCCCTGCTCGGTCCCCAGGAAGAGGAGATCTCGGTTGTCGTGGTCCTGGGCGACCGACCAGGCGATCGCGCCCTCGCCGAGACCGGTCGAGAGCGAGCGCCAGCTCCGCCCCCGGTCGGTGCTCACGTAGACGTACGGCGAGTAGTCGCCCGTCTTGTGCGCGTCGACGACGGCGTAGACGGTCCCGGGGTCGTGACGGGAGGCCTGGAGGTCGTTCACGAACGCCCGCTCGGGCGCCCCGGGGAGGGCGCCGGCCCGGCGCCACTCCTCGCCCCCGTCCTCGCTCACCTGGATCAACCCGTCGTCGGTTCCCGCGTAGAGCAGCCCTTCCGAGACGGGCGACTCGCTGATCGCGCTGATCGTGTTGTACTTCGACATGGCCCCGTTGTCCCAGAGCGCGTCGGGGCTCCACTGCCGGTCCATGATCTCCAGTTCGTAGCGGTTCTCGTCGCGGGTGAGGTCTTCGCTCACCGGCGTCCACGAGTTCCCCCGGTCGTCGCTCCGCCACAGCCGCTGAGAGCCGAAGTACAGCCTTGTGGAGGAGTGGGGGCTCACCACGAGGGGGGCGTCCCAGTTCCACCGCTCCGGCGGGTCGCCGGGCTCGGGCTGGGGCTGGATGCCGATCGCCTCGCCGGTCCGGCGGTCGTAGCGGACGAGCCGGCCCACCTGGATCTCCATGTAGAGGGTGTTCGGGTCCTCCGGGTCGAAGGCCACCCCGTAGCCGTCGGCCCCGAGCGGGACGCTCCAGTCGCGATTGCGCACGCCCTCGACGTTCGCCGTCCGCGCCGGGCCGAGCAGCGTGCCGAGGTCCTGGGTACCCCCGACCACGTCGTAGAAGGGCCGAGAGCTTCCGACCGCCACGTGGTAGAACTGGGAGACCGGGAGGTTGGGAAAATGACGCCAGTGCTCCCCCTGGTCGCGCGTCTCGTACAGACCGCCGTCCGTCCCGGCGATCAGGTGACGGTCGTCCCCGGGGTCGATCCACAGGGCGTGGTTGTCCGTGTGTTTCTCCCGCCCGGTGCCCACGATCTCGAAGTGTTCGCCCCCGTCTCTCGTGACGTGGAGGAAGACGTCCATCTGATAGACCAGGTCGGGATTCGACGGGGACGCCACGATCTCCTGGTAGTAGTGGGGCCCGGTTCCGCCCGAGATGTAGGAATTCTGGCGCGCCCAGCTCTCCCCGCGGTCGTCGGACCGGTAGAAGCCCTTCTCCCGGTCGGCGGCCTCGATCGTGGCGTAGACCCGGTCCGGGTCGGCCGGAGTCACCGCGAGGCCGATCTTCCCCATGTCCCCCTCCGGCAGGCCCTCGGTGACCTCCCGCCAGGACTCGCCCCGGTCGGTGGACTTGTAGATTCCGGACCCAGAGCCGCCGGCGAGCAGCCCCCACGCCCGCCGTCGGCGCTGGTAGGCCGCCGCGTACAGCACGTCCGGGCTCCCCGGGGCGAACTCCAGGTCGGTGACCCCGGTGGCCTCCCCGATCCGAAGGACGGGGCTCCAGCTCTCGCCGCCGTCCGTGGTCTTGTAGACGCCCCGGTCTCCGCCCGACGACCAGAGGGGGCCCTCGGCGGCCACGTAGACGACGTCGCTGTCCCGGGGGTCGACCAGGATCTTGCCGATATGATCGGAGCCGTCGAGTCCCACCTTCTCCCAGGTCCGACCGCCGTCGCGGCTCCGGTAGACGCCGTCGCCCCAGCCCACGTGCCGGCCGCTCACGTTCTCCCCGGTTCCGACCCACACCGTCTCCGGACGCTCCGGGTCCAGGGCGACCTCGCCGATCGAGTACGAGGACTGCTCGTCGAAGACCGGCTCCCAGGTGGTGCCCGCGTCGGTGGTCTTCCAGACGCCCCCGGAGCCGACGCCCACGTAGCGGATGCTCGCGTCCTCCGGATGGACGGCGATGTCCGCGATCCGCCCGCCCATGAACGCCGGGCCGATCCCCCGGAGCGACAGTCCTTCCGTGACCTCCGCCATCGGCGGGCCCTGAGTCTCCTGGGCCCCGGCAGCGGGGGCGACGAGGAGGGCGGCGGCGACAGCGGCGAGGGCGGACCGGATCGTGGAGATCGGCGTCATGGCAATTGGGCCTTCGGTGGCTTCGGGGGTCCGTCCGGGAACGCTTCGATCGGCCCCCGGACTCCGAGCCGATAAGTATACGGATAACCGGCTCCCGCCCGAATCAGCCGCCGGCGGCGTCCTGGCCGACGTGCGCCTGCTCCTCCTCACCGCGTGGTGGGCAGGGCCGAGCACCTGCTGGACGCCGCCATCGTGGCGTACTTCCTCTGGGTCTGGCTCCGCGGCCGGCGGGACACGGTCTCCGGGTAGCCGGCAACGGGCGGCCGGGCCCGGACAGTTATGCTGTCGTCAGTTGCAACTCACTAGTACTCTCAACAACGTTGAAAGCACGGATCTCTCCGGAACGCTCACGCTCACGGCACAGCCGATCACCTCGAACCGGGAGGCTCCCGTGCCCATTCTGTGGATGGAACAGGAAAGCCCGCTCACGATCACCGTCGAGAGCGATGACGGCAGAGAGCTCGCCTCGATGGAGGTGCCGGGCGTGGACGCCCGGAACGCGGACTTGCGGGTCACCACCCTCGAGGATCCACGTCCCGAGAACCCCGTCTACAACAAGGGCTTCCGGATGCAGCCCGACGAGAAGTCGGGGAAGGAGCGGTACGTGCTCGCCATCGAGATCGACGAGAGGGCGGAGGAACAGAGTATGGCTTGCTGACACGGGCGGCAGCCGGGGCGCCTCCCCGACGATTCAACGGCCCGCCCCGGAGACGATCTCCTGGAACCGGGGGTCGCCGCGGAGGGGGGCGAACCAGGGGTCCTCCGGGATACGGGCGGCGTACCCCTCCGGCATCGCCTCCAGCATCCGGCCGAGCTTCTCCAGCGCCTGCTCCCGCTCGCCGAGGAGGAGGTGCACGTGCGCCTCCTCGTAGTGGAGGGCGCCCTCGGGTTCCGACTCCGGCGCGCGACCGAGCACGGAGCGCGCGCTGTCGTCCCGGCCGGCCCGGGCGAGCACCGCGGCGTAGCGACGCCAGCCGATGGCTGTGAAGAAGGGACGGTTCCTGTCGTTGGACAGCTCTCTGATCTCCTCGACCAGCTCGCGCGCCCTGCCCACGTCCGGCTCCGGACCGCCCCGGGAAGCGAGGAGGATGAGCTCGCACTCGCGGAACACCACCCGCTCCGGATTCTGCTCGCGCCCCAGCTCGCACCAGTACCTCGCGTCCTCGTAGTCGGGGACGTTGACGGCGGTCTCGAACAGCTGCGCCCGCACCAGCCTGGGGGGCTCCAGGCTCAGGAAGCTGTCGGCTTCCCGCGCCCGCTCGGCCGCCAGGCGCGCCTCCTCCAGCCGGCCCCGGCCCTCGTGCAGCAGGACGCTCAGGGAGTACCACGCCCGCGCGGAGGACTCGTCGACGCGGACGGCCTTCCGCAGGTCGTTCTCGGCGGCGTCGAGCATCTTCCGGGCCGGGGCCGGATCCGCGATATGCTGCGAGAGCCAGAACCGAAGCCACCCCCGGGCCACGAGGCCGTCCACCCTCCTGTCGCCGCGGCGGACGGCCCGGTCCGCGAACCGGATCCGCTCCCGGACTTCCTCCCGCTCTCCGTCGGTCCACGTCGACGCGAGCAGGTCGACCAGGATCCCTGCGAGTCGAGCGCGCAGCACCAGCGGCTCGCTCCACGTCGTGTCCAGCGACGCCGCCGCCTCCAGGAGGGAATCGGCCCGCAGTGCGAGCCGTCGTGCCCCATCCCGCGAGCCCTCCCGCTTGAGCCGTCGCGCGTCCTCCCGGAGACGCTCCGCCGTCTGCACGTTGCTCCAGGCCCGGGGGCTGGACGCCTCCGCTTTGAGGGTCCCCAGCCTGATGTCCCGCCCCAGCCGCTCCCGCAGGAGACGCGCCACCTCGCGAGCGACCTCCTGCTGGAGCGCGAAGGGGTCGGACGCCGGACGGGTGAGCTGCTCGCTCATCAGGTGCGACTGCGTCTCGCCGTCAATCAGCTGGACCGTGACGCTGATCGAGTCGCCGTGCGCCTCTTCCACGCTCCCCTCCACGATGCTGCCCGCGCGAAGGCTGCGGACGATGCTGTCCAGCCCCACGCCTCCGGCACGGTAGGGCGCCACGCCGTGCCGGGAGATGACATCGAGCTCGTCCGCCTGCTCGAGCTGGTGAATGAGGTCCTCGGTGAGGCCGCGGGCGAAGGAACGGAGGGAGTCCCCGGGGCTCAACACGTCGAAGTACAGCACGGCGATCCGGCGCGGGGACAGCGCGAGCTCCCCGCCCTCCGCGTCCTCCTCCGTCGGGCTCGAAGCCCCCTCCGCGGAGTCGGTCGCCGTGCGGTCGGCGGCCTCCGTGCCCGGGCTGACGCCCCCGACCGCCACCGCCCCGGCGGCTCCGGCCGTGAGCAGCACGAGGAAGCCGACCAGCCAGCGGATGCCCGTCCCGTCCACTCCCTCCGCGTCCTCCGGGGAGGAAGTGGCCCGGGCCCGTCCCTCCGGGCTGATCTCGAAGGCCCAGGCCAGGACCACCGCCACCGGAAAGCCGAGAAGGGCCAGGACGACGACCAGCGAGTAGCCCCAGGGCGGGATGTCGAGCGCCGGAAAGATCAGGCTCGCCGATTGGACGATGACGAATGCCACCGTGGCGTAGACCACCGCCACGCGATAGACATTCCGGCGCCGAAGCTCGGCCAGAAAGCGTCGAACACGCTCGAGAGGGCGGTCAGCCATCGGCGGCCTCTCGGCTCACTCCCAGCGGAGGAGGTGCTCCAGCGGGTCGCCTCCAGACCGATCAACGTACGTATCGGTCTATTAGCTCTATTATAAAGGGTCGCCGCACGCGTGGCAGGCGGCGTCCCCGCTCCTGCCGAGCCGCTACTGCTGGCTGCTGCCCGTCTGCTGCTGGCTGTCGACCCCGTGCCGCCCGACGATCACCGGTTGGACGCCGGCTTCCTCGAGCCGCTCGTTGAATTCCTGTACGCCGCTGTCCAGGACGGCCTCGACCCGCGACCGGAGCTGCTCCCACTCGGGCAGGAGGTCCTGCCACCGCTGGCGGACCCCGTCGGTGGGGGCGTCTTCGGCGTCGGCCACGCTCCCGTAGAGGGCGGCCACCTGGCCGTCGAATTCGGGCGGATACTGGAACGGATCGTCGCGGGCCTGGATCTCCTGCTGGTGGAGCTCGGCCTCGAGCGCCCGCAGCCGGGCGGCCAGGCTGTCGGCCGCCGGGACGAGCCGTTCGCCGGCCCCCGACCCCTCCAGCCGTCCCCGGACCGCCTCGACCTGCTCCCGGACGTCGGCCAGGGTCGCCAGCCGGTCGTAGACGCTCTGCAGCGTGTCCCGCACCTGGCGGGAGAAGTCGGCCAGCCGGTGGAGGTCCTCCGCCGAGACCTCTTCCCGGTACGGGGGCGGGATTCGCACCTCGAGCTCTCGCTCGGTCGTCCGGCTCCCGACCGTGAGCCGAACCGAGTACGTGCCCGGCGGGGCGCGGAAGCCCCCGGTGTGGTTTCGGGGCAGGACCACCCCGTCGGGCAGCTCCACCCCCGGATAGGTCAGGTCCCAGCTCACCCGGTGGTGCCCCGGAGCGTCGGGCAGGTCGCCGCTCCCGCCCTCGCCGGTGGTGAAGGACCGGACGAGCTCCCCGTCCGGCGAGAGCACCTCGAGCCGCACGGGCTCACCCGCCTCCTCCGACAGCCAGTAGTCCAGCACCGCCCCCTCCGGAGGGCCTTCGGGCAATTCATCGCTCGGCGTGCCGCGGTCCAGCCCCCCGGGAGCCCAGCGGTGGGCGGCGGACGGCCGGTAGAGGTGAGCGGGTCCGCCGGGCTCGCCAGCCGCTGCCTGGCGGACGGGCCCCAGCTCGTCCAGGATCCAGAACGCCCGCCCCTGGGTGGCCACCACGAGGTCGCCGCGGTGGACCTCGAGGTCCGTCACGGGCACGCGCGGCAGGACGCCGTTCTCCTTGCCCTCGGCGTCGAGGTGGAACGGCTGCCACTGTCCCCCGTCGTCGAAGGAGACGTAGATCCCGTACTCCGTGCCGGCATACAGGAGGCCCTCCTGCTCGGGATCCTCCCGCACGGCGCGCGTGGGGTGGTCCGCGGGGATGCCGCGGCTCCCGTCCGCGATGCGCGTCCAGGAGGCGCCGTAGTCCTCCGTGCGGAACACGTAGGGGGTGAAGTCGCCGAGCCGATATCGGTAGGCCGTCACGTACGCACTGGCCGGGTCGTGCGGAGACACCTCGATCGAGTTCACCGTGCTCCACTGCGGCAGGCCGCCGGGGGTCACCTCGGCCCAGTTGCCCACGCCCGCCCCCTGACGGGTGATCCACACGCGCCCGTCGTCGGTGCCGGCCCAGATCACGCCCTCCTCGTGCGTCGACGGGGTGAGGGCGAAGATCGTGTTGTAGACCTCCACGCCCGTGGCGTCCAGGAGCACCGGGCCGCCGGCAGCCTCCTGCTTCGTGGTGTCGTCGTGGGTGAGGTCCGCGCTCACCTCGGTCCAGCTCCGTCCCCCGTCCCGGGTGCGGAGCAGCTTCTGGGCGGCGTGGAACACCTCCGTGGAGTCGTGCGGATTCACCTCGATGGGCGCGTTCCACTGGAAGCGGTACTTCATCCGCTTCGGGGCCATGCCCAGCATGTGCTGGGGATACGCCTGCCGGTTCCGCGCGAGCTTCGTCCTCAGGTTCTTGCGGGTGATCAGTCCCGCGTAGCTGCCGGCCCAGGCGATGTCGGGCCCGTAGGACTGGATGGCCACGTGCCCGCTCTCGCCGCCGCCCACGGGCGTCCAGTGCGACTCCCGGGAGAGGCCCTCCAGGCGCCTCGACGGGACCCGCATCGTGCTGTTGTCCTGCTGCGCCCCGTACAGGTTGTACGGCCAGCGCTCGTCCACCTCCACCCGGTAGAACTGGGCCGTGGGCTGGTTGTAGTAGGTGGTCCAGCTCTCGCCGCCGTCCACGGAGACCTGCGCGCCGCCGTCGTTGTTGACGAGCATCCGGTTCGGCCGGTCGGAGTCGATCCACAGGCCGTGGAGATCGCCGTGCGGAACCGGGATCTCTTCCCAGCTGCTGCCGCCGTCGTGGGAGACCCACAGCGACTCGTCCGGCACGTAGACCGTGTTCGGGTCGGTGGGGTGTGCCCGCACGTAGGTGTAGTAGAAGGGCCGGTCCAGCACGTCGGGATTCGTGCTCACCTTCGTCCAGGTATCGCCGCCGTCGTCGGATCGGTACAGGGCGTGATCCGGCCGCCGGGCGTGCATGTTCACGAACACCCGGTCCGGGTCGGCCGGCGAGACGTCGACACCGACCTTGCCCACCAGCTCGTCCCCGCTGGGGAGCCCCTGCTGGAGGTGCTCCCACGTCTCGCCGCCGTCAGTCGTCCGGTACAGCCCGCCGCCGCCGTTCCAGGTGGTCCCATCGCGCAGGTCCCAGGGCTTCCGCTCGGCGCTCCACGCCCCGGCGAACAGCTCCCCCGGGCGCTCGGGGTTCATCGCCAGGTCCACCACGCCGGTGCTGTCGTTGATGAACAGCACGTGCTCCCAGCTCTCTCCTCCGTCGGTGGACTTGAAGACGCCGCGCGTCTCGTTCTTCGCGAACGGGTTGCCGAGGGCGGCCGCGTAGACGACCTGCGGGTCCCGGGGGTGCACGACGACGCGACCGATCTGGCCGGCCTCGCCCAGGCCCACGTGCTGCCAGGTCCGCCCTCCGTCCACCGAGCGGTGCATGCCCCGGCCGCGGGACACGTTGCCCCGGATGGCCGAGGAGCCCTCGCCGACGTACATCACCTGCGGGTTGGACGGTGCGACGGCGATGGCGCCGATGCTTCCGCCGAAGGAGCCGTCCGAGAGGTTCTCCCAGCTGACCCCTGCGTTCGTGGTCCGCCACACGCCGCCGCCTGTGGCGCCCATGTAGAAGGTGTTCGGGCGGTCCGGATGACCCGCGCCCGCGGTGGCCCGCCCGCCGCGGTACGGGCCCACCATGCGGTAGGACATGTCGTCGAAGAGGCCGGGGTCCACGCCGGGCTGCTGCGCCGGCGCGTCCAGGGGGGCGGCGGCGCCGCCGGGCAGGAGCATGCAGGCCAGCGCGGCGGCCAGCGCGCCGGAAAGCCAGGCCCGGGACGCAGATGGGAGGGCGCCACCGGGAGAGCGGGACACGGACGACGGGCCGTCCATGGAAGGTTCCTCTTGCTGGAGCTTCGGAGACTGGGGCGAGGCCCGGCTGCCGCAATTCTATCGCCCTGCAGATCGGATGTCGAGCCGGCCGCGGCGGCGGCCTCCCGGACGACGACCCGGTCCCCCCTGCCGGGCCTCTCGCAGCAGGGAAGAGCTCCGGGCGCCGTCAGAGATCCAGGAAGTGGCTCGCCTTCACGATGAACCGGTTCTCCGCGCCGACGCCCAGCAGGGCGTCGAGGTCGCGGCCCAGGTCCAGCCGGCCCGCGCTCTCCCGGCTGCGCCGGTCGTGCTGCCACACCAGGAACAGCGTCGAACCCGGCAGGTATTCCCACCGCAGCACCGCGTTGCCGCGGAGCGAGCGGAAGTTGAAGTCGCGCTCCCGGAAGGAGGCCTCGGGGTCCCCGTCGCCGTCGTAGTCGAGGTACCGGGTCCCCTCCAGCAGACAGCTCCGCCCGTCCTCGCAGCGAACGCCGCCGTCGGGGAGGCGGACGGCCTCGCCCTCGCCGAAGCGCTGGAAGCGGAAGCTGGCGGGCTGGTCCAGCTGCTTGATCGACTCGAAGTCCACGGCCGAGACCAGCGGCTGAGCGAAGAGCTGGAGGCTCAGCTCGGGCGAGAACGCGACGTTCAGCCGGGTCCGCATCGACACCTGGGTGCGCTCGAGGTCAGCGAAGAGGTAGCGGTCGCCGAACGTGGGCGCGTGGCCGGCTCCCTCCAGCGTGGTCACGTACTGGGCCGCGTTCGACTCGTCCCGGAGCTGAGGCTCGAGGCGAAGTTCCCAGTTGGAGGCTGGTCGCAGGGCGACCTCAACGCCGGTCTCGAGCGAGGCGCCGGCGTCGAGCCCCCTGGTCCGGTAGGAGACGTTCGGCTCCACGCTCAGCCGCTTCCGGGGGTCGGTGCCGAACCGGAGCTCGGCTCCCCGCCGGGACGGCTTCGTCATGAGCGGGCCGCCCCGCGTTTCAGTGTCGCTCAGCGACTGCGGGCGGTAGCTGACCTCGGGGCTCAACCACCAGTTGTTTTGCAGCTCCAGGCGGACGTCGAGGTTGACGGCTCCGTTCTTGTAGGAGCGAGCCCACTGGTCGGCCGAGAAGGCGTCCTCCAGCAGGGTGTGCCGAAAGTTGTGGTAGGTGAAGGCCGACACGGACCAGTTGCGGAAGACGGGGCCGGGATCGATGTCCTGGTACTCGATTCGTCCGCCGGCGTTGAGACGGGAGCCGTCCGTGTTGAACCCGAGGTCGTTGGCCGCGAAGCCCGGGGTGATCTCGTGCACCCAGGCGCCCCAGGTCCAGTGCTCGGCGTTCTGACGGCTGAAGGCCAGCCGCCAGTTGCCCCCCGTGAGCGAGGTGGCCGACGAGTCCACCTCGAGCCGCCCGGCGTCCGGCCGCTGGAAATAATGCTGGGGGTTGGTCTGGACCGCCCGGATGGCCTCCCGTGAGCCCTGTACCCGGGTGGCGGCGTAGTAGCCCTCGAGCGACCACCGGCGGTCGTTCGTCCCGCCCCACTGGTGCTCGAAGTCGAGCCCGCCGCTGAAGGCCTGCGCCGGCAGCTCCTGCAGGCGGTCGCCGGCCGGCAGGTGCCGATTCACCCCGGTGAAGAGCGCCCCGATGCTGGTGGCGCCGTCCCGCAGGTCCTGCTTGACCCGGCCGACGCCGTACTCGGTGGCGGGCTCAACCACGAAGTCCCGCGTCTCCCCGGAGGCCGGAAAGGCGGCGCTCCCCCGCTCCTCGGCGGTCACCGCCGCCATGGCGCCCACCGACAGCCCGGACTCGGTGCGGCCCGTGAACTTGGAGGCCCCGAGGATCGTCGTCCGGTCCGGAACGCTCGCGAAGGCCGCATCCCCCGGCGCCTCGCCGTGAGGCTCGCGGCCGACACGCCGGCTGAAGAAGAGCGTGCTGTTCCGACCGACCAGATCGAAGTCGAAGACCTGGGCGTCCTGGACGAAGAACGACCGCTTCTCCGGGAAGAAGGTCTCGAAGGCGGTGAGGTTGATCACCGCCGGATCCACCTCGACCTGGCCGAAATCCGGGTTCACCGTGGCGTCCAGGGTAAAGGCGGATCCGATCCCCCGGCTCAGGTCAGCCCCGAAGCGGGGCGAGAGCTCCGTGCCCGCGGCCAGCGGGTTCCCGGAGCCGACCGGCCGCGAGGCGAGCTGGGTCACGGCGTACGGCTTCACTTCAAAGCGGCCCGGCGCCTCCCCGAAGCGGAGGCCCGTGAGTCGGCCCCACTGGCTCACGCGTCCCTCGACCGTGCGGGACTCCAGGGACCAGAAGCTCGTGGAGCTGCTGGCCAGGCGGCGGCGGGTGAAGTTGATTCCCCACTCCTGCGTCCCGGACCGGGATTCGAAGCGGATCTGCGAGAGGGGGATGCGCATCTCGGCCGTCCAGCCGGCCGAGTCCACCCCGGTGGCCGACTCCCACACGGCGTTCCAGTTCGCCCCCTGCCCGCCGCGACGATCGCCCCCGCCGGAGACGAAGGCGTCCCTCTCCACGCCGGACACTCCGAGCCGGAACTCGTAGCCGGTCTGGCGATCCAGGTTCGGATCCAGGGAGAGCTCGAAGTAGTCGTACTGTCCGCGCTCGTCGCGGCGGACCAGCTGGCTGGCGACCGCCGACCCGTCCGACTCGTGCATCCGGGCCCCCACGTAGAGGCTCTCCCCGTCGTAGAGGACGCGGACCTCCGTGGGCTGGGCAGGCTCCGCGCCCTCGGTCGGGCGCCCCTGGACGAAGCCGGTCGCCGCGACCGCCCGCCCCCAGGCCGATTCCGACAGGCGGCCGTCGACATCGATGTCGCCGCCCCGCACCCGCGACGCATCGACGCTCGGACGGCGCCGCTCGTCGTCCGCCTGTTCCTGGGCCACGGCGCCGGCCGGAAGCAGGAGGCAGACGAGCGCGGCCGCGACGGCCGCGACCGCAGCCGACGCCGAGGTGCGAGCTGTGGGGGCTGAAAACGCCAAGGGTGGCCTCTGGCCGAACGCGTGCTTCGTCTGGAGCCGGGGGGTGATCGGGCCCGCGCCGTCGCGATGTGCGCTAACGGTCGGCAGCGATCCGAATTCGAGCCGACGCCGGCGGCCCCGCAAGCCCGACACTGGCCCTGTAATCTTTACAAAACCCAGACGTAGTGCAAATTTACTGTACACAAGTTAAACATTCACCCTCCTCGAGAAGGAGCTCTCCGTGACGAAGCGTCTCCTCCCGGTGCGTGGTGAACACCGACCGTCTCCGGATGAAGGGCGGGGGCTTCGTCTCCGTCGACGGCACGACCCTGACCGACGCCGCGGGAGGGGCCAGCTCGATCGTCCAGGCCGCCATGAAGACCTGCAACGGCTACGTCCACGCCGTCGACGCCGTCCTGCTCCCCTTCATGCCATGAATCCATGAATCCACCGCCGAACCGGCGCCGGCGTCCCCCCGGCTCGAATCTGCGTCGACAGGTGAGGGCGCCGGGGACGCGGCCCATCGGAGGACCGGTCGACCGCTCCGCATCCCACCAATACGGAGGTCGAGAATGAGTCCGCGCGCGAAGGATGCACTGGCCTGGATCGCGAGCCTGGCCGTGTCGCTGGCGGCCCTGGCGGCGCTGGCGTGACCGACGGGCCGTCGGGAGAGAGGGGGGACGTCACTTCCTCCGCATCGAGGGGGGATCCACCACCCGGCGACCGTGGCGAGCGCGGTACTCAGGACGAGATTCGCTTCGTCCGGATAGCCGCCGGACCGCTCGAAGAGCGGCGAGCCGTCGTACGAGGCCAGATCCTGCCGCAGATCGAGCCGGGGGCGCCTGCGTCCTTTCGCCCAGGACCGGGACCGGTATCGCGGTCGCCTCAGAAGGTCCCGATGTCCCCGTCCTCGATGCGCTCGATCAGGTCCTGCAGGCGGTCGTGCACGTCGTCGATCTCCTCCTCGGTCAGACCGATCTGGAGCACCCCCTCCCGCCGACGGATGCCCTCGTCCCGGTCCAGCGGCTCCCCCGGCTCGACCCGCACCATCCCCTCCCTCTGCCGCCGCTCGAACTGGGCCACCGTGGCCAGCCGACTCCGGAGATCCGACCGATCCAGCTCCCGGAGCCGGCGGCCGGTCTCCTCCGGTACACGGGCCACCCGGATCTTGCGCCACCACCTCCCGCGGATGCTTCCCCGGGAGTCGAAGGCCACGCCGTTGTCGACGGCGAAGACCCGGGGCCGGTCGGGGAGCGTCGACACCAGGAAGTTGCCCGGATTCGCATCCCTATGGTCGATCAGGTGGGTGAGCACGTCCAGGTTCGCCAGGTGGCGGGCGTAGGCCGTGTCCCTGCGAAAGCGCTCCCGGTCGAACACGTCCTCGTCGGTCACCGCCCACAGCCACGACTGGATCGTCACCAGCACGCAGCCCGAGCCGTCGAAGGTCGGCCGGACGTCGCTGTCCAGCTCGCTGTAGACCTCCACGGGCACGCATCGGCAGGCGGTCGGCGGAACCACGTACTCCGCCTGCTCCAGGAACAGCTTCTGGAGCCGGTAGGCGGCCTCCTCGTACCGGGGCGCCGCGTTGAACCCCTCGCCTCCCCGGGGCGCCAGCGTCCATTTGGCCGGGAGCCGGGTTCCGTCGTCGAACCTCATCGTGGTCCGCACGGTGGAGTCGCCGGGGGACCGGATGCCGCGGAGGGTGTCGAGGGTGAAGGACCTCTCCGCCAGATACCGCTCGATCGTGTCCGGGGGATGGAGGAAATTCGCGTCCTGCGGCGTCAGGTCAGCGGCGGTGTCCGGAGCGGGTGGACGGAGGGCGGAATGGACCCCCCAGACGAGGATGCCGCACAGGAGCAGGGCACCGGTGATCTTCGCGGCCCGGGCACGAAACCGGCGCTTCTTCTCCCTGCGCTCGCGGACCCTTTCGAGCCCGACGCCCGTCCGCCCGGACGTCTCGCTCTCGTCCCCGTCACCGGACTCCGCAGGATCCGGCGCTCCACACTCGGGGCAGGCCTCCCCCCCGGTCGCCACGTCGTGACCGCAGTGCCGACACTCCTCCCGTGCCACGCGGCCTCCTCCCGCCGATCAGGCCACCTGGCCCGCCCGGACGCTCGGGGCGACCGTCATCGGGAGCGGCCGGAGGAGCGGCCCGAGCGGGCGAAGGGCTCACCCATCGGCCTTCCGGAGCTTCCGCCGCTTCCCCGTCGTGTCGTAGACCCACCGCTCGTACCCGCTCCCCTCCCGGACCAGGAGCAGCATCTCGGAAGCCGGACGCTTCAAATCGACGAGCACGACCGAGTCGCCGTAGTCCCCCCGGATCGTCTTCACCGGGGTATGGGCGATCACGTGGAGGCGCGCGTCCCGCTCCCGGAGCAAGGTCCGGAGGGGACCGGCCGCGGAGTCGCCCCGCGCGTAGCCCCGGTACCAGAAGACGCTGGGCGCCTCGAAGAAGAACTGGACCCGCCGCGCGACGGCGGCCGAGTCCCGTGGGGAGACGTCCACGGTGGTGTCGGACCAGTACTCGAAGAGGTCCTCCGAGACGAAGGCCGCCAGGCTGTCGTTCAGCTCCCCCACGCTCCGGTCGAGGTAGTCGGGGCCGATGCCCCCGTGGGCGAGGAGCACGTCGCCGACCCGCAGGGCCGCCGGCCGGGAGGTGAGCCAGGCGCCCAGCACGGAGCGCCGGGGATGGTACATCTCCCCGTACGACAGCCTGTGCCGCTGGGCCAGGAGCCGCTCCTGCGACGACACGTACCGGTGGTCGCCGGTGAGCGCCATGATCTCGTGGTTGCCCAGCACCACCGAGACCCGCCCGCCCGCCGCCCGGGCCTCGGCCTGGAGGCGATAGACGAACCAGAGGGTGCGGGTCACGTAGGGCCCCCGGTCGACCAGGTCGCCGAGCAGCACCAGGTGGGCCCGGCCGCCGGCCCACCGGCCGTCCCCGTCGACCAGACCCGCGTTCCGGAGCAGGCGCCGGAGTCGGCCGAATTGACCGTGGACGTCCCCGACCACCCACAGGGAATCCGGCGCCCCGAATTCGGTGCGGGAATCCCCCGGCCCGGCGGCCCGCCCGAGGCGGACCCCGGTCTCGTGGAGCGAGTCCGCCCCCAGGGGGCCGTACCGGAGCGTCACACGGCCGCCGTCGGGCGTTGGAAAGCGCACGACGTGCCCCTGGCTTCGCGCGGTGGTGTCGCGGCGCAGGACCTCCCCGCCCCTCCGGACCTCGAGAACCCCCCGGGCCCGGCGCTCGGTGAGCCAGCGGACCGCCGTTCGGCCGCTGTCGCGTGTGACCACCAGGCTGTACTCGCCGTCGACCCGCGGCTCCGCCTGGCGGGCGTCCGTTCCCCCGACCCCGAGGACGAGCCCCGCCGCCAGGGCGGCGCACAGAGCGACGGCGCCCGCGCCCGGCGGCGTCCCCCCGCTGCGCCCGTTCACCGCGCCCGCATCCCTTCCGGCTTTCGATCGTCCCGTCCGGATCTCGGCGATGGTCGCCACCTCAGAAGGTCCCGATGTCCCCGTCCTCGATGCGCTCGATCAGGTCCTGCAGGCGGTCGTGCACGTCGTCGATCTCCTCCTCGGTCAGGCCGATCTGGAGCACCCCCTCCCGCCGGCGGATGCCCTCGTCCCGGTCCAGCGGCTCCCCGGGCTCGACCCGCACCATCCTCTCCCCCTCCCGCCGCTCGAACTGGGCCACCGTGGCCAGCCGACTCCGGAGGTCCGACCGATCCAGCTCCCGGAGCCGGCGGGCGGTCTCCTCCGGCACACGACCCATCCGCATCGTACGCCACTCGACGCCACGATTGCCCTTCCTGGAGGAGAACGACACTGCGTTGTCGACGGCGAAGACCCGGGGGCGGTCGTCGACCGTCGAGATCAGGAAATTGCCCCGGTTGGCGTCCTTGTGGTCGATGAGATAGGTGAGCACGTCCAGGTTCGCCAGGTGGCGGGCGTAGGCCGTGTCCCTGCGAAAGCGCTCCCGGTCGAACACGTCCTCGTCGGTCACCGCCCACAGCCACGACTGGATCGTCACCAGCACGCAGCCCGAGCCGTCGAAGGTCGGCCGGACGTCGCTGTCCAGCTCGCTGTAGACCTCCACGGGCACGCATCGGCAGGCGGTCGGCGGAACCACGTACTCCGCCTGCTCCAGGAACAGCTTCTGGAGCCGGTAGGCGGCCTCCTCGTACCGGGGCACCGCGTTGAACTCCTCGCCTTCCCGGGGGGCCGGAGCCCACTTGACGAGCATCCGCGTCCCGTCCTCGAAGCTGAGCATAGTCTGCTTCGTGGGGTCGTCGGGCCACCGCGCGCCCCGCAGGGTGTCCACCGAGAAGGGACGTCCCTCCAGGTACCGCTCGATCTCCGCGACCGGATGCTGGAAGTTCGCCTGCGCGTGCAGAGGAGGCCCGGCGAGCACGATCGCTGCAACCACGCCGCCGAGCGCCGCCGTCGTCCTCCGCGGTCGGTCGGTCATCCGGGCACCTCCTCCTCTGCGTTCTCTGGAAGGCGCTTCGGGAGCTCGATCGCGAAGCAGGTCCCCACCCCCACTTCGCTGTCCACGTGAATCTCGCCCTCGTGGCGCTCGACGACCTGACGGGTGATGAGCAGACCGAGCCCCATGCCCACCCGGGAGCCCCTGGTGCTGAACCCCGGCTCGAAAATCCGGTCCAGGTGCTCCTCGGGGATGCCCGTTCCGTCGTCGCGGACCTCGACCCGGACGCGGCCGTCCCCGGAGCGGGTCCGGATGCGGATCGTTCCGTCCCCCTCGACGGCCTGGGAGGCGTTGAGGACGAGGTTCATGAACGCCTGGTTGAGCTGGGCGGGATAGCACTCCACGGGGGGAAGTTCGCCGAAGCTGCGCTCCACCTCCACGTCCTCTCCCAGTCGGTGGTCCACGAGCCGGAGGGTGTCGTCGATGGCCGCGTTGAGGTCGACCCGGTCCCGATCCGAGGCGTCGGGGCGGCCGAAGGTCCGGAGACTGCCGACCAGGCCGACCATCCGGTCGATCGCCAGCTCGCTGGACTCCAGGACGCCGTCGACGGCGCTCACGATCCGCCGGACCTCCTCCATCTCCGACTCGTCCACGCGCTCGTCGGCCAGGATGTCCTGCAGCCGCTCGAGGGCCTTCCGGAGAGTGTCGTGGTCGCTGTGCAGGGCGCCGAGCGGCGTGTCCAGCTCGTGGGCGATGCCGGCCACCAGGGAGCCCAGCGTGGCCATCCGCGCCGAGTTCACCAGGTCCGCCTGCTCTGAGCGGAGCTCCGAGTAGGCCGATTCCAGCTCCTCTCGGGACCGCCGCAGGTCGCGCACCTCCTCCCGCAGCTCGGCGCACTCCCCCTCACCCTCGCCGACCCGTCGGCGCGCCCGCCACAGGCCGATCGCCAGCACCGCCGCGACCGCCAGAAGGGCCACGACGGCGAGTTGGATCACGCTCACAGGAACGTCTTCACCAGCCGGCGCCGGAGATCGGCCAGCTCGTCGTGGACTTCCTCCAGCTCCTCCATCCGCCGGTTCAGGTCCCGGACGAGCTGAGCGCGCTCGACGCCGTTCTCGATCACGAGCTCCAGCCGCTCGTTCTCCCACGGCTTCTCGACGTACTGGTAGATCTCCGCCTCGTTGATGGCCCGGATGGCGTTCTCCTTGTCGGCGTAGCCGGTGAGCAGGACGCGACTGGCGGCGGGCCGGACCCGCCTCACCTCCTTCAGGAGCTCGATTCCGTCCATGTCGGGCATCATGAAGTCGGCCACGACCACGTCGGGCCGGTCCTCCTCGACCCCCGAGAGGGCCGCCCCGGCCTCCAGGTACGTCTGAACGCGAAACCGGGTCTCGAGCTGGATATAGCTCTCCAGCGAGGTGGTCACCATCTTTTCGTCGTCCACCACGAACACGGTGCCATCCGCATTGTCACTCATGTCGCCTCCGTCGCCTCGCGTGCTCCTCTTCCCTCCTGCCTCGCCTCGTCCCGTGCTGCGGTGCCGGCTCTCGTCGCCCCCTCAGCCCTCCACGAGCCGCCGCAGCCTCCGGGAGAGCCCCTGGAGGATTCCCAGGGCCAGCTCCGGACTGTCGTCCAGCAGGTCCTGAAACTCCCAGCGCAGCACCCGGAGCAGGGTGGCCCCCTCCCCGAGGACGGTGGCCTCGACCAGGCTCGGGCGGTCGTCCACGAGGGCCCAGGTGCCGAAGGCGGTCCCGTCCGAGGCCACGGTGATCCGGGCCCCCTCCCGGCGCAGCTCGACCTCGCCCTCCACCACCACGTACATCGCCTCCGGGGGATCCCCGCGCCTCAGCAGCTGCGCCTCCGGCTCCGCCTCCACGAGATCGGCGATGGCCGCCACCCGGCCCAGCTGCTCGCTGCGGGCCCCTCGGAGCAGGTCGACGTTCTTTAGCAGGAAGACCTTCTGTATCAGCTCCATGTCGCGTCTCCTCCGCCCGGGTTCGCCCTCCCCTCCGTTCCGGTCCGCCCCGACATCGGCCCGGCGGGCTCCACCTCTCCCACCTCCAGCCGGCGGGCGAGGTCACGGAGATCCTCGTCCCGCGGATCCCCCGAGGTGCCCTCGGTGAGCGCCGTGAGGTCCGAGATCCCGATCTCCGCACCCGCCCACAGGGCACACCGGGTGAGCCAGCGGTCCTTGTCCTGTCCCAGCGCCCGGAGGGCGGTTGCGAGGGGCGGGGCGTCGTCGGCGTCGGCACGCGGGGGTCGGGCCTCGGCCGGCAGGACCGGGCCGAGCTGCTGATAACGCTCGCGGCCCAGGGTGTTCTCGAGCCACTCGAGCGCGCTGGCCCGCGTGCGCGTCGTGCCGCGCACGAGCGCGAGATAGCACCGGTGGACCTCGGCCGGCGGCTCCATGAGCCCGAGGCACCGGAACGCGGCCTCGCATCGCCTCTGCCAGGCCTCGCGGAGGGACCGGCGCAGCAGCGCCAGCGCCGGACCCTCCTCATCGTCTCGGGCGGCCAGCGCCTCCTCGGACCCGGTGTAGCGCCGGGCCGCGGCGATCTCGCGATTCTGAACGGAGCGGACGACCTCGTTGTCGAACCGGAAGTCCCGCTCCCGGGCGCGCAGCTTGTTGAGGGCCTTCAGCGTCCGGTAGTCGAGGAGCTGGTCCGTCTCCGGCGAGGCGTAGGAGCGAAGCAGCACGTCGGCCGACGCCTGGCAGGGGATCCTGGCCAGGACACGGGGGAGCCCGCGGCGGATGCGCGTCGAGACGCTCCCGTCGGTGAGCCGGTCGCCCAGGAATCGCACGGCCTCTTCTCCCTGTGCCGCCAGGGCGTCGGTGGCCGCCGTCCGTGTCGACGGGGAGCTCAGGGCTTCGACCAGTTCCGGGTACAGGGAGCGGAGGCCGAGGCGACCGGCGCTGCGGACCGCCGCTGCCGCCACCTCGCGGTCCGGGGCGTCCACCAGGCGCCGGAGGTAGGGCTCGGCCGCGTCCGGGTCGTCCACCGCCGCCGCCGCGAGGGCGACGTCGAGCCGGGCCTCCCGCTCGTCCCGGGCCGCCCCGTCCCACTCGTCGGCCAGGTAGCTGGCGTCCAGGGACGTCCCTCCGTCGCCCGGCAGCCCTCCCCGGCCCGCGGCCTCCAGGACGGCCCGCCGGATCACGGGATCGCCCGAGGAGAGGAGCTCGTCCAGCGGCTGCCGATCCCGCTCGCCGCCGTGCTCGACGGCCGCCATCCAGGCCCGTACCGCGGCTCTCCGCACCCGCTCGTCTCCATCCGTGAGGCGGGGACGGACCGCCGACTCCGGATACGTCCCGGGCGCGCGGACCAGAGCCTCGAGGGCCCGCTCGCGGACCTCCGGTTCCGGGTGATCCACCAGCTCCCGGACCGCCGGGACCACCGCACGAACCCGCTCGGCCTCCTCCCCGGCCAGCAGGTCAAGGACGAAGGCCGCCTCTCGCGGATCGCCCTCCCGCAGGGTCTTCTCGACCACGGAAAGAGTGTCCGCGTCGGCCAGCGACGGGAACAGCCCCTCGAGACGCACCAGCTCGCTCCGGAAAGAGCGGGCCAGGCTGCGCACGTATTCCTTCCGGATGGCGACGGCCGTGAGCACGGCCGCGGCCCCGAGCCCGGCGCCCACCCAGCCCACGAGCCGGTAGTCCATCACCTCGAGGAGTCCGAAGATGAGAACCGCGGACAGCACCTTCCCCAGTCCCTTCTCCACGGCCACATCGATGTAGCCCTTGGCCCGCATCGTCAGGTCCTCGGGAACCGGGACGTAGAGAATCTCCCGCGTGGTGCGCTCGGCGGCGTAGCGGATCGCCGTGTCACCTCCCTTCGCCGCCACAGCCGCGGCCAGCGACCACGTCGCCGCCAGTCCGACGTTGGCGCCCAGCATGAAGACGGGAAACAGGAAGAGGGCGACCGCGAGGCCCCACCGACTCAGGATCGGTCGGAGTCCGGCGAGGACGACCAGCGGGAGCCACTGCGTCCCGGCGTTGAACCACCCCTGGAACTCGCTGATGGCCGCGGTGGTCGCGTAGACCTCCTCGGAGATCGTGTTGAACTGATAGTCCACGAGCTGCTTCAGCAGCACGGTCAGCAGCACGCCCACCGTGATCAGGCGGACTTGGGAGTTCCCGAAGACTTCCTTCAGATCGCCCAACGGCGACGCCTCCTCTTGCTCCCGCTTCAGGCTCACCCCCTCCGTCTCGATGGTCTGGTCCCGCTCGGTCACCAGGGGAATGAGCAGCGCGAAGACGCCGATGAGGAGGGCGGCCAGGAGGATCAGGTTGGGGACGCCGACGGCCTCCGACGCGAGTCCCGTGATGAAACCGCCCAGCGTGGCGCCCAGAGAGCCGCCGGCGATCACGAAGGGATAGAACTTCTTCGCGGTCCGGACGTCGAAGTAGAGTTGCGCCGCCATGAAGAACTGCGTGACCATGACGGCGGCCAGCAGGTCGTACCAGCCGTAGAAGAGAAGGCCGTAGACAGCGCTCCCCTCCCGGTACATCCCGCGAAATACGAGAAGGACCGCCGCGAATACGAGACCGGTGGCCACGATGAGGCGGCGCCATCGCACACGGTCGCCGATCCAGTTGTACAGCGGCACGAACAGGACGACGGCCGCGCTGATCACGTACACCCGGTAGAAGCGGGTCTCGGCGAGGCCGCTCAGCGCCACCGCGTTCTTGATCGGACGCAGAATGCCGATGGCGCAGATTACGAGAAAGAAAAGGCCCATCAGGGCGCCGAGCCGGACGAGACGGTCCCGGGGCACCTCGGGCAACTGATCGAGCAGGCGCTCGACGGGATTCGTCACGGCCCGGGGTTCTCGAGCTGGAGTTCGGTGACACGGCGCGACGCCATCGGTCGTCCCGGTGGGTCGGTGGACTCGATCCCGCCGATGCGTCCCTCAACGTACTTCGGACGACATGCCCAATCAAACCCGTACTTCTCCCGGCGGGCGGGACGAGCTCACCGGCGGCCGGCTGGCTGTTGGCGGCGGTCAGGCGATCGCGAACTTCTTCAGGATCGAATCGATCTCTCGATGTCCCACTCGCCTGCCGTGCTCCGGCGGACGGAGTTTAGGAGGGGCTCTCCAGCTGGAGCTGCTGCAGCCGCTTCCGCGCCTCGGTGAGCTGCTCGGAGGCCTCTTCCAGGCGACGGTGCACCTCGGCGAGCGCCTCGCGATCGGACTCGGCGAGGTCCGGGCCCAGCCGCTCGCGGTTCGCCTCGACATCGCCGGTGAGGCCGTCGGCCCGCTCCTCCAGCTCGAACAGCTCGTCCCGGATGTATTCGTACCAGTCGCTGTCCACGGACACGCGCGCCTCCCGCGTCGAATGTGAGGTCAGAGATACCCGCCGGAGTGGAGGGCCGACTCGCAGAAACGTGCTACCCGGACGGCGGGTATTCGGGCCGCGACCCGCTGCAACGCACGAAGCCCCCGGCGGGAGCCGGGGGTGGTTCGCTCGTCCTTCGTGCGCTCGGTCCGGCATCCGGTGCTCAGACGTCAGACGCACCTTCGCCGGCGCCGGTGCTCGGGCCCCGATCGGCTTCCTCGCCGTCGGGAGTCGCAGCAGCGGGGTCCGAAACACGGAACTGCCGCGGTGTCGTGCGTGAACGAGAGGGGCGAGAAGATCCTATGAACTGAAAACGACGTGACATTGTAGCCTCCAAAGGCAGACATACGGAAATGAAAAAAACAACTGAAAGGAACTGAGAGCGGACGAAGCGGGCCGGACCCGGACGGCCTCGGCCATCAAGGTGGGTTGCTCTCTACCAGCAGTGTATTTCGTCCGCCCGCCATGGTACTCGCTCCCGGCGGGTCCGTTCCCCGACCGGGCGAAGCGGCGCCGTGCGGCCTCGGCCGGTGGGACGGTCCGTCTGTCCTGTTACCACCAGCCGGGCGGACCGGTGTAGTTTGTGTCTTCGCTGTGCGCCGAGAGCCAGCGAAGCAGGTCCGCTTCGCACATGTCCGTCGGAGGGCGTCGTGGCAGGATACCGGATCACGCTGAACGTCGAGACCGGCGGCGTCATTCCCCTTCCGGGGGACCTCCGCCGACGCTACGGCCTGCACGAGGGCACGACGCTGGTGGCGGAGGCGCGCGAGGACGGAATCCTGCTCCGTCCCGGCGCGGTGCACCCCCTGCTCACATATTCCAGGGAGCGGAAGGCCGAGTTCCTCCTCACCAACGCCGTGGACCGGGAGGACTATCGGGGCGCCCGCCGGGCAGTCCGCGCCATGGGGCTCGACCCGGCGGAGGTCTATCACCGGCCGCCCGAGGTCGAGTGAATGGACCGTCTCTTCCTGGATCCGAGCGTCCTCTTTTCGGCAGCGCACCGACCGGACAGCGGCCTGCGGCGGTTCTGGAAGCGTCCGGCGACCGAGCTCGTCACCTCCGGCTACGCGATCGAAGAGGCCCGCCACAATCTGGCGGCCGAGGAGGCGATGGAGCGCCTGATGGAGCTGGCACGGCCGCTCGAGGTCGTGGTCGAGCCGGCTCCGGGCCCCGTGCCGGAGGGCGTCGAGGTCCCGGACGCTGCCCGTCCGCTGCTCCGCGCCGCGCTGCACGCCGGTGCGACCCACCTGCTGACCGGCGACGTCTTCCGCTTCGGGCCCTATTTCGGAATGACGATTCAGGACATGCGCGTGGTCCGGCCGGGAACCCTGCTCGGCGGCTGATCCCGAACCCGACGGCCCGCCGGCCTCGGCCTCTCCCTGCGGACGGCGGATCTACCCCGTTATGTTGGTCGGGGCATGTGCTGTGACGCGATGTCGGACGTCGGCAGGGACCGCTCGGCCGGGGAGGCCGCGTGACACGAGCAGGACGAGGCAGGAGCGCCTTGCGACCCGGTGTGCTCGGGGCCGTCGGGGTCGCCGTCGCACTCCTCGGCTCGCCGGGCGCCTTCCCGGTTCGGGCGGCTCCCGTCACAGCCGACACGATTCCCATCGCCGCGGCCGACGCCGACCGGGACGGCGACTTCGTGCCCGACCGCCTCGGGGACACCGTCACCGTCTCCGGGCGGGCCACCGTGGGCACCCGCGTCCTCAACCAGAGCAGCTTCCGGATCTTCCTGAGCGACTCCACGGGGGGCATCCAGCTCTACGACGAGGACATGGGCGAGCCCGTGGAGCGCGGCGACCGGGTCACGGCCAGGGGCGTGGTGGACCAGTACCACGGTCAGACCCAGCTCCTTGTCCACTCCTACTCGGCCCGGCCCGCTCGAGAGGGGGCCGACCGGCTCGCCCCGGTACCGCTGGCGGCGCCGGACTCCGCCCGACTGGACGCCCACGAGGGTGAGCTGGTCCAGCTCTCGGGGATCGTCGTCCAGCGCGGGAGCAACGACGGCGGCGACTACCTGTGGCTCGTCCCGGAGGACGGCGGCCAGCGGGTGCAGGTGTTCGCGGCCCGGTGGCACGCCTCCTCGGTCGACCTCGATCGCTTCGCCGCCGGTGACAGGCTCCGGGGGACCGGCCTGCTCGGCCAGTACGACACGATCCCCCCGCACGACAATTTCTACCAGCTCTATCCCCGCTCCGACGACGACCTCCGCCACGCCGACGTCGCCCTGGGGCTCACTCCGGCCCAGCTCCGGCTCGCGGGCGGCGGGCTCCTGCTGCTGATCGTGGGCGGAGTCGGGTGGTGGGGGCTTCGCGCGCGCCGTAGGGAGCGGCGCCTGTCGGAGCGGCTGGAGGTACTGTTCGAGGAGAACCGGGCCGGCGTCTTCCTCACCACCGTCGAGGAGGGGGAGATCCTCGCCTGCAACCGCTCCCTGGCGCGCATGTACGGCTTCGACTCGCCGGAGGAGCTCATGGAGACGCGGGCCTGGGAGCTGTACCCCAGCCTCGGGGAGCGCGAGGAGTACCTGGAGACGCTCCGCGAGGAAGGGGAGGTGGAGGACTACCTGCACCGCCACCGGACCCGCGACGGTGAGGACGTCTGGCTCATGGAGAACGCGCGGCTCGTCCCCCGCGACGACGGAAGGGATCGCATCGTCGGGACCGCCGTCGACCTCACGGAGCGGGTCCGGGCGCAGCGGCGCCAGGAGGCTGCCGAGGAGCGCTACCGGGCCCTGTTCGAGCAGAACGTTTCCGGCGCCTTCCGCTCCCGGCCCGACGGCGAGATCCTGGAGGTGAACCGGGCCTTCGCCGAGATGCTCGGATACGACGACGCGGCCGAGCTCGAGGGGCGGGACGCCCGGGAGCTGTACGTGTCGCCCGACCGGCGCGACGAGCTGATGGACGCGCTGGCCGAGGGCGGCAGCATCCAGAACGAGGAGCTCGCCCTCCGCAACCGGAACGGCGAGACCGTCTGGGTCCTGGAGAACTCCTTCATCGCCGAGGACCCCGAGACCGGACGACCGGTCAACATCGGCACCGTCACCGAGATCACCGAGCACGTGCGGGAGGAGCGGGCGCTCGCCGAGATGGCCCAGCGCGACCCGCTCACCGGCGTTCCGAACCGCCGGTACCTCGAGGAGACCGTGCCCCGCCTCCTGGCCGTCGCCGAGCGGGTCGAGGAGTGCGTGGCCGTGGTCTACCTCGACCTCGACGACTTCAAGGAGATCAACGACCGGTGGGGCCACACCACCGGAGACGCGGTACTCCGCGCCGTGGCCGGCCGGCTGGAGGAGACCGTGCGCGAGTCCGACGTCCTGGGTCGCGTCGGGGGGGACGAGTTCATGGTCGTGCTGACCGGCGTGGACGGCCGGGCAGACGTCGTCGACGTCACCGGCCGACTGGTGGACGCCGCCTTCGGCGAGCCCATCGAGGCGGCCGGCGGCGAGTACTCCGTGCGGGCCACCCTCGGCGTCGCGCTGTGCCCGGAGCACGGTACGGACTTCGAGGTCCTGATGTCGCGGGCCGATCGGGCCATGTTCCGTGCGAGGCGGGCGGGGGAGCTGACCCGGATCTACGACGGTCCGTACGACGGCACGGGAGAGCCCGCGGCGCGCGGTCCGCGGCCCGTGCGGGAGGCCCTGCAGGAGGACGAGATCGTCGGATATCGCCAGCCGATCTATTGCCTGGAGACCGGTGAGCGCGACGGCGTCGAGTTTCTGGCACGCTGGGAGCGGGGCGAAGGAACCGTCGTCGCGCCCGGCGAGTTTCTCTCGCGCGCACGGGAGGAGGGCTGCCTCGCGGACCTGGACCGGAGGATGCTCCGGCAGGCCGCCGAGCACGCCGCGGGTTGGCGGGGCGGGACGGTCTCGGCCAACGTGAGCAAGGCGTTCCTCGAGTCGGAGGATCCCGCCGGCGATCTCCGCTCGATCCTGGGGGATCACCCCGCGGCCGGCGACTACCTCACCGTCGAGGTGAGCGAGCGGCTGGCGCTCGGCGCCTCCCGCGAGATGCGGAGCGTCCTGTCCGACGTCGCGGAACTCGGGCTCCGGATCAGCCTGGACGACTTCGGCACCGGCTATTCCTCGCTTCCCCTGCTCCAGCGGCTCACGGTGGACGAAGTCAAGCTCGACCGCGTCCTCGTGGAGGACGTGGGCGGCGGGCGCCCGGGTTCCCTGCTGCGGGGCGTGCTCAATCTGCTGGAGGAAATGGACATCGCGGCCCTGGCGGAGGGCGTCGAGCGGTGGGAACAGCTCGAGTGGCTGAGCGAGCACCGCTGCCACCGCGTCCAGGGCTTCCTGCTCGACCGCCCGGCGTCGCCCGGGACCGAGCTTCCGGACACCGTGGACGGGGCGCTGGAGGCGGCTTCCCGGACGAGCGTCTAGTTCGGGACCGGCCCCACGCCCGGGACGCTGTTGCCCCGGCGTCGGGCGCCGAATAGGTGTAGGAGCCCGCTCGCCTCGAACCCTCGCTCGAAGCGGAACGTCCGGTTCACCCTCGACCGGGAGGCCGACCATGCGCTCACGCCCCTGCCGACGCGTTTTTCCGGACCGCACGGACCTCCTCGCCGTCCTGTGCACGCTGGCGGCGGCGCTCCCCCTCGCCTCCTGCGCCACCAACCCCGCCACGGGCGAGAGCCAGCTCATGCTGATCAGCGAGGAGCGGGAGATCGAGATGGGTCGGCAGGGCGCCCGCCAGGTGGAGAGTCAGATCGGCGTCTACCGGGAGGGGGAGATCGGGAGCTACGTCTCGGAGATGGGACAGGCGATGGCGGCCGCTACCCATCGCCCGGACCTCCCGTGGAGCTTCGAGGTGGCCGACGACGCCACGGTGAACGCCTTCGCCCTTCCGGGCGGCTTCATCTACGTCACCCGCGGCATCCTGGCCTACTTCAACTCGGGCGCCGAGCTGGCCGCCGTGGTGGGCCACGAGATCGGCCACGTGACAGCCCGCCACTCCGCGGAGCAGCTCAGCCGCCGCCAGCTCGCGACCCTGGGGATCGGGCTGGGTAGCGTGCTGAGCGAAGAGTTCGCCGAGTTCCAGAGTCTGGCGGGAGCCGGCCTCCAGGTGCTCTTCCTCAAGTACGGCCGGGACGACGAGCGCCAGTCCGACGCGCTGGGCATCCGCTACATGCTGGCCGAGGAGTGGGACCCGCGGGAGGCCATGGACGTCTTCCGGATGCTGGGGCGGGTGTCCGAGGCGGGTGGCGGGGGCGGGCTCCCGACCTGGCTCTCCACCCACCCGGCGCCGGCCGACCGGGTCGAGAACATCCGGGCGCAGCTGGACACGATCGCCGCCTCCCGGCTGGAGACGATCCGGACCGAGCGCGAGGCCTTCCTCCAGCGACTGGAGGGCATGGCCTTCGGGTCCGACCCGCGCGACGGCTATTTCCGCGACGATCGCTTCGTCCACCCCCGGCACCAGGTGGCCGTGGCCTTCCCCGGCGGCTGGGAGCGCCAGCAGCTCTCCGGGCTGGCGGCCGCCGTCAGCGAACAGGAGGACGCCGTGGTCCGCTGGGCCGCGTTCGAGGAGGCCACCGCCTCCGAGGCGGCGAGCTCCTTCGCCTCACGGGACGGCGTCACGCTCCTGGACCGGCGGGAGGGCCAGCTCGACGGGATGCCGGCCGTCTTCCTCCAGTTCCGCGCCCGGACGGAGGACGCCGTGCTCCGGGGACGGACCGCCTTCGCCGAGGCCGGCGGCACCACGATCGAAGTGAGCGGCTACGCCACCCAGTCCGCCTACGCCGGCTACCGGGACACCTTCGACCGGTTCATCGGTTCCGTGGAGACGGTGAGCGACCCGGCGCTGCTGGACGTGGAGCCGCTGCGAATCGACCTGCTGACCCTCTCCGCGCCGCGGACCATCACCGAGCTGCACGCCGAGCGGGGAGCTCCCGTGGACGCGGAGCAGCTGGCTCTGATGAACGCCGTCGAGGTGAACGAGACGCTGGAGGCGGGCCGGACCGTGAAGTGGGTGACGGGCGAGCTGCCCTGAGCGCGGACGCCGGGGGCTGCGCGCGACGGGCCGGACGCCGAGCGACGGGCCCGGGTCGCGACCGCCATCTTGACGGCCAGCAGGTGCCGGACGATGCGCAAGATCTGAACAGGAGTGGGAAAATTCTTCCGCCTCCGGGGAGCGACCGGACGACGGGTCCTGGACCCTGCTGATCCCGGGGGGGCGCACCGGCTCCTCGGGCGCCCTCTTTCCGCAGAACGTAATACGGCACATAAGCCACTGTCCGACATGTAATTACACGTCTTGTACAGCGGGCCGCGCCGCCGCGTGGAGCGCGCCGATCGTCCCTTCCCGGAGCCCCCCTCCCGACCCGTTCCCTGCGCCCCTGTTCCGGCAGGGCTCCTGCGTCCTCTACCGCATCCCCCTGGCCCGAATCTCCGCTCGCCGGACGGGGCAGGCAGGGGGGCAGACGGCAACACACAGAACGCATTCTCGACCCACCGACGACCGTCCGAACAGGGTACTCCGATGGACAGATCACAGTCTCGCCCCAGCCACGAGAGCATCGCGACCCCGGAGCGCCGCCGTGGGTGATCTGGACCGAAGGTCGGGGAAGCTCGTACGGGGATGGCCCTCCGGCGGCCTCGTCGTGGGAATCCTGCCCGACTCCTCGGCCCGAACGTGGTCGGGGAAGGCGGCCCTGGAGCTCGCGACCGCCGCCGCCGACGACCGTCTCGCGGCCCTGGTGCTCGACCTCGCCCCGGACGCCAGCGACCTGGCCTCCCGCTTCGGCGCCGAACCGGAGCCGGGCTTCGCGCAGGTGATGACCGGCGAAGTCGAGCTCTCGGAGATCCAGCACTGGGATCCCGTGCGCGGCGCCTACTACCTGCCCGGCGGCGTCCGTGTCCTGGGGGACAAGGTGGCGAGATCGCGGTCCGTGGAGGCGCTGGCCAAACGGGTGCGTGGCCAGGAGGGGATCCTCTTCGTGCTGCTCGACCAGCACGCCGCCGAGGCGGCGGCGGAGTCCGGGTGGCTGGACGGCGTCGTCCGCCTCGGACAGGCGAACCTCGGCGGGCCGCAGATGTTCGGCGAGGTCACCGCGCTGGGACGCCTGGAGCGGCGGGAGTCCACCACCACCGCGATGCCCTCGGAGCGGGAGGGAGGCGAGCCTGCCGCGGCCGAGCCGTCTGCCGGCCCCGAGCGGGAGCCGGTCGATGCCGGCGGCCCGTCGGACGAATCCGGCGAGGCGGACATCACGGTGGAGCCGGAGGAGCCGGCCGCCGACGCCCCCCGGGGCACCCCCGAGCCGCAGGGGCCCGAGCCCGAAGAACCGGCGGAGACGGACCGCCCCCTGGAGCCGGCGGCCTCCGCCGAGCCCGACCGCCCGGATGAACCCGCGGAACCCGCCCCCTCCGAGTCGGGAGACGCGGACGCCGGGCCCGGGGTCGGCGACCCGCAGCCTGCCCTCGAGGTGTCGGAGGAGGCGTGGGAGCCCCGGGTCGCGGCGCGGACCGAGGTCCTGGACGGGCCGAGCTCGGCCCCGGACTCCGCGGACGACCGGACGGGGGAGACAGGGGAGGCCGGGGAGGCGCCCGACCTCGAGGTCGTCGACGGGGCCGGCGCGGACGACGAGGACGAACAGCAGGCCGCTCCTCCTCCCGCGGTGCTCGAGCTGCCCGGCGTGCTGTGGGAGCCGCGGGAGGTCGAGGAGCCCGGCGTCACCGAGGAGCCGGAGATCGTCGCGGAGACGGACGAACTGGACGCCGCGGACGAGGCTCCGGAGACAGAGGAGACGGTGGAGGCCGGGAAGCCTGAGCCCGAGGACCTCGACGCCGCGG
>CAZFDK010000010.1:0-9050 GCA_964518305.1 uncultured Gemmatimonadota bacterium | reverse complement strand
CCGAGGCCGCCGCCGAGCAGCCCGACGAGCCGGAGGTCGCGGAGGAAGCCGAGCTCGAGCCGGAGGAGGAGGGCGGCGAGCCGGAAGTGGTCGAGACAGCAGACGAGTCCGCCGGTGCGGAGACCGCGGACGGGGCCGAGGTCGAGGCCGACGACGAGTCCGCCGAACCCGAGGTCAGCGAGGACGAGCAGCCGGCGGAGGAGATCCTCGGGCCCGAGGTCGGAGCGGAGCCGGAGATCACGGAGACGCCGGCAGAGGAAGAAGCGGAGTCCGACGGGCAGGCCGCCGAGGTCGGAGGTGCCGAAGAGGTGGCCGAGCCGGAGATCGAGCCGGACGAGGAGCCGGCCGAGCCCGAGCTGACGCCGGGAGAGGAACCAGCGGAGACGGAGGTCACCGACGGCACCGAGGTGACGGAATCACCGGACGAGACCGCGGAAGAGGAGCTCGATCGGCCCGCCGGGCTCGAGCGCTTCGCCGAGAGGTCGGACGAGGAAGAGGCGCCCGAGGAGGCGGAGTCGGCGGACGACGGCGGGGACGAGACGCCCGAGGCCCCCGAGACCGGGAAGGCGCCGGCCGCGGAGGCCTCGGAGGACGGGGAGGACCGGGAGCCCGAGGAGCCGGTCCGGCCCGACGTCATCACCTCCGGCCTCGACGTGTGGCCCGAGGACGCGGACGAGCCCGTGCCTTCCGGAGACGCCGCGGGTTCGGAGCCGGCGGACGCCCCCTCCGAGTCCGACGAGCCGGAGGAGGCGCCGGAGCCGGCGGCCGGCGTGATCTCGGCGTCCCTCTGGGTCTCTTCCGAGGAGGACAGCGACCCACGGGAGGCCGCGGAGCAGGAGACCGCCGACTTCATCTCTCCGGCGATGTGGATCTCCGACACGGGTGACGCGGGGGAGTCGTCGTCCTCCGCTGCGGAGGAGCCCCGGTCGGCCGAGATCGTCAGCCGGGCGCGGTGGGCCCCCGCTGGCGGAACGGAGAGCGCCGCGGAGCCCACCGAGGCATCGGAGGCCGACGGCGCCGCCGCTTCCGGGGAGCCTGCCGAAGCGAGCGAGGACGGGGAGACCGGCGAGCACCAGCGGGCGGACTTCATCCTCGACGGCCTGGAGCTTCCTCCCGAGTGGTCCGAGGAGTGGGAAGAAGAAGAGCGGGCGGCCGCCGAGACGCGGGGTGAAGCGGAAGCACCGGACGAGCGGGAGCCGGAGGAGGACGAGTCGGAACACGAGGATGAAGAGCCGGACCAGGCGGACTTCGTCACTCAGGGCATGGGCCTCCCCTCGGACGAGCCGGAAGAGGACGATCCCTGGCCGTCGTCGGGGGGCTCCGGGGATTGGGACCGGAAGTCGGGCTCGGGCTCCGGAGGCCGGGAGCGGGACCCGTATGGCCCGTCCTCGGGCCGGGCGGCCGCCGCTGCGGCCGGATCCGTGGGCACCCGGACCGCCGGTCCCGGCCTGGACCTCCCCCGGCGCCGGAACGGAGGCCGGGAGCTGTGGGACCGGGCCCGGTCGGCGGCGATCGTGATTCTCTCCGTGGCCGCCGTCGGCGTCCTGGGATCGGCGATCATCGACAGCGGCGCGCTCGGCACCGTGGGAGACGCGGCCGCCTCGGCCGTCTCCGGGATCGGAGACATGATGGCCGGTCCGCCCGGGGGCGGCGACGAGGCGCCCCCCGCGGGCTCCCGGGACGGTGGACAGGCCGCCGCGGGGGCCGTCGACACCGCGGCCGCGTCCCCCGGCGCCGGATCTGGGCGACGATCGGATTCGGCGACCGCTTCTTCCACGGACGTCGGGGAAGCGGACACCTCCCGTCCGCTCGTCTCCGACGACCCGAGCTTCCGCGCGGTCACCGATTCGCTCGAGGCCAGTATCGAGGAGTACGGCGAGCAGATCGAGCTGTACCGGGAGGAATCCATCGGATGCCCCCTCCTGATGTCGGCTCGGGAGGAAGCGGGCCGGCTCTTCGTCCGGCTGTCCATGTTCCGGCTCTCCGACGGAGCGCGCCCGGACTCCGCCTTCCGCCGGGCCTATGGACGGTTCAGCGAGAACATGGAGTCGGTGGAGGAGACGTACCGACAGACGGAGTGCCCGCGCCCGTCGACGGCATCCCGTGAGTCCACGACGGCTGGCGTCGCCCCTCTGGACTCCGGTCGGGCCGGAGGCTACACGGACGGCGAACGTCTCCGGGATGACAGCCTCCCGGAGGACAGCTCCCGCACGGCGACGGACAGCCTGGCGACCGTCGGCACCGATACGGACAGCCTCGCACGCGACAGTGTCCTGGCCGACAGTGTCGTGTCGGAGGACCTCCCCGCCGGGCAGGTCAGCGATACCACGCCGGCCCCGCCGGCCGGGGACACGACGGACGCCGGCCCCTGACACCGACCGCGGAGCCGGCACGGGCGATGCCGCCTGTGACGGCTGGGGCCGTTCGATCGTCCCACGGATAGAAGCCGCCGAACCGAGCCGGTGGCTCGCCTGCCATGAATGCTGAACGAGGAGGCGTCCATGCGGACCTCCAGCGCCGCCCTGGCCCTGCCGACGGCCCTCCTGCTCTCCGCCCCTGCCGGGCTTTCCGCCCAGTCGCCGGGCGCGCCCGGCCCGGACGGCTTCTGGCGCTGGGCCCTGGCGGAGGTCCGCTCCGGAGCCGGAACGGTCGCCCGGTCCGGTCCGGACGGGGAGCGCCGGGGCAGCTGGGAGCGGGTTCGTCTCGGGGCGGTGGATATTACGCTGGACGCGTCCCGGGGGCGCCGGGACGGGCGGGTGGGTGCCAGCGACCTGGAGGCCCTGCTCGGCGACCGGGCCCTGGAGTCGCTGCTCGCCCGAGCGGGCGCCGGATCCACCTCATCCACCTCCGCGCGATTCCTGAACGGGCGCTGGCAGATGAGGGCGGGTCCTCCCGGAGCCCGCATCCTCCAGATCCGGATCGTGGACCGACCGCTGGCCGAGGTGAACGACCTGGACGGCGACGGCCGGGTGGACGTGCTCCTCGTCTATCGCGGCGGCGGGCGGCAGCGCTGACCCGCTTCCGGTCGTCCGTCGCGTGTGACGGTTCGCCGACTCGGGTCGTCTGCAGGACGAACGAGACAGGCGGAAGCCGACTTCGGACGGCGGGATCTACTGGATCCGAGTTCCCGTCCGGCGCCGGCTCTCGCCGCAGCGTCACGCGAAGCACCTCCACGAATACCACTCCAGGGGAGCGATACGATGTTCAGAAAGATCACCACCACAGGGTTGGCCGCCCTCGCGGCCGTCGCCCTCTTCGGCCTCTCGGCCTGCGACGACGTCTCCGGGCCCACGACCGACGGCTCGCCCCGGCTCTCGGTGCTCCTGACCGACGCGCCGGGCGACGTGCAGGCGGCCTGGGTCCAGGTCACCGAGATCCGGCTGCAGGGCGAGACCGAGGGCGACGCCACCTTCGACGTGCCCGAGGAGAACCAGTGGCACGAGCTGACGGCCCTGGCGAACGACGGCAATGGCGAGCAGCTCACCGCTGACCTCATCGAGAGCGAGGAGATCCCGGCCGGCAGCTACGGCCAGCTGCGGCTGATGATCGGGAGCGCCGTGCTGCACGCCGAGACCAGCTCGCCCTCGCCGCGGGCGCCCTCGGTCCCGGACGTGTTCGTCCTCGGCGAGCCCGACTGGGATCAGATCGAGGGCCTCGACGGCACGGAGGAGTCGGGCCGTCTCAACTGCCCGAGCTGCCCGCAGACGGGCATCAAGGTGAATCTCCCGAACGGCGGGCTCATGCTGGAGAGCGGCGACACGGGCCTCGTGCTCGACTTCGACGTGGCCCAGAGCTTCGGCCGCCAGGCCGGCGCTTCCGGCATGTGGGTCATGAAGCCCACGATCACCTCCTCGACGCTGGCCGTCGGCTCCATCGAGGGCACGGTCACGATCGACAGCACCGACGCCACGGGCCACATCGCGGCCTGCGGCGGCAACGACGCGGACGACCTGACGGCCTTCATGCCCACCGCCGCCATGGACGGCGAGACCACCACCGCTTCGGTGGACGAGGAGGGCGAGTACCGCTTCTCCTTCCTCTCCCCGGGCGAGTGGAGCATGGGCTTCCAGGGCGAGGTCGCCTACGACGGCGAGAAGCTCGTCTTCGAGGACGGTGACGTGGACGTGGGCTCCTCCACCGTCGACGTGAACGAAGGCTCCACGGCCACCGTCGACTACTCGATCACGGACACCGTGGCCTGCGAGTCCACCGGCTCGAACGGCTGATCGGCGTCCGGCCATAAAGCAGGTAGCAGGCAGCAGCAGGTCCCGCACGAGACGAGGCGCCGGGGGAGCCGACCGCTCCTCCGGCGCTTTCGTGTGGCCCGAGGTCCCGGATCGCCGATCGTCGCCTGCGCGTCGACGGCCGCGACCGCCGCACGTCCGGATGGCAGTTTGCGACGTATGTTGCAGACTGTCCTCTGCGTCGGATGAGCCGGCCACCTGCAATGGCGGCCACTCGTCACACGGATCGGGACCGCCCTCGACTGAGGTCCCGGGGAAGTCCGGTCCCGTACGGCCTTCTGGCCGCAGGCGCCCGGCCACCCCCGCTCCGGTCTCCGTCGTTCGGCGGGCCGCCCGCTTCGCAGGGGACTTGCAGTTACGTGGGCCACCCCGGGCGGTGACTGCCCGGGGGGGCGCCGACAGTCTACCGCTTCTACTCAGAGAGCAGCGACCGTGACATCCGATTGCATGTCTGACCAGCGCCGGACCTTCCTGCGACCGGGGGCTTCGTGAATCCCGTCGGCTGGCTCTCGGACCTCGTCCGGGACCTGTCCCGGTCCGAGGAGCGGAGCTACCGCCGCTACCACGAGCGCCTCGACCGCCCGAGGCGCATCCGCGCGCGCCTCTTCGCCGTGCTCACCATCGCCGCCGGCGCCGCCTACCTCTGGTGGCTCGTCACGCACCTGAACTACGCCGACGGGGGCGCCATGGCCCTGGCGTTCGCGGCGGCCGAGGCGG
Source organism: uncultured Gemmatimonadota bacterium (assembly GCA_964518305.1). Lineage (GTDB taxonomy): Bacteria > Gemmatimonadota > Gemmatimonadetes > Palauibacterales > Palauibacteraceae > Caribbeanibacter. Next base: position 4,089 of record CAZFDK010000010.1, on the reverse strand, counting down.
GGGCGCTCCTCGTCTTCGTCCTCGCCGTGGTCGACTTCTGGGACCTCCGGTTCAAGCGCCCGCAGGGGCTGGAGGTGGAGGAGTCCTACGACGTCGACGTGCTCATCCCCACCGCGGGCGAGGAGTTGGAGATCGTGGCCCCGGTTCTCAGGGCGGCGGACGACATCCGCTGGGAGCACGGGGAGCTGGAGATCTGGGTTCTGGACGACGGGGGCTCCGAGGAGGTACGACGGCTGGCCGACCGCCTCGGCCACAACTACCGGTCCCGGCCCGAGAGCGGAGTGCCGCAGGAGGACGCCAAGGCCGGCAACCTGAACTTCGGCCTCGAGCACGCCACGGGCGACCTCTTCCTGGTGCTGGACGCAGACCAGGTGCCCCGGCCCGACATCCTGGACCGGATGGCGGGCTACATGAAGTTCGAGGACGTGGCGTTCATCCAGTCGCGGCAGGCCTACCGGGTCCCGGAGGGCGATCCGCTCAACAACCAGGACAAGCTGTTCTACGAGGCGGCCCAGCTCGGCCTGGACAGCGAAAACGCGGTGATCTCCTGCGGCTCCGGCGTGCTCTACCGACGGGAGGCCCTGGACGAGATCGGCGGGTTCGAAACCTGGAACCTCGTGGAGGACCTGACGACATCCTTCGAGCTTCTGAGCCGGGGCTGGAAGTCCTTCTACTACCCGTTCGCGCTCAGCCTCGGTCTGGCCCCGGACTCCATCGGCGGCGTCTACGGCCAGCGGTCGAAGTGGGCCCTCGACACCATGCGCCTCTTCCTGTGGGACAATCCACTGTTCAAGTCCGACGCCCCCCTGCGGGTCCGGCTCACCTACTCGATGATCGGGCTGACCTACCTGCTGGCCGGATTCATCCTCCCCTTCTTCCTCATCGTCCCCCTGTGGAGCTACCTGACGGGAGTCAACGTCCTCTCCGGGCCGGAGTGGTCCTTCATCGGGATTCGGGGAGCGTACTTCCTCCTCATGGTCGGAGCGATCCGGTACCTCTTCCGGCGCCGGACGCCGGGCAAGCAGTTCCAGTTCCTCGTGGGATTGTTCCCCGTCTACCTCGTCAACACCCTGCGGGCGCTCTTCTACCCCCCGGGGCGGAAGCCCCGGTACCGGGCCACCAACGTGGAACACGAGGATCAGGAGGATCGGCACCCCATCTACTACGTGTGGCCGCAGGTCCTGCTCCTTCTGGCTCACGCCCTGCTCCCGTTCGTCAGCCTCGTCGCTGGCTGGGCCTCGGCCCGGCTGGTGGTGATGAACGCCTTCGTCTCGGTCTTCGCCCTCTGGACGCTGTGGCCCGTGGTGGCCAACAGTCTTCGTGTCCACAGGGAGCAGCCGGCCGGCGAGCTCCCGGAGGCTCGAGAGTTCCGGCCGCTGGCCGAGTATCTCCCGGAGACTGGGTAGACGCGAATGCCTCGAGGCTCAGCTCCCCGGCTCACCCTCCTCCTGCTCTGGTTTGCGCTCGTCCTCGGGGCGGCCCTGTGGGCCGAAGGCCGCTTCTGGGTCAGCGCCGACCAGTGGTTCGAGCGGGCCCGGGCGGCCGCCGAGGCCGGCCGCACCGAGGAGGCCATCGAGCGGGCTCGCAAGGGACTGGACGACGCACCATACAGCGCCGGAATGTGGCGCTTCAAGGGTTTTCGGGAACTGGAGGCCGGCCGTCCGGACTCCGCGGTGCGCTCCTTCTCGCGCGCCCTGGCGGCGGACACGAGCCACGTGGACGCCGCCCTCCGTCAGCTGGAGGGCGGGCGCCCCGACTCCGCCCTCTATGCGCTGGGCGGCGACGTCGCTCCCGACGCCCGCACCCGGCTGGGGTACGCGGAAGCGCTTCTGGAGGCGGGGCGGCCGGACAGCGCGCTGTCGGTGCTGGACGAGGTGTCGGGCCCGGAATCCGGGCGGAGGGCGCTGATCCGTAAGGCGGAGCTCCTCGTCGCCGCCGACGCCCCGGCTCGGGCGCTCGATGCCTACCGGTCGGCGCTGGACGAGCCGCCGGAATCCGCCGAACTGGTGCGCTCCGCGGCCCGCGTCGCCGCCATGGCGGAGCGCTGGGAGGACGCGGCCGAGCTCACCGATCGCCTGGCGGAGTTGACCGGCGGCCGCCTCCCGGATCCGGAGATGACGCGTCTCCGGGCCCGGGCCCTGGAGCGCACCGGACGGACGGAGGCGGCTCTCGGGGCCTATCAGCGCATCGCGTCGCCCGAGAACCTCGAGATCCGCGCGTCCCTGGCGCAGGAGCTCGGCAGGGACTCCCTGGCGGCGTCCCTGTACTCCCAGCTCGCGGCCCGTCCCGGCCGTCACCCGGACCACGCCCGCTCCATGGCGCTGGCCCTGGACCGCTCCGGCCAGCGGAGCCGGGCCCGGGCCGTCTACGACTCCCTGTACCGGGCCGGCGAGCTCCCCCGGGGGATGCGCGTCCGCTACGCGGACCTCCTGCGGGAAGAGAAACTCACGGACGCGGCCTGGCGCGTGCTCTCGGGGACGGATCTCGCGAGCGGCCGCCCCGGCGAGGTCCGGCTCTGGGTGGAGACTGCGCTGGCCAGCGGACGCCTGGATCGGGCCCTCGCCCTCACGCGCCGCCACCTGACCGGCGACGGGGCGTCGCCCGCCGACCTCCGGCTCGCCTACCGGGTCCACGCGAAGGCGGACGAGCCCGGGCGGGCCGCGGATGCGCTGGGCCGTTACCTCGAGGCACGCCCCGCCGACGCGGACGCCGCCTTCCGGCGCGTCGGACTGCTGATCGCCGCGGGACGCGAGGAAGAGGCGGTGCGCGCGGGAGAGGGGCTGCTGGAACGGGTGGCGGATCCCGATCCGGGGGCGCTCACCCGGCTCGGCCACCAGATGGAGCAGGTGGGGGCGCCGGAGCTGGCGCGCCGCGCCTACCTGCGGCGGGCGGAGGCGGCCGACCCGAGCCCTCCGCCCGACGTACTGCACCGGCTGGCCCGCATCCACCGGCAGCTGGGCCGTCCGGCGGAGGCCGTCGACTGGTTCCGCCGGTACCGCGAGCAGGTGGGCCCGGGGCCGGAGCGAGACGTCACCGACCTGCCGTACGCCCGGGCGCTCCTCTCCTCCGGCCGGGCGGAGGACGCCCTGGAGGTGCTCGGCGCGTCGGAGACGCGCTCCGGGTCCGAGGCCCTGCTCCTCCTGGCCCGGGCGGCGGAGGCCGCCGAACGCCCCGGGCGGGCGGCCGACGCGCTGTCGGCGCTCTCCGAGGAGCGGGCCCTGGACCGCGACGAGCGGCGGTGGCGGGCGGGCCTCCTGCGGCGATCGGAGCGGCCGGCGGCCGCGCTGGCTGCCTACGAAGACCTGCTCCCGGACGAGCGCGCCGAGGAGGCCGGGGAGGTCGAGACGGCGCGGGCCGTCGGGGACCTCCGGCTTCGGCTGAACCGTCCCGAGGGGGCCGCGCGCGCCTACCGGCTCCTCCCCGACTCGGTGCTGGCGTCCACCTCCGCCGGACTCAATCTGGCTCGCGCGCTCGCCCGGTCCGGCGATCGGACGGCCGCGCTGGAGTGGTACGGCCGTCACCTCGAGTCCGCCGGGGCCGGCCGTCCCGAGGTGACGATCGAGGCCGCCGGGGCCGCGCTCGCCGCCGGCCGGTACGAGCGGACCGAGGCGTGGACGCGCGCGGCGCTCGAGGAGGGAGCCGAGGCGCCCCGCCTGCGCCTGCTCCTGGCCGAGAGCCTCCGCTTCCGCGGCGACGTGCGGGCCGCGTCCCGTCAGCTCGACTCCGTGCCGTCGGCCGCACCCGACGGCGTCGACCCGGCCGAGTGGACGGCCCGCATCGCCCGGGTCCGCGACCGTCACCTCGCCGCGGATCACGCGTACGGCCGCGCCGCGGCCGACGCCTCTCCCCCCTCGCGGGCCGAAGGCCTCCGGGTGGAGTGGGCCCGCGCGGCGATGGCCCGGGGCGACTACCGGCGGGCCCGGGAACGGCTGGAAGGAGTGGAGGGGGACAGCGCGGGGGAGGCCGGCGCGCTGCGCCGCGGCCTGGAGCGGGCCACGGGGCCCGGCGTGGGATACGGCGGCGGCCTGTTCACGGACAGCAACGACTTCCGCCACGACAGCTGGCTCGACGGCCGCTTCTCCCTGTGGC
>CAZFDK010000009.1:10300-87655 GCA_964518305.1 uncultured Gemmatimonadota bacterium | reverse complement strand
TCCGAACAGGATCTACCACATCGCCGGCGATCTCCGGGTCAGCGACGACGGCGGCCGGAGCTTCCGCACGATCGCCGGCTACGGTCAGAGCGTACACGTGGACCACCACGCCCTGTGGATCGACCCGAACGACCCCGGCTATATCGTCGACAGCAACGACGGCGGTGTCTACATCTCCCGGGACCGGGGCAACAGCTGGCGCTTCGTGGAGAACCTGCCGCTGTCCCAGTTCTACGAGATCAGCGTCGACGACGCCGTCCCCTACCACATGTACGGCGGGCTGCAGGACAACGGATCGTGGCAGGGGCCGGCCGAGGCCTGGTCGCAGGCCGGACTCCGGAACTATCAGTGGACCGAGGTCGGATTCGGCGACGGGTTCTCCGCCTTCCGCGACCCGAACGACCCTCGGTACGGGTGGACCACTTCCCAGGGCGGAAACATCACGCGCTTCGACCTCGAGACCGGCGAGCGGCGCCTCGTCCGCCCCGCCTCGCCGGCCGACTCCATCGAGCTGCGCTACAACTGGAACGCTCCCATTACGCTGAGTCCCCACGACGGGAACACCATCTACCAGGCCGCGCAGTTCGTCTATCGCTCCACGGACGACGGCATGAGCTGGGAGCGGATCAGCCCGGACCTGACCACCGACAGCGCCCGGTGGCAGCAGCAGGAGATCACGGGCGGGGTCACGAAGGACGTCACCGGCGCCGAGGCCTACACCACGGTCTACACCATCGCGGTGAGCCCCGTGCAGGAGGGCGTGATCTGGGCCGGCACCGACGACGGCAACGTGCAGGTGACCCGTGATAGCGGCGAGACGTGGACCAACGTCCAGGGCAACATGCCCGGCAAGCCTCGCCACGCCTGGGTGAGCCACATCGAAGCCTCGAAGCACCGGGCGGGCACGGCCTACGCCGCGGTGCACGACTACATGCACGGCGACTGGACCACCTACGTCTACCGGACCACCGACTACGGCCAGAGCTGGAGCCGGCTCCCGACGGACAACCTCGACGGCTTCGCCCGCACCGTGGAGGAGGACCCCGAGAACCCGAACCTCCTGTGGGTGGGCACCGAGTTCGGGCTCTTCTACAGCCTCGATGGGGGCCAGAGCTGGGAAGAGTGGAGCCACGGCTTCCCCAGCGGCGTGCCCGTCCGGGCGCTGGCCACCCAGACGCAGGCGCACGAGCAGGACCTGGTGGTCGGCACCCACGGCCGGGGCGCCTACGTGATCGACGACCTGACGCCCCTTCGGGCCATGGCCGACGACCCGTCGCTTCTCCACGCCGACCTGCACCTCTTCGAGCCCGGCCCCGCCATCGAGCACGTGGTCTCGGCACCCAAGGTCTACCGATTCGCCGGCAGCGCCATGTACCGGGGAGACAACGAGGAGTACGGTGCCACCGTGACCATCGCCGCCCACGTGCCGGACAGCCTCGTCCGGGGCGGCACGGAGGAGCGGGCCGACACGGACACCGCCGAGTATCCCTACACGCAGGTGGAGTCGGCGCCCGACACCACGCCGCCGGTGCCCACGAAGGAGGCGACTTTCCAGGTGCTCCGCGGCGACTCGGTGATCCAGGAGTCCGACCTCACCCTGGAGGAGGGCCTCAACCGCCACACCTGGAGCTTCGACACCGAGGGGGCGGCCACCTTCCCCCGGAGCATGGAGGAGCTCCGGCGACAGCTCGAGAGCCCGGAGGCGGCCGAGGAGCAGGACGGCTACGGCCCGCCGGCCCTGCCGGGCAGCTACACGGTGCGCGTGGTGAGCCACGGCGACACCTCCACCGCGAGCATCGAGGTGCAGGGCGACCCGCGCATCGATACGCCCATGAGCGACCGCCGCGCGAAGCGGGCCATGCTGCACGAGGTCGCCGAGCTGCAGGGCACCGCGGCGAATGCGGTGGAGGCCGTGCGGCTGGCGCGGATCCGCGTGAACCGGGCGCTGGAGGCGCTCTCCGACCAGGAGGGGCTCTCCGAGTCCGAGGCGGACTCGCTGCGGCAGGCCGGACGGGCGGTGATCGACAGCCTGAAGGCCACGGAGGAGCACTGGACGGGGCCCCTCGACCCTCCGCAGGGGATCACCGAGTCCGAGAGCGTGATGGACAGGATCCCGAGCGGCTTCTTCATATCGCCCTGGCACGCGCCGACGCCGCCCCAGCGCCAGCGTCTCGAGTACGCCCGGCAGGCGATCTCCGAGGCCATCGACCGGACGAACCGGGTGCTGGAGGAGGAGCTCGGAAGCTTCCGCGACCGAATCGTGGAGGCCGGGCTGGAGCTGATCCCGCCGGTGGAGACGGTCCCCGTGCCCGGCGGATCCAGCGACGGGACTTGGGGGCCCCGGTAGACGCCGTGCCCCACGCGCTGGTTCTCGGCTGCGGCTATACGGGAGAGCGGCTGGCTCTCCGCCTCCTGGAGGAGGGTTATCGGGTGACGGGCTCCACCCGGAGTCGCCAGCGGGCCGAGGAATTGCGGAGCCGGGGAATCGGGCCGGTGCGCCTGGACGTGTCCGACCCGGAGAGCGTTCGGGAGCTCTCCGGACTGGCCCCCGACGTGGTGTTCTATCTCATTCCGCCGCTTCGGGACGCCGAGGAGCCGGGTCGCGAGGTGGGCGACGTGATCGACGTCCTGGGCCGGGCGCCGCTGGACTGTTTCGTGTACGTCAGCAGCACGAGCGTCTACGGCGACCGCGACGGGGAGTGGGTGGACGAGACGGACCAGCCCCGACCCGACTCCGCCACGGGGCGGGCCCGGCTGTCCGCCGAAAGGACCGTCCTGGAGAAGGGATGGTCGCGCGACGCCCGGCCGCGCATCGCCCGGGTCGCCGGCATCTACGGTCCGGGACGCACCCTCCGGGACCGGATCCGGGAAGGGCGGTACCAGGCCGTGGAGGGCGCCGACGCCGTGACGAACCGCATCCACGTGGACGATCTCGTGACGGGGCTGCTGGCCGTGTGGCGCAAGGGCCGGAACGGCCGGATCTACAACCTCTCCGACGGCCACCCGCTCCCATCGTCCGAGTACGCGAAAATCACCGCCGAGCACCTCGGCGTCGAGCTCCCCGTGATCAGCGTGGAGGAAGCACGGGAGCGCTACTCGTCGAGCCGGCTGGCCCGGAAGCTCGGAAGCAAGCGGGTGGAGAACCGGCGCCTGCGGGAGGAGCTGGAGGTGGAGCTGCGCTACCCGAGCATCCGCGAGGGGCTTCCGGCGGCGCTTCGGGCCGAGGAGCAGGGGGAAAACGCGGACGGGGAGGGCGGCGAGAACTGAGCGGTCCGGGTGCTCGACCCTGCCGTTCGGTCGGGACTCACCCCTCCAGCTCCCGGCAGATCGCGTCCTTCACGTCGTCCACCAGCTCCGCCCACTCCAGCTCCTCCACCTTCGTCACCGTGACGAAGTTGTCAACGATGAGGAGCGCCTCGACGCCCTCCACCTCGAAGAGCCGCTCAGCCAGGCTGTCGCCCTCGGCGTCCTCGGCGTCGAAGTAGGAGCGGCTGCCCCCGGACGACAGCGTCGACTCCACCACGAATTTCGCGGCGTTCGGGTTCGGGGTTCCCTCCACCTCGATGTCGGTGTGCTCCATCCTCGCTCCTCGGGTGTCGTCTCGTGCGCCCGTCCCGGACCCCGGCGTCGCAACTGCTCAGGGGTCCGAAACATAGCAGCTCGTGGAGCCGTCGTTCGGCTCCCGGCGGCTCCACCGGCGTCACTCCGTCACTCGTGCCGGGCCAGGACCTCGTCGAGCTCCTCGGTGGCCCGGTTCAGTAGCCCGGACGCGATGTTCAGCGGGGGCGAGAGTGAGAGGACGTTGCCGGAGCGGCCGCCGGCCAGGACGATCCATCCGCGGCTCAGCATCTCCCGCACCACCTCGCCGGCCAGCTCCGGAGCCGGAACCCGACCGTCGTCCCCGGACCTCACCAGCTCCAGTCCGATCATGAGCCCCCGGCCCCGGGCCTGCCCCACCGAGGGATGCCGCTCGGCCAGGCGCTCCAGCTCCCGGAGCCACCGGATTCCCTCGTTCTTGGCTCTCTCGGGCAGGCGCTCCTCCTCGATCACGCCCAGCGAGGCCAGTCCTGCCGCGCACGCCAGTGGATTGCCCATGAACGTGGAGGTGTGCCGGGCCTCGCCCGCGGACGCCGGCCACGCCTGCATGACCTCCCGGCGGCCGATGCACGCCGAGATCGGGAGACAGCTCGACAGGGCCTTGCCCACGCACATCAGGTCCGGTATGACACCCTCGTGCTCGCAGGCGAAGCGCCGGCCGGTCCGGCCGAACCCGGTGTACACCTCGTCCGCGATGAGCAGCAGGTCCTGCTGGCCGCAGAAGGCCGCCAGGGCGGCCAGGAATCCGCGGGGCGGCACCACGTCCCCGCCCCGCCCCTGCACGGGCTCCACCACCACGGCCCCTATCTCGTCTCCGGCCTCCGAGACCGTCCGCTCGATCTGGTCCAGCACCGCCTCGGTGAGGTTCTGACCGTCGCGAAGCCCCTCGTCCGGGCGGTACGGATCCGGATACGGCACCCGGCGGACGTGGGGGTTGAGCTGATCCTCGAAGGGGCCCCGGAAGTGCTCGCGGTCGGTGAGCGCCAGCGCACCGTAGGTGAGGCCGTGGTAGGCTCCGGAAAAGGAGATCACGCCGGGCTTCCCGGTGTGGAGACGGGCCGTCTTCAGGGCCACTTCCACGGCCTCTGCCCCCGTCGTCGTCAGAGCGGCGCGCCCGCGGTCCATCATGGACAGGTCCGAGAGCCGCTCCAGGAGGTCGACCTTGACGGCAGGCGGATGCACGTCGCCCATGCCGTGCGTCAACGTCTCCCCCTGATCGCGGATGGCTTCCACGACGGCCGGGTGACGGTGCCCGGTCGCCGCCACCCCGAAGCCCGCCGTGAGATCGACGTAGCGGTTGCCGTCCACGTCCCACACGTTGCTGCCGCGGGCCTCCTCCCAGAAGACGGGGAAGCCGGGCCCGACGTACGTGACGTCGCGGGATTCGACGCGCGTCAGGCGGCGGGCGAGGTCTCGGGAACGTTCGGAAGGGGGCTCCTCGCGCACCCGCGGGGGCTGGTGGCCGGATCCGGACCTGTTCATCGGGCGCAACGCTATCCCGCGTCCCCGGCACCGTCAAAGGTCCGGTCGTGGCGCGATTCTGGCGCACAGTACCGGCCGGGAGGGGACGGCCGCAGACCGCCATCCAGCGGAAGCCAGCGAACCCGAACGCCAGGAGGGAGGCACGGCACGTTGGACGTCGTGATCCGAGAGGACGGCGAACTGTCGGACCGGGTGATCATGGTCTCCGGCGGATCACGGGGCCTGGGTCGGGCCCTGACCCGCCGCTACGTCGAGGAGGGAGCCTCGGTGTCCATCTGCGCCCGGAGCGAGGACGACCTCGGCGAGATCGCCGAGCGCGTGCGGGCGGCCGGCGGACGTTGCCTGGCGATCCCGGCCGACGTCTCGTCGGCCGACGACGTGGAGCGGTGGTTCGAGGCCACCGGGGCCACCTTCGGACGGATCGACGCGGTGGTGAACAACGCCTCCGTACTCGGTCCGCTGGTACCGGTGGAGGAGCATCCGGAGGACGCCTGGCGCAGAGTGATGGAGGTGAACCTGACCGGCGCGTTCCTGTGTGCCCGGGCGGCCGCTCCCCGGCTCCGCCGCACCGCCGGCTCGCTAATCCACGTCTCCTCCGGCGTCGGTGACCACGGACGGCCGGAGTGGGGCGCCTACTGCGTCTCCAAGAACGGCATGGAGGCCCTCTCGGAGATGCTCGCCGGCGAGCTGGAAGAGGACGGCGTCCGGTCCAACGTGGTAGACCCGGGTGCCATGAGGACCGAGATGCGGGCCGCCGCCTACCCGGAGGAGGATCCGGGCGAGGTGCCGCCCCCCTACAGGGTCACGGACGTGTTCGTCTACCTGGCGTCCGACCGCTCGGGCGACGTCTCGGGACAGCGTTTTCGGGCCCAGGAGTTCGCGGCCCGGGGCCACTGACTCCCCCTTCGACGGGAACGGGGACGGCGTCGGCCTCGGCGAGTCTACCAGTCGTAGACGGTCCACCCCCGACAGTCCTCGGAGGCGCAGACCAGCCGGACGCGGAAGGGGGAGTCGCCGGCGCGGGGCGCCGGATGCTTCTCCACGTGGCGCGTCATCTCGCTCCCGCACAGGGGACACTCCGGAGCGCCGCCCGGGATGGGATTCCCGCGGTCGCTCTCCTCCAGCTCCCGGGCCTGTTCCGGGTCGATGAGCGGCCCGAGATCCTCGTCGAACACCATGGCGAGCAGTTCGCCCCCGATTCCGTGCTGACCGTTCTGAACCCGATGCCTCCGACCGTCGAACGCGCATGAACGATACACACGACTCCGGCGGACCCGCCAGCAGCGAGCCCCGGACCGGGCTGGCCGAGGAGTTCCGCCGGGAGTTTCCCATCTTCGAGCGGAAGCGATACCTGAACTCCAACTCCCTGGGCGCCCTCTCCCGACGCTCCGTGGAGCTCAGGCGCCGGTTCGAGCGCGACTGGCACGAGCTCGGCGCCGCCGCCTGGTACGACCGCTGGCTGGAGCGTCTGGACCAGGTGCGGGCCGGCTTCGCCGCTACCGTGGGCGGCGACCGCCGGGAGGTGGCGCTCATGCCCAGCGTATCGGCGGCCCTGACGGCGGTGGCCGGAGCCCTGGACTTCGGCGACAGGCCCCGGGTGGTGACCACCGAGCTGGACTTCCCCACGGTTCCCTATCAGTTCCTGAGCAGGCGGAGCCAGGGCGTGGAGGTGGAAATCTTGGAGAGCCCCGACGGGATCCGAATCCCGCTGGAGCGATTCGCGGAGGCCGTGGACGAGCGCACCGCGCTGGTGGCCACCTCCCACGTGTTCTTCACCACCGGAGCGATCCAGGACGTGGAGGCGCTGGCCGAGCTGTGCCACGATCGCGGCGCCCTGCTCCTGGTGGACGCCTACCAGTCGAACGGCCAGATCCCCGTGGACGCCCCCGGCTGGGACGTGGACCTGCTGGTGTCGGGCGCCCTCAAGTGGCTCCTGGGCGGGCCCGGCCTCGCCTACCTCTGGGTGCGCTCCGGCCTGGCCGAGCGGCTGGAGCCCACCACCCTGAGCTGGTTCGGGGTCCGCGACCAGTTCGACTTCGACCCCCGCCGGGCGGAGCCCCGGGCCGGCGCGCGCCGCTTCGAGATGGGCACACCGGCCGTGGGCGCCGCGTTCACCGCCGCCGGGGGGCTGGAGATCGTTCGCGAGGCCGGAATCCCGCGGATACGCCGCAGGAATCGGTTCCTGGCCGCGGACCTGGCCGACCGGCTCCGCTCCGCCGGCCACGAGCTGCGGATGGCACCGGACCCGGAGGATCGCTCCGCCCTGGTGCTGGCGCACCACCCCGCGCCACAGGACGCCGTCGACGCACTGGCCGGGGAGGGTATCGTCGTCGACGCCCGCCCCGGCTGCGTCCGCTTCTCGCCTCACTTCTACAACACCGTGGGTGACAACCGGGCCGCGGTGGAGGCGATGCCGTAGTGACGGGTCGGCCGCCCTCGCCGCCGGGCAGCCGCGGCCTCCTGCCACATTGACGCGTATTGGGGACGATGAACACCCTCACGTGCGGCGCGAATCGTGCACCTTTTCTCCCCCGGCCGAGGACCCTCGAAGACGTGCGCTACCGGGCGGGCCGACGGAGTTCGGCGTCGAGACGTGACCCGCCGTCACGCGACCCATTCCATATATGACTGACGACAAGCACGACGAGCCGGACCTCCCCTCTCCGGACGAGTTCGAGCTCGAGGAGCCGGGCGATCACCTCCCGGATCTCGATGCCGCGGGCGACACGGAGGAGGAGAGGCCGGACCTGAGCGAGGAAGGGCGTCTCCGCCTGCCGGTCATCCCCCTTCGGGGCACCGTGGTCTTCCCGGCGGTGGCCGCTCCCATCGCGGCGGGCCGCGACAGGACCCTCCATGCCATCGAGGCCGCCATGGACGGCGACGAGATGGTCCTGGCCGTTTCCCAGCAGGACGCGGACATCGAGGAGGCGGACCCGGAGATCCTCTACGAGGTCGGCACCATCTGCAGCATCTCGCAGATGCAGCGGGTGCCGGGCGGCACGCAGATGGTCGTCCAGGGCGAGACACGCGGCGCCGTGCTGGAGTTCGCCGAGCGCGACGGCCACCTGGAGGCCGTGTGCCGGCCCATGCAGGACATGGAGCCCCTGGACGAGGACGAGGAGGACTCCCCCCTCCCCGCCCTCTTCCAGGAAGTCCGGGACCGGGCCACCGAGCTGAGCCGCATGAGGGGCGTCCCCAAGGAAGTCATCGACCACCTGCTGGGCGGTGTCTCCCGACCCGGCGAGCTGGCCGACGTCGTGTCCTTCTACACCGAGCTCGAGGTGGAGGACAAGCAGGAGCTGCTGGAGACGCTCTCCGTGGAGGACCGCCTCCGGAAGCTGCTGGTCCACCTCCAGAAGCAGATCTCCCGTGCGGAGGCGCAGGAACAGATTCGCAGCCAGGTGGAGGAGGAGCTGGGCGAGCGGCAGCGCGAGGTCTACCTCCGCGAACAGCTCAAGGCGATCCAGAAGGAGCTGGGCGAAGACGCCGAGAGCCAGGAGATCGAGGAGCTGCGCCAGCGCCTGGAGGAGAAGGACCTGCCGGAGGAGGCCCGCGAGGAGGTCGAGCGCGAGCTCCGGCGGCTGGAGCGCGTCCAGCGCGAGTCCTCCGAGGCCCAGGTCATCCGGACGTACCTGGAGACCATGGCGGACCTGCCGTGGAACGAGGGCACCGAAGACCGCCTGGACCTGGAGCACGCCGCCGAGATCCTGGACCGCGACCACTACGGACTGCAGGACGTGAAGGACCGGGTCCTGGAGTTCCTGGCCGTCCGGAAGCTGAAGCAGCGTGAGAACGGCGGTCCGGAGGCGGACGGCACGCCGGAGCGCAGCTTCGAGGACGAGGAGGAGGGAAGCGGATCCACGCTGCTCTTCGTCGGCCCACCCGGCGTGGGCAAGACGTCCATCGCCCGGTCGATCGCGGAGGCCATGGACCGTGAGTACGTGCGGGTCTCCCTGGGCGGCGCCCGCGACGAGGCCGACATCCGTGGCCACCGGCGGACCTACGTCGGGGCCATGCCGGGTCGCATCGTCGAGGGGCTGAAGCGTGCCGGGACCAGGAACCCGGTATTCCTCCTCGACGAGGTCGACAAGCTGGGTGTCTCCTTCCAGGGAGACCCGGCGGCGGCCCTCATGGAGGTGCTGGATCCGGCCCAGAACGACTCCTTCGTGGACCACTACCTGAGCGTGCCCTTCGATCTCTCCGAGGTGCTCTTCATCGCCACGGCCAACGTCAAGGGCCAGATCCCGGCGCCGCTGCTGGATCGGATGGAGGACATCGAGTTCCGCGGCTACACCGAGCGGGAGAAGCTGCAGATCGCCCGCCGGTACCTCCTCCCCCGCCAGCTCCGCAGCGCCGGGCTCTCCGAGGACGAGCTCGTGGTCTCGGACGACGCCATCCTGAAGATCGTCACCGAGCACACCCGGGAGGCCGGCGTCCGGAACCTGGAGCGGGAGCTGGGGAGCCTGGCCCGCAAGACGGCCCGGCGCATCGCGGCGGACGAGACCGATCAGCTGGAGGTCGACCCCGACGACCTGCGGGATCTCCTGGGACAACCGAAGGTGCATCCCGAGGAGAAGCTCGAGCGGGACACCGTCGGCGTGGCCACCGGCGTCTACTACACGCCGGCCGGGGGCGACATCATGCTCGTCGAGGCCAGCATCATGGAGGGCAAGGACGACCTGGTCCTCACAGGCCAGATGGGCGACGTCATGAAGGAGAGCGCCCGCGCCGCCCTCACTTATTCCCGCACGCACTCCGACGCGCTCGACATCGACGAGGAGGACCTGGACAAGCGGGAGATCCACGTCCACGTGCCGGCCGGCGCCGTGCCGAAGGAAGGCCCCTCCGCGGGCCTGCCCATGACCGTGGCGCTGGTGAGCACCCTGGGCGATCACCCGGTGCGCCACGACATCGCCATGACGGGCGAGATCACCCTCACCGGCCGCGTCCTGCCCATCGGCGGGGTCAAGGAGAAGGTGCTGGGGGCGGTCCGGGCCGGGATCCGTGAGATGATCCTCCCGTCGGAGAACGAGGGCGACCTGGAGGAGCTTCCCGAGGAGGTCCGGGACGAGGTCACCTTCCACCCGGTGGCGTCCCTGGACGAGGTCATGGCCCTGGCATTCCGGAAGGCCGAGCTCGACGGGGGCAGACTTCGCTTCGCCGGGTCAGGCGAAGTGAACCGGACGGAGCGGTCCGGTGACGCGGACGAGGTGACGGCGCGGGTCTGAGGATCGGAGCCGGCGTCCGGGAGGGAAGATCCGGGTCGGCTGTCTAGATCAGCCCGTCCAGCTCCTGCACGCTCTCCAGCCAGTGATCCGGCCCGCCCGGGGCCAGCTCCTCACGGTCGTACGGGCCCCACAGCGCCGCGGCAGTCTTCACGCCGGCCGCCCTGCCCGCCCTCAGGTCGTGGATGCTGTCCCCGACGAAGGTCGTGGCGGCGGGATCCGGCCGACCCGGCATGCTCTCCCCGATGTCCCGGAGCGCCAGCAGCACCGGCTCCGGGTGGGGCTTCGGCCGCTCCACGTCGTCGGCCGTCACCACGGTCCGGAACCAGTCCGGATCGAGCCCGCAGGCCTCCACCCCCATCTCCACCCCCCGGCGGGCCTTGCTCGTGACGATGCCCATGGGCACCCCGCGGCGATGCAGATCGCTGAGCGTCTCGCTCACGTCGCCGAAGGTCCGCACCAGGCGGTCGTGTACCCGGTGGTTGTGCTCCCGGTACGTCTCCACCATGGCGTGAGCCTCCTCCTCCGACGATGCGAACCGGCGGAGCTGCGCCCGGAGCGTCCTACCCATCCCCTCCAGCCACTCCGAATCCGGCGGCGCCTCCCCGAGATGCTCGCGCATGGTGTGACGGTAGGAAGCCAGGATGAGCTCGGAGGAGTCGATGAGGGTGCCGTCCAGGTCCAGGAGCAGGAGCCCGGCGGCCGCGTCGGTCGGGGAGGAGTCGCTCACGATGGTCGCGGTGGTGGGAAGGTTCGGGGTATCGTCGGTGCGGGAAGTCGTCTCAGGCCGTCGCGGTCTCCGACAGGGAATCAGCCACGTCCCGGACTCGCTGGACGGCGTCCCGGGCGCGGTCGGCCGCCTGCTGCCGCTCCTCGTCCGACTGAATATCCGGATGCACCTCGACCCGGATCAGCCGATAGTGGAGCTCCTCCAGGGCATCGATGCAGGGAGACAGTTCCTCGACGGCACCCGCCCCCGCCGCTTCACCGTCGTCGGGCTCGCGGCTACGGGCCGCCTCGAGCGCTGCGGACGCCGCCTCTCGGGACTCCCGGCGGAGCTGCTTCATCTCGTCGTCCAGGGCACTGGCGGCCATCTCCACGCCGGATCGGATCTGCTCGACTCGCTCGACTCGCTCGAGCACGGGGGAGCTCTCCGACGCCCTCGCCTCGCGGCTCCCGCCGCCGGAGGACGAGGAGAACAGGCCCTGAATCGAGTCCAGTATGCTGCCGCCGTTCGACATCGATGACACCGTGCTCTGGTTTCGCTCTCCCGGCCCTGCGCCGTCGATCCGGAGTTTCGGCGGTCGGTGGAGCCGCGGCCGATCGGTACCTCGGTCGTGCGAAAAGTGTTCCGGTCCGGCCGGTCCCTGGCGACGGGCCCCTTCCGGGCGCTGTTCGGACGATCCGCGCGCTCGACCGACCCGTTGGCGCGTGGCCGTCGGCCGGCGAGTTTGGTCGGTAGCCTTGCCCCGTAACGGCCCGAGGAGCCAGCCATGGCAGATCGAGCGACGAAGAGAATCGCCGTCAACACCGGAGGCGGCGACGCGCCCGGCCTGAACGCCGTGATCCGGTCTGTGGTCCTGGCCGCGATCCAGCGCGGCTGGGAGGTCTACGGCATCGAGGACGGATACGCGGGCCTGCTTCACGGTGAGGAGGGAGAGGTCGTGGCTCTCACCCGCGAGCGCGTTCGCGGCATCACATTCCTGGGCGGCACGATCCTGGGTACCACGAGCCGCGGCAATCCCTTCGAGTGGCCGGTCCTCCGGGACGGCGAGGTGGTCGAGCGCCGGGACCGCTCCGACGAGGTGGTGGAGGCCTTTCACGACCGGGGCTTCGACTGTCTCGTGGCCATCGGCGGCGACGGCAGCCTCCGCCTGGCGCAGCGTCTCTCCGACAGGGGCATGCCCGTGGTCGGGGTACCCAAGACCATCGACAACGACGTGGCGGGCACCGACTTCACCTTCGGCTTCCACACCGCCGTCGAGACCGCCACGGAGGCCATCGACAAGATCCACACCACGGCCGAGGCGCACGAACGGGTGATGGTCGTCGAGGTCATGGGCCGGGACGCCGGCTGGATCGCCCTCTACAGCGGCCTCGCCGGCACCGCCGATGTGGTCCTCATCCCCGAGATCCCCTTCCGGATCGAGGCCGTATGCGAGAAGATCCGGGAGCGCAGGCGCCGGGGGCGGGACTTCGCCGTGGTGTGCGTGGCGGAGGGCGCCCAGCACGTCGGGCGGGAGGAGGCGGTGACCAAGGAAGTGCCCTCCGGCGAGGTCACCCAGACACGCCTGGGCGGCATCGGACAGGTCGTGGCCGAGGAGATCGCCGAGCACACCGGCAAGGAGACGCGGGCCGTGGTCCTCGGCCACCTCCAGCGCGGTGGGACGCCCAGCCCCTATGACCGGCTCATCGCCCTCCGGTTCGGGGCCGCCGCGGTCCGCTGCATCGCGGAGGGCCACCCCGGGTGCATGGTGGGGCTCCGGGAGGACGGCATCACCCACATGCCCATGGAGGAGGCCCTGGAGCAGAAGAAGTACGTCTCGCCCGAGGGCGACGTCGTTCAGACGGCCCGGGAGCTGGGGATCTCCTTCGGCGACGAGGGAGTCGGCTAATAGACGCGGGGTCCCCCGGTCTCGGACGGGCTCCGGCCTCTCCAGGCCTGTTCGTGGTCTGACGCTGGAGAGAGGCGAGTCTCCGGGGCTTCCGATCCGCTCCGATCAGTTCTCCGAAGCGTCTCCGCGGAGACGCCCGCAGGTGGCAAAGGAAAAGGCGGCCGGTCCCCGCTGAAGGGGATCCGGCCGCCGAAGCTCACGCCACGGCCCGACGGAGCCGTCGCCGGCCCGCCGGACAACTGTGCCGTCGGGCGCCGGGCGTCAGCCGCGGGCCTTCCGGAGCCGCTCGGACACATCGTTCCAGTTCACGACGTTCCACCAGTTGTCCACGTACTGCCCCCGGTTGTTCTGATAGTTGAGGTAGTAGGCGTGCTCCCACACGTCCAGGACCAGGATCGGCGTCACGCCCTGGGCGGTGAGGTTCTGGTGCTTCTCGGCCTGCAGCACGAGCAGCTGCTCGCCCTGCGACTCCCAGGCCAGGATCCCCCAGCCGCTGCCCTCGACGCCCTTGGCCGCGGCGCTGAAGTGATCCTTGAACTGCTCCACTCCGCCGAAGTCCTGCTCGAGCTGGCTCGCGAGCTGGCCGGCGGGCTCGCCGGTCTCGCTCTCCGGAGCCATGTTCGGCCAGAACACGGAGTGGAGGAGGTGCCCCGAGGCGTTGAAGGCCAGGTCCCGAGAGAGCTTCTTCACGGTGCCGTGGTCTCCGCTCTCGCGGGCGCTCTCCAGAGCGTCGAGGGCGGCGTTCGCACCGTCCACGTACCCCTGGTGATGCTTGTCGTGATGGAGCCGCATCGTCTGCTCGTCGATGTGGGGCTCCAGAGCGTCGTAGTCGTAGGGAAGATCCGGCAGTGAATAGCGTGCCATCGTCCGCCTCCCGTTGCGGTGTCTGAGCTGAGGAGAAGGGCGTCGATCGGTTCCTCGTCGGGCTCTCTGATGATGCAGCATTCGGACCAGACGCAGGGGCCCCGGGTCGGCGGATCCGGGCCGCGCGGCCCCGCGCCTCCTGACGCTATCCGCAGGCTATCCGTGGCCGGCGATCTCTTCCACGAGGGCCCCGACCCGGTCCAGGGCCGATTCCAGCTCCGAGGAGGGGTTGCCGAAGCCGATCCGCAGGTAGCCGTCCATACCGAATTGGTCACCGGGCACCAGGAGGACGCTCTTCTCCCGACGGAGACGGTCGGCCAGCTCGGTGGAATTCACGCCCATCCGGTAGCGGACGAAGCATATAGCCCCGGCCTCAGGCTCCCGGTAGGAGAACAGCTCCGGACGCCGGTCGAGCCATCCCGTGAGGCGCTCCAGGTTCTCCCGCAGGAGCTGCCGCGTCCGCTCCAGGACCGCCGGACGGTGCTCCGGGGCGAGAGCGGCGGTGGCCAGACGGTCCGAGAGCGCCGCCGGAGCGATGCTCGTGTAGTCCTTCCGTCCCCACAGGCGGTCGGTGGCCTCCCGGGGGGCGACGAGCCAGCCCAGCCGGAGGCCGGGCAGGCCGTAGGCCTTCGAGAGCGAGTGGGTGACGAGCACGCGTTCGTAGTCTCCCCACATGCTCTCGGTCTCCCGTCCGTCGAGCTCCGCCCCCCGGTAGACCTCGTCGGAGAGGATCCAGGCGCCGGCATCGGCCGCCGCCTGGACGATCTCCTCCCGGGTGTCGGCCGAAAGGCGCGCCCCCGTCGGATTGTTGGGATTGGTGGCCACGACCAGTCGGGTGTCCGGGCTGATGGCCTCCCGGGCCTCCCCGGGCGCCACCGTCCATCCCCGGTCCTCCTCGAGGCGAAAGCTGTCCACCTCGGCCCCGAGCCATCGGGCGAGTCCGGGCGTCTGCCCATAGGTTGGGAGCTGGAAGACCACCCGATCGCCGGCGGAGACCAGCTCCCAAAGGGCCAGGAAGTTGGCCTCCGCCCCACCGGTGGTGACGAGCACGTTCCGGGGGCCGGCCTCCGCATAGAGGGCGGCGATCCGCTGGCGGAGGGGGATGGTCCCGTTCGTCTGCACGTAGCCCAGGAGCTGGTCGCCCACCCCCCCGGCCGTCTCCTGCAGGAGCTCGTCCAGGGTGAACGGGTGTGCCCCGCTGTCCGAGAGGTTGTAGTCGACGTGGTGCTCGTGCCGCGACTGCCAGCGCTCCATCTCGAAGTCCGGCAGCTCGCCGCGGTCGGCTGCCGCCCGCCGTGCGGCACCGGCGCCGGCAGGCGTCTCGCTATCCGTCACGGCTCGCCTCCTCGCCGTCGTCTTCGTCCGATTCCGCCGTTTCCGTGCGGTCGTCCTCGGGCCCGTCGACGTCCTCGTCCCGGGCTTCCCCGGCCTCTGCCGGACGCCGGCGCTCGGGCTCACTGGCCTCCGGCCGCTCCACCGGCTCGGGGCTCTCCTCGGCGGTCCCCTCGCCCGACTCCCGGTCCTGCCGGGCGCCGCCGAAGGTGGGGATGCCGTCCTGGTCCCCCTCGCCGGCCTCTCCGGGCGGCCGAACCTTCTCTCCGGCCTCCGGGCGCGACGTCCGTGATCGGGCCCGCTCCTCCTCGGTTTTGCTCTCGCGCTGCTGCCGCTCCAGCTCCTCGAACTCACGCTGGACCTCGTTCATCCCCTTCTTGAACTCGCGCATGGCCTTGCCGATTCCCCGGGCGATCTCCGGAAGGCGCTGGGGACCGAAGAAGACCAGCACGAGGACGGCGAGGACCAGGAGCTCGGTGAGGCCGAAGTTGCCGATGCCCATGGATTCGAAGGGTTGGCGGGTGGAAGGAGCGCCCGGGATTCAGGCTCGGGGAACGCCGCGTTCCCCGGCCACTCCGCCCCGGATGGAGGATGTCGACCGCGTTGACCGCATGGTCAGGGGCGGCCGGCCGGTCCGTCGGGGCGCTCAGCGCGTGAGCGCCGAGAGGACCTCCTCGCCGTAGAACATGGCGATGTACTTGGCCTGCGTCGGGGTCACCTTCCGAACCTTCCACTCCAGCTGCACGTGGTTCGGCTCGCGCGGGTCCGTGCGCAGCTCCATCCCGCACTCCCGGGGAAGCCGATCGCCCTTGGTCCGGTTACAGCGGCTGCACGCGGTGACCACGTTCTCCCAGTCGTTCCCTCCCCCGCGCGACTTGGGTACGACGTGGTCGCGGGTGAGCGACTCCCGGTATCCGAGATCGCTCTTGTGACGCCCGCAGTACTGGCACCGATACTCGTCGCGGGCGAACAGGAAGGTGTTCGTCACCTGGCGTCTGAAGCGGCGCGGCACGTGGACGTACCGGACGAGCCGGATGACCACCGGCGCCGACATCTCCAGGTCCTCGGACCGGTACGGCCGGTCCTCGTCCACCTCCAGCGGAACCGCCTTCTCGTCGATCACGAGACGGATCGCTCGCTCGACCGGCACGAGCGTCAGCGGCTCGTACGAGGCGTTGAGCGTCAGACAGTTCATGCTCCGGGACAACCTCCTCGGTTTGGCCGATTCTACCTCTCATACTCCGGCCGATCAAGAAGTGTCCGACCTGTCGGGTGACGCTCGCGCGGAGCCCCGCGGCTGGCACCCCGGTCAGCCCGTCCGGTAGAATGGGGCCCGCTGCTCCGCCGGACTTCCCCTTCCCGCCAGTGCCGCACGACCGGATCGCCGCGATGGACGAGCCGACGTACTGCCAGGTCGCCCTGCCCAGGCCGCTGCGGCAGACCTTCGTGTACCGGATCCCCGGCGGCCTCCGGGACCGCGTCCGGCCCGGATCCCGCGTGCTGGTCCCGTTCGGCCCCCGGAAGCTGGTGGGAATCGTGGACTCCCTGGAGCAGGAGGCGGAGCTGTCGGACGTCCGCGCCGTGATCGACGCGCTGGACCCGGAGCCCCTCCTGCCGGAACCCCTCCTCGAGCTCTGCCGGTGGGTGGCCCGCTACTACGTGGCCCCGCCGGGCCTCGTGCTCCGCGCGGCGCTACCGCCGGGCCTTTTCTCCGAATCCTCCTTCCGGGTGCGGATGGCGTCGGACGTCGACGCGGAGGTCAGCCCGAAGAACGGATCGGAGCTCACCGAGGGCCAGCATCGCGTCCTGGAGCGCCTGAACCGTGCCCGGGACGGGCTCCTGGTCACCACGCTGAGGAGCGACACCGGCGTGTCGGCCATCTGGCCCGTGGTCCGGGGCCTCCGGGACCGGGGCCTGATCACCGTCGAGGAGGAGTCGCCGGAGACCGGCGGCCCGGAGCAGACCCAGCAGGTCGCCCGCCTGACACGGGAGCTGCCGACGCTCCAGGCGCGGGAGGAGGCCTTCGGCCGCGCCCACCGCCAGCAGGAGGCCTACGAGGTGCTGGAGGCCCTGGGAGGAGAGGCCACGGTGGCCCACCTGGAGAGCCACCTGGGCTTCAGCCGCTCGGTGGTGCGCGGGCTGGCGGAGCGCGACGTGGCCGAGATCGTGGAGGAGCGGGTGGAGCGGGACCCCTACGGCGGCCAGGAGGCCCAGGAGCGGCCCGTCCTGACGCCCACGGACGCCCAGCGGGAGGTCATCGACGGGCTGAGGGGACAGGCGGCGGAGGAGGCCCCCGGGGTGGCCCTCCTCCGCGGGGTCACCGGCTCCGGGAAGACCCTGGTCTACCTGGAGCTGCTGGAGGAGCTCGTCAACGGGCAGGGGCGTGGCGCCGTGGTCCTGGTGCCGGAGATTTCGCTCACGCCCCAGACCGTCCGCCGCTTCCGGGCCCGGTTCGGCGACCGGGTGGCGGTCCTCCACTCCGGCCTCTCCGCCGGGGAGCGCTTCGACGAGTGGCAGGCGCTGCGCGAGGGACGGAAGAGGGTGGCCGTGGGCGCGCGCTCGGCGGTGTTCGCCCCCGTCCGGGACCTGGGCGCCGTGGTGGTGGACGAGGAGCACGAGGGCAGCTACAAGCAGTCCGACACCCCGCGGTACCACGCCCGGGCCGTGGCGGCGATGCGCTGCCGGCTGCAGGGCGCCCTCTGCCTCCTCGGGTCGGCCACCCCCTCGCTGGAGAGCTGGGCCCTGGCCGCCCGTGGCCGGTACCGGGGCTTCGAGCTGCCGGAGCGGGTGACGCCCAATCCGCTGCCGGACGTGGAGCTGGTGGACCTGACCGACGAGTCAGCCACTGTCGACGGGGCCGGCGGCGAGGACCACGGCGGCGGGAGCGGCACGCGGTCCGTCGCGGAGGAGCGCTCCTCCCCGGGGCCCACCCTCTTCACGGGCCGGCTCCTGTCGGCCCTGGAGGACCGGCTGGAGCGAGGGGAGCAGTCCATCCTCCTCCTCAACCGGCGCGGATACAGCAACTTCGTCCAGTGTCCGGGGTGCGGGAAGGTGTGGGAGTGCCACCGGTGCAGCGTCTCGCTCACCTATCACCGGGGCCGGGACCGGATGACGTGCCACCACTGCGCCTTCGAGGCTCCGGCGCCCGAGGTGTGCGACGAGTGCGGAGAGCCCGAGCCCCGCTTCGTCGGGGCCGGTACGGAGCAGGTCGAGCGCCGGCTGGGCGAGATCTTTCCCGACGTGCGGGTGGCCCGGATGGACGTGGACACCACGAGCACGAAGTGGGCGCACCAGAAGATTCTGAAGCGGGTGAAGCAGGGGGACGCCGACGTGCTGCTCGGCACGCAGATGATCGCCAAGGGGCTGGACCTGCCCGGCGTCACCCTGGTGGGGGTGGTGAACGCGGACGTGGGCCTGAATCTGCCGGACTTCCGGGCCTCAGAGCGGACCTTCCAGCTCCTGTCGCAGGTCGCGGGGCGGGCCGGGCGCGGGGAGACGCCGGGCGAGGTGCTGGTGCAGACCGCCCGCCCGGAGCACTTCGCCCTGGAGTCCGCCGTGGACCACGACTACGAGGGCTTCGCCGAGCGGGAGCTCGAGGACCGGGAGCTGCCCGGCTACCCGCCGCACCGGAGGCTCGCCAACCTGGTGGTGAGCGGGCCCGAGCCGGCACCGGTGGAAGCCCTGGCGGACGAGCTGACGAGGTGGACGCGGGGCCTGGTGGAGGAGCACGGTCTGGAGGGCGTGGACGTGGTCGGTCCGGCCCCCTGCCCCATCGAGCGGCTGCGGGAACGCTGGCGCTGGCACTTCCTGCTCAAGTCCGACGACCCGGGACCGCTGGGGGCGGTGATCCGCTACCTCGACGCCCGCCACGGGCAGCCCTCCGGCGACCGGAGGCTGGAGATCGATCGGGACCCGGAAGCGCTTCTGTAGCGGAGTCTCGCGCTAGTGCGGTGACTCACCGGTCAGCGAGACGCCCAGGCCGGGCTCGTCGGAAACGCGGATCCGGCCCTCGCCGTCGATGCCGGGGCCCCGGAAGGGGTCGTCGTCCAGGAGCGCTGCACCGTCCAGGTCGGCGTAGTCCAGGAGCGGCGCCAGGTGCGCCGCCGGCGCGATTCCCAGGGTCGTCTCCAGCATGCAGCCCATCATCACCTGGAGGCTGCAGGCGCGGGCGGCGTGCACGGCACGGAAGGCCTCCAGGGGGCCGCCGCACTTGGCCAGCTTGATATTCACCCCGTCCGCCAGGCCCACCAGATCCGGGACGTCGGAGGCGGTCTGACAGGACTCGTCCAGGATCACCGGGAGCGGCGACCGCTCGCAGACCATCCGCAGGCCGTCGCGGTCCTCGGGCGGCAGGGGCTGCTCCACGAACTCCACGCCGTGGTCGGCCAGGGTGCCGATCTTCCACAGCGCCTCCTTCGCCGACCAGGCGGCGTTGGCGTCGACCCGGATCCGGCGGTCCGGGGCGGCATGGCGGACGGCGGCAAGGATCTCCTCGTCGCGTGCGCCGCCCAGCTTCACCTTGAGGACGGGGTAGTCCGGAGCCCGCTCGATCTTCTCGGCCACCGACGCCGGGTCGTCCATGCCCACCGTGAAGGAGCTGAGCGGCGCTTCCCCGGGGTCCAGTCCCCAGAGGCGCCACAGCGGCTCTCCGATCGCCTTGCCGCGGAGATCGAGGAGGGCTGCGACGACGGCGGCCTTCGCCGCCCTGTTCCCGCCGATCCTCCGGTCCAGCTCCCTCTCCAGCGCCTGCATCGGCTCCGGCCCGTCGGCCTCCTCCACGGCGGGGCGCATCTCCCGCAGGGCCGCATCGACCGTGGCGGCCGACTCGCCGTAGTAGCGAGACGGATCCGCCTCACCCCAGCCCTCGACGCCCCCGGCCCCGATCCGCACCCACACGCGCTCGACCTCCGTGCTCGTGGAGCGGCTGGTGGTGAACGGGTCCGCGGTCTCGGCACGGATCCTCTCCCACTCGATCCTCACGGCCCCGTCCCCTCCAGTTCCCAGGTCGTCCACGGCTCCTCCTGAACGTCGGGCGTCGTCACCTCGGGCCCGTCCGGGGTCACGTGGACGTTGATCTCGGAGCGGACGCCGAACCGACCCTCGAGGTAGACGCCCGGCTCCACGCTGAACCCCACGCCCTCCGACAGGGGGCGCTCGTCCCGGGTCTCCACGCTGTCCAGGTTGGGCCCGAAGCCGTGCAGGGCGCGGTCCATGCCGTGCCCGGTGCGGTGGAAGATGGCGTCCTCGTAGCCCCGCTCCACCAGCACGCGGCGGGCTGCGCGGTCGGCTTCGGCGCCCGTGGGAGGACGCCCCTCCTCCCACCGTTCGGAGATGAAGCGCACCGTCTCGTCCCGGGCGTCACGAACGGCCTCCCACGCCTCGCGAAAGGACGACCCGAGCTCGGCTCCCAGGACGCCCATCCACGTCTGATCCGCGAAGACGGCCCGGGGCTCGCCGGCCTCCCGTCCCCACAGGTCCACCAGGAACGCCTCGCCGGGACCGACCCGACGCGAGCCCTCCTCCGGCGGGTCGTAGTGCGGGTTGGCAGCGTTGGGGCCGAAGGCCACGATGGTGTCCACCTCGTCCAGACCCCGGTCCCGCAGGCGGCCCAGGATCCACTCCGACAGCCCCGCCTCCGTGACGGGAGACGTGGGGGTCCCGGCGCCGGAGATCGAGTCGGCTGCGCGGCGGAAGGCCGTCTTCGCGACCTCCGCCAGTACCCGGCTGGAGCGGTCGTGGTGGCGCCGGCCCTCGGCGCCCCACCGGGCGCTGCTCCGCGCGATCAGCTCCGCCGAGCCCGTGACCTTTGGCCCCAGCGAGGCCACCAGGTCCCGCACGCCGGCCGGAACGTGATCGACGAAGGGGACCGCGTCCCGCTCGGAGACCTCCATGGCCACCCGGGCGCATCCCTCGAGCATCTCGGCCAGGGCGTCCTCCATCTCGCGCCATCCCACGTAGCTCCGCACCGTCCCGGGCCACTCCTCGAAGGGCTGCATCTCGATGCGGTGGCAGAGGACGGCCGGGTCGCGGCCCGGACGCAGGAAGAGGAAGTACCGGCGGGACGGCGGGTCAGCCGCCACGCCGAGCACGTCCTGGATCACCGGATTGCGCTCCTCGAGCCCGTAGAGGAGCCAGCCGTCGATCCCGCTGTCGCGCAGGGCCTCCCCGGCCCGCCGTCGAAACTCGTCGTCCAGTGTGGCCTTCACCTCGTCATGGCCTCCCGGCTGCTGCGCTCCCTTTCGTGCTCGTCCGCCGGGCTCAGGGGGTCCCGGCGAGTTCCTTCATGTGGGCCACTGCGCATCGGCCCAGGGCGTCCGTGTCGTACCCGCCTTCCATGACCGACACGACGCGCCCGTCCGCCGCCTCCTTCACCCGGCGCGTCATCTCCCGATAGTGCTCCGCCTCCAGCGTGAACCCCCCGAGGGGGTCGTCCGCACACCCGTCGAACCCCGCCGACACCAGCACCAGCTCCGGCTCGAAGCCGAGCTCTTCGACACGATCGACCCCCTCCACGAAGGCCTCCACGTAGCGCTCCGGCTCCAGGCCGGCGGGCATGGGGCGGTTCAGCGTCGCGCCCTCGCCCGGTCCCTCGCCGCGCTCGTCCTCGGCACCCGTGCCGGGATAGAAGGGACTCTGGTGGAGCGAAAAGTAGAAGACTGACGGGTCCCGCCAGAAGATCTCCTGCGTGCCGTTGCCGTGGTGGACGTCCCAGTCCGCGACCAGGACACGGTCGACGAGGCCCTCCTCCACCGCGTGCCGCCCCGCCACCGCCACGTGGTTCAGCAGGCAGAAGCCCATGGCGCGATTCGGCGTGGCGTGGTGACCGGGAGGGCGGACGCCGCAGAAGGCGGACCCGTGCTCGCCGCGGGCCACCGCCTCCACGGCGTCGACGGCGCATCCCGTGGCGGCGCGGGCCGCCTGCCACGACCCGCCGGAGACGACGGTGTCCGGCTCCAGGTTGACGGTCTCGCCGGCTTCCCCGGCGCGCTCCGCCGCATCGCGGATGGCGTCCACGTGGGCAGCGTCGTGCACTCGCCCCAGGCGGTCGCGCCCGGCCAGCCGGCCCTCCACGGGGGTGAAGTGTCCCTGGAGGTCCAGCATCTCCGTCTCCAGGGCCTTCATCAGTCCCCGCAGACGGCCCTGGTGCTCGGGGTGCCGCCAGCCGGTATCGTGCCGGGAACAGGCGCCGTGGTGATAGAAGCCGAGATCCGCCAAGGGCCCTCTCCGTGTTCTGCGCCCTTCCCGTCTCCGGGAAGGCGATGAGCTTTCCCGATCCGCATCGACATCCTACCTTGGCGCCGCCCGTGAGTCATCCCGAGCCGACCCGCCACGTGCCCCGAGCGTTCGCCCCTTCCGCGCGCCTCGCCCTCTTCGTCCTGGCCCTCCTGGCGCCGGCCTGGGCCGGTGGATGCGACGTGGAGTGGTCGGGGGCCCGGATCGGAATCGAGGAGCCAGAGGGCGGCCCCGCCTCCGCGGAAGACAGCGCGGCGGTCGAGCCCGAGCCGCTACCGCCGCTCCCGCGGCCGCCCCTCCTCTACTATGTCCGGGTGGATCCCTCGGGGAGGGCGCTGGCCGCACCGGCGGCACGCTTCGGACCCGACGGCAGGCTCCGGGAGCTGACTCTCCCGGACACCACGCCCCGGGCGTGGCGGGCCCGCTTCGACTCCGCCTTCCACCCGTCCGGCCGGGAGCTGGCGCTCCACTCCGCCTCCCGGCGCGCCGGCTCCCTGGTGCTCTCCGGGAGCCGCTCGCCGGATCCCTCCTGCCCGCCGGTGGCCGAGGGTCAGGTGTTCGTGGCCCCCGGGGCGCCGGTGCCGGACGAGGCCCTGGCGATGCCCGGCGGGACGTGGGCCGCGGAGCCCGGCCCGGGCGTCCGGGCCGAGCCCGACGACCGGATCCGCCTCTTCGCCCCGATCCTCGCCGAGCGGCTCCTGGGGGAGGAGGGCATCGAGCGGGCCTTCCTGGCGGAGCTCGTCGACCTCGCGGCGGTGCCGTACCCCGGCAGCCAGCGGGCGGGCATGGCGGCCAGCTACCTCATAGGAGATACCCTGGCCCCGGCGCCCCCCTCGGACTCGGCGGTCTCGCTCTTCTACCTGGCCCGATACAGCTCCGACGAGGGATACACGCCACGGTGGGTGCGCCTGCACCGCTACGACGCGTCGGGCGGCAAGCGGGCCTACGGCTACGTCGCGGCCGCCGACGGGCCCTACGGACGCGTCCACTTCCTCCGGCAGTACGGGGCCAGCTCCGTCCGTCTGGCGGCCCTGTGGCCGGACAGCGCCGGCGATCCCGGCGAGATCTCCTGGACCGCCGGGGAGCGGTGTTCACCCCTGGACCTGGCAGAGCGGGCGGCCGCCGGAGGGGGCGGCGGGCCGGACGGCCCGGAGGCCGGCGGGAACTGATCCCTCGGCCGAACTCCGTGCTGGAGCCTCAGGCCGCGGCGTAGCTGGCCAGAATCTGCCCGAGCTCTCCGGAGCGGATCTCCTCGAGGCCCCGATCCCGGAGCTGTCGCACGCGCTCCCGGGTCACGCCGAGTATTCCCCCGATCTCCTCCAGGGTGTGCTCCTCCGATCCCTGCAGCCCGTAGTAGAGGCGGATCACGCGGGCGTCCCGCGAGCGGATCGTGGAGAGTGCCTGGACCACGTGTTCGTGGAGCAGCTTCTCCTCCAGGTCGTCCTCCACGGAGGGCCCCTCCACGAAGAAGCGCTCGATCAGGTGGCTGTCGTCCTCCTCGCCCACGGGGGCGTCCAGTCGGACTTCCGCCGTGTTCAGGCGCTGCAGCATCTCCACGGTGTCGACGTCCAGATCCGTCTCCTCGGCGATCTCCTCGGGCTTCGGATCCCTCCCCAGCTCCTGCCGCAGCTCGCTCCGGGTGCGGAGCATCCTCGACATCTCGGTGGCCCGGTTGAGCGGGAGGCGGACCGAGCGGCTCTGGCGCGCCAGGGCCGAGAGGATCGACTGTCGGATCCACCACACGGCGTAGCTGATGAACTTCACGCCCCGCTCGGGATCGAACTTCTTCGCCGCCTTCACCAGGCCCACGTTGCCTTCCTGGATGAGGTCCTCGAAGGCGACCCCGCGGTTCTTGTACTTCTTGGCGACCGAGATCACGAAACGCAGGTTCGCCCGGACCAGGCGCTCGAGGGCCTGCTCGTCGCCCGCACGGGCCCGCCGGGCGACGCGCTCCTCCTCTTCGGAATCGAGGAGGTCGTGGCGGCTGACGTCGTCCAGGTACAGATCCAGCACGTCGTCGCCGATACTGCCGGAGGAGGCGCGGGAACCGGCCGTGTTGGTAGACATGTCAGGGTCGACGTGCACTCTGGCCGAGATTCATGGCGCCGCGGCCGCCCGGCTCGCGGCACCCGGGCGACCAAGCTAGGCCGGGGGTCCGGGGGCGTCAACGAACCCCTCCGACGGGCAGGTGCCACCGGGGAAGTGGGTGTTGTGGGTGCCCTAGTGCCGGCCGCGGCGGCGCTCCTTGGCCGGCAGCACCTCCAGGCAGGTGGTCCACCAGCCGGTGAGGATCGTCTCCACGAACTCCTCGGGCAGATCCTCGCGACGCATCTCCTCGGCCAGTGCCTCGTGGTCGTAGGATACCGGGATGAAGTTCACGTCCAGGGACGGGTCGTCCTCGCGGTCGTCCCCGGCCGTCAGGAGGGTGTACCACACGTCCGTGCGCCCGTCGTTGGCGGGCCGGCCGATGCAGCCGACGTTGGCGAACAGGCCGCCGCCCGGGAGCCGCCGCTTCCAGTGGATCCCCGTGTGCGTGCAGAGCACCACGTCGGCGCCGTGCTCCCCCGCCATCCACTCCAGGAACTGCGTGGAGCTGGTGGACTCCCAGAGGAACTCGTTCATGCGTCGCGGACTGCCGTGACACATCAGCACCTGGCGGCCGTTCATCTCGATCCGCAGCTGCTCCGGCAGGGTCCCCATCCACTCCCGCCATCGCTCCGAGGTGTTCCGAAAGGTGTAGCGGTAGGAGAGCCGGGCGAAGTGGTTGTCGCGCGGATCGGTGTAGCCGCACTGGCAGTCGTCCAGGCCGCGGCTGATGGAGTCGTCGTAGTTGCCCCGGATCGTCGTCACGTCGGCCTCGATCAGCCGGGGCGGAATCCTGTCCGGGTTGGGGCCGAAGGCACCGAGATCTCCGAGGCAGTAGAGGTCGTCGGCGCCGCGGCGGGTCGCGTCCTCCACCACCGCCTCCAGGGCGCGCCAGTTGCTGTAGACGCCGCCGAAGACGGCGATCCGACGGGGCACGTCAGGTCACCTCCTCGCCGATGCCGCCGTAGTTCGAGCAGATGGCGCCGTGAAGCCAGCAGGTGTAGCACGCCTGGTGCTTCAGCTCGAAGGGCTCATCGGCCTCCTCCATGGTCTGGCCCATGAGCGAGTCGGGCTGGTCCACCAGGATCGGGCACACGTGGACGCCCTCGCTGGTCACGACCCGTGCGCTGGAGCAGATGAGCTGCTCCTCGTCGTAGCCCTCCATCATGGCCGCCGTCACTCGCTCGCCCTCGCCGTAGCCGCGGCTGCGGGCGGCCTCGCGGCCGGTCTTGATGGAGGGGAGGATCTTCAGGCGGGGGTTCTCGTAGCCCTGCGCCCGAAGATTCTCCATGAACTCCCGGCGGACGGCCTCGTCCTCCTCCTGATCCCAGACCTGGGTGGCGGTGACGATGGGGAGGAAGCCGTGGTCCAGCAGCTTGCGAACCCCCTCCATGGCCCGCTCGAAGTTGCCCTCGCCGCGGATCGGGTCGTTCATCTCGGGGTTCGGGCCATCGATGCTCACCCGGACCTCCAGCGAGTACCGCGACTCCTCGTGGGCCTCGGCCAGGCGGTCGAGGGTCTTCTCCCGCAGCAGGGTGCCGTTGGTGAGCACCGAGGCAGGGCCACGCTGCAGCATGGCCTCCAGCATCGTCGCCAGGTCCCGGTGCATGAAGGGCTCGCCCCCGGTGACGTAGAACTCCTTCACGCCCCACGCGCTCGAGCGCTCCACCCAGTCCAGGACCGTCTCCAGCTCCAGGAACTCCAGGGTGTGGTTGTCCGGCGAACAGGAGATGAAGCAGTGGGAGCATTCCAGGTTGCAGATCGTGCCGGTGACCTGGAACCAGAGGGTGTCGAGGTGCTCGAGCTCCACCTCGGGAGCACCCGCGGTCTCTGTGCGGGAGTCCTGCTCGTCCACGACGGGAAGACCACCAGAAGCCATCCTGCTCCGGACGGTGTGGGTGCGGAATTCGAGGTCGCGGCACCGGGGGCTGCGAGCCTCGTGCGGGTCACACACGTGCCCCTCGCCTGGCCCGGTCTCTGCTCGATAGGTGAACCCGACCGGCCCGACGATCGTTCCCCCGACCCCCCGATCGGATGGACGATAAAAACTGGAGCGCGGCAGCCGTGTCCGACAGGGGACGCGTGCGGGACAGCAACGAGGACTCGGTCCTGGAGCTCCCCGAGGACGGCCTTTTCGCCGTCGCCGACGGCATGGGAGGACACGCCGCCGGCGAGATCGCCTCCCGGCTGGCCGTGGAGACGCTGGAGCAACGCCTCGCCGGCGACGGCGGCCTCCCTCCTGCCGAGCAGGTGACCGAGGTCGTGCGAGAGGCCAACCGCACGATCCTGCGCGACGCGGACGAGAATCCCGGCCGCTCCGGCATGGGGACCACCCTCACCGCCCTGACGCTCGCCCCCGACGGCCGGTGGCGAATCGGCCACGTGGGCGACAGCCGGGCCTACCTCTGCCGCGACGACGAGCTGCGGCAGGTCACCACCGACCACTCCTGGGTCGGAAAGCGGGTCGCCGCCGGGGAACTCACCCGAGAGGAAGCGCGCCGGCACCCCATGTCCAGCGTCCTGGAGCGCGCCCTCGGCACGTCCCGGGACGTGGAGGTGGACGTGGAGGAGGGTCGGGCTGAAGCCGGCGACCTGTATCTGCTCTGCTCCGACGGGCTCACCGACATGCTACCGCATGCCGAGCTCGAGTCGCTGCTCTCAGAGTCGGCCCCCGGACCCGAAGCCAACCTCGACGACCTGGCCGACCGGCTGGTCAGTGCCGCGAACCGGAGCGGCGGTCGGGACAACATCACCGTGGTGCTGGTGCGGTTCTGCGGCCAGGATCCGTAGCGCGGCAGGCGGGAACTCAGTACAGCGCCCGGTCCGTCTCCAGCCGCTGCTCGACCTCCCCCGCCGATGCCTCCAGCAGCTCCAGCAGCGGGCCCGGATCCTTGCGCTCCGGCGTCGGGTCCAGTGAGAAGACGCGGAAGACGCGGGCGGCATGGTGCAGGGAGCGCCCGAGGCGGGGCAGGTCGATGAGCCCCTTCTCCCCCGAGGAGGTCAGGCGCTGCACGTCGCCGCTCCGCCGGACCAGCAGGATGCGGAGCTCCAGCATGCCGGGATAAGAAGGGTAGTCGATGAACACGGTCCCGGGCTCGCGCCCCCAGTCCTTCTCGAGCCTTCGCTCCAGCTTTCGGACCAGCGACGGGCGGCTCTCCACCCAGGGTGCGATGCCGTCCGGCAGCTCGTCGCCGAAGAGCTCGATCAGACGCTTCGGAAGCCGTCGGTCCATCAGCGCCCCGCGCAGACGGCTCACCACGTCGGAGTCCTCTTCCGACGCCCGGCGTCCGAGGAGGTTCATCAGCTGATCGTCGGTGCGGCCGGGAAGCTCGTCCCGGGAGAGGAGGCTGGCTTCCAGCGCCGTCTCCACCAGCCGGCGGAAGGCGGCGGTGGCCGCGCGCACGGCGTGGTGCCAGTAGACGTTCCGGAACATCTGGTACTTGGAGAAGAGCAGCGACTCCAGTGCCGAGATGCCCTTCTCGGTGACGGCGACCTCGGGACCGTCGCCGTCGGGATGACGCGCCACGGTGAGCGCGTCCAGCAGGCGGTCCACGTCGACGTTGCCGTAGGGCACACCGCAGAAGAGGGAGTCCCGGCGGAGGTAGTCGATCTTGTCCAGATCCAGGGACCCCGCCACCAGACCCTGCAGCGGATGGGAGGACTCGCCGCGGATCAGCTCGTCGATGCGGGCCGGAGCGTCCGGGTGGACGCGCTTCAGGGCCCGCTGTATGGAGGGGGCGGTGAGGAAGCGCTCGGCTACCTCCTCGTGGTGGCCCGGGATCCACCCGGTCTCGAGCTCCTCCATGGCGTGGGAGAAGGCGTAGTGGCCGACGTCGTGGAGGAGCGCCGCCAGGGCGATCACGGGCAGGACCTCGCGCTCGCCCGGCGTCAGCAGATTCAGCTCGCCGTTCTCGTCCAGGCGCGAGAGGGCGCGCCGGGTGAGGTGGTAGACGCCCAGCGCGTGCAGGAAGCGGGTGTGGACGGCCCCTGGATAGACCAGGTGGGCGAGGCCCAGCTGCTTCACACGCCGGAGCCTCTGGAACTCCGGCGTGTCCACCACCGCGGCGGCCTCGGGGGCCAGGCGGATGTTCTGCCACAGCGGGTCCCGGACCGTCCGGGCCCGCAACCGCCCCTCTCGGCTCACCGGGCCGTCGACGGGTCGGCCGTCAGTACAGCGCCTCCGCCAGGTGGTCGGGGAACTCCCTGAAGCCGTCCAGCCACTCCCGGCGCTGGCTCCGGAGCTCGCCGAGCTTCCGATCCAGCTCCTCCTGCTCGTAGTGATCCCGCAGGCGGAACTTCGACGGCGCCACGTGGGGCACCGACTCGGGGACCTCGAAGCCCAGGGTCTCGTCCCCGGTCCACTCCACGGCCTCCCGGGCGATGGCCCGGAGGATGGCCACGGTGTCCTGGATCCTGATGTCGGCGGCCTGGTCCCCCTCGCCGATGCGCCCGGTGTTGAGGATGTAGCAGTGGAGGTCCGGGTTCTGGGTCAGGAGGTCATGGAAGATGTCCCCCTCCTCACCGGCGGGGCCGACGATGAAGGGGTTCGTGCCCACGACACGCACCTGCTCGCCCTCGGCGTCGGGATCCGCGGCGGAGGTCTTGATCGACTCACCGAGCATGAAGGCCACCGCCGCCTGCTCGGGCGTGAGCCGGCCGACGGCCGGGACGAGCGGATTCCGCGTGATGAAGAAGATGTCCGTGATATCCGGGACGTCGATGGTGTCGTCGGTGTTCTTCACCTCGTTGATGGGGACGATGGCCCGCCCGTTCTTGGTGAGCTTCGAGTTGAAGAAGTCCACCGTCCCGTCGTCCTCCACCCACACGTTCTCCATGAGGGCCTTCGAGCTGATGGCCGCCTGGTACAGGGCCTCCTGGTCGTCGGGGCTCAGCCCGTCGGTCTTGATGTAGAAGCCGCCGCCCTCGGTGCCCTTGCAGAAGGCGTCCTCGGTGAGCACCACGACGTCGTCCTGCCGGACCCGGACGAGCTCGCCCTCCTCGGTGTCCATCTCGTAGTCGTGGCAGGTGAGGCTGGTCTTCCCGGTCCCGCTGAGGCCGAAGAAGAGGTAGCCGCGGTCCCGGAGATCGCCCGTCTCGCTGCTCCGCGCCCGGACCACCTTGCTCCCGGCGTGCAGGCCCAGGTGGCCGTCCTGCTTCGCACGGTACATGGTCTGCCGGAGGAAGGACTTCTTGATCTCGCCGAAGTAGTCGGAGTTGAGCACGTAGGTGGCGCCCGTCTCCGTGTCGACCAGGATGGCACGGTCGCCGGGCCACTCCGGGACGTCGATGGTCACGAAGTCCGGCTCGCCCTCCGGGTCTTCCGCCGGCTCCAGGCTTCCGTGGAGCATGAGCGCCAGGCGAGCGAACTCCTTCGTCACGAAGAGCCGGCAGTGATACGAGCCGTAGCGGTTCTCCGTCCCGATCTTCCGGTCGAGCCGAATCAGCTGCGCGTCCTCCAGGTACTGGTGGACCCGATCGATGGTGGCCAGATCCTCCTCGGTGACCTCGCCGTCCACCGTGCTTCGTGTGGCCTCTGCGGTGCGAGACCGGGCCTCGGTCACGAAGGCCGCGCTACCGTACTCGGTGGTGGTCTCGTGGTGGCTGGCGAGCTCCCGGAGCTCTTCCCGGCTCGGGTTCTCGATGACGCTTCTGTTCGGTGGATTCGGGTCGGCGGCGATCTTCACCTGTGTCAGCTCCTCGAAATGTGGCGCTCGTGTCGTATCGGTCCGTTCGGCCCGGGGCGCGGGACGCGACCGGGACGGTTCCCCCGTCGGGACCGGCGGGGGAGTCGACGGGCGCGTCGGTCTACGCCCGGCGTCGGGAATGTCCTCAATCTGCAATTAGCTCGCCATCGTCGAGCCCACCCTTTTCGCGTGCCTGGGCATCCACCACGGAGATGGCCGCCAGGTGCGCGATCTCCGCAGCCGACGCCCCTCTCTGGAGCACGTGCACCGGCTCGGCCATACCGAGCAGCACGGGTCCGATGGCCTCGGCTCCCCCCAGGTCCGCCAGCAGCTTGTACGCCGAGTTGGCGGCGTCGAGGTTCGGGAACACCAGCACGTTGGCGGGGGCGTCCAGATCGGCGAAGGGATAGACCTCGCGCAGGGTTTCGGCGTTCATGGCCGTGTCGGCCTGCATCTCGCCGTCCACGGTCAGGTCCGGCCGCCGCTCCTTCACCCTGCTCACGGCCTCCCGGACCTTCCTGGCCGCCGGGTGCCTCGACGAGCCGAAGTCCGAGAAGGAGAGCATGGCCACCCGGGGCTCGACGCCGAACCGGGCGGCGAACTCGGCGCAGACGATGGCGATCTCCGACAGCTCCTCGGCGGTGGGATCCGGATTCACCGTGGCGTCGGCCACGATGTACAGCTCGTCGGAAAAGACCATCAGGTAGAGCCCGGCCACTCTCGGTGTCTCCTCCTCGGGGCCGATGGCCTGCAGCGAGGGACGCAGGGCGTCCGGATAGTACTGGTCGGCGCCGGTGAGCAGGGTGTCGGCGTCGCCGGACTCGACCAGCATGGCGCCGAAGTACATGGGGTCGCGCATGCGGGAGCGGGCCTCGGCCCGCGTGATACCCTTCCGCTGGCGCGCCTCCCAGAAGCGGCCGGCGTACCGCTCGCGCCGATCCCGGGTCTCCGGCGACTCCGGGTCCTGAATCTCGACGCCCTGCAGATCCACCTCCTCCTGCTCGGCGACCTCCCGGATCTTCTCCCGCCGGCCCACCAGGACCGGTGTGCCGATGCCCTCGTCCCGTATCACCGTCGTGGCCCGGACCACCCGCTCGCACTCGCCCTCGGGCAGGACGATCCGCTTCGGCGAGCGACCCGCCTGGTTGATGATCCGCCGCATGAACTCACGGCCGGGGCCGAGCCGGGCCTCCAGCTCGGCGCGGTACTCCCCCAGGTCCACCTGGCGTCGGGCGACGCCGGTCTCCATGCCGGCCCGGGCCACCGCCGGCGCCACGCTGAGCAGCACCCGGGTGTCGAAGGGCTTGGGAATGAGGTATTCCGGCCCGAAGTGCAGGCGCTCGCCGCCGTAGGCCGCCGCCACCGCCTCGGGCACGTCCTCCCGGGCCAGCTTCGCCAGGGCCCGGGTGGCGGCCATCATCATCTCGTCGTTGATCGCGCGGGCGCGCACGTCGAGCGCACCCCGGAAGATGAAGGGGAAGCCCAGGACGTTGTTCACCTGGTTCGGGTAGTCCGAGCGGCCGGTGGCCACGATGGCGTCCGGCGCGGCTTCCTTCACGTCCTCCGGCATGATCTCCGGGACCGGGTTGGCCATGGCGAAGACGATGGGTCGCTCGGCCATGGCCTCCACCATCTCCGGGTCGACGATGTCCCCCACGGAGAGGCCCACGAAGACGTCCGCCCCCTCCATGGCCCCGGCGAGGGTCCTCGCCTCGGTGTCCCGGGCGAACTCCGCCTTGTACGGATCCAGGCCCTCGCGCTCCCGGTGAACGACGCCGGCGGAGTCCGCCATCATGATGTTCTCCCGCCGCGCCCCGAGGCGGAGGTAGTGCTCGGCGGTGGCCACGGCGGCGCCCCCGGCGCCCGAGAAGACGATCTCCACGTCCTCGATGGGCTTGTCTACCAGGTGCAGCGCGTTGACCAGGGCGGCCCCGGAGATGATGGCCGTGCCGTGCTGGTCGTCGTGGAACACCGGAATGTCCAGCCGCTCGCGGAGCTCCCGCTCGACGCGGAAGGAGCGCGGCGCCCGGATGTCCTCCAGGTTGATGCCGCCCACCGTCGGCTCCAGCATCTCGCAGAACCGAATCACGTCGTCCGCGCCCCCGGCGTCCAGCTCCAGGTCGAAGACGTCGATGTCGGCGAAGCGCTTGAAGAGCACCCCCTTGCCCTCCATCACGGGCTTCGAGGCCCCGGGCCCTATGTCGCCGAGGCCCAGCACGGCGCTGCCGTCGGTGACGACGGCCACCAGGTTTCCGCGCGCCGTGTACCGGTAACTCTCCTCGGCGCTGCGTGCGATCTCCCGGCACGGCTCGGCCACGCCCGGCGTGTACGCCAGCGACAGGTCCCTCTGGGTGTGAGTGGGCTTGGTGGGGACCACCTCGATCTTTCCGGGCCGGCCCTTCGAATGGTACCTGAGCGCGTCGGTTCGTGGCGACATGGATCTTCCCGTCCGCTCTGCTTCGAGTGCGGTGGCCCGCGCCGGGCCGCGTCCTCCCGGGCGAGCCCGGGGCGAACTGCAATGATAGGCGACGCGGGGCCTTTCTTGACACCCCTCGACGGCGTGCTCCACATTCACCGGCGTCGCTCGCCGCGAACAGGTCGCCGAAGACCCCGCTTCCACCGGAGGTGTCGTTTCCGTGGAGATCAGGTCCGGACGGATGGTACACCTCGGATACGGGAAATACTGGCGGGCCGACGGCATCACGGGTCTTGTCCCCGTCGAGGAGGACCGCGGACCCGGCCGCCGGACGAAGGTCTTCGTCGAGGGGCAGTCGGACCCGATCATCGCCTCCCGCACGGAGGAGGCGATCCTGGAGGACATGCAGTCCGAAG
The DNA here is from genome assembly GCA_964518305.1 of uncultured Gemmatimonadota bacterium. Taxonomy (GTDB): domain Bacteria; phylum Gemmatimonadota; class Gemmatimonadetes; order Palauibacterales; family Palauibacteraceae; genus Caribbeanibacter. The sequence goes on along the minus strand of CAZFDK010000009.1, from coordinate 54,706 downwards.
CGGGGGAGAGCTCCCGGGCCCTGGAGGCGCGGGAGGCGGCCTCCGATCTCCTGGAGCGCCTGCGCGGGCTCTCACCGGTCCTTCGTCGAATGCTGCGCAGCGAGGGCGGGCTCGACCTGGAGCACTGGATCCGCCGGCTGGAGTCCGTGACCGGCGACCGCGAGGGCAATCCCGGCGAGGCCGGGGACGACTCCCAGGAGGACCTCTTCCCCGGCGTCTGACCGGGAGGGCGACGCGCCGGGCCGGGCCTGGCCCGCCTCTTGCCACTATTTGGGTCCGAGAGGCGTTCGGCCTCACCGCGCTCACCTCCTCCCAGCCAGCCACTTCCCGTTGACCTCAGACACCGGTTCGAGCCCCGAGCCCGCCCCCGTCGTGGTCCGCCCTCAGGACGAGGAGGAGCGGGAGCGGTTGCTGGCCCGGGCCCGGGAGCGGGGGTGGCAGGTGGGCGCACCGACCTCGACCGACGGATCCGGCGAGTCGCCCCCACGCTCGCCGGCGGCGCTGGAGGAGCCCGAGGAGGCGGCCCTGTGCCGCGCCCTGCTCGAGGGCACCCGGGACGACGCCCTGATCGCCGACGACGCGGGGACGATCCGCTTCATCAGCCGCGGGCTCGCGGCGGCCGCCGGGTCCGAGCCCGCCGGGCTCGTGGGCGAGCCGGCGGACCGCGCCCTGGGTCTCATGGAGCTCCCGAGCTTCGCGGAGCTCCGGACCATGCTGTCCACCGTGAGCAGCGCCCGCATGGAAGCGGAGCTCGTGGACCGGGAGGGCGAGGAGCGGTCGGTCCTCCTCCGGGGCGTGAGCGTCTCGCTGTCGCCCGACCAGCGACGGTACGTGTGGTTCGTCACCCCGCTGAGCCGCGTCCGCACCGTGGAGCAGGCCAACCGGTTCCTGCGATCCGAGCTGGAGACCAAATCCCGCGTGCTGGCCCTGGTGAGCCACGAGCTCCGGACGCCGCTCAATGTGATCCTCAGCCAGCTGTCCCTGCTCGAGGCCGAGCTGCGCGGCCCTCTCACCGACGAGCAGAGGGACTGCGTCGACCGGTCGCTGGAGGCGGGTCGGGGGCTGCTGTCGCTGATCAACGACATGATCGACTTCGCGAAGATCGAGACCGGTGACCCGGAGCTGGAGATCCAGCGGTTCCGGCCGGCGGACCTGGTGGAGGAGGCCGCGGAGACGATCTCGTCGGCTGTGGCCGAGGACGCCGAGCTGGAGCTCGCTGTATCCGTGCCGGAGGAGGTGGAGGTGGAAGCCGACTTCGCGCGCTGCCGACAGATCCTCCTGAAGCTGCTCGCCAACGCGGTCAAGTACAGCGACGGCGGCACGATCGGGGTCACCGTGCGGCGCGCGGAGCCGCCGAACGCATCCGAGACCGGAAGGGGGGAGCGGGAATTCGTCGGCTTCGACGTGAGCGACACGGGCGCCGGCCTGGCCCTCCAGGACGTGGAGCGGGTGTTCGAGCCCTTCGAGCAGGCGACGGACGTGCTCAGCCGCACCGCCGGTGGCACGGGTCTCGGCCTCGCCATCGCCCGGCGCCTGGCCCAGCTCCAGTGCGGCGACCTGCTCGTCCATCGCGCCTCCTCCGAGGGATCCGTCTTCCGGCTCTACCTGCCGGAGGCCGGCTGACCGCGCACAGTCTCCGCCCGTGAGCGCTCCGGCGCCGGATGCGCCTCTCCCCCGCGCGTTCCTCGTCGCGGCGCTGACGGCACTTCTCGGCGCACCGGACGCCCTGGCCGAGCCCTCGCCCGCTGGCGCGCCGACTCCGCAGCAGACCGTGGCCGACACGGTGCCCGCCGCCGGGAAAGCCGGCGACTGGGATGGTCCCCGGGCGCGGGAGCTCGTCCGCAGGGTCGCGCAGGCGCGGCGTCGACACCCCTACGGCGACACGACCCTGCGCGCCTTCCGGGCCCGGGCCGAGGGCCACACCTACTTTCTCTTCGACCCGGGGCCGGCGGCCTCCCTCCTCGGTACACCGGGCGGCACGCGCCTCGTCCGAGCCGATCAGGTGGCGCTCCGGATCGCCTGGCGGCATCCCGGATACTCGCGGCAGACCGTCGTGGGGCGGCGGTCGGAGAACCTCCTGCCCACCGAAATCCGTTACCACGCCGACCACCTGCGGGTGCTCCTGGAGAACTTCGACAGCACCATCTCCATGGGCCGCGGCACCGAACTGCGGAACGTCCCTCACCCGACCTCTCCGCGCGGACTCCCGGTCTACGAGTATCGGCTGGAGGACTCCCTCGAGGTCGGGCTCGCCGGCGAGCGCCGGCGCCTCTACCGCCTCCAGGTGCGCCCCCGGGACGCGGACCGTCCGGCAGTGGTGGGCGAGATCTTCGTGGACGGAGACGAGCCCGCCGTGGCCCGCCTCTCCGTGACCTTCACTCCCTCCTCCTACCGCGACCCCCAGCTCGAGCACATCTCCGTCGACCTGGAGTCGGGCCTCATCGACGGCGAATACTGGCTGCCCGTGCGCCAGACCACCGAGGTCCACCGGCAGGCCACCTGGCTGGACGTGCCGGCCGGCGGGACGATCCGGACCCGCTTTCGGGTCACCGGCTACCGGCTCAACCCCGGGGAGCCGGTGGAGGTGACGCCCGGGGAGCGGCTGGTGAGCCTGCCGGACTCCGTCCTGGCACGGTACGAGGGCTGGGATCGCGGGCTCTTCGAGGGCCCGGTCGGTGGGCCGACGCAGCCGGCCACCGGTGAGGTGAACCTGGAGGAGGTTCGCGAGCGCGCCCGTCGCCTGGTGGGGCGGAGGACCCTGTCGGGGCTCGCCCCATCCAGGCTGTACCTCACCGACGCCTCACACGCCCTCCGGGTACGCCGCGGTGAGGGCGTGCTGATCGGAGCCGGCGTCCGCCACCGGGGTGCTGGCTGGGAGGCTTCGGCCTGGGCCGGCTATCCGTTCGGAGCGGAACGGCCGGAGGCCCGAGTCGCCGTGGGCGGCGAAGGCCGGAGCGGGCCGGTCCTGGAAGGCTGTCTCCGCTGCCTCTCCGACATCGGCCCCTTCACCGCGTCCTCCGGGGTGACGGGCTCCATCTCGGCCCTGGCCGGGAACGGCGACTACCGGGATCCGTGGTTTCGCTCCGGCCTCGAGGCGGCCTGGCGCTTCCGCGTCGGCGGCGGGATTCTTCGCCTCGGCGCAGCCTGGGAGGAGCACACCGCCGCCGGGGAGGTCCCGGGGCCCCAGTCGGGGTCGGAGCTCCCGCCGATCCGCCCCGTCCGGGAGGGAACGAGCGTCCGGCTGGACGCCAGGCTCGAGGCGCCCCTCGGTCGCCTCCTGGGCGCCGGCTGGCGGGCGAACCTGTCGGGAGAGGGAGCCAGCGGCGAGGCCGGCGACTTCGGCTACAGCCGGGCCCTGCTGCGGGTGGAGGGCCGGAGCCCCTCGCCGACGGATCAGCCCGTGGCGTGGGACCTCCGCCTGGCCGCCGGAGCATCCGGCGGCGACCTCCCCGCCCAGCGCCTCTTCCTCCTCGGCGGCCGTGGCACCGTGCCCGGGTACCGCTTCCGTCCCTGGGGCGGCGACCGGATCCTGCTCGGCCAGCTCGGTGCCGCCATCGACCTGGTGCCGCCGTGGCTGCGGGCCCGGGTCCGCGCCTCCGCCGGTTGGGCCGGAATCGACGGGCCGGGGCGGCGGGCCGCCCGCCGGCTGGGCATCAGTGAGAGCGACGGCATCCGGCCCTCGGTCGGCGCCGGCCTGGGGCTCCTCTGGGACCTGCTTCGGGTGAACGTGGACCGGGGCCTCCGCGACGGACAGTGGAGTCTGAACGTGTCGGTGGATCCGGAGTTCTGGCACCTACTCTGACGCCCCGGGCCGCTTCAGCTCCGCCGACGGGATTCCCGTCCGCTCAGCTGCTCGCCCCGACGTCCGCGGGCACGGCGGCGCCCGCCTCCTCCGACTCCTCCCGGTACCAGCGGAAGAAAATGACGCCCATGACGGACCACAGGATGAGCCCGCCGCCGAACTTCATCACCAGACCCGCCACCTGCTGGTCGGCCAGAGCGGGCGCCCCGAAGACCGGGGGCGCCAGCTCGTAGGTGGCGTAGGCCGGGTACTCGGCATAGACCAGCATGAGGCCCACGATGGTGGCGGGGATGGTGTTCAGGAAGAGATAGGCGAGCTTCCAGAGCTCCCGGAAGCCCGGCCGAGCGGGGACCGGCGAGACGATGGGCCACCAGAAGAGCACGCCGCTCACGAGCCACAGGGCGTCGAGGACGAAGGAGCCGAGCTGGGTGGCCATGAGCGTGTCGAGGACCACGGGCCAGTGGGTGCCGACCAGCACCACGTTGAAGAGCAGGAACGCCGCGACCGGGCGCGTCGCCGTCTCCAGGAGCCGCCCCGCCGCCCCCGCATCGACGGCCCGACGCAGGGCTACGTCCGGGATCCCCCGCAGCATGAGCGGCGCGGCCGCCATCGCGACGAGCGTGTACTGCACCATGTGGGCGGTGGCCAGGTAGGTGGCGCCCAGGGCGGCCAGCGGCCAGTCCAGGGACACCCAGAGCAGGAAGAGGCCCAGGGCGAAGGAGAAGGGCTCCCCGCCCGCCCGCTCCTCCGGCCCGAGGCGGCGCCACGTGAGCCAGTAGGCCAGCGCCAGGCCGGCCACCAGGATCCAGACACCCGCGTAGGGCTGCCACGCCCAGCTCCAGTAACCCGACTGGGCCGAGCACCACCACTGCACGGCTCAGCTCCCTCCCGGCGCGGAGCCCGAACGCCCGTCACCGCCGTCGGTGACGGCGGCCGTGCCCTCGCGGGCCAGCTCGCGGAGGTCCTCGACCCACGCCTTCTGTCGCGTACCGGTGGGGTACATCAGGCGCAGCCGGCCGTCGGGGGTGAAGACGAGCACGTGGGCGGCGTGCCCCACCGTGTACCCGTCCCCGGGACTGCCGGGCCCTGAGGCCGCTGTGTCGATCTGCGCCGGGGGGAGGCCGTAGCTCTGCATGATTCGGTTCACCTCGTCACGGCTCCCGCGGAGCCCGACGAATGATTCGCTGAAGTTGTCCAGCCAGCTCCGTAGTCGGAGGAGGGAGTCCCGGGCCGGATCGGTGGAGACGAAGACCACCTCGACCCGTTGCTGCAGCTCCATGGGAAGCTTCTCGTAGGCGGCCCCCAGGGTGGCCATCTGAACCGGACAGGCGTTGGGGCAGTGGGTGTAGCCGAAGAAGAGCAGCGCGACCTCGCCGTCGGTCTCGCGCCGGAAGTCGTAGGGCTCGCCGTCGGTGGCCGTGAGCGTGAAGTCGCCCTTGGGTCGGGCCTCCGGAAGGACGGCTCCGTGCAGGCCGCTGTTCGGGGAGGCGGAGACGCCGCCGCGGCCGGCGCCGTCTCCGCCGCAGGCCACGGCGCCCGACGCCAGGAGCACCGCGCCGACCGCGAGGAGCACCGATCGGGCACCCGGGGATCCGCCGCACGCACGGCGGCGCACGGCGGCCGGGTTCTCGTCGCACTGTCTCATCGTTGATGCCCTTCGGGGTTCATGGTTCGAAGGTCCGGCGACCTCCCGTACACGCGAGACGGCGGGAGGGTGTCGACCGCTCTCATCGCACGGGCCCGAACGCCCAGCTCAGGTCCGCGAAGAAGACGCGGCCCGGCTCCGGAATCCGGCTCCCCGTGAAGGGGTTCTCGGCGTTCAGGTGGTTCACGTACTGCTCGTCGCCCAGGTTCTCCACACCGAGCCGCAGGCGCAGCCCCTCGTACATCCGGACCCCACCCTTGAGGTCGGCAGTCACGTACCCGTCGGTGACGCCCTCCCCCAGCTCCCGGGCCACCCGGTCCTGGTCGGCGACGCCCGTCATCTTGCCCTGCACGAAGAAGCGGCCCTGCGGCGGTTCAAACCGGGCCCCCAGGCTGCCGCGCATCGGGGCGACCCCGATCACCGGCCGGTCCCGGGTCAGATTCTGGCCCCGCAGGTAGTTCGTCGCGGCGCTCAGCGTGAGGCTCTCGGTGACCCCCGCGTCGGCGGACACCTCGAAGCCCCAGAACTCCGCCTCGCCGTTCACGTAGCGGAAGACGGTCTCCGGGCTCAGCGGGAGCCGCTTCGGGAGATCCGTGGCCCCGATCGTGACGTACTCGTCCATGTGCCGGGCGAAGGCGTTGAGCTGGAGGGCCAGCCGCGGGTAGCTGGCCTCGATCCACAGGTCCGCCTGATTGCTGCGCTCCGGCTCCAGGTCCGGGTTCCCCATGAATTCGGCGCTGGTCTGTGCCTTGGTCGCCGGGATCCTGTCGGAGTACCGCTCGGTGGCGTCGGCCGTCCGCACGGCGGAACCGGCACCGAGACTCACCGTCCAGTAGCGGCTCAGGTCGTATCCGAACGTCACGGCGCCGCTGAGGTTCGTCTCGTCCTGCTCCAGCGATCCCGTCGTGTTCCGGCGGAAGAAGGTGCTGGCGGTATCCGCCTCCGCCCGTACGCGATCCACGCGGGCCGTCCCCGACAGGCGCACGTGGTCGCCGAACCGCCGGGTCACCCGACCGTAGCCCCCGGCGTCGGCGATCGTCGCATCGGGCCACATCAGATCCTCGAACAGGAGCGTGTCGTCGCTGTCGCGGCTGATCGTGCGGACGGCGTTCCGCGTGGCGCTGTACACGTCGCCACCGGCCTCGAACCGCCAGGCCTCACCGGCCGCCCATCTGGAGTTGAGGCGTCCCCCCCAGACGTTCACCCCGGCGTCCACCCGGACGTCCAGGGCGAAGGGCGGCATGCGCCCCTCCATGGGACGTGACGTGGGCTTGCCCCCGTTGTCCATGGTGTGCTGCACGTCGTTCACGTATGCCATGACCTCCAGTTGCCGCAGGACTCCCTCGTTCCGGTCCAGCTCCCAGCGACCGTTGAGGTTCAGGGTGTGGAAGAGCTCGGCGTTCAGGAGACGCCCGGGATAATCGATGGGGCCCTGGTCCTGGTAGCCGCCTGCCAGGACGACCTTCGAGCTCTCGCTCACGTCCACGCCGATCTTGCCGCGGCCCTCGGCGGACTCGTAATCGCCGGGGATCAGGGACCCGTCGCCGGACTCGTAATCGCTTCCCTGCCGCCAGGCGCCCAGCGCCCGATACGAGATTCGTCCCCTGCGACCCGAGAGTCGTCCCGTGGTCTCGGCGGCGTTCAGGTTGGCGTCGTAGCCGGAGGAGAGCCGGCCCCGCAGGCCCTCGCGCCCCCGGGCGGGCAAGCTCTGGGTCGTGACCCGGACGGCGCTGAGGTTCCCGGCCCCGAGCGTCAGGGCGTACGGCCCCTTCACCACCTCGATGTCGCTGATGGCGCTGGGATCCAGGTGAGTGAGGGGGGAATCCATGCGTGCCGGGCCCGCCGGGAACATCCTCGTCCCGTCCAGATAGGTCCCCACCTCGGTCTCCCGCAGTCCCCGGACCGCCGGGTCGACGCCCAGCGGGCCGCGCCGGACTCCGCTCACGCCGGGGAGGCTCCGGAGCAGCTCGCCGGAGTCCTTCGGGTTCTCCAGCTGGATCTTTTCGGCCTGGAGTCGAGCCTCCGGCTCCAGGTCCGGGCGAAGCACCGAGACCTCGATGCCCTGCATCTCCACGGGGTGCGGCTCCAGCTCGAACCGGAGCTCGATTCGGGAGCCGCGTTCCACGTCGATCTTCCGCGTGGCGTTCCGATAACCGAGAGCCGAGACCGTCACCCGATACTCCCCGGCCGGGACGGGTCCGATCCGGAACGTCCCCTCCTCCCGGGCCACGGCTCCGAGCTCCGTGTCCTCCACGCGCACGGTGGCGCCGGGGAGCGGCTCCCCGGAATCGCCGGCCACCACCTGCCCGGTGACGGCTGCCTGCTGGGCGACGGCGGGGCCGACGCCGGTCATGAGCAGCGCCGCGACCGCCGCGATGAGCGCCCGGCCGGCTGCGAACCGGCGGGTGTCGGTATCTCGTCTCTTTCTCGCGACTCCGTGATCCGATACATCGGTGTTCTTCGGCATCCTGAACCTTCCCTTCGGCATTCTCCCCACCGCCGGCGGCCCTGGTGGGGTCCGGTTCCGCGCCTGAGCGGCCCACCCCCCTCCACGGGAGGCATCGGCCGGGCCCGCGAGGTGCGCGGCGGTGCGGTCGTCCGGTGGCGAATTCGGCTGCGGCGCCCCGGTCGGGGCGCCCGTCCCGGGAGGAGCCCCGGGTCGTCAGACCAGGATTACGGGAGGTGCGTTGGCGAAGGGGAGGAGGTAGGCGGCGGGCCGCGGGACGCGCCCGTCGTCGCCGAGCGACCCCGCGGCCAGGTCGGCCTCCAGCGCCGCCGGCAGGGTCGGCGCCGCCGCCGCGTTCAGCGCGACGCCGGCCGCGTGGCAGTTGCCCACGCAGGTGCACGGGCCGTCGGGAGGAGCCTCGAGGGGGAGGTGGCCGGCCCCGCCGGCCGTCTCCCCGCCCGCCTCGGAAGCGTGGCTCGTCGCCGGGCCCCGAGCGTCCCGGTGATGATGGGGACAGTCGTGGACGCCGTACGTCTCGCCGGCCAGCCCGGCGAGGAAGATCGCGCCCAGGAGGGCGCTGACAGCTGCTCTCAGGAGTCGGGGGTCCATCGTCCTCGGCATGGTTGCGGCTCGCGCCCGCTCCCGCCGTGGGAGATCAGCACGATCGGAGTATGGTGAAACTCCCTACCGCCGGGTGGAGTTCCGTTCGCCGGACGTCGGCCGGGTCTCTCGCCTCGGCCCGGTCGGCGCGGGAAGACCCCGGGGGGCGTCCGGACGGGGTTCTCGATCGACTCTTCGATTCTAGGGCTTGGCGGCGAACCAGCTCTCGCCGACGCCGATCTCCACCTCCAGGGGCACGTCCAGGTCCATGGCCTCCTCCATCTCCTCCCGGACGAGGTCGCGGGCCTCCTCCACCTGATCCTCGCGGACCTCGAAGACCAGTTCGTCGTGCACCTGGAGGAGCATCCGCACGCCTGCCGGGAGCAGGTCGTGCAGGCGCAGCATGGCGATCTTGATCATGTCCGCCGCCGTCCCCTGGATGGGCGAATTCGTGGCCGTCCGCTCACCGAACCCGCGCACGCCGGGGTTCCGGGACTTTATCTCCGGGATATAGCGCCGGCGGCCGGAGAGCGTTTCCACGAAGCCCCGGTCGCGGGCGGTCTCCTTCATTCGCTCCAGGTACTCGGCCACTCCGGAGAAGCGCTCGAAGTACTGCTCGATGAACTCCTCGGCCCGGGAGCGGGAGATCCCCAGCTGCCGGCCGAGCGCTCCCGGCCCCTGGCCGTAGATGGTGGCGTAGTTGATGGTCTTGGCCTGCTCGCGCATCCCGCCCTGCACCTGCTCCGGCTCCACGCCGAAAATCCGGGCGGCCGTCTCCCGGTGGATGTCCCGCCCCTCCCGGAAGGCGGTGACGAACGACTCGTCTCCCGACAGGTGCGCCAGGACCCGGAGCTCCACCTGCGAATAGTCGGCGGCCAGGAAGCGCCACCCCTCCTCCGGTACGAAGCCCTTCCTCACCTCGCGTCCCAGCACCGACCGGATCGGGATGTTCTGGAGGTTCGGATCGGAGGACGAGAGGCGGCCGGTGGCAGCGCGGGTCTGGTTGAAGCTGGTGTGCAGACGGCCCGTATCCGGGTTCACCATTCCCGGGAGCTTGGAGACGTACGTGGAGTTCAGCTTGTCGAGCTCCCTGTAGTTCAGGATGAGACGCGGGACCTCGTGTCCCTCCTCGGCCAGCTCCGTGAGGACGCTCTCGTCGGTGGAGGGCCCGGTCTTCGTCCGCTTCTTCACGGGCAGCCCCAGATCCTCGAAGAGCAGCTCCCGGAGCTGGGGCACCGACCGGAGGTTGACCCGCTCGCCGGCCACTTTGGCGATCTCCTCCTCGACCAGCTCCAGCTCGCGGGTGATGCGGTCCTCCAGCTCTTCGAAGACCTCCCCGTCCAGTCCGATCCCGGCCCGCTCCATGGCCGCCAGCACGGGGATCAGCGGCACCTCGAGATCCTCGAAGATCTCCTCCTGCTCGTGCTGCTCGAGCTCCTCCGCCAGCACGCCGGCCAGCCGCAGCGTGAAGTCGGCGTCCTCGCAGGCGTAGACCACCGCCTCCTCCACCGGCACCTCGGCGAAGGAGACCTCGTCGGAGCCGCTCCCCGCCACCTCGTCGTAGGGTGTGAGCTTCCGCTTCAGCTTCTCCATCACGAGTACGTCCAGGCCGTACTCCCTGCGCCCCGGATCGGCGCAGTAGGCGGCCACCGAGGTGTCGAAGCGGATGCCCGCCAGCTCCACGCCGGCCCGCTCGAGGACCAGCAGGTCGTACTTGATGTTGTGGCCGACCTTCGGGACGTCCGGGTCGGCCAGGAAGTCCCGGAGCGCCTCCATCTCGGGGCCGGTGATCGACGGGAGGTTCTCCTCCACGTCCACGCTCTCGAAGAGCTCGTCCTGGGCGCCGGAGACGTGGCCGAACGGCAGATACCAGGCGCGACCGGCCTCGTCGGCGACCGAGACGCCCACCAGCTCCGCCCGCATGGCATCAGTGGACGTGGTCTCGGTGTCCACCGCCACGAGCTCCGCGTCCCGCCAGCGGTCAACGAGCTCGTCGACGCGGGCGGCGGTCCCGACGAGGTCGTACTCCTCCTCGCCCTCCGCCGGGCCCTCGCCCTCGTCGTCCGGGACGTACTCGCGGGCCAGGCTGTGGAATTCGAGCTCCAGGAACAGCTCCCGCAGGCGCTCCCAGTCCGGCTCCTGCCGCCGTAGCGACTCCAGGTCCAGATCCAGCGGGGCGTCCCGCCGGATCGTGACCAGCTGCTTCGACAGGCGGGCGTCCCCTTCGTGGCCCTCGAGGGCGTTCCGGGCCCGCGTGAGCTCCACTTCGTCCTCGTGCTCCAGGACCTCCTCCAGGGAGCCCCAGCGGTCCAGCAGCTTCGGCGCCGTCTTCTCGCCGATGCCGGCGACCCCCGGGACGTTGTCCGAGCTGTCGCCGATGAGCGCCAGGTAGTCGGTCACCTGACCCGGGGGCACGCCGAGCTTCTCCTCGGCATTCTCCGGCCGCACCCACTCCTCCGGCACCGGCGACGCCCCGCCGCGTCCCGGGTTCAGCAGCCAGGTATGGGGGCCGACGAGCTGGTAGAAGTCCTTGTCGCCGGAGATGATGACCGTCTGCAGCCCCTCCTCCTCGGCCTCCTCGGCCAGTGTGCCGATGACGTCGTCGGCCTCCCAGTCCTCCTCCTCCAGCACCGGGATGTTGAACGCCTCGACCAGCGCGCGGCACCTCGGAATCGACGCCTCCATCTCCTCCGGCATCTTCCGTCGCGTGGCCTTGTACTCCGGATGCACCTCCTCCCGGAAACTGTGTCCGGCGTCGAAGACCACCCCGAGGTAGTCCGGGTCGTGCTCCTCCAGCAGGTCGAGAAGGAACCGGGTGAGCCCGAAGGGGGCCGAGGTGTTCTCGCCGCTGGAAGTGGTCAGCGGCCGGCTGATCATGGCGTAGAACGCCCGGTACATGAGAGCGTAGCCGTCCACCAGGAAGAGAGTGGGCCGGTCGAATTCGGGGTCTGGGAGCTCGTCGCTCAAGGCGGTCGTGGTGGGCTGGAGGCGTGGTTCGGGGGCGCGGGGATGGCTGCGTACACCGGCGGGTCGAACGCGGCCGAACCGATGGTCAAAGAAAAGGGGCCGGCGGCGAGCCGGCCCCTTCCCTCGGGCCGCCGGACGTGCCCGGCGGCAACTCGCTGTCGTCCCGGCTGATCCCTGTCAGCCCTCGTGGACCACGTCAATCATCTTCTGGGTGCTCTCCTCCATGTCGATGACCAGCTGATCCACCTGGCTGACGAAGTAGTTGTGCATGATGTTCATCGGGATCGCGATCGTGAGCCCGGTGGCCGTCGTGATCAGCGCCACCTTGATGCCCCCGGCGACCAGCGTCGCCTGGACCTCACCGGCGATCTCGATGGCCTGGAAGGCCTGGATCATCCCGATCACGGTACCCAGGAAGCCCATGAGGGGGGCGACGTTGGCGATGGTGGCGAGCCAGACGAGCCCCTTCTCCAGGCTGACCATCTGAATGGCTCCGGCGTTCTCGATGGCCTGGGTCACCCGCTCGGTGCCCTCGTCCCGGCGCTGGAGGCCGGCCTGGAGGACCGAGGCGGCGGGCGACTTCGACTCCTCGCACATGGCGAGGGCCTCGCCGAGGCGCTCGTCCACGATGAGCTCGTCGACCTCGTCCAGGAAGCTCCGGGTCCTGGACGACTTGATCTGCATGTCGATGAACTTCCACAGGATGATGAGGAGCCCGATGCCGAGGGCCGCTCCCAGCGGCCACATCATGAAGCCGCCGGATTCCCAGATCTGGCCCAGGTTCAGCTCCTGGCCGGCCCCGAGTCGGGGACTGCCCTGACCGCCCTGCTGAAGTGCCCAGAGTGCTGCTACCGTGAGACCGCTCAACCTAACCTCCATGCATCTTCGGTCGAATTCGGCGCGAATGCCGGGGCGCGTGCGCCGATGGCACACCCCGGGCCTCTCAAGAGGACCGGTGAAGCTACCCGCCCCTCCGAATGACTGTCAAGGGAGTGATTCTTCACGGGATCCGGCCGCGTGTACAAGCTCCAGGGTCCGGGGATCTTCCGGGCGCCGGAGGACCCTCTCGGTGGTCCCTGATTCGACGACCCGGCCCGCCTGCATCACCAGCACGCGGTCGCACACCTGACGGACCACGGCCAGATCGTGGGCCACCAGCAGGAGCGTCAGGTCGAGCTCGGCCCTCAGCTCCGCCAGCAACGCCAGGACTCGGGCCTGGACGGAGACGTCCAGGGCCGAGACCGGCTCGTCGGCAGCCAGCAGCGCCGGAGACAGCGTCAGGGCACGGGCCAGCGCGACTCGCTGCCGCTCGCCGCCGGAGAGCTCGGCGGGACGCCGATCCAGGAATTCCGGATCCAGTTCGACGCGCGCCAGCAGCTCCTCGACGCGTTCACGCGCAGCGGCGCCGGAGGCCAGGCCGTGGACCTCCAGCGGCTCGCGGAGGGCCCGGCCCACCCTCATCCGCGGGTTCAGGGAGGCGAACGGATCCTGTTGGAGGAGCTGCGCGGAGCGCCGGTACGATCCGCGCTCCTCGCGTTCCATGGAGGCCACGGAGCGTCCGCGCCAGAGGAGCTCGCCCCGATCCGGTTGCTCGGCGCCGGTGAGGAGCCGGGCCAGGGTGCTCTTCCCGGCGCCCGACGCCCCCACCAGACCGACGGCTTCGCCGCGCCGGAGCGTCAGGGACACGCTCCCCACGGCTTCCACCGCCTCCCCACCGCTCCCGAGCCATCCCCGGCGGCGGTATCGGCGCGCGAGGCCCCGGGCCTCCAGCAGCGGGGTCCCCGGTGAGCCATCGCCGGCGTCACCGCGGCTCGGTCCCGCGTCCGCGCGGGACACCGCCGCGGTGTAATCGCCCCCATCGCCCTCCGGGACCAGCCGCGGCGCGGCCTCCAGCAGGCGCCGGGTGTACTCGTGGGCGGGCTGGCTCAGCACGGACTCGGCGGGGCCGGCCTCGACGATCTGCCCGCCGTGCATGACGGCGACCCTGTCGGCGACGCCGGCCACGATCCTCAGGTCGTGGCTGACCAGGACCATCCCCATCCCCGCCTCCCGCTGCATCGCAGCGATCCGCTCCAGCACCTCCTCCTCCACGACCACGTCCAGCGCCGCGGTGGGCTCGTCCGCGAGGAGGAGAGAGGGCTCCGCAGCGACCGCCGCGGCCAGGGCCACCCGCTGCTGCATGCCACCGGAGAGCTGGTGGGGGTAGGCACGGGACACGCGCTCCGGGTCCTCGAGGCCCGCCCGGCCCAGGAGCCGGAACACTTCGCGCCGCAGGTCGGCTCCCCACAGCCCGCGGCCCTCCCGCACGGCCTCTGCCACGGCCCGGCCGGCCCTGTGCACGGGATTGAGGTTCGAACCGGGCTGCTGGAAGATCACGCCGACCTCGCGCGCTCGCAGTCGCCTGAGGCCCTCCGGATCCAGGGAGGAGACATCGTCGCCGCCGACCCGTATCCCGGACTGCCGGTGGATCCTGCCGCCGGGGGGGAGCAGGCGCGGCACCGCCATCAGGGCAGAGCTCTTGCCCGCCCCGGACTCCCCCACGATCCCCAGCGTCTCGCCCTCGGCCAGCTCCAGGCTCACGCCGTCCACGGCACGGACCGCGTCCGCTCCGGAGCGGTAGTCCACCCGGAGGTCGGTCACCGAGAGCAGGGGCCTGGCGACGCTCACGGGAGCTCCTCTCCCGGGGCGTCGGCGGCTCCCGTCGCCGCCCTCCCGCGCCGGACCGGCCGACCGCCGGCTGCCTCCCGAGCGGCCTCGCCGAGGAGGTTGAAGCCCAGCACCACGGCCGTGAGGACGCCGCCGGGAAAGACGACCACCCACCAGGCACCCACCAGGGCGTCCCGCCCGCCGGCCACCATGCTCCCCAGACTCGGCGTGGGAGCCTGCACGCCGAGGCCCAGAAAGCTGAGCGTCGCCTCGGCCAGGGCGGCGTCGGCCACGCCCAGGGTGGCCGCCACCAGCAGCGGCCCTACGGCATTGGGGAGGATGTGCCGGCCCAGGACCCGGACGCGGCCCAGGTCCAGGCCCTCGGCGGCCCGTACGTAGGGCCGTTCGCGTATCGACAGGACTTCGCCGCGGACCAGGCGGGCGACGTCCATCCATCCCGTGAGGCCCAGGAGCAGGACCACCAGGCCCAGGGACGGCTCGAAGAGGGCGGCGGCCGCCACCAGCAGCACGATCCGCGGAAAGGCGAGCAACAGATCGACGAGCCGCATGGAGACCGAATCGACGACTCCCCCGACGTAGCCCGCCACGCCCCCCACGGCCGCCCCCAGGCTGACGGACAGGGCGACGGCCGGCACTGCGGCCACCAGCGTGACGCGGGCCCCGTAGAGCGCACGACTCAGCACGTCGCGGCCCAGCCGGTCCGTGCCCAGCGGATGGGCCGGACCCGGCGGCAGGTGGGCTCCCGCCACGGGATCGATCTGCTGCGCCGGATCGTGGGGGGCCAGGTACGGAGCCAGGAGCGCCACCAGCACGACACCGGCCACGAGGAGGAGCCCCGTGCGGCCCGGGCCGCTTCCGATGACGCCGCCCGTAATTCCCCGCTCCCCCGGTCGGCCCACCTCCAGGGGGCGATTCCGGGTACCGTGCGTCCAGCACCACGCCAGGACGCCGACCAGGGTCGCCAGCGCGAGCCACTCGCCGGGACCGCCACCGACGACGGTGTCCGCGATCCTCCCCGACCGGGCGCCCGCCACCGCCAGGAGGCCGGTCCAGACCACCAGGACGACGACGCCCGTCGCGGCCTCGCCCCGCCGCAGAGCACGCAGCCCCGGCACGACCCGATCCGCCGTCCGCCGCGCGGTGTCAGCCACGGGAGGAGCGATAGCGTACGCGCGGATCGACTGCGGCGTAGATCAGGTCCGCCAGCAGGTTGCCGACGACCACGAGTCCAGCGAAGAGCAGGGTCGCACCAAGCACGAGCGGGTAGTCGCGCGCCTGCACGCCCCGATACAGGAGGCGGCCCATGCCCGCCCAGGAGAAGATGACCTCCAGGACCACGGCCCCGCCCATGAGCCGCGGTATGTACAGCCCCAGCAGGCTTGTCATGGGAAGCAGGGCGTTACGCACCACGTGGCGGAGGGTGACGGTCCACGGCGGGACCCCCCTGCCGCGGGCAGCACGCACGTGGTCGGCATCGCGGGCCTCCAGCACCGCCGAGCGGGCGTGGCGGGCCACGGCCGCCGCCGGCGCCAGGGAGAGGGCCGCCGCGGGCAGCACCAGGTGCCGGAGCCGGTCCATGATCCGGGCGCCGAGGTCCAGGAGCCCGTGGTCCACGGACGTCGCGCCGGTCAGCGGGAGAGGGAGGAGCTCCCGCATCGGCGCGGTGGAGAAGCCGAGGAGTAGCAGGAGCGCGATCCAGAATCCCGGCACCGAGTACGCCACCAGCGTGGTGATTCCCAGCGTCCGATCCGTGGCCGTTCCCGGCCGTGTTCCCTGGAAGACGCCGAGGGCGCCGCCGGCCAGGAAGGAGAGGAGCAGCGCCGTGCCCCCCAGGAGCAGGGTGTTGGGGAGCGCTCCGGCGATGGCCCGACCCACCGTCTGCCCCTGGCTGAAGCTGTACCCCAGGTCGCCGGTGCCGACGGCCCCGAGCCAGGCGAGGTACTGCTCGTGGAGGGGCCGGTCCAGCCCCATCTGGCGCCGGACCTGCTCCGCCACATCCGCCGGCACGTCGGGGTGCAGGTAGGCGGCGGCCGGATCGCCGGGGGCCAGATGGAGAAGGAGGAAAACCACCGTGGCCGCGGCCAGCAGGAGCGGCACGGCCTGGAGGAGACGACGCAGGGCGTACCGGATCAGGCCAACGTCGTCTCTCAACCTGTCAGCCCCCTCCCGTCATCTGTCGGGCGCCAGCCACCACCTCCGGGCGGACGTCCATGCCCCGCGGGCGTCCGGCGTCAGCCCACTCAGCGTCCGCCGATGAGCGTCCAGCCGGGTTACATGATAAAGGAACGTGTACGGCTGGTCGCGGACCAGTATCTCGCGATACATGGAAAGGAGGCGCCGGCGCTCGCCGCGCCCCCGGGCCAGCGCCAGGGAATCGACGACGGCCTCCACTCCGGGACTGCAGTAGCCGGCGAAGGCGAAAGGGGCGTCCGGCCGGTCGCAAGACCACAGGTCGCGGTCGTCCACCACCAGGTCCCGGGTCCAGGAGAGGAGCGCCGCCTCGTATTCGCGCTCCGCGCCGGTGACCGCCGAGATGAGGGAGGAGAACTCCAGGACGGTGGGGCTCAATTCGACCCCTACGTCCCGGAGGTCCGACTGGACCAGCAGAGCGGCGTCCCGGCGCTGCGAAGGACCGGCCGTGATGAGCTCGAAGCTGAACGTGCGGCCGTTCCGCTCCCGGAGGCCGTCGCCGTCGCGGTCCCGCCAGCCCGCCGCCTCCAGGAGGGCGCGGGCCGAGTCCGGCGAGTGGGGGAGCGACGCCCAGGTGGAGTCGAAGGCCCAGTGCCACGGTCCCATCGGGGCGTCGGCCACCCGGCCGTAGCCCTGCCGGACCGACCTCACCAGGGCCGACCGATCGACGGCCATGGTCAGAGCCTTTCGGACCCGCGGCTCACGGAAGAGAGGCCGGCGCTGGTTCCAGGTGATGAACACGTACTCGGAACTCGGATACGAGGCGAGCTGCAGGTCCGGGGAGCTCCGAACCTCCTCGACCCGGGACGGCGATATCCGCGGCACGAAATCCACGCCCCCGCTCCTGAGCTCCGCCATCCGCGCCGCGGGATCCGGAATCACCCGGTACACAAGGCGGTCCAGGTACGGCCTGCCGCCCAGATCCTCCGGGAACTCCGGGTTGGCCTCGAAGACCCAGCGCTCGCCGGCGCGGTGGTCCACGAATCGGAACGGCCCGTTACCCACGGGCGACCGCGTGCCGAAGGGGTGCGTGCGCAGGGCCGTATCGGGCACCGCCCCCAAAACGTGCTCCGGCATGATCGGCGTGTTCACCCACCCGAGGAGGAGGGCATAGGTGGGACGTACGTGGAACCGGACGGTGTACGGATCGAGCACCTCCACCGAGTCCCAGCGCGCGAAGTAGCTGCGGTTGGCGAAGGGGACCTGCGGGTCCTTCGCCCGCCGGAAGGTGAACGCCACGTCCTCGGCAGTGGTGGGCTCGCCGTCGTGCCAGCG
The DNA here is from genome assembly GCA_964518305.1 of uncultured Gemmatimonadota bacterium. Taxonomy (GTDB): domain Bacteria; phylum Gemmatimonadota; class Gemmatimonadetes; order Palauibacterales; family Palauibacteraceae; genus Caribbeanibacter. Next base: position 37,114 of record CAZFDK010000009.1, on the reverse strand, counting down.
GACGTCCTCCCGAAGGCGGAACACCACCTCGGTGCTGTCGTCGCCCACCTCCCAGGACCGCGCCAGGTAGGGTCGCGGCCGCAGGAGGGAGTCGTAGCGGACTAGCGTCGTGAAGAGGACGTGGCGCTGGAGCTGCGCCGCCGCGGTGCCCGTGGAGACCAGCGCGTTCATGGAGGAGATCTCCTCCCGCCCGGCCACCACCGCCGATCCGCCGAACCGGGCGGAGTCGGCACCGGGGCCCGCAGCCGGACCGGGAGAGCTCCCGTCGCCGTTTCCCTCCCCGCATCCCGACACAGCCGCCACGAGGAGCGCGGCCCCGGCGGCCAGGGCGCGGACCGGAGACATCGTCCCCGGTCCGGTCACCGGCGCCACGTCCACTCGTCGTCCTCGTACCGCTCCCGGAGTTCCCGGGCCCGCCGGCGCTCGGCGTCCCGGAGCCCGCCCTCCACGGTCTCGAGACCGAACTCCTCCCGGAATCCGACCCGGAGAGCATCGGCCAGGCGACTGAAGCCCGGCATCGGGTCCAGGAACTGCTCCAGGGCGGCGGCATGGGCCGCCTCCGCCGAGACACCGCTGTCACCCTCCACGGCACCGCGGGCCGAATCCGGTCCGCCGGGGTCCGTACCGCCCCCGGCGGGCTGCCGGACCCGGAGCTCCTCCACCAGCGACTGATCGTCCGCCAGGAGGAGGGAGCCCTGCTGCAGGAGGGCTCCGTCCTCCCGCCACTGGGCGCTGCCCACCAGCTTCCGGCCGCCGGCGGTCACCTCGCCCGGGAGGGGGTCCCGGAAGCAGGCGCGGGAGCCCGGGCCCGGTGTCCGGCGTCCCTCGCGCTCCCCTGCCACCCCGACGGGAGCGCCGAGGCGGGAGAGACCGCGGCGGAGAGCGTCGTTGACTCGGGAGTAGCTGGCCCGGAGACCGCCCCACAGGTCGTCCGGAGCCGTCAGCGCGTAGGTGAGCTCGCGGTCGTGGTAGACGGACCGCCCGCCGGTGGGCCGACGCACGATGTCGATCCCCCGCCGCTCCGCCGCACCGGGGTCGTATCGTCCCTCCGCCCGCTGGTTGCGCCCCAGCGAGAGGCAGGGCGGATCCCATCGATAGAAGCGCAGCGTCACCTCTCCCCGCCGAGCAGGGTCCATGAGAGCATGGTCCACGGCCATGTTCCAGGTTCCCCGGCCCGGCCCGTCCTCCAGGCAGCGAATCCGGTCAGGCTCCGGACTCGTCGTCATCGAAGGTCCACCGCACGTCCAGCTCGCGGCCGGCGCGGCCCTCGTCCAGGCGCCGCACGGGAGTGGAGTGAGGAGCCGACTTCACCCGCTCCGGCTCTTCCCGAGCCTCGGTCGCGATGGTGTTCATGGCTTCGGCGTACTGGTCCAGCTCCTCGTGCGTCGCCGTCTCCGTGGGCTCCGTCATGAGTGCCTCGGATACCACCAGCGGAAAGTAGACCGTGGGCGCGTGGAAGCCGAAGTCCAGGAGTCGCTTCGCCACGTCCAGGGTGCGAACCCCCGTCTCCTGCTTGAGCCGATCGCCGGTGTAGACGGACTCGTGCATGCCGCGCCCGTAGGGTAGCGGGAACTCGTCCCGCAGCCGCTCGCTCAGGTACGCGTTGTTCAGCACCGCGGCCTCGGCGGTCTCCCGGATCCCCTCCCGGCCGAGCATCCGGATGTAGGTGTAGGCCCGGACCATGACGCCGAAGTTGCCGAAGAAGCCGTGAACCCGGCCCAGGGAGTCCGGACGGTCCCAGTCCAATCGGTACTCGTCGCCCTCCTTCACCACCACGGGCACCGGGAGGAAGGGGGCCAGGCTCTCCTTGACCGCCACCGGTCCGGCACCGGGTCCTCCGCCGCCGTGGGGGGTGGAGAAGGTCTTGTGCAGGTTGAAGTGCACCATGTCGTAGCCCATGTCGCCGGGCCGGGTGACCCCCATCATGGCGTTCAGGTTGGCGCCGTCCATGTAGACGAGACCGCCGGCCTCGTGCACCAGGTCGCAGATCTGCTGCACGTCCTTCTCGAACACGCCCAGCGTGTTCGGATTGGTGAGCATCAGACCGGCCACGCGGTCGTCCAGCGCGTCGCGGAGCGCGCCGACGTCCAGCCGACCCTCCTCGTTCGACTCCAGCTCCACCACGTCGAAGCCGGCCCGGGCCACGGTTGCCGGGTTCGTTCCGTGGGCGGAGTCGGGGATCAGGACCTTCGAGCGCTCCGTCTCGCCCCGGTCCCGATGATAGGAACGCATCAGGTAGACGCCGGTGGTCTCGCCCTGGGCTCCCGCGGGCGGCTGGAGCGTCACCGCGTCCATCCCGGCGATCTCCTTCAGTATCTCCCCCAGCCCGTGCATGAGCCGGAGGGCACCCTGGGCCGCGTCGTGGGGTGTGAGCGGGTGGAGGCCGGCGAAGCCCGGCGCCCGGGCCGTGGCCTCGTTGACCTTCGGGTTGTACTTCATCGTGCAGGACCCCAGCGGGTAGAGGGCCCGGTCCACGTGGTGGTTCTTGATCGAGATCTCCGTATAGTGGCGGACCACCTCGTTCTCCGGCATCTCGGGGAGCCGCGGCGGCCGCTCGCGCCGGTGGCGCTCCGGAATCTGCTCGTCCACCTCCCGGGTCGGTACGTCGGGCACGGGCACGGTGGTCCCGGTACGGCCCGGGCGCGACCGCTCGAACACCGTGGGGGTGGACGGGGCCCGGAAGGGGAAGGGCACCCCGGCTCTCTCGCTCCAGTCGGTATCCGTCTGCTCCATCGGAACTCCGCGTGCTGGTAGCTGTCTGGTGTCGGTTTACGCGTAGCCGTGGCTGCCGCCGGGCTCCAGGACCACGACCTCCGCCCGGTCACCCACGTCCCGGGCCCAGGCCTCGGGGTCCTGCTCGATGACCTCCATCGTGTCGTAGTGGATCGGGATGACCGTGTCCGGGTCGATCATCTCCACGGCCCGCACGGCGTCCGCGGGCCCCATGGTGAAATTGTCGCCGATGGGCAGCAGCGCCACGTCCACCCGCCCCTCCAGGAGCTCCATGTCCTTGATGAGAGCCGTGTCGCCGGCATGATAGATCGTCGTCCCGCCGTTCAGCTCCAGCAGGTAGCCACCGGGGAAGGTGGAGTACGGGCCGCCGTTCTCGCCCGCGACCTGACCACCGTGGAGGGCCGGCGTCAGCTGGGCACGGCCGAAGGGAAACCGGTAGCCGCCGCCGATGTGGAGAGGGTGGGAGTTCTCCACGTCCTCGTGGTCACCGGCGTAAGCGACGATTTCGAAGGTGGCGATGAGCTGCGCGCCCGTCTCCCGAAGGATCCCCCACGCGTCACCCACGTGGTCGAAGTGGCCGTGGGTGAGGAGCAGATGGTCCAGCTCGTCCGTGAAGTGCCCGGGCCCCACGTCGGCCATGGGGTTCTCCGTGAGGAAGGGATCGATCAGGAGGCGGAACCCGTCGTCCGTCCGGATCTCCGTGCAGGCGTGTCCGTGCCAGGTGATCTGTCCCATGGTCGTCCCTCCCAGTATCTCGTTTTTCTCGATGTGATTCAGCCGGCGACGACGTCCACCAGCCGGTCGACCTCCGCGCGAGTGCGCTTCTCGGTGAAGGCCAGCAGCAGCCCGTCCGGCGCCTCGAGCTCGGGAAACCGCGACAGGCTCACGCCGGCCAGGAGCCCCTCCCCGGCCGCCCGCTCCAGGATCGAGCCGGAGTCCTCGTCCGTGGCCACCGCGAACTCCCGGACGACGGACGCGTCGGGGTGGAGGAGTCGGACCCCGGGGGCCTCCGCCAGCCGGTCGCGGGCGTAGTGCGCGTTCTGGAACGACGTCTCCGCCACCTGCCGCAGGCCCTCTCGCCCGACCAGGGACAGATAGATGGTGGCGGCCAGGGCGTTGAGGCCCTGATTCGTGCAGATGTTGCTGGTGGCGCGCTCCCTCCGGATCTGTTGCTCACGCGTCTGGAGGGTGAGCACGTACCCGGGCTGGCCGTCCTCGTCGACCGTGGTGGCGGCGATCCGACCCGGCATGTCCCGGATGTGGTCCTCGAGCGAGGCGAAGAGCCCCACCACGGGCCCGCCGAAGCTCTGCGGATTCCCGAAGGGCTGCCCCTCGGCCACCACCACGTCCGCCCCGGCATCTCCCGGGGAGCGGAGCAGCGCCAGGGTCACGGGATCGGCCGCCACCACGAGCAGGGCACCGGTGTCGTGGGTCGCCTCGGCCACCTCCTCCACCTCCTCGAGAAGGCCGAAGAAGTTCGGGTACTGCAACACGACACACGCGGTGTCCTCGTCGACGGCATCGGCGACGCGACCCGGTTCGACGATCCCCTGCTCCCCGGCGGGCACCGTGTCCAGCTCGTCGCCCATTCCGGCCAGATAGGTCTGGATGACCTTCCGGTAGTGCGGATGGAGAGAACCGGCGACCACGACTCCATCGCGCCGTGTCACCGACCGCGCCATGAGCGCCGCCTCTCCGGCGGCCGTCGGCCCGTCGTACAGAGAGGCGTTGGCCACCTCCATGCCGGTGAGCTCGCAGACCATGGTCTGGAACTCGTAGATGACCTGCAGTGTCCCCTGCGAGACTTCTGCCTGGTAGGGCGTGTAGGCCGTGTAGAACTCGCTTCGCCGTATGAGATGGTCCACCGCCGACGGAACGTGGTGGTCGTAGATACCGGCACCGGCGAAGCTCGTCAGCGACTCGTTCTCGTCGGCCAACTGGCCGGTCTCGCTGTAGGCCTCCCACTCCGACAGAGCCGGCGGGAGATCCAGCTCACCGTCGATCTTGAGCTCGGCGGGGATGTCCTCGAAGAGCTCGTCGACCTCTCCAATGCCGATCGAGCGCAACATCTCGCGCCGATCGGCCTCGCTGTGCGGTACGAACGACATGAATCCTTCCCGGGTCCGAGGGCCCGGGGCATGCCCCGGGCTTGATGTTGCTGAGGCGGACGGATGGGGTCGGAGCCGGAGTCGCGAGAGCCGGCTCAGGCCTCTCCGATGTGCTCCCTGTACTCGTCGGCGCCCATCAGTGCGTCGAGCTCCGAAGGGTCGTCCAGCCGGAGACGGATCATCCACCCGTCCCCGTACGCTTCCTCGTTGACGAGCTCCGGCCGGTCGTCGAGGTCCGCGTTGATCTCCGTCACCTCGCCGGAGACCGGCGTGTACAGCTCGGAGACGGCCTTCACGGCCTCTATGGTCCCGAAGGGCTCCATCCGGTCGAAGCTGTCTCCCTCCCGCGGAAGCTCGACGAACACCACGTCGCCCAGCTCCTCCTGGGCGAAGTCGGTGATTCCGACCACCACCCCGCCGTCGCCGTCCGTCTCGCGGACGTATTCGTGCTCCTCGGTGTAGCGGAGTCCGTCGGGCACCTCTGACATCGAACGCCTCCTCCGGCGTGAGAGTCTACGGCTGCGTGCGGCTGGACCGGGGGGTCGGGCCGCCGGGTTCGGGTCAGCGACCTCCTGAGAACGCCGATCGGAAGACCGCGCCCCGCCTCGGGCGGGGCCGCCGACCGGCGTTCTGCGACCCGGGAGGATACCCGCTGAGCACTGGGGACGTCAAGATCGAGCCCGGCGCCTCCACGGCTTTCCGCCGGACGACCGCCCGCCCGGATCAGATCCAGTCGCGGCGCCGGAAATAGACGACCATCCCACCGACCATCACGGTCATCAGGCCCAGTACGGCCGGGTATCCCCAGCGCCACTGGAGCTCCGGCATCCATTCGAAGTTCATCCCGTAGATGCCGGCCACGAAGGTCACGGGAATGAAGACCGTGGCGATGACGGTCAGCACCTTCATCACCTCGTTCATCCGGTTGCTGACGCCGGACATGTAGAGGTCCACCAGGCCGGAGACCAGGTCGCGGTAGGTCTCGGTCGTGTCGATGACCTGGACGGCATGGTCGTAGACGTCCCGGAGATACGGATCAGTCTCCCGGGAGATCAGCTCCGACTCGACCCTCTGCAGGCCGTTGACCATCTCCCGAACCGGCCACGCCGCGCGCCGGAGGAACAGGAGCTCCCCTCTGACCGCATGGACCGCTTCCAGCGTCTCCTGATCCGGCTCCTCCACGACCTGCTCCTCCAGCTCTTCCAGCGCGTCGCCCATGTGCTCCAGCACCACGAAGTACTGATCCACGACGGCGTCCAGAATCCGATAGGCCAGGTAGTCCGGCCCGGCCGTACGGGCCCGTGACTTCCCGTTCCGCAGGCGGCCGCGCAGGTCGTCGAAGACGTCGCCGCGGTGCTCCTGGAAGGAGACGATCCAGCTCGGTCCGACCACGAGGCTCACCTGCTCGTCCCGCGCGATTCCCCCGTCCTCGGGAACGAGCATCCGGAGTACCAGGAACAGGTGCTCCTCGTACTCCTCCGTCTTCGGCCGCTGCCCCGTGCTCACGACGTCCTCCATGAGCAGCGGGTGGAGGCCGTACCGATCGCCGATCTCCTCCACGATCTCCGTCTCGTGCACGCCGTCCACGTTGATCCAGGTCACCGATCCGCTGTCCCGGTAGTAGTCCACCTCCGACAGGTCTTCGACTTCCCGCTCCTCGTAGTGATCCCGGCCGTAGTCGATGACGGTGAGCCGGGCCGGCTCGCGGGGCTCGTCGCCGACGTAGACCACCGAGCCGGGCGGCATGCCCGCCTTGTGCATCTTCCGCTGGAAGAAGCGTCGCATGCTCATCTCCTCGGCGGATGCTGGGAGAGGTTCGGGATGCCGGGGTGTGGCGGACGCGGACGACCCCGACCGCCGGCCAAGATAGCCGGAGCCCGGCGGCCGCAGAAGTGGCTCTGCCGCCTTCAGCCGGCCCGGTACTCCCGCAGCTGGAGCCGGAGGACGGCGAGCGCGAGCGCCGCCCCGCCGTAGAGGAGCGCTACCAGCAGGATCTGGCCGTCGGGTCTCGCCCCGGCCAGCAGCTCGGCGCGGAGCTCCGCCAGCGGCAGCATCGGGGGGAGACCCGCCGAGATGCGCCGGCCCGCCGCCGCCAGCAGGGTCTCCCGGGCCAGGAGTCCGTCCAGGGCTCCGGGAGCCATGAAGAGGGCCACGGCCGCCAGGATGCCACCGCGGTCGAGGAGCGCCGAGAGCAGCAGGAGAAGTGCACCCAGCGTCCAGCCGGTCAGAACCGACGCCGCGAGCATACCCGCCGGATCCGGAACGCCCCCGACTCCGGCGACCCACAGGAGCACCCCGACAGCCGCGGCAGCAGCGGCGAGGAGCACGAGGGCTGCGACGTGCCGCGCCACAAAGATCCCGGGACGCCACACCGGGCGCACCAGCACGCTGCGGAAACGCCCGCTCTCCACGTCGGAGGCGACGATTCCCTGCCACAGGATCAGCACGCCGGCCAGGAGGAAGATGCCCCACAGACCGGCCAGCAGGCCGGAGCCGGAGCCGGGGCCGGCCTCGAGCCCGGCCCGGAAGCCGGCGGCCGCGGGACCCTCGGCTTCGAGGGCAAGGGCCCGCGGGAGGAGGAGTGCGGCGCCGGCGGCGGCCAGCAGCGCCGCACGGCCTGCCCGATCACGGGCCCAGGAGCTCGCCGCCGCGAGCCACGGTATCATCCGGCACCCCCGACCCGGGGAGGGGCCCGTCTTCCGTCCCGCTCCGCTCGCCCCCTCCCCGCACCGACGCCGCATTCCAGGACCCTCCGCTCCAGGTCGCCGGCATCGTCGGCTCTGCCCAGCCGGACCCGATCGACCGCACGTCCCTCGTCCAGGACCACGGCGCGGTCGGCCACCCGCGCCACCTGGCCCAGGTCGTGGGACGCCACGATCATGGCCGCCCCCGGACGCTCCCGGCGGAGCTCACCAAGGATCTCGCGGAGCCTGCTCCTTCCCCCGGGGTCGAGCCCGCCCCACGGCTCGTCCAGCAGGAGCACCTCCCGGGAGCGGAGCAGCAGCTGCGCCAACGCGAGCCGCTGCCGATTGCCCCGGGAGAGTGTCTTCACCCGCCTGCGACCGGATCCCTCGAGGCCCGCGCGGGCCAGCGCCTCGCGGACGCTTCGGCGGGCCGCGGCCCGGTCGAGGCCGTCCAGCAGCGCCAGACGGAGGAGGACCCGGTCGGCGCGCAGCTGTCCCGGTGGCGAAAAGTTCTCCGGAAGGTATCCGGCCCCGTGGCCGCGGACGTAGGTCCGGGGTGCCTCGCCGCCGACCCGGACCCTGCCCTCCGAGGCTCGCAGAAAGCCCAGCGTCAGGCCCAGGACGGTGGACTTCCCGGCCCCGTTCCGCCCCACCAGGGCCACCAGCTCGCCGGGCCGCACCCGCAGGTCCAGCGCACGGAGTGCCTCATTCCGCCGACCGGGCCACCGGCCGTATCGCTTGCTCACCGCCTGGAATCGGATCACGTCCCACACTGCCGCCGGACGTCAACGACGCCTCAAAGCGTCGCGGCCCGTTTGCCAGGTTCGCGCGCGCAGGCCTAATGTTCACGGTCATATGATCCCCTTCAGCAAATACAGCGGCGCCGGCAACGACTTCGTCCTCGCCGTCGACGAGCAGCTCCCCGGAGGCGACCCCTCCGACGTGGCCCGAAGGATCTGCCCCCGCGCCACCGGCGTCGGCGTGGACGGGCTCGTGGTGACCGCCCGGGACGCACCCGGTCGATACCGGATTCGGTTCTTCAACCCGGACGGGTCGGAGATCGACATGTGCGGCAACGGGGCCCGCTGTGCCTCGCGCTACCTGGTGGATGAGGGCCGGGCGGACCCCCGCCACGTGCTCCTCACCGGCCAGGGCCCCATCCAGGCCGAGGTCGGGGGTGAGGAGGTGGTTCTGGTGTACCGGCTCCGGCCGGACGTGGAGGAGCACCCGGAGCTGGAGACGCCCGACGGCCCGCGGAGAGCGTGGCTGGTCCGGGTCGGGGTCCCCCACCTAATACTGCCCCGGGAGGAGATGCCGGAGGGCCCTATCGGCGATCTCTGCCGGCCCCTCCGCCGGCACGATGCGCTGGGAGCTGGGGGGGCGAACGTGAACCTGGTGGAACTCGAGACCCCGGCTTCCGGCAACATCCGGACGTGGGAGCGGGGCGTGGAGGGCGAGACCTCGGCCTGCGGCAGCGGAGCCATGGCCACCCTCCTGGCCCTGAACCGGGCGGGCCTCGCCGGCCGGGAGCTCGAGCTCACCACCCGGAGCAGCGCCTCCCTCCGGGTGGCCCGCCTCGGAGAGGACTCCCCCGGGGGGTGGAGCGAGGGCGAGGCGGTCCGGCTCGCCGGCCCGGCGAGCCGGATCTTCGAGGGCCGGTTCCCGCAGCCGGCGTGAGCCGTGACGGGGGGAGGGTAGCAAAGGCCTCGCCCGACGCGGTGGAGAGCCTGCTGGCCTGGTACGACGGCCGGCAGCGAGACGTACCGTGGCGGGGCGAGGACAGCCCGTACCGCATCTGGGTAGCGGAGGTCATGGCGCAACAGACCCGCGTCGGGACCGTTCGCGAATACTGGCACGACTTCCTGCAGCGCTTTCCCGACGTGGAGTCGCTGGCCGGCGCGGACCGCGACGAGGTGCTGAAGGCCTGGGAGGGGCTCGGCTACTACGCTCGGGCGCGGTGGCTCCACGACGCCGCGGCGCAGGTCGTGCGCGAGCACGGGGGTGAGCTGCCCCGGGACCCGGCCGTCCTGGGGGACCTGCCGGGTATCGGGCCGTACACCGCTGGGGCGGTGGCGAGCATGGCCTTCGGTCGCCCGGCACCAGCCGTGGACGGCAACACTCGCCGCGTGCTCTCCCGCCTCTTCGACGTGGAGGATCCCTCCGATGCCGAGCTGGAGGACGTGGCCCGCGCTCTGCTGGAGGAGGCCGACGGCCGCCCGGCCGACCTGAACCAGGCGCTCATGGATCTCGGGGAAGCGGTCTGCACTCCGGAGAACCCGGACTGCGGACGGTGCCCGGTGGCCGAGGGCTGCCTGGCTCTCGAGCGCGGCACCGTCGCCGAGCGTCCCCCTCCCCGCCACCGCCCCGACCGGCCCCACCACGACGTGGGAGTCGGCGTCGTCTGGGACGGGAAGGGACGCGTGCTGATCTCGCGCCGGCCCGAGGACGGGATGCTCGGCGGCATGTGGGAGTTCCCGGGCGGAAAACTGGAGGAGGAGGAATCGCCGGCGGAGGCCGTGCGACGCGAGCTGCGCGAGGAGATGGAGATAGAGGTGGAGGTCGGCGAGCTGGTGGTCCGGGTAGACCACGAGTACAGCCACCTGCGTGTCACCCTGCACGCGCATCACGCCCGCCACGTCGCGGGCACGCCCCGGGCCCGGGCCGCCACCGACTGGGCGTGGGTGGAGCCCGGCCGGATGGAGGAGTACGCGTTTCCCCGGGCCAGCCACGCGGTCATCGAGCGGCTTCTGGAGTGATCTCCGCCGCCGGCTGAGGCTTCACCGCCCCTCGATCTCGGGCAGATCCTCCCCCAGTTCCTCCAGATGCACCAGGTGGGCACGGACCGTGGCGTCGGCCGCCCACCCGAGCCCCGGCGGCACTTCGTCCCCGTACACCCGCCTCCGGATCTCCTCCACCGAGCGGGCGCCGCTCTCGACGGCCTCCCGCATCTGGCGGGTGCGGTCCCGCCGGTGGTCCCGGTATTCGGCCAGCCGCTCCACGGCCCGCGCCACGTCCGGCCCGTGGCCGGGCAGCAGGAGGCTCGCCTCCAGCTCCAGGAGCCGGTCGAGGCTCGCCAGACAGTCGGAGACCGATCCCTCGGGGTGGCCCACCAGGCTGGATCCCTGCCCCAGCACCAGGTCCCCGGTGAAGAGCACCCGGTCGGAGGGGCGCAGGAAGCAGAGGTGGTCCCCGGAGTGGCCCGGCGTCTCGAGCGCCCGGAGCGAAGATTCCCCGTCGTCTACGGGCAGCTCCATGCCGTCGTGGAGCGAGCGTCCCGTGGACGAGAGGCTGCGCAGCGTTTCGCTCGCGGCAGCCAGCCGGGCGCCGAAGAGCTCGGCGGCACGCACGGCGCCTCCCGCGTGGTCCGGGTGACCGTGCGTCAGGGCCACCGTGGTGACTTCGTCTCCGTCGGCCAGCTCCCGCCACCGCTCCTCGGCATCCGTGTCGTCGGGGCCCGGATCCACCAGGACGGCCTCCCGGGCCCCCACCAGGTACGTCCGGGTCCCGTCGAGGGTCATGGGGCCGGAATTGTCGGCCCGGACGCTCCTGACGCCGGGAGCCGGCGATCTGATGTTCATCACCGTCGGATCATCCCTCGCCCGTCCGGGCCGCGTCGTCGTATCCCTCGTCGCCCGGCAGGAGGGGGTCGACGCCGTCGTCGCGGACCCGCATCCGGGGGCGCACGGCCTCCACCGCGGAGGCGCGGAGTTCCCGGATCGCCGTCGCCGCGTCCGGGAACCCCTCGAGGCGCTCCAGGGTCTTCCGGGTCGGGAAGAGGAGCGGGAGATCACCGGCGGCGAAGAGGTCGAGGGCCCGCTCCGGCCGGAGCCAGACGGCATCGGTGTGCTCGCTCGTCAACCCCACCGTGCCCTCGGGATCTTCGCACATGAAGAAGCGCGTGTCGTAGCGGCGGGACAGCTTCTCCGGCGTGATCCAGCGCGCGAAGTATCCCACGGGGCGATGCGGGAGGGAGAGCTCCAGGCTGGCCGCCAGGCGAGCGAAGGGAGTAGCTCCCTCCATAAGCTCCCGGCGTGCCTCCGCTATTCGGGACGGATCGACGTCACCGCCGGGTCGTGCCATCAGCAGTCCCGTCTCCTCCCACAGCTCCCGGGCGGCGGCCACCAGCGCCTCCGGCTCGCCGTCCGCCCGTCCGGCGTGCACCCGCTCGAGGAGCTCCGGGTCCCGATCCCCGGGGTCGACCCGGCCGCCGGCGAACACGTACGCGCCGGCCGCGAAAGTGGAGTCCTCCGGCCGCTGTAGCAGCAGGACCTCCATGCCCCCCGCCCCGGCACGGGCCACCACCACGGTGGCGGCGGGCAGCGGCTCCGGTGGCTCCTCGCCCGGATCGATGTGCCCCCGCTCGAACTCCTTCCGTTCCAGGCGGCGGGTCTCCGACTCCCGTCCGGGACGCTCCGTCATCAAGAAGCCGGGAGCGGAAGCGATCCACCGAGGGCCTGCTGGACCACGAGTCCCCAGACCGTCGAGAACCCGGCGTAGACGAACGCCGCGACGACCAGGGCCCCCACGACGCGTCCGGTACTGGTACGGTGCGCCGTCCGCAGGCCCACCACGGCCAGCACGGCGGACCAGATCACTGCCGCCAGGCCGCCGAGGAACGGCACGACCATGAGCAGCTGCGGGCCGACGGAGTAGCACAGGGTCCGGGCCGTGGACCGGAAGCGACGGGGCCGGTCCGCCAGGAGTCGGAGCACCAGGTGAGCTCCGCCCGCGAACACCACCAGGGAGAAGAGCGCCCGGAACGGACTCAGGAAGAACTGGCGGAGCAGGAGGCTGCCCGAGGGGGTCGGAACGAGGCTGCCGAACCCGAAAGCGGAAACGAACGCCGGCATCAGGAGAGCGGACCACAGGGCCCCGAGGCCGGATCCGATCACGACGAACAGGAGGTAGTAGAGGAGCGGGCTCTCCCACCCCCCTTCCCAATCGATCCGGGAGAAGAAGCGGTCCGGGTCCGAGAGGCTCTCCCACCAGCTGTCGACGAGATCGCCGATCCCGCCACCGGCTTCCCACGGCGTCAGCTGCCGGGAAGGCCGCTCCGAACGCCGGTCCGGGCCGGTCGCCTCTCCGGTCCCGGAGTCTTCCTCAACGGAGGCGGCGGCCCGAGCGGCTCGCTCCGGCCGGCCGCTCTCTTCCCCTTCCTCCAGACGAGTACCGCACAGCGGGCACTCCTCTTCTCCCGGGTCGGCCTCGTACCCGCAGTGGGGGCACTTCACTCGTCCTCCAGCCAGCGTCCGACGCGGGATGAGAACTCGGCCATGTCCAGGGGCTTGGTGACGCAGGCGTCGCAGCCGGCGGCGCGGCTGGCCTTCTCGGCGCCCTCCATGGCGCTTATGGCCACGATCATCGCGCCGTCGACATCGGAGGCACGCCGGATGCGGCGGGCGGCTTCGAGTCCGTCGACCCCCGGCATCATGATGTCCAGGAGGATGAGGTCCGGGTCGGTCTCCCGAGCGCGATCCACGGCCTGCTCCCCGTCAGCGGCCTCCGCCACCGAGTATCCGGATGCCTCCAGGAAGGTCTTCAGCGCCACGCGGCAGTCTTCGTTGTCGTCGACCACGAGGATACGCCCCTGACCGCCCTCGCGGTCGGGCCCGTCCGCAGGCCCTTCCGCCGGACCCGGGTTCCGGGCTCCGTCGGTCCGCTGACCGGGGGGGCGATTCTGTCCCTGACTGCCCATGGCGGGGAACCGTTGTCGTCTCCTCATCCTTTCTTCCCCTCCGATGTCGGGGGAAGAGCGTGGGTGTCGTCCGTTGCGGGTCGAGCGCAACATCTGCGCCATCCCGGAACGGGCGGACGGGCCCCAGAGGGTCGGGGTTCAGATCTGGAGTCGCACGCGAGCGTCCACGGCCACGCACCGGTCGCCGTCGGGAAACGCAAGGAACGGGTTGATGTCCATCTCCTGGATCTCCCTGTGCTCACCGACCAGCTGACTCACTCGCTGTATGACCTCCGCCAGCCGGTCCAGGTCGACGCTCTCGGCGCCGCGGACGCCCTCCAGCAGGGGAAGACCGCGGATGTCCCGGACCATCTCACGCGCGTCGACGTCCGTCACCGGCTGGATGCGGAAGGTCACGTCGCGAAGGGCCTCCACGTAGATGCCGCCGAGGCCGAACATGACCAGCGGTCCGAAGCTCGGCTCCTCCGTGCTCCCGACGATGGTCTCCCGCCCACCGGAGACCATCTCCTGCACCAGCACGCCGTCCAGCGCCGCCTCTTCCTGGTGGCTGCGCACCGAATCGACGATCCGCTCGAAGGCCCGCCTGACCTCCTCGACGGTCTCCAGCTCCAGCTCCACCCCTCCCACCTCGGTCTTGTGGACGATCGACGGGGCCACGGCCTTGAGCACCACCGGGTAGCCGATCTCGTCGGCGGCGGCCACCGCGTCGCCCGGACTCCGGGCCAGGGACCTCCGGGCCACGGGGATTCCGTAGCACTCCAGCAGGTCGAAGGCCTCCATCTCGGTGAGCCACTCCCGGCCTTCCCGCGCCGCACCGGCGATCACGTCCTCTGCCCGGTCCCGGCCCACGTCGAACTCGGCTACGCCTCCTTCGGGACGCTCCCGCCAGCGGCGGTAGCGGTTCATGGCCGACAGCGCCCGGGCGGCGGACTCCGGGAAGATGTAGCCCGGGATGTCGGCTTCGCGCAGCTCCGCCATTCCCTGCGGAAGCCCCTCCCGGCCCATGAGTACCGCCATCACCGGTTTGCCGTGTCCCTCCGCCACGCCCCGGATGGCACGCGAGACGTCTTCGGCCTCGATGCCCATGGGCGGCACGAAGGCGGCGATCACAGCGTCCACGCCGGGATCGTCCAGCACCACCTCGAGGGCGTTCCGGTAGTCGTCGGCCGTGGCACTGGCGATCATGTCCACCGGGTTGGCCACGCTGGCTTCCTCCGGCAGCCGCGACTCCAGCCTCTCCCGCGTCTCGTCGGAGAGGGAGGGGACCTCGAGCCCCCGGGACTCGCAGGCGTCCGCGATTATGATTCCCGGCCCACCGGCGTTGGTCACGACGGCCACGTTCGGCCCGTCGGGCAGGGGCGCGTTGCCGAAGGCCATCGCCGTGGCGAAGAGCTCTTCCACGGTGTCCACGCGGAGCACGCCGCACTGGGCGAACAGAGCGTCGGTGGCGACGTCGGCGGCGGTGAGGGCCCCGGTGTGGCTGCTGGCGGCCCGGGCTCCTGCGGAGCTCCGTCCCGCCTTCACCGCCAGCACCGGCTTGTCTCGCGTCACCTCCCGGGCGATGCGGGTGAACCGCCTGGGGTTGCCGAAGTTCTCCAGGTACATGAGAACGACCCCCACCTCGTCGTCCTCGCGCCAGTACTCGAGCAGGTCGTTGCCCGAGACATCGGGCTTGTTGCCCACGGAGACGAACTGGCTGACGCCGATCCCGTACTCGGCGGCGTAGTCCAGGATCGTCACCCCCATGGCACCGGACTGGCTCATCATGGCGATGCGGCCCCGCGGCGGCATCGTGGGGGCGAAAGTGGCGTTCAGGGAGATGTCCGGAGATGCGTTGATCACGCCCATGCAGTTGGGACCCACCATCCGCATGCCGCTCTCCCGGACGATGCGGGTGAGCTCTTCCTCCCGCTCCACGCCCTCCCCGCCGACCTCCCGAAAGCCAGCGGTGATCACCACCACTCCGCCAACCCCGGCTTCGGCGCACTCCTCGACCACCGGGACCACCCCTTCCTTCGGGACCACGATAACCGCCAGGTCGGGGGTCTCCGGGAGATTCGCCACCGAGTCGTACGCACGGACGGAGTGGACGGAGCGGGCATTCGGATTCACCGGATAGACCGGACCGGTGTAGCCGTGTTCCAGGACGTTGTCCAGGATCTGCTGGCCGATGGTCTCCCGCCGCCGGCTGGCGCCGATCACCGCCACGGAGTCCGGTCGCAGCACGCGATCCAGTGATGCCGGCCCAGGAGTGACACTTCGTTCGTCCGCCGACGTTCCGGTCTCTATCTTGGCCATGGCATCAGGAGTCTGATGTCAATCTGAGTTCGAATCGGTCGGAAGGAGCCGCCCGTGTCGCGAGCCCGCCTGACCCGAGCCGTCGAGTTTCCCGCCGGGCATCGCTACCTGCTCCCCGGCCAGAGCGAAGAAGCGAGCCGGCGACGCTTCGGGACGTCCGCCACGCCCCACGGCCACCAGTGGCGGTGCGAGGTGACCGTGGCCGGGCGGATCGACGAGGAGACCGGCATGGTCGTGGATCTGGCCGGCCTGGACCGGCTCCTGGAGGATCGGGTGCGGGAACCCATGGATCACGCCTTCCTGAACGACCTGCCGGAGTTCGAGGAGGGCGGTCTCCCCACCACCGAGGCCCTGGCGAGGGTGGTCTGGAATCGTATCCGCCCGAATCTCCCGGACGGCTGTGAGCTGGTGAAGGTCCGCGTCCGCGAGGACCGCGACCTGTGGTCCGAGTACCGGGGCGAGTGAAGCGTCGCCCCGCGCCGCTCCTGCCGAACCGAATTCAGTCCAGGAGCCTGAGCGGCATGACCAGGCACAGATAGTCCTGATCGCCGCTGGCGGGCTCGAAGGTGGCCGCCCGCTCCGGAGCCTTGAAGCTCATCTTCACGTCTTCGTCCGGCATGTTGCGGAGGATCTCCAGCAGGTAGTTGGCGTTGAAGCCGATCTCCAGGTCCTCGCCGTCGTAGTCCACGGCGAGCTCGTCCTCCCCCTCTCCCAGATCCGGCGTCTGGACACGGAAGTGGACCACGTCGGAGCGGAACTCCATCCGCACCCGGTGCGTCTGGTCGCTGGCCACCACGGCCATCCGGCGAATCGCCTGCTCCAGGGCGTCCCGGTTCGCCGTCGCGATCATGTCGTTGTCGTCGGGGATGACCTGGTTGTAGTTGGGATACGGTCCCTCGATCAGGCGGGTGAACACGACACGCTGGTCGGAGCGGAACCCGAGGTGGTTCTCCGAGCGGGCGACCTCGATCTCCTCGTCGTCGTCGAAGAGATTCTCCACCTGGTCCAGCGCCTTCGGCGGTACGATCAGATCGGCCTCCGGGGCGGTCACGTCCTCGAGGTCCGCCGTCATCATCGCCAGGCGATGGCCGTTGGTGGCCACCATCGAGGTGTGATCGGAGCGGAGCTGCCACAGCACGCCGTTCAGGATGGGGCGGCTCTCCTCGGTGGAGACGGCAAAGGAGGTGCGCTCGATGAGCTCGTGCAGGCGGCCGGCCTCCATGTGCCAGCTCTCATCGAAGTCGACCTCCGGGAAGGCAGGGAACTCGTCCTCCGGTAGCCCGAAGAGCTTGAAGTGGCTCTTCCCGCACTCCAGCTCGATCTTCTCGCCGTCGGCCGAGAGATGGACCGGCGCCTCGGCCAGCTCCCGGGCGATGTCGTCAAGCTTCCGCGCCGGCGCCGTGACGGCCCCTTCCGTCTCCACGTCGGCAGGGACGCTGACCGAGGCCGAGATGTCCAGGTCCGTCCCGCTCAGCTCCAGCTGATCGTCCCCGGCCCGGAGGAGGATGTTCGAGAGGACCGGCAGGGTCGTCTTGCTGGGGATCGTTCCGGTGACGGCCCCGAGTCCCTGCTGCAGGTTGTCGCGCGTGATTGAGAGTTTCATCCCGTTCCTCTTCTGGTGGACCGAATCGGGTTTTCCCGATGGTTCAGTTAGAACTCTTCGTAATTGTATAACTCAAGTCGTAACAGTAGGGAGGGTTGAGATGTGGAAAAACGGACGCTTACCCTCCGGTCAGCCCCTCCGCCAGTGGGTCCTGAGCGTTCTGTCTCGTGTGAATACGATGGGGAAAGCTTCCTCGCCCTCCACACCGATCCACGACGCCGGGACCCGTGGCTCAATCCGGGTCCTTCTTCAACATGCTCTCAACACGGCTTTCCCCGTCATCCGGAAAGCTCCTCCTGGAGGCTCCGGACCCGGTTCCGGAACTCGGCGTCGCTGGCCATGTCGGCCTCCACCTTGTTCACCGAGTGGATGACGGTGGAATGGTCGCGATCGCCGAAGAGTTCGCCGATCTTCGTATACGGAAGATCCAGGAGGTTCTTGATCAGGTACATGGCTACCTGCCGGGGGACCGTCAGGTTTCGGGTCCGCCGCTTCGAGGTCAGCCCCTCCACCGAGACGTCCCAGCGCTCGGCCGTCCGCTCCCTGATCTCCTCGGCCGAGGGCAGCGTCTCCTCCGCCTCCTCCTCCTCGTCCTGTCCGAGGGCCTCCCGCGCCAGCTCCAGGTTGATCTCCCGCCTGGTGAGCGAACTGTAGGCCAGGAGCTTGATCAGGGCGCCTTCGAGCTGTCGCACTGAGGTCTTCCGGTTCCGGGCGATGTAGGTGATCACCGAGTCGTCGATCGTGAGATTGTCCTCCACGGCCTTCTTCTGGAGGATCGCCACCCGGGTCTCGAAGTCCGGCGGCTTGATGTCGGTGACCAGCCCCCGCTCGAAGCGCGAGACCAGGCGCTCCTGGAGGCCGGGGATCTCCTGCGGCGCCCGTTCGCTGGTGATGACGATCTGCTTGTGGGCGTCGTAGAGCGAGTTGAAGGTGTGGAAGAACTCCTCCTGGGTGCCCTCCTTGTTGCCAAGGAAGTGGACGTCGTCCACCAGGAGCACGTCGATCTGCCGGTATCGTTGCCGGAACTGCGCCGTTCGGCCGCTCTGGATGGCGGCGATCATCTCGTTCGTGAACCTCTCCGACGGGATGTAGGCCACCCGCCGGTCCGGCTCCCGCTCCAGGATCGCGTGTCCGATGGCGTGCATCAGGTGAGTCTTGCCGAGTCCCGTGTCCCCGTAGATGAAGAGCGGGTTGTAAGCCTGTGCCGGGGCGTCGGCCACCCGCTGGCAGGCGGCCGCCGCGAGCTGGTTGTTGGAGCCGATGACGAACCGGTCGAAGGTGTATCGCTCGTTCAGGCCGACCTCGCCGGCGTCCGTTTCCTCGGAAGGGGTCTCCGGCGTCTCTTTGGCCCGGGCGGGGCTCCCGCCGTCGTCCTCGCCGCCGATCTCCGGAAACTCGATGGCGTCGCCGTCGCCCCTGTGCTCGAAGCTCAGGCTGACGGCGCGTCCGGCTTCCTTCTCCGCCAGCTCGGCGAGCAGGGAACCGTACTTATCCTCGATCCACTCGACGGCGAACTTGGTGGGAGCACCGACGACGAGGGTCCCGTCATCGGAGAGCGTGACGGCCTCGGCGGAGGAGAGCCAGGTGCGGAAGGTCTGCTCCGGGAGCACGTCCCGTGCTGCGTCGCTGATGCGCGACCAGAGCTCGTCGGCGGTCAGTTCCATCCCCAGCCGGGTTCGGGGTCACATGGGTCGGTCTCGGGCAATTCGGCGGATGCCGGAAGGGCCGTGCATACTAGATCGGGCGCCGGGGGGCTGTCAACGAGATTTCCCGTCGCCGTCCTCGGCCCGGATCCCGGGGGTCATCCGGCTCAGGATCTTTGACGAATCGGGGTGTTCGGGGTATTCTGCGGTCTCGGCCGGCGAGATCGGAGCGCGTTCGTCCGGATTCGGTCGACGGGCGGTCGTCCGACCGCCCGGGATTCCGAAACGACGGTACCTACGATGACGCAGAACACCACCCCCAGGCGCAGCCGAAAGAAGCGTGCCCGGACCCACGGGTTCAGGGCGCGGACGAGGACTCGCGCCGGGCGCTGCACCATCGCCCGCTGCCGGAAGGGCCGTTCCAGGCTGTCGGTGAGCGAGGAGCGGCGGGACGAGAAGCGACGGCGGTAGCCGACGGACCCGGACCGCCGGGGCCCGTCCGTGCGGGGCTGGATCCCGCGGAGCGGCCGACGTCTCTGGCCTCTCTCGCCGTGAGCGGATCCGGCGCCGGGGAGCGGTATCCGCGAGAGGCGCGGATCACCAGCGGGCGCGCCATTCGCCGCGTCCTCCGGGAGGGGCGGCGCCGGCGGACGGGGCCCGTGGACGTCTTCGCGGCCGCGTCCCCTGCTGGCCGACCGAGGCTCGGCGTGGTGGTCCCGCTGTATGGCCATACGGCGGTGGCCCGGAATCGCGTCCAGCGCCGGCTGCGCGAGATCGGCCGGCGTGATTGGCTCTCCGGCGCCTGGGAGGAGCGGCGCGAAGTGGATGTGCTGCTTCGGGCCCGGCCGGCGGCCTACGGCTGTGACTTCGCCGAGCTCCGGGAGGCCGTTCTCGGCGCCCTGGACGAGCTGTGAGCCCCCGCCCGCCGGTAGCCGATCGGCACCCTGGAGTGCACTCACGGTGTATGCGGCTTCGCGGCCGTCCCGCTCCTGCTCGCGCAGCCCGAACTTTGATCCGACGAATCGTTCTGGCGGTCATCCGCTTCTACCAGGCGGCCATCTCGCCGCTGAGGCCCTCGGCGTGCCGGTACGTGCCCACCTGCTCCGAGTATGCCCGGGAGGCCGTGGAGCGTCACGGATCCTGGAGGGGCGGATGGCTGGCGGTACGGCGTGTGCTGCGGTGTCACCCCCTGGGAGGGCGCGGCTACGACCCGGTCCCGGAATCGGACGAAGACCGTCCCTCCCCGACGGACGGCTCCAACGGGACCGACCCGGACGCTCGAGCCGGTCGCTGAAGGTCGCCGTGCGGGAGCTCGCCCCGCCGGAGCCGTGATGTTTTCTCCTGACTACCGAATCCAGAGCCCTGACGCATAGATGCAGAAGCGACTGATCCTGGCGGTCGTGCTCACGCTCGTCGTGATCGTGGTCACCAACCTCCTCTTCCCGACGGAGCAGGCGCCCCGGCAGGCGGGCACCGGCACCGACACCGTGGTCGACACGGCGCGCGTGAGCGAGACGGACACGGGAGTCGCGCCGGCCGGAACGGCCGAAGCCGGGGGCGCCGAGGAGAGCGCCGCTCGGGAGGGCCAGGAGGGCCAGGGGTTCCCCACCGGCCGGGACACCGCGCGGCAGGCGACGCAACAGGCCGACACCGGGGACACGGCCGCCGCCGGCCGATCCCCCTTCGCCGCGGAGCCCCAGGGCCCGCCGCCCGGCGACACCGTCACCGTGAGCAGTCCGCTGTACGAGTACCGGTTCAGTACGCGTGGGGCGACGCTGGTGGGCGCCCGCCTCATGCAGTACGCCTCCTACGCCGAAGCCGACAGCGCCGGCGAGCGGGTGCAGCTCATCCGCGAGGGCGACCGTCTCCTGGGTTTCCGGGTGGCCGTGGGCGGCGACACGCTGGACCTCACGGGGCGCAGCTTCGAGCCCTCGGCCCGGACCCTGAAGCTCGCCTCCGGATCCGGTCCGGACACCCTGCGGTT
The DNA here is from genome assembly GCA_964518305.1 of uncultured Gemmatimonadota bacterium. GTDB lineage: Bacteria > Gemmatimonadota > Gemmatimonadetes > Palauibacterales > Palauibacteraceae > Caribbeanibacter. Next base: position 16,366 of record CAZFDK010000009.1, on the reverse strand, counting down.
CACGTATCCGATACCGGACAGCCGGCTGACCTTCGAGGTCGACTACGTCTTCGAGCCGGACTCCTACGCGTTCCACGTGAACGGCCACCTGCGGAACTTTCCCGAGCGCGGGTGGAGCGTCCTCACCTCCCTGGGCCGCGGTCTGCGGACCAACGAGGCTGACGCCGAGGACGATTTCAACAACCTCTCCTACGTGGTGAACAGCCGCTCGGAGGGGATCAGCGACCAGAGCCTGAATGACATCGAGGCCGGCTCCACGACCGCCGCCGAGAACGCTCCCTTCCGGTGGGTGGCCGTCAAGAACAAGTACTTCGTGGTGAGCATGGTGGACGGCCCCGAGGACAGCGGGTTCGGCGGCCTGCTGGCCCGGGGGGTCCAGGCCGAGCACGCCACCGAGCTCACGGCCGCGGTGCCGGTGTCCGCCGGTCAGACCACGTTCGAGTTCCGCGTTTTCGCCGGCCCGCAGGAGTTCGACCGCCTCTCGCGGGTGGGGCAGGAGATGACCGGAGTGAACCCCTACGGCTGGAGCTGGGTCCAGCCGGTGATGCGGCCCCTGGTCTCGGTGATCACCGAGGTCCTCACCTGGATGCACTCCAACCTGAACCTGGCCTACGGCTACGTGCTGATCCTGTTCGGGATCATGGTCCGGGCGGTCCTGTTCCCGCTGTACCAGAAGTCCATGCGCGCCCAGATGGCGCAGATGGAGGTGCAGCCGAAGATGAAGAAGCTGCAGGACAAGTACGAGGACGACCCGGAGAAGCTTCAGCAGGAGATGATGAAGCTGTACAAGGAGCACGACATCAACCCGCTCGCCGGGTGTCTGCCGATGCTCCTGCCGTTCCCGATTCTCATCACCCTGTTCTTCGTCTTCAAGAACACGATCGAGTTCCGCGGCGTCCCCTTCTGGTGGCTGTCGGACCTCTCCCAGGCCGACCCCTACTACGTGATTCCCGTGGTCATGGGGCTGTCCATGTTCCTCATGCAGTACATCGGGCAGCGGGGCATGGAGCGGAGCACCCAGATGAAGGTCATGACCTACGCCATGCCCGTGGTGATGACGGTCCTCTTCTTCAACTTCCCGGCGGGGCTGAACCTGTATTACGCGACCAGCAACCTGGCCTCGCTGCCGCAGCAGTTCTACCTGTCGAAGGAGCGCAAGAAGCGGAAGAAGCAGCAGGGGGGATGAACGACACGGTCGCCGCGGTGGCCACTGCCCCCGGCCGCGCCGGCCTGGCCGTGATCCGGGTTAGCGGGGGAGAGGCCCGGGAGATCGGCCGCCGGCTGGGGTTGGACGGCCTCGAGCCGCGGCACGCCTCCGTCCGCGAGCTCACCGCCCCCGGCGACGGAGAGGTGCTGGACCGGGTCGTGGCCACCCTCTTCCCCGGGCCCGAGTCGTACACAGGTGAGGACGTGCTCGAGATCTCCTGCCACGGCGGCGCCCTGGCCCCCCAGCTGGTCCAGGACGCCGTCCTGCAGGCCGGTGCCCGCCAGGCCGAGCCGGGCGAGTTCACCCGCCGCGCCTTCCTGAACGACCGGATGGACCTCCTCCAGGTGGAGGCCACCGAGGACCTGATCGACGCCAGCTCCGAGGCCGGCCACCGTGCCGCCGTGGAGCAGCTGGGCGGGCGGCTCTCCGGCCGGGTGGAGGAGCTCCGGGAGCGCCTGGTCCGGCTGCGGGCGCTCGTGAGCTACGACATCGACTTCCCGGGGGAGGACGACGGCCCGGTGGAGCAAGCCGAGGTGGAGGAGGCCGCAGCGGCCCTGGAGGAGGATCTCGGGGTCCTGCTGGATCACGCCCCGGAGGGCGAGATGCTCCGGCAGGGGGCGCTCACCGTGGTCGCCGGACGTCCCAACGTTGGCAAGTCCAGTCTGTTCAACGCGTTGCTGGGTGATGAGCGAGCCATCGTCACGGAGGAGCCCGGCACCACCCGGGACGCGATCGAGGCTGTGGTCTCCCTCTCCGGCTACCCCTTCCGGCTGGCGGACACGGCCGGGCTGCGGGAGGACGCTGATCGGATCGAGGGGGTGGGCATCGAGGTGGCCCGGGGCTACCTGAAGCGGGCCGACCTGGTGCTGTTCTGCGCCGAGGCCGGTCGGGAGCTGGGGCCGGGGGAGCGCGAATTCCTGCGGGAGCGGGCCGAAGACGGAAGCCTCGTGCCGGTGAAGACGAAGGGGGATCTGGCGGGGAGCGGCCGGGAAGCGGGGGCGTCGTCGCAGACACTGGAGCAGACACTGGACTGGACCCGCGTCTCCGCCCTCACGGGAGCCGGCCTTCCGGAGCTGCGGGAGCGGCTCACGGGACGGGTCTACGGCGGCGTCCGCGTCCGCGGCGAGACGCCGCTGGTCACCCGGCGGCGGCAGGCCCGGGCGCTGGAGGCGGCCCGGGAGGAGGTGATCCGTTTCCGTGAGGCGCGGCGGGACGGACTGCCGCCGGAGGTGGCCGTGACCCACGTCCAGGAAGCCGGCCGGCACCTGGAGGAGCTGCTCGGCGTCGTGGACACGGAGGAGATCCTCGGAGAGGTCTTCTCCAGCTTCTGCATCGGGAAGTAGGACGGCCGAACGGACAGCGCGCGCCCCGGGCGCCAGCCCGGCTCAGACCGCGCGCTGGCAGCGCGGGCAGAAGTAGGTCTTCTTCCCCACCAGGGTAGTTCCCTCCACCGGGCCGTCGCACCGGGGGCAACGGCCGCCCTCCTCGCGGTGATTGATGAGCCAGCCGGGGTCGGCGTGGGCCGCCTCCCAGTGGAGCGTTGCGCGGCGAAGGACGCGGGTCAGGTACTTCTGGACTCGCTTCAGCTGCCGCTCCGACATCTCGCCGATCTTCTGGTCCGGACGGTAGCCCGCCTGGAAGCAGATCTCGTCGGCGTACTCGTTGCCGATGCCAGCGATGATGCTCTGGTTCAGAAGCAGGCCCTTCAGGGTGCTCCGCGGATGCTCCGCGGCCAGCTCGGCGAAGCTCTCCGGCGTCAGGTCCTCGCTCAGTGGGTCGATTCCAAGGTCCTCGAGGGTCTCCAGCCCGGTGAAGTCCTCTCCCTCCACCAGGTGGACCTCGCCCTGCTTCTCGGGCGAGGAGAAGCGGAGCTCGCGCCCGGCTGCGAATTGCAGGCGGATCTTGGTGTCCTCCAGCGGCGGGACGGTCTGGGACTCGAGCTCGATGTAGCCGTCCTCGCCCATGTGGAAGACCAGCGACCATTCGGAGCGAAACTCGACGACGATATACTTCCCGTGCCGCTGGACGTCCTCGATGGCGTGGCCCTCGATGTTCTCGGCGGCCAGGTCTTCGTCCACGTCCACGGCTTCCTCGTCGTCGACCAGCACCTCGGAGATGGTCTTCCCCGTGGCGTAGCCGACGAAGTTGTCGATCATCCGTTCGACATCAGGAAGCTCAATCATCGCCGGAAAGTCCTCCGTGTTGGTGAAATTGCGGTCCCTTGCCTACCCCGGGCCGGGGGAAGAGTGCCTCCGTCGAGCTATCGGACGACCCGGAAGTCGTCGGGCAGATCGCGGTCACTCTCGATGGACTGGACGTCCCGGACTCGGGCGGCTCGCGGCCCCTCGTCCAGCCGAGCCTCCAGGGTTTCGACGTCCTCCCGCGGGCCGACCACGTGCAGCTCGACCCGTCCGTCGGCCCGGTTCCGCACCGTGCCACGGAGCCCGATCTTCCGCGCGTTGCGGGTGGTCCAGTGCCGGAAGCCCACGCCCTGGACGCGGCCGGCGATCAGGTAGCCCTTCTGGATCCGGTCGCTGTTTCGTGCAGCCATCCCTGCCGGGTTAGGATACTCTCCGAGTGCAGGATCGAAGGGGACGGCGCGGGGCGGAAGAGCTGTCGCCACCCGCGCCGACGGGGCGTCGAGCTGGGGATCGGCAGCGCGGTTCCGGCGGCGCGCCTGGCCCCACGTCCGGGCGATGAACGGAGCAAGCGACGTGCCGAGCGGCAACCCGCAATGTTCGGGGTCTGTTCGGTCTCGACGGACCCGCTCGATGCGAGTCGGCTGCAGATGTTTCACGTGAAACATCCGGCGACGACGGGGGAGCGATGACATCTCTTGACGGGGAGGACCAGTTCGACGTGATCGTTGTCGGCGGCGGCCACGCGGGCTGTGAGGCGGCGAACGCCGCGGCCCGGCTCGGCGCAGACACGCTCCTGGTAACTGGCTACCTGTCCCGGGTCGGACAGATGTCCTGCAACCCGGCGGTGGGCGGCGTGGCCAAGGGCACTGTGGCCCGGGAGGTGGACGCGCTGGGTGGACTCATGGGACGAGCCGCCGACCGGACCTGCCTCCATTTCCGGATGCTGAACCGCTCGAAGGGGCCGGCGGTGTGGGCGCCGCGGGCGCAGTGCGACCGCGGCCTCTACCCCAGGGCCGTCCGCTCGCTGCTGGAAGAGCGCCGGGGTCTGGCCATGTACCAGGGCATGGTGAGCTCGCTGATCCTCGACGGGGGGAGGGTCCGGGGCGTGGAGTGCAGCGACGAGAGCCGATTTCGGGGCCGCAACGTCGTCCTCGCCACGGGCACGTTTCTCCGGGGGGCAATCAAGATGGGGACCGACCGCTCCATCTCCGGTGGCCGGGCCGGCGAAGCCCCGTCCCTGGAGCTGGCCGAGCAGCTGCTGGACCTGGACCTGGAGGTGAGGCGCTTCAAGACCGGGACGCCGCCGCGTGTGGACGGGCGCACCGTGGATCGCGGCCCGGTGGAGCGGCAGGAGGGCGACCACGAGGGCCGCTTCTCGCACTGGGAGGAGCGCGAGGGCCCCGGTAGCCGGCGGTGCTGGATCACGTGGGCCGGGCCGGAGGCACAGGCCGTGGTGGAGCAGAACCTCGAGCGCTCGGCCATGTACGGCGGGGCCATCGGCTCGAAGGGGCCCCGGTATTGTCCGTCCATCGAGGATAAGGTGGTGAAGTTCCCGGACACTGGACGCCACCGCGTCTTTCTGGAGCCGGAGGGGCTGGAGACGCGAGAGCTGTATGTGAATGGACTGTCCACCTCCCTGCCCCCGGACGTGCAGCGCGAGTTGCTGCGCCGGGTCCCGGGGCTGGAGGAGGTCCGGATGACGCAGCCCGGCTACGCCATCGAGTACGACTACTTCCCGCCGGAGCAGCTGGATCGGACCCTGCGCCTGGAGCCGCTCACCGGGATGTACTTCGCCGGGCAGATCAACGGCACCACCGGTTACGAGGAGGCGGCGGCCCAGGGGATCGTGGCCGGAATAAACGCAGCCCTGGACGCGGCGGGGCGGGAGCCCTGGGTCCCGGGCCGCGACGAGGCCTACATCGGCGTGCTGGTGGACGATCTGGTGACGAAGGGAGTCGACGAGCCGTACCGCCTCTTCACCTCCCGTGCGGAGTTCCGCCTGCTTCTCCGACAGGACAACTGCCTGCAGCGGCTGGGCACCCGGGCCGCGGAGCTCGGCCTGCTCACCGAGCACGAGCGACGGGCCCTGGAGGAGCACCTGGAGGACGTGGAGCGGGTCCGATCGTGGGCAGAGGACTACAGTCCCGAGCCGGAGAGCGTCAACGGGTACCTGGAGGAGGCGGGCACCTCGACGGTGGACCAGAAGCGGCCGCTTGAGGAGCTGGCCGCACGCCCCCAGGTCAGCCTCTCCGACATCGCTGCACGGGACGGGGAGCTGCACAGCCCGCCGGTGAGCGAGGAGGCTCTCACCGTGGTGGAGATGGAGATCAAGTACTCCGGCTACATCGAGAAGGAACGGGAACGGGCGCGCAAGCTGAAGGAGCGGGAAGAGATGCAGCTCCCGCCGGACGCCGATTACGGGGAGATGCAAAGCCTGTCGACGGAGTCCCGGGAGAAGCTGGCCCGCGTCCAGCCGGAGACTCTGGGCCAGGCCGGGCGGATTCCCGGAGTCTCGCCGGCAGACCTGCAGAGTCTCATGGTGGAGGTGGAGAAGGGCCGGCGGTGATGTTTCCCGCGGTGATGTTTCACGTGAAACACGGCGCGCCCGAACGCTCCCCCGCCTGACAGCGGGCGTCTCCGCGGAGGCGGGACGCGAGTCGGGGCCGAGAGGAGGAGCTTCGGGGGGCTCCGTCCGGAGACCCGGAGCGGACGGGTGCC
>CAZFDK010000009.1:0-10200 GCA_964518305.1 uncultured Gemmatimonadota bacterium | reverse complement strand
CGGACGGGTGCCTGAGCACACCCGGTGCCTCCGCGGCGGAGCGCGCGACTGCCGCCATGGGCGGACAGGGGGCCGGCGGGCGCACCGGTTGGCCGCCCGGGTACCCCGCCCTATATTCGACACGGTGGCCGGTGCAACCCGGTCTCCGGCGGCAGTGAACAGGTCGTTAAGGCTCTGTACCCCAACCAGTTACCGGATGTCGCGAGCAATATCGATCGCCAACCAGAAGGGCGGCGTCGGGAAGACCACCACGGCCATCAACCTGGGGGCCTCGTTCGCGGTCGCGGAGAAGGAGACCCTTGTCATCGACTGCGATCCACAGGGGAACGCCACCAGCGGGCTCGGCGTGCGGAAGGGGGAGGACGACCTCTCGGTCTACGACTGTCTGGTGAACGGACGCCCCATGGAGGAGGCGATCCAGCGCGAGGTCCACTTCCCCCATCTCGACGTGGTGCCCGCCAGCCGGGACCTGGTGGGAGCGGAGGTAGAGCTGGTGGACCGTCCCTCCCGTGAGAAGGTGCTGCGGCGGGCGCTGGAGCCGGTGCGGGACCGCTACGACTACGTTCTGGTCGACGCGCCGCCCTCGCTGGGGCTGCTCACTCTTAATACGCTGGCCGCCGCCGACACGGTGCTGATCCCGATTCAGTGCGAGTTCTACGCGCTCCAGGGACTCAGCCAGCTCCTCAACACCATTCGACTGGTACAGCGCAACATCAATCCCGAACTCGGCATCGAGGGCGTCCTGCTCACCATGTACGACTCCCGCGTGAACCTGTCGGAGCAGGTGGCGGACGAGGCCCGGGAGTACTTCGGGTCCAAGGTCTTCGAGACGATCATCCCCCGGAACATCCGGCTGGCCGAGGCGCCCAGCCACGGCAAGCCGATCGTGCAGTACGACGTGGTTTCGACCGGGGCCCGCGGCTACCTGGCCCTGGCGCGGGAGATCATCCGCGGCGACGAGGCGCGGGAGAAGAACGCGACGACGCAGGAGGCGAAGGAGAAGGTTGGCTAGAAGCGAGCAGCGCCTCGGAAAGGGCCTGGGTGCGCTCCTGGGCGAGTACGTGGACGAGGACGTCGATCCGGAGGGCCCGGTACGGGAGCTTCCGGTGGCGCGGATTCGCCCCAACCCGTACCAGCCCCGCACCGACTTCGCGGAAGAGGATCTGGAGCGTCTCGTGGAGTCGATCCGGGAGAACGGCCTGCTCCAGCCCCTCGTGGTCCGCCCGGCCGGAGGGAATGAATGGGAGATCGTGGCCGGGGAGCGGCGGTACCGGGCGCTCGAGGAGCTGGGGCGCGAGAGCGCGCCGGCGGTGGTCCGGGAGCTCACCGACCGCCAGATGCTGGTCCTGGCCCTGGTCGAGAACCTCCAGCGGGAGAACCTCTCGCCGGTGGAGGAGGCGCGGGGGTATCACCAGCTGATGGAGGACTTCGACCTCACTCAGGCAGAGGTGGCGGAGCGGGTGGGCCGGGACCGCACGACGGTGGCCAACACCATACGTCTCCTCCGCCTCCCGGACGGGGTGCGGGGTCTCCTGGAGGACGGGGCGATCACCGAGGGCCACGCCCGTGCCATCCTGGGTCTGGACGAGGAGGAGCGGCAGGTCGAGCTGGCTCGGGAAGTGGTGGGGCGGGAGCTGACCGTGCGTACGACCGAGAGCCGCGTCCGCCAGATACGCGAGGCCACCGCGGAGACGGCTGAGACCGGGGAGGACGAGGAGTCGGAGGAGAGCAAGGAGGATGTGGAGACGCGCCGGTCGAACGCCGTCGTTCGGCGCACCGAGCGTGTCCTCGGCCGGGCGCTCGGCACCGAGGTCTCCGTGGACCTGAACGGCTCCGACTCCGGCGTGTTCCGGATTCCCTTTCACGACAGCGCCGACTTCGAGCGCCTCGTGGCACTGATGGGCGGAGACGAGGCCGAGGACCTCTTCGACTCGCCTCCCGGGGACTCTCCCCAGGACTGAGGACGGGGCGTCCCGTGGAAGGCGACGGCGAGAGTTCGAGCTGGACCGTCTGGCTGCACCGCAGCGGGGGCAGGGACTCTCGCTCGTTCCGGTTCGATCCGCGGGTCGCCGGGGCCGTGGCAGCCGCGGTGCTCCTCCTGGTGGCTGGCGCCGGCGGCGGAGTGGGAATGCTGCTCGAGCAGCGAGCAGAGTCACGGCAGATGCGGGAGCTTCAGGCTCGAGTCCAGGAGTTGCGTTCCCGTCAGGAGCACGTGACCGCGCTGGCCTCCCGACTGGACAGCCTGGAACGGGCCTACCGCCGGATGAGGAACATGCTCGGGGCCGATGCAGGGGAGAGTGCTGGTCCCGAGCTTCCGCCCTCGGCCTCCGGGGGCGACGTTCCGCCGACGGTTGCCGCCGGAAGCGGAGGGCTGCCACGGGGATGGCCGCTCGCGCGACCGGGATTCGTCACGCGGCGCTTTCGCTCCGGCGGGACGGCCTCAGGCCACCCGGGCCTCGACGTGGCAGTCCCCACCGGCTCCTACGTCCGGGCTGTCGCCCCCGGGACGGTCCGGGAGACGGGTCGCGACTCCGTGTACGGTCACTTCCTGCGGCTCCTGCACGAGGATGGAACCCGGTCGCTGTACGGACACGCCTCGCACCTCTTCGTCGAGGCGGGCGACACCGTCGACAGGGGCCAGGTGATCGCGCTCTCCGGTAACTCGGGTCGCTCCACCGCTCCGCATCTGCACCTGGAGGTCCGGAGGGGTGGGAGGCGGATCGATCCACTGCAGTTCCTTCGCTCGGAGGCGGGACCCCGGGTATCAACTGACGGCTCCGGAGCGGCACGGGCGGATCCGCTGCGGACCGGCCGTCTTCCGCGCAACGCAGGCAAGGAGGCTCACCATGTTCGGTGACGACCAGGATCGCGCCGGGAACGACAGCAGCTCCGACGGAGGCAAGGACGTCGTGTCCGTGGTCGGTGCCGGGATGGAGGTGGAGGGCGACTGTCGTTGCGAGGGGTCCCTCCGGGTGGACGGCAGGGTGCAGGGTACCATCAGGGCCGGAAAGTCGGTGGTGGTCGGGGAGGAGGGCGAGGTCGAAGGGGGTGTGTACACCCAGGACGCCGTCATCGCGGGTCACATCAGTGGCAGGGTCCACGCCGAGAGTCGGGTGGAGCTGAAGGAGGGGTGTCTGGTGGAGGGCGACATCCACAGCCCCAGTGTCCGGCTCGAGGAGGGCGGACGCATCGACGGCGAGCTGGACATGTCCGGGGACGGGGGCGATGGTCCGGCAGAGGCGATGCGCGAGAGCGCCGGCTCGGGCGGCGATGGGGCCGGGGCGACCCCCGGCGCGACGACCGACGAATCGAACGGCGTCAATTCGAAAGCAGAAGAGTAAAGCAGCGTTCGGTTCGGGCGCCGGAGTTCTCCACAGACTTCCACAGTGTCCCCGAGTAGCGCCTTCCCGAAGGCGCCGTTTTCCACATCCCGGGGGCGGTGGCTTCGGGGCGGGACCATGGAGGCCGCGGCGGTTTTCCACAGCCGTCTCCACGCTGGCCGCATGCCGGCTCGCCCTGTGCCCCGGAACGGGGAAAAGCGGGGCGCGTCCTCGATGGCTTTCCCTATGGCTTCAGCTGATGCTTCCGGGTCTCCTCCTCTTCGCCGCCCGCCTCGCCGCCCTGGCGGCCCGGGGCGGCTCGCTGGCCTCCATCCTGTGAGGAGGCGAACGGAATCCACGTGGGGGCGCGGGCCGGCCGCTTGTAAGGTGTTCTCGTAAAGCGTATCGTGGGCCGGGCCGGGGTCCCGGCGCCGTGTCCACCAAGCGTATCCGCAAAGGGGAGCCGCCGATGACCGTGTCGGTCAAGATGAGCAGCAAGAACCAGATCGTGGTGCCCAAGGAGGCCCGCGAGGCGCTGGACCTGCGCTCCGGCGAGCGGTTGCTGGTCCGCGTTCGGGACGACGGGGTCATCGAGATGGAGCGGGAGCCCCGGGATGTTGGGGCAGAGCTGGAGGGGCTCTACGCCGGCGTCGGCGTGGAGGCGCCCTGGCGGGAGATCGGAGGATGAGTCGGAGCGTCGAGTTCAGGGCCCGGGTCGAGGATGCGGGCCGCGTGCACCTGGACGCGCGGGTGATCGGATACCACCTGCTCGGACGCGAGCCCGAGGTGGAGCTGACTCGACTGGTCTTCGCCTCCGTACGGGAGGGGGCCGCCGACGCCCAGACGTCCTCAGTGAGCCTCTATCAGCTCCTGACCGAACCCTACCGCCGGGGCGAGTCGGAGGCGGCTCGGGAGGCCGAGAAGCTCCTGGACGGGCTCCGCGGGCTGGAGGTGGTTCCGCTCACCCCGGCACTGGCGGGTCAGGCGGCGCGAGTCCGCGCCCGGCTGGGCACCGGGGCCGCGCCGTCGATCCAGATCGCCACGGCGGTCACCGAAGGGGCGGATCTGTTCCTGACCGACGGTTCCGGGCTGCGGCGGGTCGCCGGCGTCCGGGTCGAGAACCTGGAGAGCTACCTGTAGACCTGCACCCGGGCCTGAAGTCGAACCTGGAGTGGCCCGCTGGCGGCCGGCCGGCGCACGAACGCCGTCACCGGGCCTGCATCGAACCCGACAGCTGGAGGAGCTCGGCCTTCCGCTCCAGGAAGCGCCCGTCGGAAAGCACCGCCGACATCTCCTCTTCCGCCCGTCTCCGGTCGATGGCGGCCTCCGGTTCGCCGCGCAGTTCGACCCACCCATCGGCGTCCCGAATCTCCGCGGTCTCCTCAACCACCACGGCGGCCGGCCGGCGGTAGGTTCGGAGCACCATGAACAGGAGCCCCCCGGGGGCGCCGGCGCCCAGCAGGTCCTCCACGGCGGAGCGATTTAGGGTGTGGTGGCCGTCCATGGCCATGAGCCGTTCCCGGTCGGCGATGCGCTCCACGTACTCGGCGGTGACGGCGTACTGCAGCCGGAGCTGGCCGTCGTCCCGGTCCAGGTCGTTCAGGGCCCGCATGCGGTCGCGGTAGGGGTCGGCCACCCGGGAGGCGGACTGCCCCTCCAGGGTGGGATAGAGCCAGAAGGCTTCCCGCGGCAGGGAGGCCGGTCCCGTTCCGCCGGTCTCCAGGTGGTCGGCCCGGAGCAGGAGAATCTGCTCTCCCCGCGCCAGAGCGTCGCAGGTGACTGCCCACTCCTTCAGGGCCAGGACGGGGTGGTCGGCTTCGGCGCTCACGAGTCTGTCAAATCGCGTCTTCCGGGAAGTTCTCGATGACGTCGGTGATTTTGTTCAGGAAGAAGGCGGCCAGGGCGCCGTCCACGATCCGGTGGTCGTAGCTCATGCCGAAGTAGGACATGTGCCGGATCGAGACCGTGTCGTTGCCCATGTCGTCCTGGGTCACGATGGGCCGCTTCTCGATCACCCCGGTGCCGAGGATCGCCACCTGCGGCTGGTTGATGATCGGCGTCCCGAAGAGATTTCCGAAGACACCGACGTTCGTGATCGTGAAGGTGCCGCCCTGGATGTCGTCAAAGTCCAGGTCCCGGTTCCGCGCCTTCTCGGCCAGCTCGTTGGCCTCCTGGGCCAGGCCCATCAGGCTGAAACGGTCGGCGTTCTTGAGGACGGGGACGACCAGGTCCTGCCCTTCGTTGATGGCCACGGCGATGCCCAGGTTGATGTCCCGGTGCTTCACGATCCGGGTACCGTCGACGGAGGCGTTGAGCCGCGGATACTCCTTCAGGGCCTCCACCACGGCTTTCATGATGAAGGGGCCGTAGGTGAGTTTGACGCCGCGCTCCGCGAACTCGGGCTTCAGCTTCTCCCGGATTCGGACCACCCGCTCGAAGTCGATCTCCGTCACCGTGGTGACGTGGGCCGAGACCCGCTTCGACATGAGCATGTGCTCCATGGTGCGGATCCGGCCGCGGCTCATCTCCTCGACCTCGTCCCCCTCCCGGATCGGCACGTCGGGGATGTCGATGTCGAGGGTGGCGCCGTGGATCGGGACCCGCATTTCGCCGGGCTCCACGGGCTCCACGGGCTCGGCGGCGGGCTCCCGGGCCGGGGCCTCCTCGGCGGCCTCCCGGGCCGGCATCTCTTCCCGCTCCTCGATGTAGGACATGATGTCATCGCGGGTCACGCGGCCCGCGATGCCGGAGCCCTCGACCTCGGCGATGTCCACGTCATGCTCGGCGGCGATCTTCCGCACCAGCGGGGTGGACCGCGTCTGGAGCCGCTCTTCGCGGGAGAGCACCTCGGGCTCCTCCTCGCGGGCCGCGGCCTCTTCGGGGGCCTCCTCCTCTTCAGCCGAAGCCTCCTCCTCGGCGGCGGCAGCCGGCTCTTCCGCGGCCTCTTCCCCGGCGGACGGCTCCGGCTCCTCGGCCTCGGCCTCGGCGGCTGCGGCCTCGGTCTCGAGGCGAGCGACCACCGTGTCCACCTCCACGGTCTCCCCCTCCTCGACCAGGATCTCGTCCAGGACCCCGGATTCCGGGGCGGGGATGTCGGCGTCGACCTTGTCCGTGGAGATCTCGAAGAGGTCCTCGTCGCGCTCTACCTCGTCGCCCGGCTGCTTGAGCCACTTTGTGAGAGTCCCCTCGGCGATCGACTCGCCCATCTGGGGCATGATGACGTCGACTTTGGACATGGTGGTCTTCCTTGGATGTTCCTGAGCCTTCGGGCCCGAGCGGGATGTCGGGGACCGCGTCGCGGCCCCGCTCCTCTCCGCGCCGGGCGGACCTACCCGGGAGGCCGCGGAGCCGGCGTGATTTCCTGCCGCCGGGTCAGTAGGACAGCAACCATCGGGCCGCGGTCGCCAGGTCCTCGACCTGGGGCAGGTGATAGTCCTCGAGCGGAGGAGAGTAGGGCACCGGCGTGTCGATGGCCGTCACTCGCCGCACCGGGGCGTCCAGCCACTCGAACGCGTCCTCGTTGAGCTGTGCGGTGATCTCTCCGGCGAATCCGCCGAACCCGGGTGCCTCGTGGGCCACCAGGGCACGGTTCGTGCGCTTCACGCTCTCCACCATGGCGGCGGTGTCCAGCGGGCGGAGGGTGCGGAGGTCGAGGACCTCCAGCTCGCAGCCGTCCTCCTCCTCAAGCCGGTCGGCCGCCTCGGCGGCCTTGTGGACCATGGACCCGTAGGTGATCACCGTCAGGTCGCGTCCCTCCCGGTGGGTCCGTGCCTCGCCCAGCGGTATCTCCAGCTCCTCTCCCGCCGGGAGCTCCGCTTTGATCCGGCGGTAGAGATGCTTGTGCTCGAAGTAGAGCACCGGGTCGGGATCCCGGATCGCCGCGCGCAAGAGCCCCCCGGCGTCCCGAACCGTGGCCGGTGCCACCATCTTGAGGCCCGCCACGTTGGCGAAGTACGACTCGACGTTCTGGGAGTGGAAGGGCCCGGAGCGCGCTCCGGCGCCGCAGGGTCCGCGGACCACGAGCCCGGCCCCCTCCCCCGTCCGGTAGCGCACCTTGGCGGCGAAGTTGACGAGCATGTCGAAAGCCGGGGCGATGAAGTCGATGAACTGCATCTCCGCCACCGGCCGGAAACCCATCTGGGCGGCGCCGATGGCGGCCCCGACGATGGCGGACTCGCTGATGGGGGTGTCGATGACCCGGTCTTCGCCGAACTCCTCCAGGAAGCCCTCGGTGATCTTGAACGCGCCGCCGTAGTTGCCGACGTCCTCCCCCAGGATGAAGACCCGGTCGTCGGTCTTCATCTCCTCCCAGAGCGCCTGCCGGATGGCCTCCAGGTAGGTCACCTGCTCACCCTCCTCGGGCCCGGCGCTCACGGTCCCGCCCTCGTCGCTCATGTCTCCTCTCCTCCCGGCTCGTGGTCCACCGGCGGGACGTCGCCCGGGGCGTCCTCGTAGCCCACCGGCGCACGGCGCGTCCAGGGAACCTGCGGGCCGTGCTCGTCCGCCCACACCCGGGAGCCGGCGTCGCTCGGGTCCGGCCGCGGCGTGTTCAGGGCCTCCTGTACGGCCTCGTCCAGCTCCGCGTCCACGTCCCGCCGGATCTCCGCCCGGCGATCCTCCCCGGCCACACCGGACTCCTCCAGGTACACCTCGTAGCGATGGAGGGGATCCCGCTCCCGCCACGCCTCCAGCTCCTCCGGGGCGACGTATCCCTGGTCGTCGTGCTGGGCGTGGCCGAGCATGCGATAGGTCTCCGAGACGACGAGCTGCATCCCGTCCCCGTCCCGGGCCCGTCCGACGGCCCGGCGGGTGGCGTCGTAGACCTCGAGCACGTCGTTGCCGTCGACCTCCTGCACCGGGACGTCGTAGGCCGCCGCCAGGTCGGTCCAGTCGTCCACGGCCGACTCCTCGTCGCTGGGCGTGGAGAAAGCCCAGCGGTTGTGCTCGAGCACGGCCACCATGGGCAGGTCCTGGACGGCGGCGAAGTTCATCCCCTCGTGATGGGCGCCGGTGCGGCTGGCCCCGTCTCCCTGGTAGGCGAGGCACACCCGGTCCTCGCTGCGCATACGGAAGGTCAGCGCGACGCCGTTGAGCACCGAGATCTGGGTGCCCAGCGGACTGATGGGGCCCAGGATGCCGAGATCCGGCACCGCGAAGTGGGTCGTGTTGTCTCGCCCTCCGGTCATGGGGTTGTCCCGGGCCATGTACTGGCGGAGCATGAGACGGGGCTCGACGCCGCGAACCAGGATGGCGCCCAGGTCCCGGATCGAGGGTGCGACCCAGTCGTTCTCGTCCAGGGCGTAGGCCGTGCCCACGGCCGTCGCTTCCTGTCCCAGGCTGCGGTACAGGCCACCGACGATCTGCCCCTGCTTGAAGAGGTTCTCGAAGCGCTCCTCGAGCGCCCGGGTCAGGTACAGGTACCGGTACAGCTGGCGAAGCTGCGTGGCGGTCAGGGTAGACACGGCGCCGGCAAGGTACCCGGCGCGGTCGGGGACTTCAAACCCGACCGCGCCCCGATCAGGGCCGATCGGCCCGGAAGAGCGGTGCGATTTACTTTTTCACAAAGGGAATATCGGCGGGTCAGCTCACGAGGGGGAGCTCGCGGACGCGGCAGGCGGGGTCCCCCCCCGGCTCGAGGGAGAGGCGGCCGCCGGGCTCCACCTCGTGCCGGACGTAGCCCAGAGCGATGGGGCCGAGCCGCGGGGAGCGTACCGCGGTGGTCACGGTCCCCCGCTCCCGCTCGCCGTCGTAGAGGCCCGCCCCGGCCTCCGGGAGCTCCTCCCTGTCCCCCCCGAACGTCAGGCCCCGGAGGTGCCGGTTCACCTGGCCCCGATGCTCGATGCGCACGACCACCTCCTGGCCGGTGTAGCAGCCCGCCTCGAAACTGACCGCTCGGTCGGTCTGTCCCGTCTCCTGCGGCAGCGTCCCCTCGTCGATCTCCCTGCCGTACACGGGAATCCCGAGCTCCACCCGACGGATCTCCCGGGCCGCGCGGCCGGCGGGAGCTCCGTCCGCGTCCCGTGCGGCGTCCGCCAGCCGCTCCCAGATCTCGGGGGCCCGGTCCAGGGGGACGTACAGGTCGACGCCGGGGTCGTCGACGGTGTCTCGCCGGAGGACCAGGACCTCGGTCGCGGCGAGCGTTGCGGGGATCCCCTCGAGGGGCTCGAGCTCCGAGGGCTCCACCTCTGGCGCGACGGCTCGGAGGACCTCGTCCGCCCTTGGGCCGACCAGGCCCAGCCGACCGAGCGAGCTGTCCACCTCGTAGTCCGCGAAAAGGGGGGGAAGGTACTTCTCGAAGTGAGCGAGCGTTCCCTCGACGCACCGGGCGGGCAGGTCGAGCCAGTCCTCTGTCTCGCGTCGAATTGCCCGCAGCTCCGCCACGGGTCCGCCCTTGGCGGTGAGGAGGAAGGAGTAGACTGCGGTGTCCGTTGGTGCGGTCTCGAAGTGGTTCGTGAGAAGGCCGGAGAGGGTCTCGTGCGCCCGCCCCTCCTTGTGCCCCGCGGTGACCCGAATCAGCGCACGACTGGTGTCGTCCACCACCGCGGCGGCCCCGGTCAGGGCGTCGTACTCCGCCTCCGGATCTCCGAAGGATCGGGCCACGGGGGTAGCGGCGTCCTCCTCCAACCGGGCGCCGTCTGCGCGGAGACGCTCCAGCAGCGGCTCGCGGGCCGCGTTCTCGCTCGATGTCGTGTCGGTCATGGCTGCGTCCGTCCTCGAGAGACAGGAACGCCCCCGCCAGCTCTCGGAGAGCCGATCGGGGGCGCTTCGCGCCGGGCGGAATGCCCGGACGCCGGGTCGCTCGGCGCGTCCGGCCCGGACAGAATGCCGGCCCGGGTCGCGTCAGCGTCGGGTCAGCTTCCGACCTCGCCGCTGAACTCCA
>CAZFDK010000008.1:9264-88239 GCA_964518305.1 uncultured Gemmatimonadota bacterium | reverse complement strand
CGCCATCTCCGTCCCGGACCTCCCGGAGCCGCAGCTCACCCAGAACGCGCGTAACGTCCTTCCCAAGAGATACCTGAAGAAGGACGTCGACGGGAACCCGATCGAGCGTCCCAAGGACATGTTCTGGCGGGTGGCCCGCGTCATCGCGGCCCAGGACGCCCAGTACGGGTCCACGCCGGACCAGGTGGAGGAGACGGCCCTGGAGTTCTACGAACTGATGCGGACGGGCCAGTTCGAGCCGAACAGCCCGACGCTGATGAACGCCGGTCGTCCGCTGGGCCAGCTGTCGGCCTGCTTCGTCCTGCCCGTGACCGACAGCCTCGACGAGATCTACGACACCCTGAAGAACATGGCCCTCATCCACCAGTCGGGCGGCGGCACGGGCTTCGGGTTCAGCGACCTCCGACCCCGCGGGGACGTGGTGAAGTCCACCATGGGAGTTGCCAGCGGCCCGGTGAGCTTCATGGAGGTCTACGACGCCTCCACCGAGGCCGTGAAGCAGGGCGGCACCCGTCGTGGGGCCAACATGGGCATCCTCCGGGTGGATCATCCCGACATCGAGGAGTTCATCCACTGCAAGGCGGACAAGGACAAGATCACCAACTTCAACATCTCGGTCGCCGTCACCGACGCGTTCATCGAGGCGGTGCGGAACGACGAGATGTACGATCTGGTGAACCCGCGGACCGGCGAGGTCGTCGACCGCAAGGACGCCAACGAGATCTTCGACCAGATCATTCACGGCGCGTGGCGGAACGGCGAGCCGGGAGTGTTCCTGATCGACGAGGCCAACCGCTACAATCCGGTTCCCCACATCGGCGACTACCAGGCCACGAACCCCTGCGGCGAGCAGCCCCTGCTGGCCTACGACGTCTGCAACCTGGGGTCGGTGAACGTCGGCCACTACGTCACCGGGGACGGCGAGATCGACTGGGACGGGCTGCAGGAGACCGTCCACAAGGCCACTCACTTCCTGGACAACGTCATCGACGCCAACCAGTACCCGCTGGAGGAGATCGACGACCTCTCCCACCGGATCCGCCGCGTCGGGCTGGGCGTCATGGGGTGGGCCGACATGCTCGTCCGGCTCGGGATCCCCTACGGCTCGAAGGAATCCATCGAGCTGGGCCGTGAGCTCATGGAGTTCATCGACCAGAACGCCAAGGTCGAGTCCGAGCGCCTGGCCGAGGAGCGGGGCGTCTTCCCCGAGTGGGAGGAGTCGATCTGGGGACCGGACGACACCTGCGCCCGGGACGAGTACAACAACCGCATCCGACCCGAGCGCCGGCTCCGGAACTGCAACCTGACGACGGTGGCCCCCACCGGCACCATCTCCATCATCGCCGGGTGCTCGGGCGGCATCGAGCCCCTGTACGCCGTGGCCTTCATGCGGAACCAGGCCGGCGAGCTCATGCCGGACGTGAACGAGGACTTCGTCGCCATGGCGAAGGAGGGGGGCTGGTACTCCGAGGAGCTCATGGAGCGGATCGCCGAGGAGGGGCACATCGACTTCGACGACGTTCCCGAAGACGTGAAGGATGTCTTCGTCACCGCCCATGACGTGACGCCGGAGCAGCACATCCGGATGCAGGCGGCCTTCCAGGAGCACGTCGACAGCGCCATCTCGAAGACGTGCAACTTCCCGACGGAGGCCACCGAGGAGGACGTGCGGGAGATCTACCAGCTCGCCTTCGACCTGAACTGCAAGGGGGTCACCGTCTACCGCGACGCCTCCCGCGACTCCCAGGTGCTCTCCACCGGCGACACCGCGAAGGAGGTGCAGGGCGAGGCCGGCGAGGCCATGGAGGAGGTCCTCGAGGAGGTCGAGGACGCCGACGAGATCGCCGACGAGCTGGCCACGGTACTGCACCGCCTCCAGCAGCTCGAGGAGGAGCGCGACGCCCTGGAGGAGGAGCGGGACGAGGCCCGGAAGAAGCTGCAGGAGGTGCAGAGCAGCAAGGCCCGACCGCCGATCAAGCGGGACCGGCCGAACGTGCTGCAGGGCTACACCCGGAAGATCGAGTCTCCGCTGGGCACCATGTACGTCACCATCAACGAGGATCAGGACGGCGAGCCCTTCGAGGTCTTCGTGGCGCTGGGCAAGGCCGGCGGATCGGCCATGGCCGACGCCGAGGCCATCGGGCGGCTGATCAGCCTGGCGCTCCGCTCCGGCATCTCGCTGCGCGACGTCCACCGCCAGCTGAGGGGCATCTCTTCGGACCGCGCCGTGGGCTTCGGTGACAAGAAGGTGCTCTCGAGCCCCGACGCCATCGCCCAGGTCATCGAGGAGTACCTGGAGGAGAAGGAGGGCGTGCAGCAGACGCTCCCCATGGACAGCCCGGAGGAAGCCCGCAAGTCGAACGGGGGGCAGGCCAGCGCCGCCGAGCCCGTGGTGGAGCAGTTCGAGGACGAGGAGGCGCGGAAGTTCCTCGGTGCCTGCCCCGACTGCGGCGCCTCGCTCCAGTTCCAGGAGGGCTGCGCCACGTGCGTGGCCTGCGGCTACAGCGAGTGCGGCTGATCGGCTGAGCCCGGGAGGCCGGGCCGGCACGGCCAGCGGCGACGAGAACGGGGGCGTCCGCGCAGCGTGGACGCCCCCTCTCGTATGTCGCTCTCAGCGGGATCCGCGGAGGACTGGCCAGTACAGATAGAGCGCCGGGGCCAGCAGCCCGCCCCCGACGGCGACGAAGGCGGCCGCCCCGGAGCCCGAGGCCCGTCGCCGCCGCGGCCGGGGCCACCACGCCCAGGTCCATGGTGGCGATGAGGAAGTAGCTCGTCGGGTTCTCACGGTACCCGACCGCGGTCCGCCGCCGAGTCAGTCGATGTCGATGTCACCTGTGTCCGCCGGCAGCTGCCCGCTGACGTTCTTGAAGAAGTGGAAGATGATCATCCCGCGGGCACGCTTCTCCCGTGCGGTCGTAGATCCGGGCATAGAGGACAGAAGCGATCACGACACCCGCGAGGTGCTCGGCGGTATCCGGCGGCCCGACCCCGTAAGCGGAGGCGAGGCCATGAGCGCGGGGGGAGGAGTAACAGCGATTGCACGTTGCCCACACTTGATAGGGCGGCTTCCCTGCGCATGTGCTGACCGCGCGTGGGAGGGGACGGCTACCGCGTCGCGTTTCGGTGTAGGGAGGCGGCCCGGGACGATCGGACGTGTTCGGTTGTCGCGGGCACGGGACGCCGAAGCAGGACGGGAGGGAGATGAGAAGCACACTGGCAGCGGCAGCGTCCGTGGCCATCGGGGTCGCGGCCCTCGGGATTCCGGATTCGCGACCGGTGGCGCGGACCGGGTGGGCGGCGTCCGCTGCCGACGATACCACCGTTCGGGCCTCCATTCCGTTCCGCGTGGACCGGGGGAACCTGTTCGTCGAGGTCCTCATCAACGGCACCGGACCGCACGACTTCCTGCTGGACACCGGCTCGCCCGTGACGGCCGTGGACCGGGATCTCGCCCGGAAGCTCGGCCTCGAGGTCGAGTCCGTGGGTACGGCGAGCGGCGCCGGCGGTGACAGCGTTCCCGCCGGTCGGATCCGCGGGGTGGGTGTCCGGCTGGCTGGCGAGGAGGCGGCGGACGAAGACGGGGTCTACGTGCTCCCGCTGGACTCCCTGATGTCGCCGAGGTCGGATCGCACCGTGGCCGGCGTCGTGGGCTATCCGTTCTTCAGTGACCGGGTCGTCGAGCTCGACTTCCCCGCGGGATCACTCCGCGTCCACCGACCGGATCGCTATCGCTACACGGGGCCGGGACATCGTCTTTCGATGCGCGTGCGCGACGGGTGGCCGCTGCTGGAGGCCGTCGCCGACCTCCCGGAGGTCGGTCCGACGCCGGTGGAGCTCATGGTGGACCTCGGATCCCGTGGCAATGTCCTCTTCACGACTCCCTTCGTCCGGCGGTACAGCCTGGGGCAGGGCCTGCGCGACACGGCGCGGGCGACCCTCGGGATGGGTCTCGGCGGTGCCGCCCGCTTTCTGCTGGCCAGCATCGACGGCATTCAGCTCGGATCTCTGTGGATTCCGGACGTGGTCGCTGGCTTCTCCACCGGGAAGGCGCTTCCCTTCGGTCAGTTCGGCGGGGTCCTGGGCACGGGCCTGCTGCGAGACTACCGCGTGGTGCTGGACTACCGGCGGGAGGAGATGATCCTGGAGGATGTGGACTCGGAGTCGCGGGCATCCGGGAGCCGTTGAGCCACCGTGGCGACGTCGGCCGGGGAGATGACGGACGCCGCACGCCGTCCTGCCCCTGAGGGAGACGGCATCCGACCGTGCGCCGGCTCCCGGACCGTCAGCGACGTAGTTCGTCCACGAGCACATAGGTGCCCACGGCGAACCCCCCTACGTAGGCAGCCGCCAGGATCACGACCACCGGGAGCATCGGGAGGTCGGGGAGTGTCTCGAGGAGGATGACGGCGCCCCCCACCGATACGATCCCGGTGAGAGCGCCCGCCGAGACTCGAAAGAGCGAGAGCGTCTGAATCAACGAAGGACCCACGGTCTTCCCTCTCGTCCGCTGGAGGCGTTCTGTCGTTCTGTCGTTGCTCGCACCGTCGGCCCCGGCCAATCCCGGCCGGAGTCCGGATCCAGAGCTTTGTCTGATCAAACACCCGGAATGCGGAATTCGATCCGCTCCACGTTACGTCGCACCGGCGGGCTCCGTCCAGGCACGGGTCGCGGAGCGACGGACGCCGTGGGGCACCGACCGCCCTTTTTGACATGCTTCTGTATACAGCGAAGGTTGCGAGGGCGCTCATACACCAGATCACGGAGACACCATGACCAGCCCGAACGCGTCGCACCGCTCGTCCTGTCCCTCCGGCGGCTGCCGTCATCACGCTTCTGATCCCGCCGGCTCGGACGGATCTGCCCCGTCGGGACATGGAGCCGCGGCCGGCCTGCGATCGGCGCTGACGGTGCTGCCGCTGGCGGCCCTCCTGGCCGTGGCGTCGGCATGCGCACAGGGCGACGGCGCGCGCGGAGCCGTGGACTACGACTCGGTGCCGGGGGCGGCCGGGGCGCCCTACGACACGGCCTTCTTCGGCTCCCTCCAGTGGCGGAATATCGGCCCGAATCGGGGCGGCCGGAGCATCGGCGTCGCGGGCCATCGCGACCGACCGAACACCTACTACTTCGGCGCCACGGGCGGCGGGCTGTGGAAGAGCACCGACGGCGGCGAGGAGTGGTTCCCGGTCACCGACGGGCAGGTGACGAGCTCGTCGGTGGGAGCCGTCGCGATGGCCCCGTCGGACCCCGAGGTGGTCTACATCGGAATGGGCGAGGTCCAGCTGCGGGGCTCCATCACGCAGGGAGACGGCGTCTACCGGTCCACCGACGGCGGCGAGACGTGGTCTCACCTCGGGCTCGAGGAGACGCAGGCCGTGGCGCGAGTGCGGGTGCATCCCGACGACGCCGACGTGGCCTACGTGGCGGCCCTGGGTCACCCGTACGGCCCCAACCCCGAGCGGGGGGTCTTCAAGACCACCGACGGCGGGGACAGCTGGGAGAAGGTGCTCTTCGTCTCCGACTCCGCCGGCGCCGTGGACCTGATCCTCGATCCGAACGACCCGGAGACGGTCTACGCCTCCACGTGGCAGGTGTACCGGACCCCGTGGAAGATGTGGGGCGGCGGCCCGCACTCGGGTCTGTTCAAGTCCACCGACGGCGGCGAGACGTGGACCGAGCTCACCGACAACCCGGGCATGCCGGAGCCCCCCCTCGGGAAGATCGGCATCACGGTCTCTCGCGCCGACTCCGACCGGCTGTACGCCATCGTGGAGGCGCACGAGGGTGGCGTCTTCCGATCGGACGACGGCGGCGAGACCTGGCAGCGAACGAACTCGGAGCGGAAGATCCGGCAGCGCCACTTCTACTACAGCCGCATCTACGCCCATCCCACCGACCCGGACGTCTCTTACGCGCTGAACACGAGGCTCTACATCTCCCGTGACGGCGGCGTCACCTACGAGCCGGTGGACCAGCAGCCGCCACACGGCGACCAGCACGACCTGTGGATCGATCCGGACGATCCGGAGCGGATGATCAACGGCAGCGACGGGGGCGGGTCGGTCACGGTCAACGCCGGCGAGAGTTGGACGGACCAGGAGTACCCCACGGCCCAGTTCTACCACGTCATGACCACGGACGACTACCCGTACCACGTGTGCGGCGCCCAGCAGGACAACTCCACGGCGTGCGTGCAGAGCGCCGACTGGAAGAACGAGCACAACCCGGACGACCCCATCGGCGACTGGCTGTACCAGATCGGCGGCGGCGAGCAGGCCTGGATACGGCAGGATCCGAACGACCCGAACACCTTCTTCGCCGGCCACCAGGGAGCGGTGCTCACCAAATACGACCGGTCCACGGGACAGGTCCGTGACGTCCAGCCGTACCCGCGCTTCTTCAGCGGCGAGGCGGCCGCGGCCCTCCCGGAGCGGTGGCAGTGGACCTTCCCCATCGTCTTCAACCGGGTGAACGGCGAGACCATCTACACGTCCAGCCAGCACGTCTGGAAGACCACCGACGACGGGCAGAGCTGGACGAAGATCAGCCCCGACCTCTCCTACGCCGACTCGGCGACCATGGGGCCGTCCGGCGGGCTGATCACGGGCGACATGAACGGCCCGGAGATCTACGCCACGGTCTTCGCCCTGGCCCCGTCCCGCCTGGAGGAGGACGTGATCTGGGCCGGGACCGACGACGGGCGTGTGTGGATCACCCGCGACGAGGGCGGCGAGTGGACCGAGATCACGCCGCCGGACATGGAGAAGTACACCCGGGTTTCGATCATCGACCCCTCGAAGCACGACCCGGCCACGGCCTACGTGGCGGCGAACCGGTACCAGATGGACGACCGGTCGCCGTACCTGTGGAAGACCCACGACTACGGGGAGACGTGGACGCGGATCGACGACGGGATCACCGGCTTCACGCGGACGATCCGCGAAGACCCGGCGCGGCCGGGCCTCCTGTACGCCGGCACGGAGCACGGCGTGTGGGTGAGCTTCGACGACGGCGAGCAGTGGCAGCCGCTCAAGATGGCGACGAAGCAGGCGCCCGATGACGAGACCGGGGGCTACCTGCCGGACACGCCGGTCCGCGGCCTGGTGGTGGAGGAGAACGACCTGGTCATCGGGAGCCACGGCCGCGGGTTCTGGATCATGGACGATATCGGTCCGCTGCGGCAGATCCGGGCCGAGGTGGCGGAATCCGACGTCCACCTCTTCGAGCCGCGGACGGCCACCCGGCGGACCGAGGGCGAGGGCACGGGCGAGGAGGACCCGGGCCCCGCCGTCTTCCAGTACTGGCTGGCGGAGCAGCCGGAGGAGCTCACCGTCGAGGTGCTGGACGCCGGCGGCAACGTCGTCCGGACCTTCGAGGGGCCGCGGCCGGACGACTACGAGCCCGAGGAGCGCGCCGGCTACACACCGCCCCCGCCGGCGCCGCCGGAGGGCGACGTCGGCATGAACACCTACACCTGGGACCTGCGCTACCCGGGCTCCCTCTACTTCGAGGGCCAGATCATCTGGAACGCGTCCACGGTCCGGGGACCCATGGCCCCTCCCGGCGAGTACCAGGTGCGGCTCACCGTGGACGGGGAGAGCCAGACGCGGAGCTTCCGGGTGCGTAAGGACCCCCGGCTGGAGGGTATCACCGACCGGGACCTGCGGGCCCAGTTCGAGCTCGCAGTGCAGATCCGTGACGCCACGGACCGGGCGAACAGGGCCGTGGTCCAGGCCCGCGAGACCCGCCGGCAGACCGCCGAGCGCCTGACCTCGGTGGCCGGCACGGAGGTGCCCGAGGGGGACGAGGGCTGGGTCACCATGGACGAGGCCATGCAGGTCGTCGAGCAGGTCCGCGGCGAGGACGCCGAGCTGGCGGACGCCGCCGAAGCGCTCCTTCGTGCGCAACGGGAGGTGGAGACCGCCCTCTACCAGACGAAGAACCGGTCCGGCCAGGACCCGTTGGGCTTCCCGATCCGCCTGAACAACCGGCTGTCGGCCCTGCGCCGGAGCGTGGAGACCGGGAACGCACCGCCCACGGCGGGCCACCGGCAGGTATACGACGAGCTCACGGCCGAGCTGGAGGAGCAGCTGTCGGCCATGGACGCCACGGTCGCCGAGGAGCTGGCGGCCCTCAACAACCTGCTCGAGCAGAGGAACCTGGAGCCGGTGGAGAGTGAGAGAGGAGACGGCACCGGAGGGGGCGGGGAGGCGGCGCAGTAGCCCCCCGGGAGATCAGTGCTCCCGCGGCCGAACACCCACCGTGACGTAGTCGGTGACGCGGTCGACGTGTAGCTGCACGAGGGTCGTCGTGCCGGGGTGGAGGAAGCTCGGCGAGCAGTCGCTCGCCCCGTCCTCCGCCGCCGGATCGTGGACGATCACGTCCCGGAGCGTGTCGGTGTCGTAGTAGATCCCGTCCTCGACCTCGGGAACGTACATCCGCATGGCCAGGACGTGCTCGTCGGGGATCAGATCCTCCAGCCCCGGCACGTCCACGAGACCCCGGCGGTAGCTCGCGTCCCGGCTGTAGGTGTGGAAGTGAGCGGTCATCAGGCGGTTCGCTTCGTTGCTCAGCTCCCGCTCCCGCTGGGTGAGCATCCTCGGGCCGTGGCGTGACCTGCGCCGGGTCTCGCCGAGCCGCGTCTCTCGGCCCCTACAGTGGACGAAGAACTCCAGGGTGAAGTCCCGGACCGGCTGGTCCTGGTCGTCCACGGCGTGGAAGAGGAACTGCTGCCAGCGGGTCGGTGCGGATCCGTCCTCCGGGGCCGATGCACGGGCAGCCCGCACCCGGTCGCGGTGCCGCTCGAACTCCCCGGCCGAGTCGACCCGGAGGGCGGACAGGACGAGCTTCCTCACGGCCCCGTCGTTCCGGCCGGATCGGTCGCGGCCCTCCCCGGCCCCGTCCGGTTTCGTGCCGAAGGCCTCGACGATGGAGCCGTGGTCGTGGCCCGGGAGTGTGCCGAAGGCGAACTCTCCGTGAGCGGTGTCTCGCCGCCACCGGCGGGGTTCCGCGGCAGAGCAGAAATCCAGGCCCAGCTTGACCGGGTCCAGGGGCGTTCCGGCGATCACGACGGCGCCGTCCGTGCCCGGCTTCTCGGGCCAACCCCGCAGCCCGCGGTAGTCGGTGAGCCCCACGAGGACGGTGAGCCGCACTCGCCGCGCGCCGTAGAAGGGCTCTGGCCCCAGCAGGTCGCGGTGGGCGAGCTTCCACTGGTAGGCGCTCCCCAGCTCCAGGCCGTCCAGCAGCCTGCGACCCACCTCCAGCATGTCCCCGATCTTCCAGCGTCCACCGAACACACGGCCCAGGAGGGACTTCCCGCGGTGGGCCAGTGGGGAGCCGAAGTTGGCCGGGGCCAGCATGACCAGGTTCTCCACCGGGCACTCCTCGATCCGGTGCCCGTAGTAGCGCCAGATCCAGTGTCGGATCACCAGCCCGCCGGTGGAGTGGACGACGACGTCGAACGACCCGCGTCCCCGCTCGTCGAGGAGCCCTCGCCTCCGGAGCTCGTCGTCCAGGCCGCCGACGACGTCCTCATACGTGATGGCGTCCTCCCGGGACTCGTAGTCGGCGTAATAGATCGACTCCACCTCGCCGACGCCCTCATCGACCAGCAAGGTCTCGAGCGACCGAAAGGAATCGGAGCAGTCGCTCCACCCGTGAAGGATCAGCGTCGTGTCGGCCATGTGGACCACGTCTTCGGGGAGACGCGGGCGGAGGCTCGAGCGGCGGCTCCGCCGGCGGCGTGCTGGACCGTTCGGACCGTGGGACAACGTACCGCCCCCGGGCGCTTCGGGCGACGCGTCCGCCGGAGGACTTCTCGCCGGAGTGCCGACAGGCTTGCAGCGCTCCCCGCCGGCCTCCTACCATTCGGTCGACAGAAGCGGGCGAGGCAAACGGAAGTCGGTGAGATTCCGACACGGCCCCGCCACTGTGTGAGGCCCGGCGCGCGACGCGCCGGTTTCCGCGGCACGACGTGCCACTGGCGCCGGAGACGGCCCGGGAAGGCGCCGCGGAGGCCTCGAGTCAGGAGACGTGCCCCGCCCGCGCCCGACAGCTCTTCGCAGGGAAGGGTGTGGGCGCGGCGCGCTCTCGAAGGCGCGTCCCTCACGCCCGGCCTTTCACCTCGAAAGGACGGGTTTTCCATGTTCGCACTGCCCGACTCGATCGTCTCTCGCACGTCCCTCTGGAGCTCGCGCGGCGACGCGTCCGGGCGCACGCCGCGGAGCTCCTCCCGCCGTTCCGAAGCGACGGGCCGAACCGGCTACCTCGTCCCCCTCCTGGCTCTGATCGTGGCGTCGCTCGGGACCGCGTCGGGCGCGGAGGCCCAGGGGCTGCCGTCGCCGGACTCGGTCCGCTACGAGCTGGAGGACGTGGTGGTGACGGCTCACCGGGTGCCCCTGCGCCGGAACCGGGTGGCTCACGGCTCCACGGTGCTCACCGCCGAGGAACTGGAGGCTCGCGGAATCCACCGGCTGTCGGAGGCGCTGGAGGAGGTGCCGGGGATGCACGTGGCCCGGAACGGTTCCTTCGGTGCCGCCGCCTCGCTCTTCACGCGGGGTGGCGAGAGCGACTACACCCGCGTGCTGGTGGACGGGGTTCCGCTCAACCGGCCCGGCGGCTCCTTCGACGCCGCCCACCTGACGACCACCAACGTGGAGCGGGTGGAGGTGGTTCGCGGGCCGTCCAGCGTGCTGTACGGCTCGGACGCCATGACCGGCGTGGTGCAGGTCTTCACGGGCGGCGGAGAGGGAGCCCCCCGGGGCGAGGCCGGGGTGAGTGGGGGGACCTACGGCTCGCTCCGCTGGGACGCGTCGGTGAGCGGGGGAGGCGAGACCGCCGACTACAGCTTCTCGCTCTCGCGCTTCACGACCGAGGGGCTCTTCGAGCTCAACAACGACTATGAGAACACGGTGGCCTCGGGCCGTGTGGACCTGGCTCCGGGCGAGGGCGTGACGGCCGGACTGACGCTCCGGTACTCGGACAACGGGTATCACTTCCCGACGAACGCCGCCGGGGAGCCGGTGGACGAGAACGCCGTGAGCCGCAACGAGTCGACGGCGCTGGGGCTGGACCTGGGCTACGAGCTGACGCCGGAGCTGGAGGCCCGCGTGCAGCTGCAGACCCACCAGCTCACGAGCTCCGTCGACGATCGCCAGGACGGGCCGGCGGACACGCTCGGCGCCTACGCCTTCGAGAGCCAGCAGGACGTGGACCGGTGGGGCACCGATGCCCGACTGGAGTACCGCCCGGAGGAGGGGACCGTCCTCACGCTGGGCGGGAGCGTGGAGAATCAGGACCGGGACAGCTTCAACCGGTCGGTCTCGGCGTTTGGCACGAACGAGGGCTCCATGGACCGGCGCCGTGACGACCGTGCTCTCTACGTCCAGGCCGTCACGGGGGTCGGTCCCGTCTCGCTGTCGGCCGGGGCACGCGTGGACGACAACGAGCAGTTCGGGACCCATGACACCTACCGGGGTGGGGCTACCTGGGAGCTCCCCACCGGCACGGTCCTCCGCGGGAGCTTCGGTACGGGATTCAAGGAGCCGACGTTCCTGGAGAACTACTCCACCGGATTCGTCACCGGGAACCCGGATCTGGATCCGGAGCGGTCGCGGAGCTGGGAGGCCGGCGTCGAGCAGCCGCTGCTCGGGGAGCGGCTCACGGTGTCCGCGACCTACTTCGACCAGCGCTTCGAGGACCTGATCCAGTTCACCTTCCAGCCGCCGGAGCCCGACGGTCCGAACTACTTCAACGTGGCCGAGGCCCGCTCCGACGGGCTGGAAGCCGCGGTCACGGCCCGTCCCTCGGAGCGGCTGGAGCTGGATGGCAGCTACACGTGGACGGACACCGAGGTGCTGGACTCCGGCTTCGACGATGGCGAAGATGCCAGTTTCGCCCCGGGGGCTCCGCTGCTCCGCCGACCCGAGCACCGGGCCGGCGCCCGGGCGCGGCTGAGGGCGGGCCAGGGCCGATTCACCGCCGGCGTCAGCTGGGTGGGGGAGCGCATCGACCGGGACTTCTCGCAGCAGCCGGCGCCCCGGATCAAGCTCGATCCCTACGCCACGGTGGACGTCTCCGTGGAGTGGACGCTCTTCGAGGAGTCGGGCGCGCGGCCGGACCTGACACCGACTCTGAGCGTCCGCAACCTGCTGGACACGGAGTACACGGAGGTAGCCAACTTCCCGGCGCCGGGGCGCACGATCTTCGTCGGCCTCCGGACGGGGCTCCGGCTGTGAGCCGGATCGACGGCGGCAGCGCGGAGGCGGGCGCCGGGCTCCCGGCCGCGGCGGCCCTGGCTGCCGAGCGGGCCGGTCTGCCGGATCCGAAGCCAGCGTTCGTGGTCGGGTTCGACGCGGGAGACGACGAACCCGGCGAGGGAGCGGGATTCGGCGACGCGCTCCCGCGACTCTCCGCGGCATGGGACGATCGGCGGCACGTGATGGTCCGCTTCGGACCCCGACTGTCGGCATCCGAGGCCGCCGGCCGGCTGCACGACGCCGGCGTCTCCGCGGAGACGCCCGCCCTCGTTGCGTCCGGACTGGGCACCGGGCGGGAGCGGCTGCTGTACGGGTCGCTGGAGGACGTTCGCCGGTCCGGGTTCGGGGCTGGCGCGGTCCTGCTGGTGCCCCACCCCGCAGCGCTGCCCGTGGACTTCGCCTGGCCGCCCACCGCCGCGCCGGACGAGGGCAGGGGACCGACGACGGGTTGACGCGCCCCGCGGCGTGGCGACACACCTAAAGGCGTCGTCCCACCCGCGGGCCGCGTCCCCGGTCCGAGCTGCAGGAGCCCGGCACAGAGCTCCCCATGACGGCTTCTCCCGACGAGCCCGAGACCGACGGAGGCGATGGGCTCTCCTTCGGCTCGATCTTCCTCACCGTCGTCATCGCGACGGCCCTCGTGGTGGGGGCCTTCCTGCTGAACCGGGAGCGTCCGGCCTCGGTCACCCAGCAGCCCTCGCCGGATCTGGTGAAAGCCACCGGTGAGTGCGCCGCCTGCCACCGGCGGGAGACCCGGGCCATCGTCCGCGAGTTCGAGCGGAGCCGACACGCCGAGGCCAACACCAACTGCCTCGACTGCCACCGGCCCCGTTCCGGGCAGGACACCACCAGCCACCGCGGCTTCGAGATCACGACGGAGGTGACCTCGAAGAACTGCCAGTCGTGTCACGCCGACCAGTACCGGCAGTTCGCCCGGAGCCGGCACGCCGCTCCCGCCTACGCCGCGGTGATGGGGAGTGAGCCGTTCACCGGGGAGCAGATCGCCCGGGCCGAGAGATACCACCCGGGCGCCGTGGACCGACCGCCCAACCGGCTGGCCCAGATCGAGGGGGAGGCGGCCCGGGAGTCCGGGTGCATCTCCTGCCACTCCATCGGCAAGCCCAACGAGGACGGTTCCATCGGCCAGTGCACGGCCTGCCACGCCCGGCACCAGACGTCCATCAGGCTGGCCCGGATGCCCCAGACCTGCGGCCAGTGCCACATGGGGCCCGACCACTCGCAGCTCGAGATCTTCCGGGAGTCCAAGCACGGAGTGATCTTCAACAGCATCCGCGGCGGCATGAACCTGGACGCCCCGCCCGGGGAGCTCGGCGTGGACGACATGCCGGTGCCCACCTGCTCCACCTGCCACATGAGCGGTCTGGCCGGAGCGGGCGTGACCCACGACGTGACGGAGCGGCTCTCCTGGTTCCTCTTCGCCCCGATCTCCGAGAAGCGGGACCACTACCAGCGGGGACAAAACGCCATGAAGGAGGTCTGCAACACCTGTCACACCTCGGATCACACCGAGGAGTTCTACGGCCAGGCCGAAGAGGTGGTGGCCTCCACGAACGCGAAGATCCGGGAGGCGCGGTCGCTCATGGACAGCCTCCGCGCCGACGGGCTGCTGACGCCGCAGCCCTTCGACGAGACCATCGAGATCACCTATTTCGATCTCTGGCACTATTATGGGCGGACGGCCAAGCACGGTGCGTTCATGGGAGGCGCCGACTACGTGCAGTGGCACGGCAACTACGAGATCATGACCCACATGCTGGAGCTCCGGGAGCAGGCCGCGGAGCTCCGGAGCGCCGCACATGGACAGGAATGAAGCCCGGCAGACCGCAGGAGAGGGGGCCGGACGGGGCCGGGCGCCCGACGGGGGCCGGAGCGGGAGGGCGTGGGCCTGGCTCAGGGACCGGCCGCTCCTCCTCGAGATCTTCGTCACGATGAACTTCGGATTCCTCGTGGCCGACACCTGGATCGTCCACGAGGCGAACGACTTCGCCCACCGCGCCGAGTACGTCCCGCCCATCTTCTCGGCCGTCGCCGCCGCGGTCCTCGCCGTTACCGTCGTGCGTGCAGCGAGGCGCGGGGACGGCGTCCCCCCTTCGGGCGCGTCCCGGGCCGCCGGGTGGCTCGTCGGAGGAGCCTCGATACTGGTCGGCGTGACCGGCCTGATCCTCCACCTGGAGGGGCAGTTCTTCCAGGAGACCACACTCCGCAGCCTGGTCTACTCCGCGCCCTTCGCAGCCCCCCTGTCCTTCACGGGGCTCGGGTTTCTGCTGCTCCTGAACCGGATGGTGGACCCGTCGCTGGAGGGATGGGCCGAGTGGATACTGGTCCTCACGCTCGGCGGGTTCGCGGGCAACTTCGCGCTGTCGCTGGCCGACCATGCCCAGAACGGCTTCTTCTTCGTTACCGAGTGGATCCCGGTGGCGGCGGCCGCCCTGGCCGTGGGCTATCTGTTGACCCTGCTCGCACGGA
The DNA here is from genome assembly GCA_964518305.1 of uncultured Gemmatimonadota bacterium. GTDB lineage: Bacteria > Gemmatimonadota > Gemmatimonadetes > Palauibacterales > Palauibacteraceae > Caribbeanibacter. The sequence continues at coordinate 73,498 of CAZFDK010000008.1, read as the reverse complement.
GTGTGAGCCGCCCATTCCTGAGAGCCGGCTTCTGGGTGATGGGGCTCGAGGCGGTGGTCGGCGTCGCCGGCCTCGCCCTGCACCTGGACCCTCTGCTCGAGGCCTCCCGCGCGGGACTGGCGGAGAAGCTGCTGTACGGCGCCCCGGTCTTCGCACCCCTCCTCTTTCCGAATCTGGCGCTGCTGGGGGCCCTCGGACTCTGGGATCTTTCCGTGAAACGCGCGTCGGGAGGACCACTGTGACGTCTCCGGGGAGGCGCTCCCGGGTGGGCCGGCTGGGACCGTGAGCGATCAGGACGGTCGGATCCACATCGGCACGCAGGGATGGGCGTACGAGGTCTGGCAGGACCGCTTCTACCCGCCGGGCACCCCCTCCGAGAACCGGCTATCCACCTACGCCCGTGCCTTCGACGTGGTGGAGGTGAACTCCACGTTCTACGGAGCGCCGCCGGCCGAGCGCTTCGAGAAGTGGCGGCGGGAGACGCCCGAGGGCTTCCTCTTTGCCGTGAAGGTGCCGGGCGAGATCACCCACGAGGCCAGGCTCGAGGGTCACCCGAAGCGGCTGGAGGAGTTCTGCCGCCGGGCGGGGAAGCTGGGCGAGAAGCTGGGTCCCGTTCTCGTGCAGCTCCCGCCGGGCTTCGGCCCCGAGGAGGGCGGCGAGGCCCTGGCCGCGTTCCTGGACGCTCGCCCGCCGGAGCCGAACTTCGCCGTGGAGTTTCGGGACCCGGCGTGGCTCAACGAGGAGGTCCTGGGCCTCCTCCACCGCCAGGGCGTCTCGCTGGCCGTGAGCCAGGGGCAGTGGCTCGGCGCCCGCGCCGCCCTCCGGGCCGCCCGCGTGGCGCCCGGTCCGCTGCTGTACGTGCGATGGATGGGAAAGGATCGGCCCGACTCGCCTCCCCCACCGGGCGAGGGCCTGCTCGAGCGTTCCGAGGAGCGGGAGGCATGGGTGCGGGTGCTCCGGAAAGCGGCCGAGAAGAAGGACACCGTATTCGGCTTCTACAACGACGACTACGAGGGGCACGCCCCCGAGAGCGCCCGGCGGACGCAGCGTCGACTCGGACAGGACGCCGTGGCGCCTTCCGAACTCTCCGAGCAGGGAGAGCTGTTCGCCTGAACGCACGAATCACCGACTGCAGCGAGAGGGCCCGCGGACCCTCGGGCCCGGGATCTGCGGATAATCGGTCCCGAGGAGCCGGGCGTCGCTGCGAGCGGCACCGAGTTCCCGAAGACGGTCGCCGTCGAGCTGGACGGGCAGCCGGATCGGGGATGCGGTCGCTGGCTCGACGGCGGCCCCGGAGGACGGAAATACAGGGCGGGAGGCGAATCGGATGAACGCCGGTGAGATGTTCGAGCGATTCCGGGAGCTCAGGGAGCGGTACGAGGCCTCCGAGTCGCCGGGTGAGGCTCTGGCTGCGGAGTTCCGGGCGCTGGCCGGGGAGGCGGAAGGGGTGGAGCAGCCGGGCGTCGAGGTTCTCGCCCGGAAGGCCGAGAGGTACGCGTCCCACATTCGGACCGGATTTCCGCCGCTGGAGGAATGAAGGCGTGGGTTCGCGGAACCCGTGAGATTGCGGCTTCTCTCAAACTTCCTGTCCACGTTCTCTCGCAATCGGTCCGATTCCGGGACTCTGGAGTTCGGACCGTTCGACCGTCTATCCTGCTGCACCCTTCGCCCGCTCCAGGTGCAGGAAGCTCACGGCCACGACGGCGGCGGTCGCCAGGACGAGCCACAGGAAGAGTGCGTCCACGGAAGTGGAGGTTCCTGTCTCCTGGACGACGGCGGACACCTCGGGCGCAGCCGTGCAGGCGGTTTCGAGCCCGTAGGCGCCGTTCCACACCGACGACCCGGCGCCCTCGAGCCCGGCGAGCCAGCTCTATCGCTCCGGCCCCTTCGTCGAGCAGACTTTCCGGGATCGGGTGGCCGAGGACGGTCCCCACCGTCCCGTAGAGAGGCGCCGCTCCTCCTCCAGTTGCAGACGGAGCTGACGCCGGTGCACGAGCTCGTGGGCACGCCGCGGCCTCGGTCTGAATCGTACGAGCCTCGGGTGTGCCGCTGCGCCACATACTTCCGGATCCCTCCCCTCGCCCGGTCGACGGTCGCGGGTCACCTTACGTTGGGGGTCGGCCGTGGGAGCGCGGCTGCGCTTCTTCTTCGGGTGGATTTTGGCGCCGATCGCCGGCGTCGCGCTGGTCTACAAGAATTCGCAGGATATCCGTGCAGAAGCGGGTTAGCGTCCGGAGCGGCGTACGGGCACGAGTCGCGGTACAGGAGGGCGAGAATGACGACAGCACGTGACGTCGCGGCCGCGGGTCTGGCGCTGCTGGCCGGAACGACTGTCGCTTGCGAGCAGGAGCCCCGGCCCGTGGAGCCGCCGAGGATCAGCTACGGCCAGGCCGTCTGCCACCGGTGCGGGATGATCATCAGCGAGGAGCGCCACGCCGCGGGCCTGATGATCGAGGACGAGGAGGGAAGGGCGTACCGCGTGTTCGACGACGTGGCCGCCGTCGTCCTCTATCGGCAGGAGCATACCGACGTCCGGATCCTGGGTCGCTGGGTCAAGGACTACGCGACCCGCGAGTGGCTGACGGCGGACTCCGCCGCTTACGTGCAGGGAGAGGATCTCCAGACCCCCATGGCTTTCGGCATCGTCGCCACTGCGTCCTCCCGGGCCGACAGCTTGGCCGGGGAGCTGGGCGCGAGCGTCCTCACCTGGGCGGAGCTCCGGGCCATGGCGGACACGGGAGGCGTCGAGTCGTCGCCCGGGCGAACGGGCGGGTCCTGATAGCGGCGCGCGCCGCTGCGGTCGTCGGACTGGGGATGGCGGTGACGCTCGCCGCGGGCACGGCGTCCGCACAGGAGCCGTCCGTGGATGACGAGCGCTCGCCCTTCGTCGTCGAGCTCGAGACGGGCCCGGTCTGGCAGACGAGAAACGACGTCCAGATCCCGAACGACCCGTCCGGCACTCGTTTCTTCCTGCAGGACCTGACGGGGGGTGGGCCGTGGCCAGCGGGACGGCTCTACGTGACGTGGAGACTGGACGAGAGCCATGCCCTCCGGGCGCTCGTGGCGCCGCTCCAGTTCACGGAATCGGGCCGTCTTCCGGAGACCGTCGACTTCGCCGGCGCCAGCTACGCCCCCGACGTGCCCACGGACGTCACGTACCATTTTAACTCCTATCGCCTCTCGTACCTGTACCGCTTCCACCACGGCCGGAGCTGGACCTGGAACGTCGGTTTCACGGCCAAGATCCGGGACGCCGTCGTCGAGCTGGAGCAGGGAGGGACGACCAGCGGGAAGACCGATTTCGGCTTCGTCCACCTCCTGCACCTCTCCGGGGGCTGGCGGTTCGCCCGGCGTTGGCGCGCGGAGCTCGATGCCGACGCACTGGCGGGTGGCCCCGGCCGGGCGGAGGACGTCACCCTCCAGGCGCGATACGACCTGAGCGACCGCTGGACGCTCTCGGCGGGGTACCGGACGTGCAGGGCGGGGCCGACGTCGACTCGGTCTACGCGTTCGCGTGGCTCCACTACGGCGTGATGTCCCTCGAATACCGTTTCTGAGGAACTTCGACTCGACAGAGGTCCGATGAAGGACTGGCTGGAGCGCCTGCTGGATCATATGGAGTGGGCCAACGCGCGAGCCCTCGAGGCGGTGCGGGAGACCGGCGAGGAGGAGAGCCTGAAGCTGCTGGCCCACGTGCTCGCCACCGAGCGGGTGTGGATGACCCGCATCCGCACCGATGACAGCTCGCAGCTCGAGATCTGGCCGGACCTGACCGTCGACGAGTGCGAGCGGCTGATGCAGGAGAACCTCGAGCGGTACCGGATCTTCGCAGAGTCCGTCTCCGAGGCGGGGCTCCGCCGCGCCGTGACCTACCGCAACTCCAGCGGGACCGAGTTCGAGACCCCGGTCGGGGAGATCCTGCTCCACGTCATGCTCCACGGGACCTATCACCGCGGGCAGATCGCCCGGGAGCTGCGCCGGGCCGGCGAGGAGCCCGTGAACACCGATTTCATCCAGTTCCTGCGTCAGACGAAGAACAGAGCGCGGACGATGACTGACGGGGGCTGACGTTGGCAGGGACGCGGAGACGCTGGTCAGTGAGGTGAGTGGTGGGGCCCCGAGGCAGATGTCTGAAGGCGTAGCGGTGAGCTTCCTTGCGTCCCGCGCCGACGTCCGTGACCGTACCGGATGCTCGGGACGGGTGACACTTCTCAGCGGCCGGGTGAGTCCTGCGGCTGAAGGGTCCTTCCAGTGCCACCGGCTGGTGCTCGTGGAGCTGAAGCGGCGGACAGTCGACATGGTGCGAGCGAGCCGGGTCGTCGGCGTCCTGCTCGTATCCTCGGCGTTGCGTCCGATTCTGAGCTCTACGACCGCCGCCAGGTTGCGGTCGCTCACGTCTGGATGGCGGGGACTCGGGGCTGAAGCCCACCATCAGGAGACGCGCCACGGAAGCACTGTGGTGTTCTCATGACGAACCCGGATCAGAGCGATGTCGAGCCGAATCCCCGCTCCGTGGCCTTTGCTGCCGTCGTCGCCGTGGCTCTGTTCGCCCTCTCGGTGCCCGCGGTGGGCTGGCAGTTCGCTGTACCGCAGCTCGGATTGGACCTCGAGCCGCTTTCCGACACCGGCGCCGAGGTCAAATCGGTGGAGGCGGAGGGCTCGGCGGCGGCCGCGGGCATCGAACCCGGCGACACACTGCTGGCGGTGGGGCCGGTCAGCGTCCCGGACGCCGGGGAGGTTCGGGACCGGGCCGCCGTCTTCAAGCTGGACCTGATCAACCGATACAAGGAGGGGGAGGCGGCGGAGTGGATCGTCCTCCGGGCCGGGGAGCGCCAGTCCCTCACAGCCACCTTCGTTGGCTCCCGAAGTTCCAACCTGGTCTCCCGGGTTGTCGTGTTCGGCGTCTTCTGGGCGATCGCCTGCTTCCTGCTCTGGGCCCGGTCCGACCGCAAACACGTCCGTCATCTGGCCTACACGATCTTCGCCCTCACACCATCCGTTCTCTTCCTGGCCAACCGGTGGATGGCGCTCGACACCCCGCTCGGGGTCATCGTCTACCAGGCGTACCTCCTGGGCGGTTTTCTGGGACCGGCCCTTCTGATCCACTTCGGTGTCATCTTCCCCGTACCGACGCTCTCGGACCGGACCCGTCGCCGGGTGCTTCGGGGCACCTACGGCCTGTACTTCGTGGCGAGCTACCTGGTGGGACAGGCGATTTTCCTCCGGGGCCTCCTCTCCACCGACGCTCCTTACGCCCTCATGCCGCCCGTGCTCGAGTCCTTGCAGTGGAACGTGATCGGCCAGTGGCTGCACATCGTCGACTTCATCGCCTGCGGTGGATTCATGCTGATCAGCTGGCGGCGACTGGAGGCGGAGCGGCTCCGGGACCAGATCAAGTGGGTGCTCTGGGCTGTGCTGCTTACGGGGGGCATCGATCTGCTCGCGAACGCCGTGGTGCTGTGGGCCGACGGAGTGGGTGGGAGCGTGCTCTATCCGTACCGGAATTACCTGTACTTGCTGATCGCCGCCGGGTTGCTGGTCGCCATTTTTCGGCACGACCTGTTCGACGTGGATAGGGTGATCCGGGGAACTGTCATCTACTTCAGCACGACGGGTGCCCTGTTCGCGCTCTTCGCCGCCACGGAGGCCGTCGTGAGCGAGGCAGTCCAACAGGCGCTGGCGGGTACCCGCTCGGGTACGATCGGTACCGCCGCGGCTGCGATCCTCTCCGGAGCTTTCTTCCAGCCCCTGCGCAACTGGATTCGGCAGCGGACGATCCGGGTCCTTCCGGTGGACCCGGAGGAGGAGGTGCTCACGGAGACGTGACGGTCGCTCCGACTTCCAAAGAGGGGGATGCGTGGAAAGCCGCGGTCGCACTCTTCTCCGCACCCTCGGAGCTCCGCGCACAGGGGAGGGAGCTGACGGTCACTCAGGAGGCTGATTCCGGTGCTACGGTGCGCGGCCACCGTCCCCGTCGATCCATTCCTCCAGCTCTGCGGCCTCCTCCTCGGCCGCGGCGGCGCCGCGGCGAGCGTCCTCCCGGACGTCGGCCAGCGAGCGATCGAGGCGTTCGATCTCGTCCCGGGTCTCCTCTCCGGCAGCGCGGCCTCCCCACCGTCGGAGCACGTCCAGGGAGTGCCGGGCGGAGCGGGCCGACTGGACCGCCCCCCGGACGGCCTCGTAGGGTTCCGCGCCGAGGGTTGCCGCGCCGTCCCGGATCTCCAGCAGGTTGTCCGGCTCCAGGTGATCGTCGGGCAGTGTACCCTGCCGGGCGAGCCTCAGGATGTCGTCGCGGACGTCCCACCGTCGCGCCTCGTTCGCGAGGCTCGTCATCGCCGCGTGCACCGTGCGCAGACTGCGGAGCTTCTTCTCCCGATCCCGGCGCACCAGCCGGTCGACGTTCTCCCGCGACGATTCGGTCTGCTGCTCGACCATCGAAGTGAGCGAGATAGCAACGGTCACGAGCAGGACCGTGGCCAGTGCCTGGATCCCGGCGGCCAGGGCCACCCAGGCCCCTTCGGGCCGGGCGGCCAAAATCCATGCGATGAGGACGAGGCTTCCTGCCGCCAGCACGGCCAGCGCTTCCAGGATGTGTCCCTCTCTCATGGCGACCTCCGCGTTCCGTGGTGATCTGAGCATGAGTCCGGGACCCGGACCCCGTGAGCCACCCCACGGGATCCCGCGTCCTCGGCCACAGTATGGGAACGGCGTCCGGAACGCAGAGGATCCATGCCGGTTCGGCGCTCCTGCCGGGACGGGGTGGTGGGCGGCTGCCCCACCCGGCAACCTGTATGGGGGAAACGCCTTCCGAATCCACCACGACCGGGAGCCTGCCCGACGATGTGCGGACGCTATACCCTGCGTCGGAGCGCCGAGGAGGTGGCCGACGCCTTCGACGCCACACCCCTCGACGACCTGACCTGGCCGGGGCCCCGTTACAACATCGCCCCGACGCAGGACGCGCTCTTCGTCCGCTCTGCCGAGGACGGCAGTCGGCAGCTCGCCGGAGGGCGGTGGGGACTGGTCCCGTTCTGGGTCGACGACCCCGACGACTTCCCGACGCTCATCAACGCCCGGGCCGAGTCGGCCCCCGAGAAGCCTTCGTTTCGGGAGGCCTTCCGGAAGCGGCGGTGCCTCGTTCCGGCGGACGGCTTCTACGAGTGGCAGGCCGGGAACGGCGGGCCCAAGCAGCCCTTCCACGTCCGCCTCGAGGACGACCGCCCGTTTGCGTTCGCGGGACTCTGGGAGCGCTGGGGCGAGAAGGACGAGGGCGCCGAGGGCGACTACGTCCGGTCGTACACGATCCTCACCACCGACGCCTCCGACCTGGTGGCCACGGTGCACGACCGCCAGCCCGCATTCCTTCTCCCCGGTGACTACGAGCGGTGGCTCGACCCGGCGTCGGAGGAGGAGGAGCTCCGGGAGATCCTCGCACCCATCGAGCCGGAGGGGCTGGAGCTGCAGCCCATCAGCCGACGCGTGAACGACCCGTCGAACGACGACCTCTCCGTGTTGCAGGCCGCTGGAGGCGGGTGACGCGGAACCGGTACGACGCACCCGCTTGCGCCGGCCAGAGACTCGTGCGCACGATTGATGGGTGCGTCCGAAGACGTCTGTAGATCGCCACCGAGCCGGGAGCGCAGAGATGATCGGAGGGAGCGGCGCCGATCCGTCGGAGGACCTCTCCTTCACCTGCCCGAAGTGTGGGGGCGCGGGGTACGAGGTCGACGAGATGCGGGCGACGGGCGGCATCTTCAGCAAGATCTTCGACGTGCAGCGAAACCGCTTCACGACCGTCACCTGCGAGGAGTGCCGTTACACGGAGCTGTACAAGGTCGAGCAGGGCGTGCTCGGAGACATCTTCGACTTCTTCACGCAGTGATGTCAGCCATGCAGCGAGCGCCCGCGGGAGGGGTTGGATGAGGCCCCCGCGCCTGCCGGTGGAGGTCGCTCTCCACCGTCCGGAGGAGGGCGCCGACTATCGGATCGGTGTCTCTCCGGGCGCCGCCGAGCATGCCCTGGGCATTGTCAGTCCGGAGCTCGACATCCTGGATCACGGGGACAGCTGGAGGATCACGGATCTGGAGACCGGCGTGGAGTCGGAGGACATCGGTGGCACCGTGCGGGGCGGTCGCATCCGCGTGCTCCGCGATTACCCCGTGACCGCGCTCCGCAGTCTCCTTCAGGATTCCCTGCGGAACCTGGTGTGGAGTGCGCTCATCTCGCGCCTGGTGGTGAGCGGTGTCCGTACTCCCACGGACTGGCGCTTCGATGCCGATCACGACGAGCTACGTCTGCACGACCCGGAGGGGCGGCTCCGCGCCCGGGTGGAGTACTCGAACTGGTGGTTCGTGGCGAGCCGGGACCGCGCCGTCCGCCTGGCCGACCTGGTGATGGAGCAGACGGACCTGGAGGTGCTGAGCGTGAAAGACCTCGTGGAGCGGCGAACCGACCAGTGAGCCCGCCTCCGTCCCCGGAGGAAGCCGGCACCGGCCGTCCGAGGCGATAGGAAGAGGACGGTGGGTTGAGCACGGCAGAGCGGCGCTACTCCGAGCGTCAGCAGCGTTTCTCGGCGCGGGTGGAGGAGCTGTCCGGGCGCCTCGACCGGCTGACGACCGGCCGGATCGTTTCCTTTCTGGTCGCCCTGGCCCTGCTCCTGGGAGCCGAGTGGACTGCCGGGGTCTCCTCCCGGGGCCTGGCCGCGGCCGGCTTCGTCGCGGGGCTGGTCTTCGCCGTCCTCGTGGTGCGTCACCGGCGCGCCCGCCGCGAGAGGGAGCGCATCGAGCACCTGGTGGACGTCAACCGGGAGGCGAGTGCACGGCTGCGTCGGGAGTGGGAGGGGCTTCCGGAAACGGCCTACGCCGGCGAACTCCTGGCAGAGGAGGCGGCGGATCACCCGTACGCCGACGACCTGGACGTGGTGGGACGGGCGTCCGTCGTTCGCCTGCTGAGCACGGTGTCCACGGCGGCGGGAGCGAAGCGTCTCCGTCGCTGGCTGCTCGAGCGGGCCGCGCCCGGGGGCGTCGTGTCACGCCAGGAGGCCGTCCGGTCACTTGCCCCGGAGGTGGACGCCCGCCAGGACTGGGTGGCTGCGGCCCGGCAGGCGGGCGTCTCGTCGGCGGATCGTGTGGAGCCCTTCCTCCGCTGGGCGGAGGGTGAGCCCTGGCTCGCGAAGCGTGGCTGGCTGCTGTGGATCGCCCGCCTGCTGCCTGTCGCGAACGCCGGCCTGGCGGCGGCGCACGCGGCCGGATTCACCGCCTATCCGTGGTGGCTCCTGGGCCTCGTCGCCGCACTGGCGGTCTCCGGCGTGTCCTCGACCCGGATCCATCACGTCTTCGACCGCGTCACGCTGGGCGAGGAGAACGCGGGTCGACACGCGTCCCTGCTGGAGAGGCTGGGCTCCGTGCCCGGCGAGGCCGACCTGCTGGAGGAGGCCCGTCGGGCGGTGAGCGGCTCGCCGGATGCCGCCTCGGCCCTGGAGCGGCTGGAACAGGTGATCTCGGCATCGGACGTCCGCCGGAACGCGCTCGCACACCTTCCGCTCCAGTTGCTCTTTCTCTGGGACGTCCATCTGCTGTGGCTGCTGGAGCGGTGGCAGCGCCGCTTCGGGGACCGGGCCCGGGAGTGGTTCGACGCGCTGGGCCGGGTGGACGTCCTGATGGCGCTGTCGGTCCTGGACGCGGACCACGACGACTGGACCTACCCGGACATCGATCGGTCGGTGGAGTCGCTGGAGGCCGCCGACCTGGGTCATCCGCTGCTGCCGCCCGACGAATGCATCCGCAACGACGTCGAGGTGGGCCCGCCGGGCACCTTCCTGCTGGTCACGGGCTCGAACATGTCCGGGAAGAGCACGCTGCTGCGTTCCTTGGGCTTGAGCGCGGTCCTGGCGCAGGCCGGCGCACCGGTGCCCGCCAGCCGTCTCCGGATTCCGCCGCTGGAGGTCCACACCTCCATGCAGGTGGAGGACTCGCTGTCGGAGGGCATCTCGGAGTTCATGGCCGAGCTCCGGCGGATGCGTCAGGTGGTGGAGGGGGCCGAAGTCGCGGGCGACGGCCGGGCCCGGGCCCTCTACCTCCTGGACGAGCCGCTGCAGGGCACCAACGAGGCGGAGCGCCGCGAGGGAATCAGGATCGTGCTCCGACGGCTGCTGGACTCGGGTGCAATCGGCGCCGTGGCCACGCACGACCTCCGGGTGCACCACACGGCGGAGCTGGAGTCCGCGGCCGACGTGGTGCACCTCACCGGCGACGTCTCCGAGGGGGCGGAGGGGCCGCTGCTCAGCTTCGACTACCGGCTCCGGCCCGGGCCGGCGCCCTCCACCAACGCCCTGGCGCTGATGCGGGCCGTGGGGCTGGCGGACGAGGGTCCCGGAGGCTGAGCGGCGCGCTCGGCCCGGGCCGCCCCCCTCCTCTGCCTCTGGCTGCTTACTGCATCCTCTTCTTCATGTCGTCGCTCATGTACTCCTCGAACCACTTCAGGATGTGGAGCTGGGTGCGCATGAAGTTCGACGGGTTGGATCCGGTGCCGTGCCACTCGTCCTCCATCCGGATCATCTTCGTGGGCACCTTCCGAAGCTTGAGCGCCTGGTAGAACTCCTCGGTCTGGGGCATCGGCGTCCGGAGGTCGTTCACCCCGGTCATGAGCAGGGTCGGCGTCTCCACCTGGCCGACCTGCATCAGGGGCGAGCGCTCCAGGTGCTCGGTCGGGTCCTCCCAGGGGAACTCGCGGAAGTTGTAGTACCAGTAGGGGCTGTCGGTGGTGCCGACGAAGGAGAGCCAGTCGGTGACGGGGCAGCGGACCACGGCGGCGGCGAATCGGTCGGTCTGGGTGACGATCCAGCTCGAGAGCACGCCCCCTCCGCTGCACCCGGTGGCCAGCATGTTGTCGGAGTCGATGTAGCCCCGGTCGATGAGGCTGTCCACCCCGGTCATCAGGTCGTCGTAGTCCCGGCCGGGGTAGGCGTGGTCGATGGCGTTCCCGAACTCGGTGCCGTAGCCGGTGGATCCCCGGGGGTTGGTGTACAGGGTGACGTAGCCCTCCGAGGCGAAGTGCTGGTAGCGGAAGCTGAAGCCCACGTCGTACATGGCGTGCGGGCCGCCGTGAATGTGGAGGATGAGCGGATACTGCCGGGAGGGATCGAAGTTCGGCGGCTTCACGATCCACCCCTGGATCCGGAACCCGTCCGCCGACTCGTACCAGATCTCCTCCACGTCGCCGAGCTGGACGTCGTCCAGGACGTCCTCGTTCACGGCGGTCCGGTACTCGGGATCCGGCTGCGTGAGCTCGAAGGTGACCAGGTCGTCGGGCCGCCTCGGCGTCTCCATCACGCCCACGGCCGTCCCGTCGTCGTCGATGTCCGTGGTGCGCAGCACGTGCTGCCCCTCGGTGACGCGCCGGAAGGTGTCGTTCACCCCGGCGAAGTACAGGTCCTCGGTGCCCCGGTTCTCGGCGGTGAAGTAGACGCCGCTCCCGTCGGGGGCCCAGATGAGATCGCCTGGGGAGCGGTCGAAGTCGGCGGCCAGCTCCCGGACGCCGGAGCCGTCGGAGCGCATGACGTAGAGGTTGGAGGTCTGGTAAGTCTGGCCGGTGGAGTCGGCGCCGGTATAGGCGATCCACTCGCCGCCGGGCCCCGGCGCCGGGTTGCCGTCCGGGCCGTTCCGGTCGGTGAGGGCCGTGATCTCTCGGGTGTCGAGGTCCACCGCGTAGACTTCGGACTCCTGGATTTCGTAGGCGGCGTCCTCGGTTCGGAGGCCGTCCACGTAGATCGTCGATCCGTCCGGGCTCCACCGCGGGTCCCCGTGGTCGTAGGGGCCGTGGGTCACCTGCCTCGGTGTGCCTCCACCGGCGGAGACCGTGAACACGTGATCGTGGCCGTCCCGGGTGAAGCCGACGCCGTCCTGTCGGTAGTCCAGCCGGTCCACCACCCGCGGCGCCTCCGTCCACTCTGCGCCCTCCGGCCGCTCCGGGAGGTCCACCCGGTAGGTGTCCTCGTCCTCGAGGAAGCGGCTGAAGGCGATGCGCTCGCCGTCCGGGGACCACTCGATGTCACCCGCTCCCTCGGTGAGCCGCGTCACCTGGGTCACGGATCCCGAGCCCTCGCCTTCCATGATCCGGACCCAGATCTGGCGCTCGGCGTCCTCGCCGCACTCCTGCAGGGCGCTCCGGTCGCCGCCGGGGGTGCCGCAGGCCAGGAACGCGAGCCGGTCGCCGGAGGGAGACCACCGCGGGGAGCTTCCCTCCACCAGGTGACGGTCCCGGCTGCCGTCGGCGCTCATGATCCAGATCGCGGACTTGCGCGTGTCGTGCATGGGGTCGATCCAGCTCCGGACGTAGACCACCCGGTCTCCGTCCGGCGAGAGGCGCGGGTCGGAGACGTCCTCCATGTCCAGGTACTGCTCCAGCCGGAGCGTGGAATCGGCATCGGCCGGCTGGGCCGCGGCCGGTGACACCGCCGGGGGCGCGGGGGCCACGAGGGCGAGGAGGACGCCGACGGCACAGGCGACCGAGAAACGGGGGAGGGATGCGCTAGATGGCATGGTGTCACCCTTGCTGCTGGAACCAGGGACGCGGACGATGCAGGACGAACCGAAGCTAGGGCAGGGGCCGCGTGCGTGACACCGCGGCGGGTGGCCCGGGACGGCAGCGACGGGGAAGCATGCTCGAGGTCGAGTGGAAGCGCCTGGCCCGCACCACGCTCCGGCATCGGTGTCCGGGGTGCGGTGACGGCGAGCTGTTCAGCGAGGGACACCGGATCCACGATCGGTGCCCGAGCTGCGGGACCGACCTCCGCGGAGAGCACGGGGCCCACTACGGCGGTCCCATCATCCTCGGCTACACGGTGGGAGGCCTCTCCGGGCTCGTCGCGCTGGCCCTGCTCGGATGGCGCTTCGGGCTCCGGACGTGGGTGATCTGGACCAGCGTGGCGGCCGTGGTCCTCTCGATCTTCCCCGCCTACCGCACCTGCAAGGCGTTCTGGGTGTGGTTCCTGTGGGCCACGGAGGAGATCGGGGAGGCCGGGGAGTGGCGGGAGCCGTAGGGCGGACGCACGCCGCGGTCGAGCGCTCCGCGCAGGGGGCGGAGGGGGTGGATGGAGCCCCGGCGCGGGATAACTTGAACGGGCATCGGGCTCCTCCGACCTCGACCCTCGGCGAGGCCCCGGCCGAGCGCCGACCAGGACTCGCCGATCCGGATCCGCGAACGCCGAACCGGAGGCACGGGACCGTGGACGACGACAGCCCCCGCTTCTTCGCCCTGAGCCTCTCCGTGGCCGTCGCCTGTGCCCTGTCGTGGCTGCTCATGGGCGGCGCCGAGATGGTGGCGTCCGTGGCCGAACGGCAGGGTGTCGGCCGGGCCGCGGTCATCACCGGGGGCGGCTTCGTGGCATGGTCCGCCGTCCTCTACGGAGCCACCCGTCTCTTCCACTGGACCTGGACGCGAATGCCGGGCGTCAGCCGCTGAGCCCGGGGGCGCGGGCCTCTCGGGGAACTCGAGGTCGCGCGCTCCCGCGCGCAGGCCCTCCCCGCACACCGATACGCAGAGGGAGACCGATGGATGTCGTGAACCGAGGGCTTCTCCTGGTCGTACCGAGACAGCCCTATCTGGACTGGGCGAACGGGCTGGAGCACCACGGTCCGGACTTCCGCCTGGACGAGGGGATGCCCGCGGCCTATCTGATCCCCCAGTTCGGCACGCTGGAGGAGGTGAACGAGTTCGTCGAGGAGGCCCACGGGTCGATCTTCGAGGAGGAGCTGGCCGCCTGGACCGAGGACCGGGAGGTGTGGCCGGAGCCGCGGGACCTGGAGCGCTTCTACGAGTGGTTCGGTGTCGAGTACACCGACCTGGTGGCCGATCTGGCCGGGGAGCCGCTGCGGGTGGAGAGGGTGTGAGGGGCCCGACCACCGGGGTCCCGGTGGCCGGTCGCGCCGCACGGAGGGTGCGGTCCGCGTTCAGCCGTCGCCGTCCGGTTCCCATAGGACGGCGTGCACGTCCACCGTTCCGAGTCGCTTCCGTTCGTTCCGGCTGGCGCCGACCACGAGCCCGTGGTCGCTGATGGCGCTGGCACTGCTGTTGTCCGAGAGGCTGCCGAGGTCCGTCATCTCGCCGTCCCCCCAGAGGAAGGCGTGCACGTCCCCCTCGTCGGTCACGCTGCTCCCGACGATCTGTCCCCGCTCGTTGATGTCGTAGGCACGGCTGGAGCGCCCGCCGAGGGTCCCCAGGTCCCGCATCCGGCCGTCCTCCCAGAGGAAAGCGTGCACGGCGCCGTCGAGGGTGGAGCTGTGTCCGACCACCTGTCCGCGGTCGTTGATGCCGTGGGCGCGGCTCGAGCGCCCGCCGAGGGTGCCCAGGTCGCGCATCCGGCCGTCCTCCCAGAGGAAGGCGTGGACGTCCACCCGCCGGTCGCGGCCGGCCTCGATCTGGCTCGCCCCGACGACCCGACCGGCGTCGTCGACGTCGAAGGCGACGCTCTCGGTCCCGCCGAGGGTGCCCAGGTCTTTCATCGTCCCGTCCCGCCACAGGAAGGCGTGGTAGGAGGTGGAATGCAGCCGGCCGGGGCGGACCTGGGCGCGGCCCACGACGGCTCCGCGTTCGTTGATCGCGTGGGCCTCGCTGTTCTCCCCGCCCAGCGTTCCCAGCCCGCGCATCCTCCCGTCCTCCCACCGGAAGGCGCGGCGCGACACGTCCACGAAGCGGCCGACCCGTCCCCGCACGGAGTCGAACTGGGCCACCCCCACCACCTGACCCCGGTCGTTGACGTCCCGGGCCGCGCTCTCGGTGCCGCCCAGCGTGCCCAGATCCGTCATCCGACCGTCGCGCCAGAGGAACGCGTGTCGGGAGATGGCATGGAGCCGGCCCGGGGCCACCTTGCTCTGACCCACGACCCAGCCTTCGCCGTTGACGCCGTTGGCCTCGCTCCAGTCGCCGCCCAGCGTGCCGATGTCGCGGACGTCCGGACGAGTTCCGGCAGCTCGGTCCAGGACCGGCACGGGACCTGGCGGTCCGCCGCCGAAGCCCAGCGGGAGCGTGAGCAGTATGACGAGGCCGGCAGCGAGGAGGTTGTCGGGGAACGGGCGCATGCTTCTGCCGCGGTTCGGAATAGGTTAGAGAGACCGTCCGTGTCGACGCTCGATCGGATCGGGCCGACGACGGTTTCTACACTGCCTGTACATTTTACACTGCTTCGACACCGATGCGGCGCCTTCTGCGTCGGCTGCCTCCGTCCGCCGGCTGATGCACCTCCCGGCGCTCCTTACTTGCGTCTGTCTCCTCATGGATCCACTCGTAGTGCGTCGTCGTCCGATCTGGGGCGGAAGAGCTGGCGGGATTCCGAGGGGCACCGGGCGGTGACCTACTACTGGGAGTCGGTGGAGGGCCTCCGGGAGTTCGCCTCCGGGCCGCTACTCCCGGATCACCACCGTCCCGGCGATCCGGTCGTGCAGGGCCTGCCGGTTCGGGTCCCACAGGAGCTGGGCGAATCCCAGGAGTCCGGTAATCACGGACGCCGCGTAGCCGCCGAATCGGCTGAACGCGTCCCACGTGGTGAGGGGATCGCCGTCGATGCGGACCACCCTGATCCCCAGCAGGCGTTTGCCCGGGGTCCGGCCCCGCCACAGGGCCAGGCTGGCGGTGAAGTAGATTCCGAGCCACCCGAGGCCCAGGCCGAGGTCGTCGAGCGTTCCCCGCGCGAGGTCGATGACGCTCGGCGGCTGGCGCGCGGCCTCGAGCTCCTCCTCGAGGTGTGACAGACGCTCCTCCAGCTGCCGTCGTCCCGCAGGTGGCGGCATCCCCAGGACGCGGCCGGCCAGGGACGAGACCCGCTCGGGAGGGCCGGAGTCGGCCGCCGCGGCCAGGGCGGCGAGGAGCGAATCCCGGGCGGCAGCCCGTCGCGCGGTGGTGGAGTCGAGCCGCGCCAGGGCCGTGTCCACGATCGCCTCGCGGCCGGTGCTCCAGGCGACCACCTCCTCCCGGTCCCGGGCCTCCTCCACCAGATCGTCGACGCTGTCGGCGACCACGTCCCGGGGCTCACCGGCGCGATAGATCTCGAGGGCCAGCCCGGAGGCACGGTCCCGGGCAGCTTCGTCCGAGGGGGCGTCGCGGAGTCGCTGGACCGCGACAGGAACCCGGCGCGCGGCTCGCACCACGGAGTCCACCGAGGCCGAGTCGGAGACCGCCGAATCGACCGCCGTGCTCCCCCGAACCGCTTCCGCCGGCGAGAGCGCGGCGGAGCGCGTCCCGTCCGGAGGCGGGGAGGGACCGTCGTCCGTGAACATGCCGGCCACCAGGACGATGATCGCCAGGGTCGCGGTGGCGACGGCCGTCCAGCGGAAGAGTTTGCGGAGATGGTCGGAGGACAGCCGCACGTCCGCCGCGGGATCGGCGATCCGCCAGAGCAGCCAGGCCCCGACCAGCGCCACCAGCCACGGGCTTATGAACCGGGACACGGCGATGGTCCCGATGACCGAGAGGTCGATGAGTATGGCTCCCAGACGCCGGAGCGGATGGGCCAGGGGGCGGCCCAGGAGCTCCGGTTCCACACGGAATCCGGTCTCGGTCACCCGGTGTCTCGGATCGTCCGGGTCCTCGGTGCGAAACCACACGGTGGCCATCCAGCCCGGGCGAAGTCGTCGGTCGTGACACTCTGCGTACGTCGAGGGTAAGGAGACGTGCGGATACTACCAAGAGAACGATCGACGGGAGGGCGCGGGATGGACCACGGGGAGGAGATGCGAGCGGCCGTGTTCGGCGCCACCGGTGGCATCGGGCGCCACCTGGTGCCGGAGCTCCGGGAGCGGGGGGTCGAGGTGCGGGTGGTCTCGCGCAGCCGGACGAACCTGGAGCGGGACTTCGCCGACAGCGGGGCCGAGATCGTGCCGGCGGAAATCGGGGACCGGGCCGCGGCGGACCGCGGCGCGGAGGGGTGCGACGTGGTGGTGCACGCGGTGGGACTGCCGGCGGAGGCGTTCGACCGTCATCTTCCCCTGGCCCGAGGCGCGGTGGAGGCTGCCACCCGGGCCGGCGCCCGTCCCTTCCTGGTCACCTCGTACTGGTCGTACGGACCCGGTGACGACGGGCCCATGTCCGAGGACCGGGCCCGCACGGGCGACAGCCGCATGTCGGCCGTCCGCGAGGAGCAGGAGCGAATCTTCCTCGAGGCGGGCGGTGCCGTGGCGCGCCTGCCGGACTTCTACGGGCCGGACCCGGGCTCCAGCCTCCTGAACGACGCTCTGAGCGACGCTCTGGAGAGCCTGGCCTCGGGGGACAGCGTCTCGTGGCCCGGGGATCCCGATGCGCCGCGTGATTTCATCTACTACCCCGACGCCGGGCGCCTCCTGGCCGATCTCGTGCTGGAGGCAGACAGCTACGGCGAGCCGTGGAACGTGCCGGGATCGGGGGCCGAGACGCCCCGCTCGCTCCTGGAGACAGCCGGCCGGATCGCCGACCGAGAGCTTCGTCTCCGCCGGATCCGGCGCTGGATGGCGTATCTGGCGGCACTGTTCGACTCCGAAGTCCGAGCCTTCCTGGACGTCATGCCGCTGTACGAGGCGCCCGCCGTGCTCGATTGTTCGAAGCTGGAGGGGCTCCTGGGCGAGATCGAGACGACCGGCTACCGGGAGGCTCTCTCCGCCACGGTGGACTGGATGAGCGGGGCCCGGTAGTCGCTCCGGGCTCGGATGCTTTCGCACACGGAGGACAGGGAGGACGCCCGATGGACGACGAGACGGTGGTCGTACGGAAGTTCCGTTCGCGCCTGGAGGCCGAGATGGCGCGGGGTCTGCTCGACGGACAGGGCATCCGCAGCGAGGTGACCGCCGACGACCTCGGGGGGCAGGTGCCCGGAATGCTCCCCGCACGGCTGGCCGTGCTCCGGGACGACCGGGAGCGCGCCGAGCAGATCCTGGACGATGCGGGCGTGGAGGGCATGGAGGAGTGAGGAGGGCACAAGACGGGTGAACGAGGTTTATCTCTTTGCGCCGCCAGGCTGAAACATCAGGAGGTATGTCGTATACGACGTTCACGATGACTCAACGCGACGAGATTCTGGACTGCGCCTGTAAACTGTACCTGGACGAGGGCCCCGAGGGGCTCAAGATGCGGCGCCTGGCCGACGAGGTCGGCGTCACCCCGGGCGCTCTGTACCGGTACTACGAGGGCAAGGAGGAGGTTCTCCTGGACGTCGTGGGCCGTGCCCACGAGTCGCTGCTGGGCTACCTGACCCGGGCCCTGCGGGGGGGATCGCCGGCCGAGCGGATGCGGCTCGCAGAGGAGGCGTACCTCGACTTCGCCCTCGAGGAGGCGCGCCTCTACGAAGTCTTCTACGCGACCCCGGAGCTGATCGGCATCGAGGAGCTGCCCGGGGAGACGGCCGATCGGGCGCGGGCCGTACAGCAGTTCTGGCAGGACCGCGTCTCCGAGTGCGTGGACGCCGGCCTGCTTCGGGACACGGACCCGTGTGAGCTGGGGCTCACCCTGTGGTCGCACAGCCACGGCCTGCTCTCCCTCTACCACCGCGGTCTGCTGGAGGTCGACGAGTCGGAGTTCCGGGATCTGTTCCTCAGCTCTCGCCTGCTGGCTTTTCGCGGCGTGGCTCCCGAGGAAGCGCACGAGCGGCTCGAGCAGGTCTGGCGCGGAGTGGCCGTGGCCTGACGGCAGCCTGACGGACAGCCGCTGAAACACCGCGGCCACCGTGTCCCGTAGAGATGGGCTCATGACGTCGCGGCCCGGCGCCGTCGACGAGTCCGGTCTGCCGGCTCGCGCGAGATTGCTTCTCTCTCGACGACGAACGAGATCATGACACGTCCGACCCACAGATCGCTGGGAGCGCTGGCAGCGGGCCTCGCCGCGGCGGCCGTAGCGGCGGGTTGTGCCGGTTCGCCGGGCTCCGCCGCGGAGGAGGGCGACGGGGCTGTGGCCGACTCGACCTCCGCCCCCCGAATCGTCGACGTCGAAACCCGGACGGTCCGTCCGGGCGCGTTCGTGGATCGCCTCCACATGACCGGCACCGTGGAGGCCGAGAGGACGGTGGAACTCACCGCACAGGAGAGCGGCCGCATCACGGAGCTCCCCGCCGAGAAGGGGGCGCGACTGGAGGCCGGAGCGCCGATCGCCGAGATCGACGCCCGGGAGCTCCGGGCCCAGCTCGAGGAGGCTCGCGCTCAGTCCGATCTGGCGCAGGAGCAGTGGCAGCGGCGGCGCGAGCTCTACGAGGAGAAGAACGCCATCTCCGAGCTGGATTACCTCGAGGCCCGCTCGCAGGCGGAGCAGGCGGCGGCCCGGGTGGACCGGCTCGAGGCCCGGCTCGCCGACAAGACCATCGAGGCCCCGTTCTCCGGGGTCCTGGACGAGCGTCCCGTCGAGCTGGGCACCACGGTGTCGCCGGGAGAGACGGTGGCCACCATCGTGGATCTCCGGCCGGTGAAGGTCTCGGCCGGCGTGCCGGAGCGGTACGCGAACGACGTGGCGCCGGGTGACAGCGCCACCGTGACGGTCTCGTCGCTGGACGACGAGATGTTCCGCGGCGAGCTGACCTACGTCGGTGCGGCCGTGGACGAGGAGAGCCGGACCCTGCCGGTGGAGATCGAGCTGCCCAACCCCGACGGGGAGCTCAAGCCCAGCCTGGTGGCTGACGTCTCCATGGTCCGCACGCGCTGGCCGGAGGCGATCTCCGTGCCCCAGGATGCCGTGCTGCGTACCTCCGACGGGTTCGCGGTCTACGTGATCGAGGAGACGGCGTCGGGTGACGTGGCCCGGCGCCGGGCCGTGGAGCTCGGCCCCCGGGAGTCCGATCGGGTGCTGGTACGGAGCGGGCTCGAGGCCGGCGACCGCCTGGTGACCATGGGACAGCAGCAGCTGGCCGACGGCGACCGGGTGCGGCTGACGGAGGCCCCGTGACCACGTCCGACACGCCGACTCCGGACGAGATCGAGGCCCAGGGCGACGCGGCGGAGCTCGCGTCGTTCCTGGACCGCTTCAAGGAGAACCCGTTCACCTCCTTCGCCGTGGAGCACTCCACCGCCGTGGTGGTGCTCTTCGTGCTGATCACCGTGGCGGGGGTGCTCGCCTACGGGAGCATACCGAAGGAGTCCTTCCCCGAGGTCGAGATTCCCACGGTGGCCGTGAGCACCGTGTATCCGGGCGTCTCCCCCTCCGACATGGAGACGCTGGTCACGCGGCCGCTGGAGGAGGAGCTGCAGGGGATCTCCGAGATCGACGAGTTCAGCTCCACGACGATCGAGGGCTACTCGAACATCACCGTGGAGTTCTCCTCCTCGGTGGATATGAACGAGGCCCTCCAGAAGGTGAGGGAGAAGGTGGACCTGGCCCGGCCGGAGCTACCGGACGAGGCCGAAGACCCTCAGATCATCGAGTTCAACACCGACGAAGTCCCCGTCATGCAGGTCAACCTGTCCGGGGACTACAGCCTGGTCCGGCTCAAGGAAGTCGCCAAGGACCTCCAGGACCGCCTGGAGCAGATCAACCGGGTTCTCCGGGCCGAGTTGCGGGGCGGCCGGGAGCGAAAGGTCCGGGTGAGCGTCGACCTGACCGATCTGAAGTTCTACGGCCTCTCCTTGAGCCAGCTGGTCGGCACGATCCAGTCGGAGAACGTCGACGTTCCGGGCGGTTCCATCGACGCCGGGGCCCAGGAGTACCTGCTCCGGGTGGGCGGGCGGTTCGAGGACCCGCAGCGCATCGAGGATCTGGTGGTGGCGCGCAAGGGCGAACGCCCGGTCTACGTGCGCGACGTGGCGGACGTGGAGTTCGGCTTCGCCGACCGGGAGAGCTTCGCCCGCCTCGACGGCTCGCCGGTGGTGACGCTGTCGGTCGTGAAGCGGTCCGGCGCCAACATCCTGAAGACCTCGCGCCAGGTGCGGGACGCCGTGGACGAGATGCGCTCCGAGATGCCTCCGAGCACGACCGTGGCCTACACCTCGGAGCAGACGGACCAGATCGAGCGGATGGTGACGAGCCTGGAGAACAACATCGTCGCCGGGCTCATCCTGATCCTCGCGGTGCTGCTCTTCTTCCTGGGGCTCCGCACGTCGGTGTTCGTGGCGATCTCCATCCCCACCTCCATGCTCCTCTCGTTCATCGTCCTCTGGGTGGCGGGCGTATCCATGAACATGGTGGTTCTGTTCAGCCTCATCCTGGCCCTGGGGATGCTGGTGGACAACGCCATCGTGGTGGTGGAGAACATCTATCGCTACGCCGAGGAGGGGTGGGACCGCGTCCGGGCGGCGAAGAAGGCCACCGGCGAGGTGGCGGCGCCGATCATCATCGCAACCTTCACCACGCTGGCCGCCTTCGGCCCCCTGCTCTTCTGGCCCGGGACGGTGGGCGAGTTCATGGGCTACCTGCCGCTCACCCTCATCATCACCCTCTCCAGCTCGCTCTTCGTAGCGCTGGTGATCGTACCCACCCTGTGCGCGCTGTTGCTGCCGAAGGGTGGCGAGGGCAGGAGCGTGGACCTGACCCGTACGGGCCGGTGGCTGCTGTACGCCACCGGGGCCCTGGGCCTGCTGCTGGTGGGGGCGGCCAACTGGCTCACGGCGGTGCTCTTCGCCGCCACCGGGCTGCTGCTCTTCCTCCTCTACCGCTTCGTCCTCCGGGGGGCGGCGGACTGGTTCCAGAGCCGCGGCTTCGAGATCCTCCTGCGACCCTACGAGCGCGCGCTGGACTGGGCGCTGGATCACCGGGGGATCGTGCTGGCCATCTCGGGCGTCGTCCTGATCGGGAGCTTCATGGCCTTCGGCCGGTGGAACGCCGGCGTCACCTTCTTCCCGGAGGACATTCCGCCCAACCAGGCCATCGTGTCGATCGAGTCCGGCGTCGGCAGCCGCGTTCAGTTCACCGACCGGATCGCGAACAGGGTGGAGGACCGACTTTCCTCCGTGGACGGCTGGAAGGACGTCACCTCCGTGGTCACGACGGTGGGCGGCGGCGGAGGCGCGTCGGGCTTCGGCGGTGGCGGTCCGTCCAGCCCGAGCGAAAGTCGCGTCACCCTGAACCTCGAGGATTACCAGTACCGGACCCAGAGCTCGTTCCGGACGATCGAGGAGATCCGCTCCACCGTGACGCGCGGGATCTCGGGCGCGGAGATCTCCGTGGAGCAGCCCCAGCAGGGACCTCCCACCGGACTGCCGGTGAACGTCGAGATCGTCGGACCGGACCCCGACCGCCTGAACCGCCTGGCGGACAGTGCCATGGCGATCATCCAGGACGCGCCGGTCTACTCGAAGCTGGTGAACCTGGAGAACGACATGGACGAGGTGCGCCCTGAGCTGTCGGTGAAGATCGACCGGGAGGAGGCGGCTCTCTTCGGGCTCTCCACGTCGCAGATCGGGCGGGCCGTGCGCACCGGAGTGCAGGGGCTCAAGGCCGGGGAGTACCGGACCGGCGAGGACGAGTACGACATCGAGGTGCGGCTGGCCGAGGAGGATCGGGAGACGCTCTCCTCCCTGGAGAATCTGACGATCACGAACGCCCGGGGGACCCAGGTGCCCCTGGTGTCGGTGGCCGACTGGGAGGTGGAGGAGGGGCTCGGGACGATCAAGCGGAAGGACATGGAGAGGGTGGCGACGATCAGCTCCGACGTCCGGTCCGCGTTCAACAGCAACGCGGTGCTGGCCGAGGTGCAGCAGACGCTGTCGGGGTTCCGGAAGGAGTTGCCGACGGGCTACGAGATCCGGTACACGGGACAGCAGACCGAGCAGACCGAGGCGCGGTCTTTCCTCTCGACCGCCTTCGGGGCCGCGCTCATGCTGATCGCCCTCATCCTGGTCTCCCAGTTCAACTCCGTCACCAAACCCCTGATCATCCTCACCTCGGTGGTCATGTCGACCTCCGGAGTGCTGGTGGGGCTGCTGCTCTTCCAGATGCCCTTCAGCATCGTCATGACCGGGGTCGGAATCATCTCGCTGGCCGGAATCGTGGTGAACAACGGCGTGGTCCTGCTGGACTACGTGGAGATCCTTCGGGACCGGGACGGCCTCGGGGTGCGCGAGGCGCTGATGGAGGGCGGGACGACGCGTTTCCGCCCGGTGGTGCTCACGGCCATCACCACGGCGCTGGGCCTGGTCCCGCTGGCCATGGGCCTCAACTTCGACTTCTTCGGCCTCTACACGGGCCTGCAGCCGGAGCTGTACTGGGGCGGGGAGCAGGCTGCCTGGTGGGGCCCCATGGCGATCGCCGTCATCGTCGGCATTCTCTTCGCCACCTTCCTCACCCTGCTCCTGGTGCCCGTGCTCTATTCCCTCTTCGAAGAGGGGACGAGCCGCTTCCAGGAAGCCGTCTTCGGAGAGGAGAGCCGGGCGGAGGGGCGGGGCGCCCCGAGGACCTCGGAAAAGCCAGAGCGCGCGGCGGCCGCGGTCAGCGCCGAGAGCTGACTCCGGAGTCGGACGCCGAGTCGGCGGGGTCCCGCTCGCCGGCGCCGCGCTGGCCGTCGGGCAGCATGAGGTCCTGGAGGAAGAACGCCGCGAGCTCGGCCCGGCCGGCGAGGTCGGCTTTCTCGTAGACCGAGCCAGCGTGCTGCCGGGAGGTGCGCTCGCTCCTCCCCGTCTTCTTCGCGATCTCCCTGTGCGAGTAGCCCTTGATGAGCAGGAGGGCGACCTCCTTCTCCGAAGGGGTGAGGCTCCACTCGTCGAACTGGCGGTCGATCTCCCGCCCGAGCCCCTCCAGGAAGGTCCGGGCCCGCTCCCTCCACCGGTCCCTCTCCTCCCGGTGCCGCTCCAGCTCCGCCTCGGTCCGCTCCAGGACCTCCTCCGTACGCGACCATTCCCGCAACAGGTAGAGGGCGAGCCCCAGGCTGAGGAGCACAATGCCCGCTTCCACGAGCACATGGAGACTCCACCACGTCTCCGGATCGTCCAGATACAGGTCGGCCATGCCGCCGACGACCACACCGATCAGTCCCAGGCCCACGAGCAGCAAGAGCCGCTTCTGGTCGGGGGACTTCGGGCCGTTCACGGGGAATACGTCATGTGTTCGATGTCCGGCTCCAGGCCGAAAATCCGGCGGATGTACGATTGTCCGGGCGCCAAAGCGTCTCTCACTTGCCCGCTCGACGATGAACATAATCGACAGCGATTCTCGCTGTCGATCGCGAGGGCCGGCGCCGGCGGGGATCTGCCGCACGGGAGGTTCCCCACGACGCGAGTAAGTGCCTTCCCGACAGACCGGCGGCGCGGCGGCGGCTAGACTGAAAGCGGATCAGTCGAGGCAGGTCGGCGCGGCCCTCGAGCCGCAGATAGCGAATTCCGAGACGCGGGAGAGACGATGCATCTCATGGGACTGCGTTGCACGGCCCGGGCAGCCCTGGCCGCGGCGGTGATGCTCATGCTGCCGCTCGCGGCCCCGTCGGCCGATGGACAGGAGAGCGGTCGCGGCGACGTCCTTCCCCGGGACGCGCCCTCCACGGGCAAGGAGATCTACGAGGCGGCGTGCGCCAACTGTCACGGCGTGGACGGGGACGGTGCGCCGAAGAGCCGTGTCGGATTCGACACGCCGCTGCCCGACTTCACCAGCTGCAACTTCGCCTCGAGGGAGCCCACCGGCGACTGGGTGGCGGTGGCCCACCAGGGCGGCCGCGTCCGCGGCTTCGGGCGGGTGATGCCGGCCTTCGGCGGCCTGCTCACGCCCGACGAGCTCGAGCGCGCCATCGACTACATCCGGGGCTTCTGCGGCAACGACGACTGGCCGCGGGGAGAGCTGAACCTCCCGCGGGCCATGTTCACCGAGAAGGCCTACCCCGAGGACGAGGCGGTGTGGACGACCAGCGTGCCCGCCGAGGGGAACACCGCCGTGATGAACGAGCTGGTCTACGAGCGGCGGTTCGGCGCCCGGAATCAGCTCGAGGTGGTGGCGCCCTTCGGGTTCCGCGACGTGAGCGCCGCGGGCGAGTCCGCCAACTGGAACGGCGGCCTGGGCGACATGGCCCTGGGCTGGAAGCGCGTGCTCTTCCACGGCCTCGAGAGCGGGAGCATCCTGAGCCTGACCGGCGAGGTCATCCTCCCCACCGGTGACGAGAGCGACGGGTTCGGGAACGGCACCGCCACCTTCGAGCCCTTCCTCTCCTACGGCCAGCTCCTTCCGAACGGCGCCTTCCTCCACGCGCAGACCGGGGCGGAGATCCCCGCCACCGACGACCGGACGGAGGAGGGCTTCTGGCGGGCGGGCCTGGGTAAGACGTTCACCTCGGGCGAGTGGGGCCGGGCCTGGTCCCCCATGATCGAGGTCCTCGGGAGCCGGGAGCTGGAGTCCGGCGCCACGACGAACTGGGACCTGGTCCCCCAGCTCCAGGTGACGCTGAACACCCGGCAGCACGTGATGGGCAACGTCGCCGTGCGGATTCCGATGAACGACGCCGACGTGCGCGAGACCGAGGTGCTGGTCTACGTGCTCTGGGACTACTTCGACGGCGGCTTCTTCGCCGGCTGGTAAGGAGATTACGATGCGAGAGGCCACGATGGGACGGACCGCGCTCGCGGCGTTCGCCGGAGCACTGCTGTTGGCGCCCGGAGCGATGCCGGCCCAGGAGGCCGGCGGTCAACCGGGGCAGGGTCACCCGCAGATGTTCCAGACCGGGAACATGTGCGTCGCCTGCCACAACGGGATGATCACCCCGTCGGGGAAGGACGTCTCCATCGGCAAGGACTGGGAGGCGTCCATGATGGCCAACTCCGCCCGAGATCCCTACTGGCAGGCTTCCATCCGGCGGGAGACCCTTTTGCACCCGAGCGCGTCGGAGGCCATCCAGGACGAGTGCTCCACCTGCCACATGCCGATGTCCCGCTACCGGGCGAAGGTCGGCGGCGCCAGCGGGAAGATCTTCACCCACCTGCCGTTCATCCACGGCCAGCCGGGGGCGAAGAAAGCGGCGACGCGACAGGACGTCCTGGCGGCCGACGGCGTCTCGTGCACCGTGTGCCACCAGATCCAGCCGGAGAAGCTGGGCACGGAGGAGAGCTTCGTCGGCGGCTTCGTCATCGATTCGGTGACGCCCTGGAACCAGCGTGAGATCTTCGGGCCGTTCGCCGTGGACACGGGCCGGACCAGCCTGATGCACTCCGCCTCGGCGTACACGCCGCGCCAGGGCTCCCACATCCAGGAGTCGGAGCTGTGCGCCAGCTGCCACACGCTCTATACCCACACGCTGAACGAGCAGGGGGAGGCCATCGGCGAGCTACCCGAGCAGGTGCCCTACGTGGAGTGGCTGAACAGCGACTACCGGGACGAGAAGAGCTGCCAGGACTGCCACATGCCCGTGGTGGAGGAGGAGGTGGCCGTCACCGGCGTGCTCGGTCAGCCGAGGGACAGCGTGAACCGCCACGTCTTCCGCGGCGGAAACTTCTTCATGCAGCGCCTCTTCGCCCGCTACGGAAGCGAGCTCGGCGTCCAGGCCACGTCCCAGCAGTTCTCCACGGCAGCCCGGCGCACGATCCAGCATCTGGAGACCAGCGCCGCAAGGATGAGCGTCGACACCACCTCTCTGCGCGGGGACCGGCTGACGGCTACGGTCTCGGTGACGAACCTGGCAGGCCACAAGCTGCCGACGGCCTATCCCTCGC
This sequence comes from uncultured Gemmatimonadota bacterium, assembly GCA_964518305.1. Classification (GTDB taxonomy): domain Bacteria; phylum Gemmatimonadota; class Gemmatimonadetes; order Palauibacterales; family Palauibacteraceae; genus Caribbeanibacter. The sequence continues at coordinate 46,937 of CAZFDK010000008.1, read as the reverse complement.
GGCGCGCCTGGATTTACCTGACGGTCCGGGACCGAAGTGGCCAGGTCGTGTTCGAGTCCGGCGCGCTGAACCGGGACGGTTCGATCAGCGGCAACGACAACGACGGCAACCCTCGGGCCTTCGAGCCCCACCACGAGCAGATCGACAGCGAGGACGAGGTCCAGATCTACGAGGTGATCATGGTGGATCCCGACAGCACCGTGACAACGGGCCTGTTGGAGGCGATCCGGTTCACGAAGGACAACCGGATCCTGCCGAAGGGCTTCACCAAGGGGGACGTGCCCGAGGACGTGGCCGTGCAGGGTCGGGCCTTCGGGGACGACGACTTCACGGGCAGCCGCGATCGGGTTCGATACTCCGTGGACGTGGCCGGCGCCGACGGCCCGTTCAGCGTCCAGGCGGAGCTGTGGTACCAGCCCATCTCCTATCGCTGGGCCCACAACCTGGAGCAGCAGGACGCCGACGAGATCGACCGGTTCGTCCGCTACTACGAGGCCATGTCCGGCAGCTCCGGAACGATCCTGGCCCGCGCCGGAGCCGAGATCGGTGGTGGCCCGGCCGTCCGGACCGACGGGCCGCGGCCGTAGCCGGTGCGCCCGCTCCTTTTCCGCGCCTCACGGGGCGGTTAGTCTCGGGTCCGACATGAGCCGGGACATGAGCCGGGACGCGAGCCGCCGCCCCTTCCCGGTGGACGAGCGGGAGTATCCCTTCGAATCCCGCTGGTTGGAGCGCGGCGGCTCGGCCATGCACTACGTGGACGTGGGGGAGGGGCGTCCGGTCCTCATGCTCCACGGCAATCCCACGTGGTCCTTCCTCTATCGCCGGGTGATCCGCGATCTGGAGGGCGACTGCCGATGCATCGCCCCGGACTACCCCGGATTCGGCTTCTCCGACCACCCGGAGGGCTATGGCTACACGCCCGGCGAGCACGCACGATGGGTGGGAGAGCTCGTGGACGAGCTGCAGCTCGACGGCCTCGTCGTGGTGGGGCAGGACTGGGGAGGCTCAATCGGGCTCAAAATCGCTGTCGAGCGGCCCGGCCGAACGGCGGGGCTGGTGATGGCGAACACCTGGTGCTGGGCGCCGGACTGGCGTCTCCGGCTCTTCTCCAGACTCATGGGGGGAGCGACGATGGGCCGCTGGCTCCAGCTGGAGCACAACTTCTTCGCCCGCCACGTGGTCCCGCTGGGAATCCATCGCTCCGAGCGGCGGACGGAGACGGTGCTCGAGGCGTACAGGAAGCCGTTTCCCGACCGCGACAGCCGCCGCGGCACCTGGGTCTTCCCCCGCGCCATACGGACGTTCGCCGGCTGGCTGGAGACCACGTGGCGGGAGGCCCGGGGGCTGGACTCGCTACCCCTGGAGCTGATCTGGGGGACGAAGGACCCGGCCCTGGGCCGGGAGGGATACCTGAGCCGCTGGCGCGACCGGTTCCCGGAGGCTTCCGTGGACCGCGTGGAGGACGCCGGCCACTATCTGCAGGAGGACCGCCCGGAGCGGCTGGCGGGCGGAGTGCGACGGAGTATGCGGAGAAGCCGGGAGTCCGACCCGACGTCCCCGGAGGGAGGATAGCGTGGTACGACGAACAGTCGCCGGCGCCGTGACGGGTTGGATCGTGTTCCTCGTCCTCGGCTTATACATGAACGCCGCCATCGACGCCCCCGTCTTCTCCAACTGGGGACCGCTCCTCCTCTTCTCGGTCATCGGCCTCACCGTCGGAGGGCTCGTCGCGCCCCTGGTCCACCGGATCCGGGACTACCTTCGGAGCAGACGTCGGGGCGGGCCGGAGTAGTTCCGAGCCGCCGCCCGGCCCGCCCCGATCCGCCGGTCCGGGCCATCAGCCGCCACCCTCACCGGGCCGCTTCACCCGCACTGGAGGGTCGGGCTCGGGGCGGATTCGCGGCCAATCCCTCTCCTCCAGCAGGCGGAGGGCCTCCTGAACCGCCCGCTCCAGCTGCGGGTCGCCGCCGAGTCGCCCGTCGGAGAGGGCGTCCACCAGGGCGCGGTCGTGCTCCACCCACGCCCGGCGCAAAACCTCGGTGTCGCTGCCGACCGGGACCACGGTGATCCGGCGCGCGCCCTCCGCCGTGGGACTGTCGTTCACGGTGAGGGTGGGCTGGCGCTCCGCCGTCCCGTCCAGGAGGCGGTAGGGGTTCGTCGGCGGCCTCAGGTCCCGTCCGCCCGCGGCCAGCAGGTCGTCGCCCTCCGAGACGTCGACCCCGGGTTCCGCGAGCGGGGCGCGGACGTCCGGCGTCCACGGGGCGCCCGTGTAGATCCTCTCGATGCGGTACCGGCCGTTCTCTACGGACAGGTCCGCCCCCAGCAGTCCCACGGGGACCTCGTCCACGTCCGGCTCGTCCCCGCCGCCGGTGAAGGAGTGGCCCACCGACAGCTCGCCGGCCATGACGTCCAGCAGGTAGGTGAGATCCGACCGATGGCGGACGTGGTCGAGCCAGGGGGCGCACCGACGGCGGACATCGGGCCAGTCGGCCCCGTGCATGTTGTCCACGTAGAAGTAGTCGCGCTCGATACGCCATGCCTCGTGGACGATCTGCTCCCACTCCTCGGAGGGATCCACCCGAACACGCAGACGGTCGGTGGGGAGCGCACCCCGGCTCGCCTGCGCCTCGCCCCGGGTGGGGACGATGCCCCACTGGCCCCGGGCCGAATAGCGCAGGCTGCTCCCGTCGTGGGAGACGTCGTAGGACTGGACGCCCTCGAGGAAGGTGGACGCATCCCGCTCCTCCAGCGTGTAGCGGTGGAGGGTGCCGGCGGGCGGCCCCCGGTCGATGGTCAGCGGCTGGGGGTTCTCCAGGTAGAAGAGCTCGCCCTCCTAGCCGGGCATCGTGAGGATCTCGCCGCGAGCCTGGAAGAGGGCCCTGGCGCCCGTGGGCGAGATCTCGGCGTCCGTGATCATGTCGCCTGCGTCTTTCCAGTGCTCGCGGGTCCAGGGGAAGTCGCCGCGGAACGAGGTCAGGCGCCGGGCGGCGCCGCCGGATCGCGGGACCACCCGGATGTCGTTGGCGCAGGCGAAGGCGATGAGGCTGTCGCTGACGGTGGGCTGCCGGAGCAGACGCGTCGCCTCGCCCTGCGCGCCGGAGGCCGGTTCGGACGGGGCCGGGGCGACGGCGGGGAGGAGCGCGAGCGCGAGGACGGCGAATAGCGGGGCCAGCAGGCGATTGCTCATGGGACCTTCGGAGGTGATGCGCTGATCTCGTCGGAACGCCGGGACCCGGCGGGGCTCCCGGGGAATCCCTACGTCCGCCGTCGGAGCCTGATTTCGGGAGAGCGCCGGATTCCGCGCCGAACCGCTCCACGTGTTAGAGTATCCGGGGCGAGGGGGAAGGGCGAACCAGCAGCGGAGGCGACATGTCCGACGACGAGAAAGTGGAGATCCGGCTCCGGGGGAAGTCCCGGGCCGACGGCGAGATCGAGGGGAGCGGCAGGCTCATGCTGCACGTGGCGGACGCCTCCCGGGCGTCGCTCGAGATCGACTACTCGAGCCCGGACGAGGTCGTCCTCTCCCTGCGATCCCGTGCCGGAATCGGCCTGTCGGCCGACGACACCCTGATCCTCACCGGCGGCGTGGAGCGCCAGATCGCCCTGGACGGGACGTCGGGAGAGGTCGGTGCGGAGCTACGCTTCGGGAAGGGACGGAAGGTCCGGGTGGAGCAGGAGTTCGGCCCGGGCCCCGACCGAACGACGCTGGATGTGTCGCTGAGATTCTGAGCGCGACCCCCGCGGGCGACGGATGCGGACTCCGGCGGGCGAGGCTACATTTCGTCCCGGTTGCGGCGGCTCCAGGGGTGGGAGAAGCGAGCCGCGTCGGGTCGGGCGAGACTGCTGGTATCCAACGACGGGAGAGCTGACGTACCGTGGTCATGTCCATTGTCGTAATCGCGCTCGTGGTGGTCATCGCCGGCGCCTTCGCCCTGTGGGTGTACGGCGGCGGCGAGGGTGGCGGCCGCAGCTAGAGCCGGAGCTCGTCGGATCCGATCCGCACTGCGATCCCCGCTTTCATGTACCGCATCTCCCGTCAGACCTGGGTGATCGAGGACCGCGAGGAATTCCTCGAGGAGTGCGACGCCGCCTTCCGGGTGATGAACCACGTCCGAGAGGAGGAGTCGGACGACGGGGTCGAGTGGACCTTCGCCAAGTGCTTCGCGAACCGGGAACGCGAGGAATACACCGTGCTCTTCGGCCGCACCGAGGGGCCGGAGCTCGAGGACCACGTGCTGAACGTCGCCGCCTCCCGGGAGGCCGGGGGGGAGTGGAGCGTGCACACGGTGAAGCGGGTGCGCCGGCCGAGCTCGATGCCCGAGCAGGACTGAGCCCGTGAGCGGCACGCGGGGCCCGACCGGGAGAGCGGTTCTCGATATCGCGGGCGACTACCTGAGCGGGGAGTACGTGCCCAAGATCCGCCGGTGCCTCGAGCGCCTGGACCGGGACGACGTGTGGTGGCGGCCGAACGAGGCCTGCAACAGCGTCGGTAACCTGCTCCTCCACCTGGCGGGCAACACCCGGCAGTGGATCGTGAGCGGCGTCGGCGACGCGGAGGACGTGCGTCGCCGCTCCCGGGAGTTCGAGCGCGGCGACGGGGACCCGGAGGAGCTGTTCGCACACCTCCGGGGCACCGTCGAGGAGGCCTGCGGCGTGCTCGAGGAGCTAGATCCCGGCTCCCTGGGCGAGACCCGGACCATACAGGGGCAGGAGGTCACGGTGCTGGAGGCCGTGTGCCACGTGGTGGAGCACTTCTCGATGCACACGGGACAGATCGTCCACATGACCAAGGCGCGGACCGGTCGCGAGCTCGAGTTCTACCGGGTCCAGGACGGAATCGCGGAGGAGAACTGGTGACGGAGGACCCGGAGAGACAGGACGAGCCGGAGCTGGAGCGGATCTGCGTGTTCGCCGGCTCCCGGTCGGGAGCGGAGACCCGGTACGAGCGGGCCGCGCGGGACCTGGGCGACCTCCTGGCCCGCGAGGGTCTGGAGGTGATCTTCGGCGGGGGACGCTGGGGGCTCATGGGCGAGCTCGCCGGCGCGGCGCTGGCCGCCGGCGGGAGCGCGGTGGGGGTGATCCCCGAGGCCCTCTTGCAGAAGGAGGGACGGCGCGAGGACCTGACCCGCCTTGAGGTCGTGGACTCCATGCACGAACGGAAGGCCCGGATGGCGGAGCTGGCGGACGGCTTCCTCTCCCTGCCGGGAGGGATCGGCACGCTGGAGGAGACCTGCGAGATGCTCACGTGGGCCCAGCTGGGCTTCCACGCCAAGCCCTGCGGCCTCCTGAACGTCGGAGGCTACTTCGATCCGCTCATCGACTTCCTCGACCGCGCGGTGGAACAGGAGTTCGTCGAGGCGGAGGACCGGGACCTCCTGCACGTGGCGTCCGCCCCGGGGGCACTGCTGCGACGCTTCCGCGCGGCCCGGCCGCCGGGCCGGGAGAGACTGCTGGAGCGCGAGGAGCTGTAGGGATCTCCCCGGCCGCCGGACCTCTCCTCCGGTCGGCTGGAGGGAGGCGGGCGTGAGCCCGTCAGCCGGCCTCCCGGAATCCGGAAGAGCGCTGCCAGTTCTCGATGGACTCGGCGCCGCCGGAGACCCGGCGTGCCGACCAGCTCCCGCCGTTCCCGGTGGTTCCCTCGATGCGGTCGCCGCTAACGGTCCCCGTGTAGGTGGCGGTGCCGAGCACGAACGAGATGGTGGCGCCGTCGAGTGCGGCTCCCCCGACGTCCGTGCTCCCGTCGCGGAGGCTGATCCTCAGCTCCTGGTACTTCTGGTCGATTCGGACTCGTGCCTCACTTCCGTCCGGTCTGGTCACGACCCACGTCCCGGCCACGTGTGCCGGGATCTTCCAGAAGTAGACCGTGGCCCGTCCCCCGTTCTTCTCGGGGATGCGTACGACGCTGTCCGCGTTCCAGGCCCCCATGTCGAAGTCGTGGGAGACCACGCGGGATCCCGACTCCAGCTGCCGCAGCAGCTTCGGACGCAGGCTGCGGTTCACGCTGGGCAGCAGGTACAGGGTGACGATGGAGGCGTCGCTGACGTCGACGTCGAAGAGGTCGCCCCGGATGAAGCGCACCATGTCCTGGACGCCCGATTCCCGGGCGTTCTGGCGGGCGGTAGCCACGCGACCGGAGTCCAGCTCGACGCCGATGCCGGGCGTTCCGTACCGCTCGGCGGCGGTGATCACGATACGTCCGTCCCCGGACCCGAGGTCGTAGAGGGAATCCTGCGGCGTGGGCTCGACGAGCTCCAGCATCGTCGAGACCACTTCCGTCGGCGTCGGCACGTAGGGCACGTCCAGCTCCTGCGCCGTGGCGCCGCGCGGTGCGGCCAGGGCCACGGCGGCGACCGCGGCCAGCGCGAGGGAGCTGCTGATGATTCGGCGGGACATCTCGTCCTCCTGTCAGGTCGAGCGGGTGGAGTCGGGCCGGTCGGGACCGGCCGCGTTCCGGTCGGACGGACCGTCCCCTCGAGTGTCGAAGTCCGAAAACCAGACGAACGGAACGCCCGCCAGCATCACGGCCACGCCGAGCAGCGCTCCGTCGCCGGCATACGTGATACTCGAGTAGAGCATGTAGGTGGCGGCACCGGCGAAGAGGATCGGCGTGACCGGGTACAGCGGCACCTCGTACGGCCGATCGGCCTCCGGCTCCCGTCGCCGGAGCACGATCACCGAGAGTCCGGTGAAGAGAAGGACCAGCCAGAAGATGGGGGCGGTGTAGTCGACCATGGCCTGGAAGCCGCTCCGCTCCACGGCGCCGAAACCCACCAGGAGGAGGGCGATCCCACCCTGGAGCAGGAGCGCGTTGACCGGCGCCTCGCGGTCGTCGCTCCACTGTCCGAACACCCGGAAGAGCGACCAGTCCCGGCCCATGGCGTAGTTGCTCCGCGCGCCGGTGATCACCGTGGCGTTGGCGGAGGAGAGGGCGGCGAGCAGGATGGCCGACGTGACCACCCGGGCGCCCCACGGGCCGACGACGGTCTCCAGGAGGTCGGCGGCCACGGCGTCGGAGGCGGCGATCCCTTCGAGGCCGAGGCCGTTCAGGTAGGCGGCGTTCACCAGGACATACAGGAGGGTGATGGCGCCGGTGCCCCACAGCAGCACCCGGCCGATGCCGCGGCTCCGGTCCTCGATCTCCGCGGAGACGTACGCGCCTTCGCTCCATCCCCCGTAGGCCAGGAGCACGAAGATCATGCCCCGGCCGATCTGCGTCTGGAGCTCGGGCGACTCGCCCCGGGCCGCGGCGGCCGCCGCTCCCGTGCCGGGGGCGAGGAGGAGGCCGGCCACGATCACCGCCGACATGGCCGCCACGGCTCCGCCGGTGAGCAGATACTGTGTCCAGCGTCCCTGCTTGAGTCCGGTTACGTTAACCGCGGTGAGCGCCACCACGACCCCGGCAGCCAGGGCCGGCGGGCCGGCCGGCCCGAGGGCCAGCATGGAGGAGACGTAGTCGCCGAACACGTACGCCAGGATGGCCAGCGAGCCGGTCTGGATGACCGTCATCCGCGACCAGGCGACCAGGAAGCCGGCAGGCGCACCCCAGCCGCGCGACAGGATATAGTACTCGCCGCCGGCGTCCGGATATGCCGTGGCGAGCTCCGCGTAGCACAGGGCGCCGAGGAGCATGACCAGACCGCCGAGGAGCCACAGGCCGAGGTACAGGGCTCCGCCGCCCAGGCTCAGCGACACGGCGCCGAGGGAGAACGTGGCGCCTCCCGCGTTCAGCGCCACCACCGAGGGAGAACGGAAGATGCCGACGCCGAGCACCACCCCGACCACCAGCACGGCGCCGTCGAGCGCCGAGAGGCTCCCGCGGCTCGGCCTGCCGTCGGCGCCGGAGTCGTCGCCTTGGGCCGGGGAAGCGGTGCTGGAGGCTGGATCGTTGCCGGACACGCTTACCTCGGTGGGCGAAATGGGCAGGTGGTGACGGTGGGGGCCGCGTCGGAGGCCGGATGCGACGTTCAGCGAGAAGCAAGGTACGAACAACACCCGTGCCGACGGAAGCGTTGAGGCGGTGAACGGCATGTCCGAGTCCCTGGGCTCCCGTCTCAGGCGGTGGGCCTTCAACCTGTTTCCGGCATACTGGTGCACCGGAGCCCGGATCAGCTATCTGGCGGACGACTTCCGCGAGATCCGGATACGGCTCCCCCTGACATGGCGCACCCGCAACTACGTGGGCACGATCTTCGGCGGGAGCATGTACGCCGCGGTCGATCCGATGTACATGATGATGCTCATCCAGAACCTGGGGGACGACTACGAGGTATGGGACAGGTCGGCGTCGATCCGCTTCCGGAAACCGGGGCGCGGAACGCTGCGCGCCCGTTTTCTGCTCCCGGAGGAGGAGATCGTCGACATTCGGAGGACGCTGGAGGAAGAGTCGACCACGGACCGTCGGTACACCGTGGACCTGGTGGGCGAAGAGGGGGAGGTGCACGCCACGGTGGAGAAGGTGGTGCACGTGAGGAAGAGCGAGGAATCGGTATGATCACGAGCCCGGCTGTCAACGCGCTCGTGCTCGGAGTCGTGGCGGGGGGCGCCGTCTACCTGGCGCTGAGCGGCATCGACCAGGACCGGGAGACGCGGTCCCTGCTGCGGATCATGTCCGCGGGCATCGGAGCTGCCGCGGCCTGGTGGGGGATGAACCACCCGGCGACCATCGGCGGCTACCTCCGGGGGTACCTGGATCCCGGCCAGGCGGTGGCGCTGGCGGCCCTGGGGGTCGTCTTCCTGTACTGGCGCTTGCGGTAAGAGGCGGTGCCGCAGACACCGTGGGGGAGGCGGAACGAGGTGACGGGGCCGACGACGATGGAGGAACCTACGTCCTCTTCCTCCGACCACGCTCGTCGGGGCGGGTCCGGGTGGGGCGCCTGGGGACGCTGGAGCTGCGTCCGGGTTGCTATGCATACGTGGGGAGCGGCTTCGGCCCGGGCGGAGTGGAGGCCAGGCTGCGTCGTCACCTGGAGGGAGGAGGAGCCGTCCACTGGCACGTCGACTATCTGCGGCAGCGATCGGAGCCCCAGGAGGCGTGGGTGACCCGCGATCCGGAGCGGAGGGAGCACGAGTGGGCGGCGGCTCTCGCCGGCCTCCCGGAGGCTGAGGTGCCCCTGCCCGGGTTCGGATCGTCGGACTGCGCATGCCCCACGCACCTGATCCACTTCGGCCGACGCCCGCCGCTGGAGCGCTTTCGCCGGGCAGCGGCCCGACAGGCCGGGGGCGAGCCGCCGGAGATTCGCCGCGCCTGCGGCCCCGGTCGCCACGCAGGGTGATCCGGAGAGCGCGTTCCTCCGTGCGCTACGGTCGCGAGCGGCCCCTGTGGGTGAAAGCAGCGACGCTGGTGGCAGGACGGTCTCGTGTACGCCCTGGCCTTTCCACTCGTCCTCACCGCCGTGGGGAAGCGTGAGGGCGTAGTCCCCTGGAGGGGCGGTCCATCTCAGAGCGCCGGGTCGGGACCTCCGTGGTGCTGGCCGACCGGCGCTGGCGGCGGCAACTTGGGAGGGATGAGGAATGAAGATTCGAGATCTACCCTACGTCTTCTTCGGCATGGGCGTTCGAGACGAGCTCCCACGGCTCACCCCGGACGGCCTGGACCGTCTCCGGACGACGGCAGACGGGCCGTCGGTGCTCTACAAGCACAGCTCGCGCTGCATGGTCTGCCGCCGGGCCATCGGTGAAGTCGAGGAGTTCGCCCGCTCCCGGCCGGATCTGCCGGTGTATCGGATAGACGTCCCGGAGCAGCGGGAGCTCTCGGACAGGGTGGCCCGCGAGTTCGACGTGCGGCACGAATCGCCCCAGGTCATCGTGCTCCGGGACGGCCGTCCGACCTGGTCGGCGTCCCACGGGGCGGTGACGGAGGACGCTCTCAACGAGGCCATCGGGAGGTGACGGAGATGTCTGCAGACGTCCGGTCCGAAGATTCGCGCTCTCCCCGTATCGAGGGGATCTCCTGGGGAGAGGTCCGAGTCGAGGGAGCGCACACACCGTACAGGGACGCCAAGACCTGGCCCGGGGGCTCGCGCGGGTGGGACTGGAACGAGACCGGCACCTCCCACTCGCCGGGCATCCAGCCCGAGGACGTGGAGGAGCTGCTGGAGCACGGCGCCGAGGAGGTGGTCCTGAGCCGGGGGATGAACGAGCGGCTCCGAGTGAAGGATGAGACGCTCCAGATGCTGGAGCGCCGCGGCATCCCGGCCCACGTCCTCCCGACGAAGGAGGCCGTGGAGCTCTACAACGACCTGGCCGAGGACGAGCCCGTGGGAGGGCTCTTCCACTCTACCTGCTAGACCTGCCAGAACGCTTACCGGACGGCCCGCCTCCGCCCGGGCCCCGGAGCCGAATCGTGCCGTGACTGCCTACGCGCGGTCGGCGAACATCTCCACCTGACCGCCGCCGGTCGTGGGGCGGCGGAAGGCGTCCGTGGACAGGCCGCCGGGGCTCCCGTCCAGGCCGTGGCGCCGGGCCGAGATCTCGAACATCTCCGAGATCTGGCGGGCGAACGGCCCCTCCCCGCTCATCCGGCTCCCGAACTGCGGGTCGTTGAGCCGCCCTCCCCGCGTGTCCCGGATCCGATTCAGCACCTTCTGCTTCCGGTCCGGGAAGTGGTGCTCCAGCCAGTTCTCGAACAGGTCGGAGACGCCGTGAGGAAGACGCAGGAGGACGTAGCTGGCGTGGCCGGCCCCGGCGTCGGCCACGGCGGCGAGGATCTCCGGGATCTCGTGGTCGGTGAGGCCCGGGATCACCGGGGCCACCAGGGCGTCCACGGGGACGCCAGCCTCGGCCAGCTGCTCGATGGCGTCCAGCCTCCGACCCGGCGCCGGGGCCCGGGGCTCCATCTTCATCTTCAGGTCCGCGTCCAGGGTGGTGACCGACACGCTGACCCGGGCGGCGTCGTGCTCCGCCAGCTCGGCCAGCAGGTCCCGGTCCCGGGTCACGAGCCGGTTCTTGGTGACGATGCCCACGGGGTTCCTGAACTCCGCCAGCACCTGCAGGCAACCGCGGGTGATCTCCAGCCTGCGCTCCGCGGGCTGGTACGGGTCGGTGACGCCGCTCATGGCGACGGGCCGCGGCTCCCAGGAGGGATCCTCCAGCTCCTCCCTGAGCAGGGCGGGGGCATCCTCCTTCACGAAGATGCGGGTCTCGAAGTCGAGACCCGCCGACAGGCCCAGGTACTCGTGGGTGGGCCGGGCGTAGCAGTTGTGGCTCACAATCCCGGCGGCGATGAAGTCGCCCGTGCCCGTGGTGAGGTCGTACATGGGGAGCTCCACACCGAGCTCCTCGATGGACTCGACGTTCAGGTCAGCGCTGCTCTTCAGCGCCTGGCCGGCAAGATCTCGCTCGAGGCGGAACTGGTGCTGGTTCCCGTGGGCCCTTCCCGCTCGCTCGTACTGGTAGCTGGCCCGGTGTCCGTCTCCACGAATCACGCCGGAGAGATAGCCCCGTGAATAGCTCTCGGTGTGTTCCGGGGAGGGCGCGAACGCCCCGGTGCCGAGCAGCTGGTCGTTGACGGTGAGGTGGGGGCGACGGCCGGCTCCCTGCTCGGCGTCTGTCATGAACTTCCACCCACGTCGCGTCAGGAGGCGGTGGTCCTCCCCGGCGACCAGCGTCGTCCCGTCGGCGACGGTGAGGCGCACCGCCGGGCTGAGGGTCCGCCAGGCGTCCAGGACCCGGGTCCGGACGTACTGCCGATAGGGGCCGCGCCTCTCCGTACCGTAGATCTCGTTGCCCGGCCTGATGTCTCGGATGAGACGCGTGGCGCCGTCGGCCATGAGCACCGGGGTGTCACCCCGGAGACAGTAGACACACCCGTGCTCGCATCCCCGGTACGGGTTGAGGCTCACCTCGAAGGGGACGTCGGGGCTGTCGTTGGTGGACAGGATGGACCGGGTGTCGTCCCGGTAGAGCTTCGTCTCCGGGTCCGGATCCTCCTCCCCGGTCCACGCCTCCCGGGAGACGGAGAGGCGCTCGAACCGGTTCGGCGGGTTCTCGGCGGCGCCGCGGTCGTGGATGGGCAGGTTTCTCACAGGGTCGCAGAATATACTTTCGGCTTTTGTTCGGCAAGCCCCCCGCCCCCCGGGATCCGGCGGCCCGGCCGTTCTCGGCTGCCGGAGGGGCGGGCTCAGCTGCGCCAGACCACCTCGCCGCCCACCATTGTGGCCACCGGCTCCATCTCCAGCAGTCCCCGCCCCACGGCCGAGAGCGGGTCGCGGTCCCAGGCCACGAGGTCGGCCCGGAATCCGGGAAGCAGGCGTCCGGTCCGGTTTTCCTCGCCGGCTGCCGCCGACGGTCCCGTCGTGTGGGCGCTGAAGGCCTCGCGGACGGAGATCCTCTGCTCCGGGTGCCAGCCGCCGGAGGGTTCCCCGTCGAGCCCCCGGCGGGAGGTGGCGGCGAAGAGCGCTCGCCCGGGGTCGGGCGGCTCCACGGGGGCATCCGAGCCGAAGGCCAGGGTTCCGTCCCGGTCCAGCAGGGTCTGGAAGGCGAAAGCCCCGCGGCAGCGCTCCGCCCCCCACTGCTCTTCTGCGTCGCGCCAGTCCGAGAAGAAGTGCGACGGTTGCACGGAGAAGACGAGACCGGTGGCCAGGTCCCGCGAGAGCCGATCCGGATCGATCAGCTGCGCATGCTCCACGCGCGGGGGCATCGGCAGGTCGCCGGTGGCCGCCCCGCTCAGGCATTCCGCCGCCACCTGGACGGCCTCGTCGCCGATGGCGTGCACGGCGCTGGACAGGCCGGCGGCGGCCGCGGACTCGACACGGGCCCGGAACTCCGAGGTGGACATGAGCGGTTCGCCGGCACCGGCCCGAGTCCCGGGCTCGGCGAGCCAGGCCGTTCCGGAGCCGAGCGTCCCGTCCAGGAAGAACTTCATCGCCCCCACCCGCAGGAACTCGTCCCCGTAGCCGCTCCGTAGCCCGAGCCCGACGGCCGCCTCCAGGAGACCATGGGGCAGATGCTGGAGAACCCGCAGCCGCAGCTCGTCGCGCTCCCGGAGCCTGCGGAGGAGGCGCAGCGAGCGGAACCTGGATCCGTGCATCTCGATGGAGTGGACGCCCGTGAAGCCCATCCGGTGCAGGGCCGACTGGGCCTCGCGAATGTGCCCGAGGAGCTCCGCGTCCCCGGGCTCCGGGATGCCCTCGATGGCGATCTCCACGGCCTTCTCCAGCAGCACGCCGGTGATCCGGCCCTCGTCATCACGGACCAGGCGGCCGTCGGCGGGATCGGGCGTTTCCTCGTCGAGGCCGAGGCGGCGAAGGGCCTCGCTGTTGAGCCACAGGGCGTGCATGTCGTGGCTCTGGAGCGCGACCGGTCGCTCCGGCAGGTGTGCGTCGAGGTCGCTCCGGTGCGGGAATCCATTCAACCGGTGGCGGCTCCAGCCGTGCCCCCGGATCCATCCCGCGCTCTCCTCGCGCGCCTCGCGAGCGACAGCCTCGGCTGCGCCCTCCGGCGTGGAGGCGCGGCTGAGGTCGACCTCGCGTCGGGCCCGTGCCCACTCGAGCAGATGGAGGTGGGAGTCGGTCAGGCCGGGCGTGATCACGCTCCCCCGCAGGTCCAGGATCGAAATCCCGGGGACGGCCTCCCTGAGGTCCTCGGCCGGTCCCACGGCGGTCACGTCGCCGGAGCGGACGAGCACCGCGTCGGGCAGAGGGCGCGTCGTACCGGGGCCGCCCGGTCGGAGCGTGTGAACCCGGTCCGCCACCACCAGGACCTCGCTGTCGTCCGTGGTCATTTCCTGCGTCTCCATCATCCTCGTTCCTCTCGACGTGCATCCGTGGTGTCCGGTCCCCGGCCGGGAGCCAGCAGCTTCGGCCCCGGCTCGACAGCCACGGAATCGGGCCAGTCGCAATCGTCTCTGTTCAGGTAGCAGGCGAGAATGCGGGGCTGTCCCTCGCGGCGAAACAGCTCCATCCGGACCTCCACGGCGCCCGTGTCGGGATTCCGGAACAGCACCGACCACTCCCGGGCCTCATCCGCCTCCATGAAGCCGGGACACTGGACCGGCGGGGCGCCGGGCTCTGTCCCCACCTCGTTCCGTTCCGCACCGGAGCCGCGGATCACGTGAACGCTGAGATCCGGGTTGGTGCCGGCCACCATGAGGCGGAGCGTCGTCAGCTGACGTACGCAGGACGACGCGTCGGGCTCGATGAGGTGCTTCCCGCGGCGGAGGCGATAATCGGCCGAGTCGAGGTAGAAGTAGGCCCGGGTCGGCGTCCCGATGAAGCGGAGCGAGCGCGCGTAGACCTCGAGGCCGTCCATCCGCGCGTCGGGGGGTCGGGAGATGTCGATCTCCCCGATATGGTCCGCCGGCGTGCCGAACTCGTAACCGTGGAAGCTCTCGACGATGGTGTCCGTCGGGGTGGACGGCCGGAGGGACGCCGCCGAAGGGGAGAGCCGCGGGCCGGGGAACGGTCGGGCCGGGGCGAGGAGGAGCGCCGCGACCAGGAGGCTGGCCGTCAGATGTGGAGGTCGGACGTCCGTCACGTCAGCCGCCGATGGTGATGTCCTCCGGGAACCGTCGGTTGATGGCGGTCCCGGGGCGGACGACGCAGCCTCCGCCGCTCGAGCCCGCGCGGCGGGTGCTTCGCGCGCCCGCGAAGCGATCCCCGGCGTCGCGGGACTCCCCGGACGCCTCGCGGGCGGCCCGGCTGGTGGGCTTCGGCATCTCGCTGCCTCCCGGGAAGAGCGCGGCGAGGTCCGAGGCGCTGAGGCGCTCTTCCCCCTCCTCCGCGGCGACGGCCACCATCACGGACGGGACGTCCACGGGCTCGGCAGCCCGGGCCGGAGAGGAGGGAGCGCGCACGGCGGGTGCGGGAGCACTGGAGGCCGCTCTGTCCGCCCGACGGTCGGAGGAGGCCGCGCCGGCGGCCGGGTTCCTCGCCTTCCGGACCGCCCTGGGCCGGAGGTTCACGACCTCGAGGCTCCGATCCGCCCACTCATGGGCCCGTTCCTCACGGTCCCGGTTCGAGTCCGTGTCGGTCCATGACGGAAGGCCGAAGTTGCCGAGTCCGAGCAGGAGCAGGTGGGCAGCGAGAGAG
Organism: uncultured Gemmatimonadota bacterium; assembly: GCA_964518305.1. GTDB lineage: Bacteria > Gemmatimonadota > Gemmatimonadetes > Palauibacterales > Palauibacteraceae > Caribbeanibacter. The sequence goes on along the minus strand of CAZFDK010000008.1, from coordinate 31,911 downwards.
AGTACGATGCCCGGAATGAGCGCCTGGCGAAACTTCCGCCGCTCCATCTGTCGTCGACTCACTGTGGCCTCCCGGCCGCTGGGGATGGGACACGCGTGTATCTTTAACTCCGGCGGTCGGAGGTTCGTTCCTCGCCTCGCGGCGGCCGGCCGCCACGTTGACACCCGTACCCCGCGCCTCTGCATATTGCCCCGTGATGATCGGGCCGTCGCCGCCCGTCGCCGCCGGGGACAGCCGGCCGCTCGACGCACCCGGCGCGGACCACGTATACGGCAGGGAGGCTCAGACCTTGGAGACCGCAGACGAGACTGCGTCGGACGTTTCGGCGGGCACGGCCAGGCGCACCCACGGTTTCACGGAGTCCGTGATCCGGGGCATGACCCGCCTGGCACGGAAGCACGACGCCGTCAACCTGGCGCAGGGCTTCCCCAATTTTCCCGCGCCCGATCTGATCAAGCGGGAGGGGCAGCGGGCCATCGCCGAGGGGATCAACCAGTACGCCATCACCTGGGGGAGCGACCGCCTGCGGGAGGCAATCGCCGCGCACCAGTCCCGGCACTACGACCTCGACGTGGACCCGGACCGCGAGATCACCGTGGCCTGCGGGGCCACCGAGGCCATGGCCTCCACGTTTCTCGCCCTGGTGAACCCCGGTGACGAAGTCGTCATCCTCGAGCCGTTCTACGAGAACTACGGCCCCGATGCCGAGCTGTGCGGGGCCGAGCCGGTGTTCGTCCGGCTGGCCGAAGACCGCACCATCGACCTCGAGCGGCTGCAGCGTGCCTTCAGCGACCGGACCCGGGCCGTGGTTCTGAACACGCCGAACAACCCCACGGGCCGGGTCTTCGACCGCCGGGAGATGGAGGGGGTGGCGGAGCTGTGCCGCCGGCACGACGCCTACGTGTTCACGGACGAGATCTACGAGCACATCTGGTACGAGGGAGAGCACCGTTCGATGGCTTCCCTGCCCGGCATGCGGGAGCGCACGGTCACGGTGAGCGGGGCCTCCAAGACGTTCTCCATCACGGGTTGGAGGATCGGGTGGATCGTGGCGCCGCCGGAGGCCACCGATGCGATCCGGAAGGTCCACGATTTTCTGACCGTCGGTGCCCCCGCGCCGCTGCAGGAGGGAGTGGCGGCGGGCCTGGAGCAGCTCGGAGCGGAGTATTACGAGGCTCTCGAGGAGGACTACCGCAGGAGGCGGGAGATCCTGCACGAGGCTCTCATCGGGGCCGGGTTCCGCTGCTCGCGTCCGGAGGGGGCCTACTACGTCCTCGCGGACTTCTCGGCCGTGAGCGACCTGCCCGACGACGAGTTCGCGCACTGGCTGACGCGGGAGGTCGGTGTCGCACCCGTTCCGGGATCGAGCTTCTTTTCCGAGCCGGAGCGTGGACGAGATCTCGTGCGGTTCGCCTTCTGCAAGACGGAGGAGACGCTGGAGAAGGCCGCCGCGCGGCTCGCCTCGCTCTGAGCCCTCGGACCCTGCCTCTGAAACGACACCGACGACAGGAGACCCATGACCGAAGACGACACGAGTGACGCGGGCGCCTCGGCCGGGGGGAGCGGCCCACCCGAGCCGGGCTCCCCGGAGGAGCGCTTCGAAGACCGGATTCAGATCCGCGTGCCGGCCCGACACAACCCCAGGTTGGCGGACCTCGTGGAACGGCTGAACGAGGACGACGAGCTCTACGCCCAGTGGGTGGCGGCCAACGTGAACGCCGTCGACCGGCTCAACATGTCCGACCACGGCCCCGTGCACATGCAGATCGTCGCCAACTCCGCCCTCAAGCTCCTCCGGCTGCTGGTGGACGCCGGCATTCCGTCCAGCGTGATGCGGGACTACGGGATGGAGAAGGAGGACGCCGAGATCGTCGTCGTGATGGCGGCACTCTTCCACGACGTGGGCATGTCGATCCATCGGGAGAACCACGAGGCGTACTCGCTGTTCGTGGCCCAGCCCAAGCTGCGGGAGCTGCTGGGTGACTTCTACGACCCGCCCCGGGACACCGTCCTCCGCTCGGAGATCCTGCACGCCATCATCGCGCACCGTGCGGGCGGCACGCCCCTGACCGTGGAGGCGGGGGTGCTGCGGATCGCGGATGCGCTGGACATGGCGGAAGGGCGGTCACGTATCCCCTTCGAGCGCGGATCCACATCCATCCACTCGGTGTCGGCGGCCGCCATCGAGTCGGTGCTCATCGAGGAGGGAGACGCGACGCCGGTGCGCGTCCGCGTGGAGATGACCAACTCGGCCGGGGTGTTCCAGGTGGACCAGCTTCTCCGTGAGAAGCTTTCCGGATCCGGTCTCGAGCGCTTCATCCAGGTCGAGGCCCACATCGAGGCGGAAGAGGAGAAGCAGCTGGTGGAGCGCTTTCAGCTCTGAGTCCGGAAGTCAGCCTCGACAGGAGACGAGGCCCGGAGAGAGCAAAAAACCCGCCGACCTGCGGGGTCGGCGGGTTTCGTAGCCGGAGTGCTGTCGACAGCCGGTCTCGCGCTCGTCCGGCGGCTCAGCTCCGCTGTCGGCGGCGCCGTCGGCGGGCGGCCGCCTTCTCCTTGCGGCGTCGTGCCTCGCTGGGCTTCTCGTAATAGCGAATTCTCTTCATGTCACGGAAGATGCCGGCCCGCTGCACCTTGCGTCGGAACTTCCTGAGCGCGCGGTTGAGATCCTCGTTCCTGCCGACTCGATACTCCAACTACATCCCCTCCTGAGGGTCGGGAAAACAACGCGGGCCAGGGCAGCGCCGCCAGCGTCCTCGTCGCCTTCGTTCGTTTCGGTTCAGCCGTCCGGCTGATCCACAGCTGTGAGGCTGGTCGCCCCTCGTAGAACCCCCGAGAGGACGGCCTGTTCCCGGACCCCGGGAGCGCTCAGCTTCCGCTCAGGAAGCGGTCGGTGAGCTTCTTTCTGAGCTGGCTGGCGAGGCTGGAGTCCGCCTGTGGCTCGTTCCGTTCCGAGCCGTCGGAGCTTGACCCGGCGGAGGGGGCGCTCCGGCTGGAGCCGCCGTTTCGTGCCGACGACTCGCCGCCGGCCTCCCGGCTCTCGGACGAGGCGTCGGAGCCGTTTCCGTCGGCACCGTCGCTGCGGACGACGCTCTGGGCCTTGGGCCCCTTGTCCGCCTCGATGATCTCGTACTCGACCATCTCGCCCTGCTTCAGTGTCTTGTAGCCGTCGCCCTCGATGTCCGAGTGGTGGACGAAGACGTCCTCACCATCTTCCTGCTCGATGAATCCGTAACCCTTCTCGTTCGAAAACCACTTCACGTTGCCGGTCTTGCGAGTCATCGAACCCTCTCCTTCCGTGTTGCTTGAGTCGTCGCCCCGACCGGCGAACCGCGACAGTGCGTCAGCCGGCCGAGGCTGTCTGGTCGGTGCGTATCACGTCCCGGGCCTGGAGACCGCGGTCGGTCTGCCGAACCGAGAACTCGACGCTCTCGCCCTCCTCGAGCGATCGAAAGCCGGAGCCCTCGATCGCCGTATAGTGGAGGGAGAGGTCGCGTCCGTCCTGATCCTCTATGAACCCGTATCCCTTCGGCTGCGAGAACCACTACACCGTACCGGTCAATCGGCTCATCGTGCCTCCAGGTGCAGGAAAACCGCCGGAAAGCGCGTCCGTGGCGTGGAGAACATCTGTTCTTGGAAAGGCCCGCCGCGTGGGATCACTCGCCGGGTCGCCGACCGGGTGCTGCGCGGTACGCCGTGTGCTCGATCCTCGGCCGAAAATCTACTCTCGGAGGGGGGTGGCGACAACCCTTCGAACTGCCGTTCGACGGACGCTGGAGGTTTGCTCGTCCTTCGCGCAGCGGCTACTGTTCCGCCGGCGCTGCACGCGCGACTGCATGCGTGAGCCTTCCGGTCCGCCACCGTTCCCCGGATCTCGACCTGCAGGCTCCGGGTCGAGCGAACTCCCCGGGACCGTGGGCGCTTCCCCCGGGGACGAAGGACACCGAGCGACACCCGCTTCCCTCGATCGACGTTCGCATGACACCCCGCTTCCACTGCAGATGACGGCCGCACCCGACTTCAGGCGAGCCAAGATCGTGTGCACGGTGGGCCCGGCCAGTGCCGAGCCGGAGACTCTGCGCGAGCTGTTCGAGGCGGGGATGAACGCCGTCCGCCTCAACTTCTCCCACGCGACGTACGAGCAGACCGCCGGGGTCATCGAGACGGTACGCGACCTCGCCCGGGAGTACGGGCGGCCGCTGGCGGTCGTCGCCGACCTGCAGGGGCCGCGGATACGGGTGAGCGACCTGAGAGCGCCGATCGACCTGGAGGAGGACCAGGTGTACTGCTTCGTGCCGGAGGGCACGGAGAGGGCCGCCGGCGTCCCGCCCGAGCGCTGCATCGCCACCACCTACTCCGGACTGGCCGACGACCTCGCGCCCGGCGACACGGTCCTCCTGGACGACGGGAGGATCGAGATGGAGGTGGAGCGTGTGGAGCCCCCCGGCGTCGTGGCCCGCGTCCGCACCGCCGGCCTCCTGAAGGCGCAGAAGGGAATGAATCTGCCCGGGGTCGAGGTCGGCGCCTCCAGCCTGACGCAGAAGGACGAGGAGGACCTGGAGTTCGTCGAAGAGCTCGGTGTCGACTACGTGGCCCTCAGCTTCGTCCGGCGAGCCGACGACGTGCGGGCCCTCCGGGACCGGTGCAGCGACGAGACGCTCATCATCTCCAAGATCGAGAAGGACCAGGCGCTCACCGATCTGCCGGCGATCCTCCGGGAGAGCGACGGCGTGATGGTGGCCCGGGGAGACCTGGGAGTGGAGCTCCCGTACGAGGAAGTCCCCATGGTGCAGAAGCAGATCATCCAGGAGGGACAGCGCTTCGCGCGGCCGAGCATCACCGCCACCCAGATGCTCGACTCCATGACGGATCAGCCGCGGCCCACCCGTGCGGAGGTCTCCGACGTGGCCAACGCACTGCTGGACGGGACCGACGCCGTGATGCTCTCGGGAGAGACGGCCATCGGCGAGTATCCCGTCGAGGCCGTGCGGACGATGGAGCGCATAATCCGCCGCACCGAGGAGGAGAGCGGGGCCGAGGCCGGGCGGGTGACCCTGCGGGAACGTGATCAGCGCGCCGAGGTCCAGCAGACGACGTCCGCGGCCATCGCCGCCGCATCGCTGCAGGCCGTGGAGCGACTCGACCTGCCGTTCATCGTCACCCTGACCCGGAGCGGGTTCACCGCCCGCGTCATGTCTGCCCAGAGGCCGACGGTCCCGATCCTGGCCGTCACGGACCAGTGGCACACCTACAACCAGCTGGCCCTGGTCTGGGGCGTGTATCCGGTACTCCTCCGGGACGAGGTCAGCTACCGGACCATGGTGGGGCGGGCCCGGGGCGAGGCCCTGAGCGCCGGCTTCGGCGAGGAGGGGGACGGCTTCGTCGTCACCGCCGGGGTCCCATTCCACGTTCCCGGGACGACCAACATGATGCGTATCGAACAGCTGTAGCGGGCGCCGTGGTCGAGCCTGCTACGGCGCCGTCGCCGCCCCGGTCGCGGCGGAGCGCCCGCCCGGCATGAAGATCCGATTCCTCGGCACCGGGACCTCCTTCGGCGTGCCGGTCATCGGCTGTCGGTGCGCGGTGTGTCGCTCCGAGGACCCCCGGAATCAGCGGACCCGCCACGGGATGCTCCTCGAGGAGGACGGCCGGCGTCTTCTGGTGGACACCCCTCCCGAGCTGCGTCTGCAGCTCGTGGAGGCCGGAGTGCGGCAGGTGGACTCCGCGTTCATCACCCACCCCCACGCCGATCACCTCCACGGCGTCGACGACCTCCGGATCTTCACGCTGCGTTCCGAGCACGCGCTCCCGGTGCACGTGGCCCGGGAGTACCGGGACGAGGTCCGGGACCGATTCCCCTACATCTTCTCGGAGCAGGTGGAGCCGGATCCGGGGAGCGCGATCCCGGACCTGGAACTCCGGTCCTTTCGCGATCGGGAGCCCTTTTCCGCCGCCGGGTTCGAGGTCACGCCCTTCGGCTGTCCGCACGGCAGCTACACCAGCTACGGGTTGCGTGTGGGGGACCTGGCGGTGGTCGTCGACGCCAAGGAGATCCCGGAAAAGACCCTGCCGCTGCTGGAGGGGGTACGGGTGCTGACGGTGAACGCGCTGTGGTTCGGCAACCCCCATCCGATCCACTTCAACGTGGAGGAGGCCGTGGACGTTGCCCGGAGGATCGGCGCGGAGAGGACGTTCCTCACGCACATGACCCACCGTCTCGAGCACGGCGAGACGGCGGAGCGGCTGCCCGATGGCGTTCGTCCGGCTCACGACGGCCTCGTGGTGGAGCTGTGAGCGGCCGCGGTGGCGGGTTGGAGGTGCCCGATGCGGAGGATCCGGGGAGCCTGGGCGCCGAGGCGAAGAGCTCGGTCCTGGCCGAGGCCGTGGACCGGATCGCCCACCAGCTCAAGAACCCGTTCCAGGCCATCACGGTCAATCTGGAGGTGATCCGCATGCGGGCTGCGAAGGGCGACGAGGAGGAGACAGAGCGGCTGACGAGCGTGGTGGACCAGAACATCCGACGCGTGGACGGACGCATACGGATGCTCATCGCCCTGGCCCGGCGCTCGCCCGACGAGCCCCGGACCGGCGTCGACCTGCTCGAGCTCCTGCGAGAGGCGGCCGATGCTTTTCGGCTCGACGAGCGGGAAGACGGGCAGGAGCTGCGCCTGCGCCTTCCGGATGCCGGCGAGGAGGGCGGGGGCTCGTCGACCCGGGTCAGGGAAGGGGGCCTCCTGGCGCTGGTCCTGGGCGCCGCTTCCGGCGCCCGCCACGCGGCCCGGGAGGGGGAGGAGCCCTACCTGGCGGCGGGCTCCGGCGACGATGGTCCGTGGATCGAGGTCGGGCCGGGAGCCCCGTGGGAGGGTGGAGGGAAGAGGGCGGAGCTCGTGGCGCAGGCCCGGCGGGCCGGGGGCGAGGTCGAGCCTCGGGACGCCGGCGACGGTCCCTTCCGCGTCCGCTTTCCGCGAGCCTGATCCGAGGGACCGAGCCGGGACGTCCGCGTACGTGCTCGCCCTCCCGCGTCCGGACCGGCGTCCGGATGGCACGGTATGAGTGTTCCGGTTCCGAGCCGAGCTCCGGAGGGGGCCGGCGGCGCGAGATCGATCCCCGGTCCGCGGAACCCGGAGGCTCGGACGAGCCGCGAGAGAGGCTGAACGCACCCCGACCACAGAGGCCAGACAGCTCCGTGTCCAACGACCTGGACCACATACGGAATTTCTCCATCATCGCCCACGTGGATCACGGCAAGTCGACGCTGGCCGATCGCCTACTGGAGGCGACCGGTGCGGTGGAGCGGCGGAAGATGAAGGAGCAGGTCCTCGACTCCATGGACCTCGAGCGGGAGCGGGGCATCACGATCAAGCTGAACGCCATCCGGCTGCCGTACACCGCCAGCGACGGCGAGGAGTACGAGCTGAACCTCATCGACACGCCGGGGCACGTCGATTTCACGTACGAGGTGAGCCGGAGCCTGGCGGCCTGCGAGGGCGCCCTGCTGGTGATCGACGCTGCCCAGGGCATCGAGGCCCAGACCATATCCACGCTGTACCAGGCCATGGACGCCGGCCTGGAGCTGATCCCTGTCCTCAACAAGATCGACCTCCCCTCGGCGCAGCCCGAGGACCTGCGCATGGAGGTCTGCGACCTGCTGGGCAAGGAGCCCGAGGAAGTCATCCTGGCGTCCGCCAAAGAGGGGACGAACATCGACCAGATCCTCGAGGCCGTGGTGGACCGGGTCCCGGATCCCTCGGGCCGGACCGATGCGCCGCTGCGCGCCCTCATCTTCGACTCCTTCTACGACAAGTACCGGGGGGCCGTCCCGTTCATCCGCGTCGTGGACGGAGTCGTGCGCCCGGGCATGGAGATCACCTTCGGGGCCAACGACTCCGTCTACGAGGTAGACGATGTCGGCTACCTGCGGCTGGGAATGCAGTCCACGGAGGAGCTCTCCACCGGCGAGGTGGGATACCTGACCGCCCAGATCAAGCAGATTCACGACACGAAGGTCGGTGACACCATCCTGGACGCCGACGACCGGGCCGACGAGCTGCTGCCGGGCTACAAGGAGGTGAAGCCCATGGTGTACGCCGGGCTCCACCCCACCGAGTCCGATCACTTCGAGGCCCTCCGCGACGGCCTGGAGAAGCTCAGCCTCAACGACGCCAGCCTCGGGTACGAGCCCGAGACGTCGGAGGCCCTGGGCTACGGGTTCCGCTGCGGCTTCAACGGCCTGCTCCACATGGAGATCGTCCAGGAGCGGCTGGAGCGTGAGTTCGACCTGGACCTGATCACCACGATCCCCAACGTCGAGTACCGGATCACGCGGACCGACGGGGAGCGGATCGAGGTCGAGAACCCGGCGACGTTTCCGGACCGGGCAGAGATCGAGACGGTCGAGGAGCCCTACGTGCGGGTGCGCCTCCTGACGCCCGACGATCATATCGGAAACATCCAGAAGCTGTGCGAGGACCGCCGGGGCGAGTACCAGGACATGCGATACCGGGATCCGGAGCGGGTGGAGATCGTCTACAAGCTCCCGCTGGCCGAGATCGTCCTGGACTTCTACGACCGACTGAAGTCCGTCTCCCGCGGCTACGCCACGATGGAGTACGAGCCGGTGGGGTACGAGGAGTCCGACCTGGTGAAGCTGGACATCCTGCTCAACAAGGATCCGGTAGACGCCCTGAGCACGATCGTGCACCGCGACCGCGCCTACGACCGCGGCCGGAGGATCACGCAGAAGCTGAAGGAGCTGATCCCGCGCCAGATGTTCGAGGTCCCGATCCAGGCGGCCATCGGCAGCGAGGTCGTCGCCCGGGAGACACTCCCCGCCCGCCGCAAGAACGTCACGGCCAAGTGCTACGGCGGAGACGTGACGCGGAAGCGGAAGCTCCTCGAGCGTCAGAAGGAGGGGAAGAAGCGGATGAAGAAGGTGGGCACGGTCGACGTGCCCCAGGAGGCCTTCATGGCCCTGCTGGAGGTGGGCGACTGAGGCCCGGCGCGCATCCGTCCCGCCGCCGGTGACGCCGCGGGTGGCCGGGGCTCCGGCGTGAAGCGCCTCGGGGTGGTCGGCACGCTCGTGTGGGACACGATCCACGGGCGGGATTCCGGCCTCGACGGGCCCGTCGAGGAGTGGGGCGGCATCTCGTACGCCCTGTCGGCCTTCGAGGTCGCCGGCCCCCGCGGCTGGACGCTGATCCCCATCATCAAGGTGGGTGAGGACATGCGCCGCCGGGCCCACGAGCTGTTCGAGAGCCTGGAACGGGTCGGATCGCTGGAGGGAGTCCGCTTCGTCGACGAGCCCAACAACCGGGTGGAGCTCCGCTACCGGGACCACCGTGAGCGCACGGAGCGTCTCAGCGGGGGCGTGCCCGGATGGAGCCGGGGGGAGCTGGCTCCCCTGGCGGCCTCCTGCGACGCGCTCTACGTGAACTTCATCGCCGGTTGGGAGATGGACCTGCCGGCCGCCCGCCGACTCGGAGACGAGGTTCGCGGCCCGGTCTACGCCGACCTGCACTCACTCTTCCTGGAGGTCGGGCCCGACGGAATCCGCCGGCCCCGCCGGCTGGAGGAGGGTGCGGAATGGGTCTCCTGCTTCGACGTTGTGCAGGTGAACGAGGAGGAGCTGCACCTGCTGGCCGGCGAGGGACGGGAGCCGTGGGTGGCGGCGCGGCAGGCCGTGGCCGAGGGGCGGACCCGGGCGATCCTCGTGACGCGGGGAGAGCGCGGTGCCCGGTGGGCGGCCGCCCCCGGGCTGGCCGGGTCGGAGGACGGAGCCTCTCGGCGCGTGCTGGACGGCGAGGTGCCGGCGGCCGAGACGGTGGAGGACCCGGACCCCACCGGCTGCGGGGACGTGTGGGGGATCACGTGCTTCGGATCCCTCCTGGGGGGCGCCGAGGTGCCGGAAGCCGTTCGGCGCGCCAACCGCGTGGCCGCACGAAACGCGCGACGCAGCGGAGGACGGGCCCTGGCGGAGAGGGGAGACCCGGGGCGAACTTTGGAGACGGGGGAGGGGACGTGAGCCGGGTGGTCTCGGTGCCGTCCGTCCTGGATCAGGACGGATTCGAGGAGATCGTCGAGGAGACGAACCGCGCCACGGACGCCGGGGACGGGCGGGTGATCTACGACACCCGCCGGGTCCGCTGGGTCTCCCCCTACGGCCTCGTGGGGCTGCTGGCCGCCGGCGAGGTGGCCCGAGAGCGGACGGGCCTGGCCCCGGGCCTGGAGCGGCCGGAGTCGAAGGACGTCCGGAGCTACGTGGAGCGGATGGACTTCTGGCCGAACGCGGCCGAGGTGTTCGACCTGCCCGAGCGGAGCGGACGCTCCCACCGGGAGTCGGACGCCCTCCTGGAGATCACCCCGATCCGGTCCCACCGCGATGTCCACCAGGTGGTGGAGGGGGTCCGCGACCGGGCGTCGGCCATCCTGCAGAAGAAGCTCGGCCACCCCAAGCCCTCGGTGATCCAGTTCAGCGTCATGCTGTCGGAGGTGTGCCAGAACGTACTGGAGCACGCGCAGGCCGACGGCTGGGTGTGCGCCCAGACCTACTACTGGAAGGAGCGGCTGGGACGGGACGTGGTGGTCCTGGCGGTCATGGACGTCGGGGTAGGCTTCCAGGGGTCGCTGGCGAAGGAGCACGCCCGCCGTTACGGAGACCGCTGGTCTTCGCTGAAGGCGCTCGAGGCCGCGTTCCTGGAGGGCGAATCCCGCTTCCACGATCCGGGGCGGGGTCAGGGACTCCAGGCCATCCGCCGGCAGGTGGACCGGTGGAACGGCGAGATCCGAATCCGGAGCGGCGACGCCGCCATCGCCCGCGTGCCCGGATGGGACGACATTCCTGACACCGAAGAGGGGCTGCCGGAGTTTCCGGGCGCGCAGGTGCAGATCGTGATCCCGGCGAGGGAAGAGAGGGAAAACGAGGAGGATGGACGTGAGCGCTGACGAGGCCAGGGAGAGGTCGCGGGCGGGAGGTTCCCGGCCGGAGGTCTCCGAGACCAGTCTGTACAGCTATCTCGTCACGCGCCACACGGGGCGAGCCGTACGCATGAGCATTCGGGAGCAGATCGTCGCCTCGGAGGGGCCGCTGGTGGCCGTCCTCGATTTCAGGAACGTGGCGGTGATCGACTTCAGCTGCGCCGACGAGGTCGTGGCGAAGCTCGTGGACGGGGTCCGGTCCCGGGACGAGCTGGCGGAGACCTGGTTCTTCTTCCGGGGACTGGAGGAGCATCACCTCGATCCGGTGGAGTCGGCCCTGGTCCGACGTACCCTGGCCGTGGCCGGCGAGAGCGCCGGGGGGGAGCCGATGCTCGTCGGCTCCGTGGAGGGGAGGGACCGGGCGGCCTGGAGGGCGGTGCAGCGGCTGGGTCGGGCAGGGCCTTCCGATGTCGCCGGCGAGATGGAGCGGGCGGTGGAAGAGGTGAGGAGCCTCCTGGACCGACTCACCCGCCGCCGCCTGGTCGTGGAGGATCGACGCCACTACGTCTCACTTCGGCGCACGCTCTCCGCCGCCTCCCGGGAGCAGGCGCCGGAGGGCCGGGAGGAGGACGAGCCGTGAGGCGCGTGGGCGCGGCCGTCGCCGCGCTCGTCGTGCTCGCCGGGCTCGCCGCCACCGGAGGCTACTTCCACCTCCGCTCCTCTCTGCAGGCGCCCTCGGGCGTAGTGGAGGTGCCGGCGGAGACGGAGGGAGGTCCCGCGTCCGGGGTGAGCGTCCGGGTCGACGACTGGGGCGTGCCCAGGGTGCGAGCCGACACGCTCCCGGACGCCCTCTTCGCCCAGGGCTGGCTCCACGCCAGTCACCGCTTGTGGCAGATGGAGCTCCTGCGCAGGTCGGCCCGGGGGCGCCTGGCGCAGATCTTCGGGACGCAGGCGCTCCCGGTGGACCGGCTGTCCCGTACCCTGGACCTGTGGGGCGCGGCCGGACGGGCGCTGCGTTCGCTGGGTCCGGGGGAGCGAGAGCTGCTGGTTGCCTACGCCGCCGGCGTCAACGCCCGGATCGGGACTTGGGAGGATCCGTGGCCGCCGGAGTTCGTGATCCTCGGGATCGAGCCCGGCCGCTGGTCGGCGCGGGCCAGCCTGGCGGTGGGCAAGGTCATGGCCCTGGATCTGACCTTCTGGGAGACCGAGCTCTCCCGGTGGAATGCGAGCCGGACCGTGCCGCCGGAGAAGCTGCGGTTCCTGGAGGCAGGCTATCCGGAGTGGGCACCGACCATCCTGGCCGACAGCGTGCCGCTCCCCGAGGGGGTGGAGCGAGCTTCGGGGGGCGAGCCACCGTGGGCGGCGGACTCCGTTCCGTCCCGATCGAACGCGGCCCCGGAGGGCACGCGCCCGGAGCGATACCCCGCGGAGGGGCGGGGAGCCGACCGCTGGGATCCACTGGTGTTCCTGGGTCGCCTGTCGGCCAGGAGCGCCTCCAACGCGTGGGTCCTGGGCGGCGAGCACACCCGGAGCGGCCATCCGATCGTGGCCAACGACATGCACCTGGGGCTGCGGGCCCCGGCCACCTGGTACCTGGCATCGATCTCCGCCGGCCGGAGCTATTCCGCGGGAGGCCTCACCCTGCCCGGCGTGCCGGGGGTCGTGGTCGGCTTCAATCGCGGCGTTGCCTGGGGGTTCACCAACGGCATGGTGGACGACATCGATTTCGCGCGGGAGGAGGTCGGGCCGGAGGGGCGCCGCTACCGGGACGGTGACAGCCTGCGCCCCTTCGCCGTCCGTCCGGAGACGATCCGGGTCCGGGGGCGGGAGAGCCCCGTGGTGCACCGGGTGCGCTCCACGACACGCGGACCGGTGATCACCGACGCCGTCGAGGGGCTCGACGCGCCCCTCTCCGCGCGCTGGCTCCCGGCCGAGACGGTGGGAGGGCCGCGCGGCCTCCTGGCGATGAACCGGGCCCGGACGGCCGCCGCCTTCGACAGCGCGGTGAGGGACTTCTCGTCGCCGCACCAGAACGTCGTCTTCGCCGACCGACGGGGGAACACGGGCTATCGGCTGAGCGGGAGGATCCCGGTTCGACCCGGGTGGTCCGGTGCCCTCCCCGTGCCGGCGCCGCGCTGGAGCGGGGGGTGGAGCGGCCTCTGGCCGGCATCGGCACACCCCGCGGGGCGGAACCCGGAGCGGGGGTACTTCGCCACCGCAAACAACCTTCAGGCGCCGGGGCTGTATGGCGTGGTGGGCCGGGACTATCCGCTCCCCTTTCGGGCCCGGCGGCTGGCCGAGCGCCTCTCGGGTACCGCCTCCTGGACGCCAAGCTCCACGGCCTCCCTTTCCCGAGACGTCCGGAGTCTCTTCGCGGACCGCGTACTGGACCGTGCAGTGTCCGCTGCTCGGCGGACAGGAGCTGACTCGGCGGCGGCCCTCCTCTCCGACTGGGATCGGCGCGTGGACGCCGACGCCCGCGGTGCCCCCCTCTTCTATGCCTGGCTGTACGCCCTCCGTGATCGGATCGCCGCCGACGAATACGGGGGAGGCGGGCGCTGGGCCTACTTTCCCGACGGCGCGCTGCTCAGGATCCTGGAGGGCGAGGGCGGCGGAGCGTGGGTGGACGACGTGGCGACGCCGGAGCGTGAGACGCTGGCCGGCCTGGAGGAGCTCGCCATGGAGGACGCCGTGGCCGCGGTGGGCGACCGGCCCTGGGGAGAGCTGCACCGGGAGGTGCACCGGCATCCCCTGGGGCGCGTGCCGTGGCTCGACGCCCTGTTCGACTTCGACGTGGGACCCTACCCGGGGCCCGGCGCACCCCACACCCTGCGCCCCGACGATTACGGCCGGTGGGGTGATATCGGCGGCGGATCGTGGCGCCCGCCGTGGATCAGCGACTACGGTCCCACGGAGCGCTTCGTGGCGGAGCTCCGGCCCGACGGCCCGGAGGCGCGGTTCCTCCTGCCCACGGGCCAGAGCGGTAATCCGTTCAGCGAGCACTACGGCGACATGTCGCGACGGTGGGGGGAGGGAGAGCTGATCCCGATGTATCTACCGCGGGATCGGCGGGAGCGGGAGGTCGGCCGCCGCTATGTGCTCACGCCACGGTGACGCGATCCGCGACGGGGCTCGGAACGCCCGGTTGAGATCGAAACTCGCTCTCGTTGACGGGGTTAGAAGCCGTTGGTAGCTTCGCCACGACGGTCCGTTCGGGCCGCATCATCCCAACTTCGAGCCGCCACACCATGAGCGAGCCCGCATCGGGGGGCACCTCCACGATCAGCGACCGCGAACGAATCGAGGCCGTCCTCGACTCCATTCGTCCGGCCATCCGCCAGGACGGTGGCGACATCGAGCTCGTCGACTTCGAGGAGGACGAGGGACGCGTTCGGGTACGCATGGTGGGAGCCTGCTACGCCTGCCCGATGTCGATGATGACGCTCAAGGCGGGCGTCGAGCAGCGGCTCCGGATGGAGGTCCCGGCCGTCCGGAGCGTAGAGGCCATCTGAGCCGGCGCTCACAGCGCTGCCGTCCCGCCGCCCGGGCGGTGGACATTCGACCGACCGTCTTCCCCGGGACCCGACCGGCGCCGCCGACCGCCGGGCTGCCGGTCCCGATTCCCTGAAACGAGAACGAACTGGCCGCGAGAGGAGCCGCATGGAGAAGGACGCGCTGATCGAGGATATCGAGGACGCCCTCGCCGGGGTCCACAGCGACCGCGCCGACGAGGACGTCGTGTCGGCCGGCCTGGTGAGGGACCTGGAGGTCTCCGACGACGGCGACGTGCGGTTCCGGCTCCTCCTGGATCCCCGTGACTCGTCCGACCTGGCGGCGGAGGTGCGGAACGCGGCCTCGCTCGTCGACGGAGTGAGCTCGGTGCGGGTGGAGGTGCGCTCGCCGGAGGACAGCGAGCGCGCGACCGTGGACGCGGCCGGTCCCGCGGCGGAATCGACGGCCGGAGGAGGCGCCGTGGCCGGAGACGACGGAGGCGCGGCGGAGACGCCGGAGGCCAGCGGGAGGTCCCTGCCGGTGATGGGCCAGGGAGGCGGTGACGGCGGCGCCGGGAGCGCACCCGGGGCGGGAGCGGGCGGCCCGGATGGTCCCGCGCCCGGCTCGGAGCCGGTGAGCCGAGAGGAAGCGTCGCGGCATCCCTCCGAGGCCGATGAGCTGGAAGGAGTGCGCCACGTAGTTGCGGTGAGCTCCGGCAAGGGCGGCGTCGGCAAGTCGACGGTGGCCACGAATCTGGCCGCCGCGTGGGCCGAGGATGGCCACAGTGTGGGTCTCCTGGACGCCGACATCTACGGGCCGGACATCCCGACGATGTTCGGGGTGCACGACAAGCCCCGCATGGCCGACGATCGGGTGATTCCGCTGGAGGCCCACGGCGTGAAACTGATGAGCATCGGCTTTCTCGTGGAAGAGGACACGCCCGCCATGTGGCGGGGGCCGATCATCATGGGCATCGTCCGCCAGTTCCTGCAGCAGGTGGAGTGGGGCGAGCTCGATTACCTGGTCGTGGACCTCCCGCCCGGGACCGGCGACGCGCAGCTCTCCCTGGTGCAGCTCTGCAAGGTCACCGGGGCCGTGATGGTCACCACGCCGCAAGACGTGGCCGTGGGCGGCGTGCTCAAGGGAATCAGGATGTTCGAGAAGCTCGATGTTCCCGTGGCCGGCGTGGTGGAGAACATGCGCGGCTTCGTCTGTCCGAGCTGTGGGGAGTCCCACGAGATCTTCGGCTCCGGGGGCGGGGAGAAGCTGGCCGCCTCCCTGGCCATGGACTTCCTGGGAGCCGTGCCCCTGGGCGTGGCGGTGCGAGAGGAGGGAGACCGGGGCATGCCCACCGTCATCGGACGTCCGGACTCGCCCGAGGGTGAGTCACTGCGCGAAATCGCCGTCAGCACGTCGGAGCGTCTGGAGGAGATGAAGGACGCCGACGAGGACGACGGCGGAGACGAGGGAGATTCCGCCGAACCCTCCGGCGCCGCCGCCGGATCGGGTGACGCCGCCGCCGGCCCGTGACGGCGGTTACCCTGCTCACGGACTTCGGCACCGCCGACGGATACGTGGGCGAGATGAAGGGTGTTCTCCTCACCGGGGGCGCCGACAGGCTGGTGGACGTCTCGCACGAGGTGGAGCAGGGGGACGTGCGCTCCGGAGCGTGGGCCCTGCGCCGCATCTGGAGCCGCTTTCCGCCGGGCACCGTTCACCTGGTGGTGGTGGATCCCGGCGTCGGCGGAGAGCGTCGGCCGGTGGCGGCACGGGCCGAGGGCCGGTGGTTCGTGGGTCCGGACAACGGCCTCCTCACCTGGGTGGCCCGTGAGCACGAGGTCCGGTCCGCCGTCGAGCTGGATCCAGACCGGACGGGCCTCGAGCCGCTGTCCGACACCTTCCACGGCCGCGACCTCTTCGCCCCGGCGGCGGCCGGCCTGGCCGCGAGCGGCGGCGCGGGAGACCTGGGCCGCTCCCTCCCGCCGGAGTCGCTGGACAGCTTCGAGCCGGACGAGGCGCGTCGCGCCCCCTCCGGCGAGATTCGGGGCCAGGTGTGGCACGTGGATCGATTCGGCAACGTGGTGACGAACGTGCCGTCGGACGCGGTGCCGGCGGAGCGCGCCGTGATCCGGGTGGGCCGAGAGGAGGTGCGCCGCGTTCGCCACAGCTACGCGTCGGTGGACCCGGGAGAGCTGGTCCTCACCCGGGGGTCGATGGGGACCCTCGAGGTCTCTGTGCGGAACGGGAACGCCGCACGGCGTCTGTCCGTGGACGTCGGAGACCCGGTGGAGGCGAGAGAGGCGGACGGAACGGCCGGGGCCTGAGAGCCCCGTCGCGCCCGGCCCGGCGACGGCGTTCGACTCGGGCCCCGGTCAGTCCCGGACGCTGACCCGCACGGAGCCCAGGGCGGACGACAGGTCCAGGGTCAGTCGGTGCTCGGCCGAGGACCAGTTCTCGCTCCGGTACCCCTCGTCGGTCCGCTCGAAGCTGGCGGGGACGTCGAAGGACGCAAGGAAGCTTTCCCGGCGGATACTCACTCCCAGCTCCTCGGGGAAGAGCAGCCGAAGGGACCCGAGCCCGACCTCCACGGTGGCCGTGGCGTCGCGCGTCCACTGTCCGGTGAAGTCCAGACGGACGTCGCCCACGCCTCCCTCGAGCCGGAGCTCGCCGAAGCGGGCGTTGCCCAGGCTCCGCGTTCGGAGCGACGCCGCACCCGCCTCGATCTGCAGCCGGTCCATCCGCTCCGGGTTGGGCCGGTCGAAGCTGAGCTCCGTCTCGCTGGCCCCCGTCTCCAGGCTCAGGGAGGTGAGGGGGAGTCCGCCGAGGCGGAGCGTGGACTCGGCCGCCCCGATCCTGAGACTGAGCGT
Organism: uncultured Gemmatimonadota bacterium; assembly: GCA_964518305.1. GTDB lineage: Bacteria > Gemmatimonadota > Gemmatimonadetes > Palauibacterales > Palauibacteraceae > Caribbeanibacter. The sequence goes on along the minus strand of CAZFDK010000008.1, from coordinate 14,641 downwards.
GGTGGGTACGGAGCGGGAGAGGCCCAGGTCCAGGGTGCTGCTGGCCTCGTTCAGATTCTCGACCCCGCCCAGGTCGAAGTCGATGTCCAGCCCGTCCCAGCGGATCCAGCGTCCCTCGTCGCCGGTGCTCTCCATGCCGAGCTCCAGGAGGGCCGCTCCGTCCTCCCGCGACCAGCTGCGGGCGGGCTCGAAGCGCGAGGCATCGTAGCTGACGTACTTCTGGTAGAGGAAGCCCGGATCGGCACGGTCCACCGTGATGCTGCCGGCGGCGTACTCGACATCCACCTCCATCCGCTCGGCCTGATTCACGTCGCGCCGGGCGGTCCGGACCTCCGTCATCTCCTGCCCCGGGGCCCCGGCCGGGAGGCTGAGCAGCAGGAGAGCGGCCCCGACGGCGACGGTGGAGGGCCCGCTACGCACGGTGGCCCTCCTCCGTCCCGGGACTCTCGCCGCCGGCCTCGGGACCGGGGGGCGGCGGAGATTCGTCGTCCGCCGGCGGAACCGGCGGCGTGGCCCCTCCACCCGGTCCACCGGGGCCGGCCCAGTCGTCCCGCGCGCCGGCGTAGGACAGCGCCACGGCGCCGAAGCCGGCGGTGGTGGCGACCCAGCTGACGGTGATGGCACCGAGGAGGCTGAGCACCTGGAGGGGTCCGGCCATGTCGCCGAAGAACTCCAGCACGGCGAGGACGCCGAACAGCAGCAACAGGACCGCGAGGCCCACGAGCAGCGTCCGGTACGGTCCCGATCCCAGGCCGCCCGGCCAGTCGTAGCCCTTCTCCCGGATGACGTCGCCCACGGCGTAGCCGACGGCCAGGTAGCCTCCGACGCAGGCCAGGGCCACGGCGAGCATGAAGACGGGGATGAGCGGGACCGTGAGGATGCCCACGGCCAGGACCACCAGGGCCGGGAGGAACAGGACCTGTCCCGCCAGCCCCAGCAGGAACGAGCGCCCGAAGCTGTGGCGCACCGTGGCGACCGTCGTCTCGAACTGCTCGCGGGCGAAGAAGATCGGGATGGCGCCCAGGATCGCCAGGACGACGAAGAAGCTCAGGGTCGTGAACAGGGCGCCGAATCCGTCACGAACGGTGTCCCAGATGGCCCAGCCGATGCCCCGGTCCGGCCGATAGCGCTGCTCCCGAGACTCGTCGGGCTCCGGAGGCGCCGACGGCTCTCCGAACGACTCCTCCATGTCCCGGGTGATGGCCCGGTCGCCCCCGACGGAGACCAGCTCGCCGTCGATGGTCCCGCCCCGGTTGGTCACGGAGCCGCCCACCTGCAGGATGTCGCCCTGGACTGTGGCGGTGGACTCGAGCACCAGCTCCCCGTCCAGCACCAGCACGTCGCCGGTGACGTCGCCGGCCACCGTGAGATCCCCGGACAGGAGCGCCACGTCTCCGTCCACGGTCCGGTCTTCCTCGATCTCGTAGTCGTCGTGCACGACGAGGGAGGCCTCGCCGATGGCCCCCACGCCGCGGCCGACCCGCTCCAGGGAACTCCGGAGACGCCGAAGTCCGTCCCGCAGCTCGTTCAGGGGACGACCGGGCGGCGCCACCCGGGTCTCTTCACCGGCCAGTGTACCGGTGTCGGCGGCAGCCGCTGCGCCCTCCTCTCGGCCGGTGTCGGGGGCGGCGGTGGCGGCCGCTTCGCTCCTCTGCGCCACCGACGCCAGGTCGGACACGGCCGCGGTCAGCACCTCGGCGGCCTCGGAGTCAGCGCCCCGGGGCGGCGACCAGTCACCCAGGGTGGCGGCGAGATTCGCCGCGGTGGGATCGACGCTGGTCCGCAGGAAGTCACGCCACGCCGACTCGAGCTCGCCGCCGGGTGTGTAGCCGGCGCGCTCCTCGCCCGCCACGACGACGTCGCCGTCCTCCAGGGCGATATCCGCCCGCGTCCCGTCGGACAGCTCCGCCGTGAGCGCGGCGCGGTCCGGCCCCACGGTGACGGAGATCTCCTCGACGACCACCGAGTCGGCGGCCTGCTGCGCCTGCGCCGGGAGCTGCGAGGCCCCGGGACCGGCTGTCCAGGCCAGGGCCACCGCGGCCATCGCCGCCAGGACCGTGCGTGCGGCTCTGCGGGTCGGGTAGGTCGGGGTCGAGTCTCTCATCCTTGCTCCTTCTATGAGCGACGCGCCGTGCCGATGGCCGGCACGCGAAATTCCATGAGCTTGAACACGGTCACCGATGCCAGCGTCCCGAGGACGGCCAGTACGGCCACGATCGCCGCGGCCGCACCCGGCGTCAGGGACTGAGCCGCCTCCACGGCGGTCGGGCCGATCCCGGTATCGACCAGGATGCGTCCGGCGCCGACGACCAGGTCCCACAGCGCGGCCCGGGCCCACTCGGCCGTCACGGAGAGCACCGACTCCAGGGCCACGCCGCCCCGCGTGAAGAGCCAGATCCAGAATCCGATCGCCGCCAGCGCCAACGCCCCGGCGGACACACCGGCCACCGGCGTCCAGTTCCGCGTGAGGAGCTGCACGTACCACGGCCTGGCGAGGTCGACGCGGCTCATCACGGCGTCCGCGAAGCCCGGCGACGGGGCGTCATAGGGGAGACCCGAGAGCGCCGTGTGCAGCTCCTCCAGGGAGGCCAGCTCCCGGCGACAGCGGACGCACCCGTCCAGGTGGTTCCGCCGCGGGGCCGGAAGCGTGCCCTCTTCGAGCGCGACGCGCTCGAGCTCCTCCATCTCGAGGTGCTGTCGGGTTGGCTCTTCGTTCATCGTCTGATCCTCTCCTCGGTTCGCCCCACCCTACGAGGACCGTGGCTCAACGGTTTCACGCTCCGGTGCCCCCGGGGCGGAGATGGGCGAGTTTGTCCTGCAGCTCGCCGCGGGCGCGATGGATGTAGGTCTTCACCGTGCCCAGCGGCGTGTCCATGATGTCGGCGATCTCCCGGTAGGAGTGTCCCTCGATGTGGCGCAGCATGACGGCCGTCCGGTATTCGGGTCGGAGCTCGCCGATGGCCTCCTCGATCTCGTCGCCCAGGGCCCGGGCCTCGGCGACCTCGTCGGGACGCTCCCCCCGTGACTCCAGGGTGATGGAGGTCGCCTCCTGCCGCTCCTGACTCACGGCATCGGGAGCTCCCTCGATGGAGACGGTGTCCAGACCCTTCTTTCGGACGTGATCGATGGCCAGGTTGTGGCCAATCTTGAACAGCCAGGACGAGAACTGGTAGCTGGGGTCGAAGCTTTCCAGGTGGTTGAAGGCACGGACGAAGGCATCCTGGGCCAGGTCTTCGGCCAGCTCCTGGTCGCGGACCGTGCGCCGGATGAGGGAGAACAGGGGGCGCTCGAGCCGGGACACGAGTTCCCGGGCCGCACGCTCGTCGCCGCCCTCGCACAGCTGGGCCAGCTCCTCGTCTGTCTGCGCCTCGTAGTCCAAGCGGCGCTCGCTCGCTTCATTCGTGGTGACGCACCTCTCCCGGCCGGGTCCCCCTACGGGGGCCGGCCGGGAGGAGTTTCACGGGGCGGCGCCCCGAACGCCCGAGGCAACGTAACGGGAGGTCGTCCTCGGGCCCGAAGAGTCCGGGCCGCGGTGGAGACGACGCTCCCCGACACCGACCGGAGGAGGGATCGGACGACGTGACGAACGAAGCCGTCACGGTGGGCGTGGTCAGCGACACCCACGGGACGCTGCGGTCCGAGGTCCTGCACCTCTTTTGCGGGGTCGACGTCATCCTCCACGCTGGCGACGTCGGGGATCCCCAGATCCTGACGGACCTGGCTGTCGTGGCTCCGCTGCGCGCGGTGGAGGGCAACGTCGACGGATGGGACGTGCGACGGGAGGTGGAGGAGGACGTGGAGGTGGAGGTGGCCGGAGTGCGGATCGCCGTCGCTCACGGTCATCGAGTGGGCGACTACGGGGCCCTCGCCGACCGGTATCCCGACGCGCGTGTGATCGTGCACGGACACAGCCACACGCCGAAGGTAGACCGGCGGGAAGACGGACGGCTCGTGCTGAATCCCGGGAGCGCTGGCCCGAAGCGCTTGCGCAAGCCGGTGACCGCCGCCCTGCTCCGGATCCTCCCGGACGGTGAGCTGGAGGTCGAGATCCGGGATCTGGAGTCCGGCGGGGAGTGGCGTCCGGCAGGAGACGACGACGGTCAGGCCTGACAGGCGGGGCAGAAGAAGGTGCTGCGCCCGGACTGGGTGATCCGGCGTACGGCCGTCCCGCAGTGGGTACAGGGCTCCCCCTGTCGCCCGTAGACCAGGACGTGATGCTGGAAGTCCCCCGGGCGGCCGTCGGCGCCGAGGTAGTCCCGGAAGGTGGTGCCGAAGTGCCGAATGGCGGTCTCCAGCACGTCCTGCAGCCTTCGGCAGAGCCGCAGGGTCTCCTCCGCGTCCAGCGAGCCGGCGGGCCTGCGGGGGTCGATTCCGGCGCGATGCAGCGACTCGGAGGCGTAGATGTTTCCGACCCCGGCCAGCCGTCGCTGGTCCATGAGGAGGTTCTTGATCGCCGCCCGCCGCCCGTCGAGGATCGCGGCCAGCATCTCCGGCCCGAACTCCGGGTCCACGGGCTCGGGCCCGAGGTCGGCCTCCCGCTCGGCCCACGCCTCCTCGGTGAGCAGCCTGAAGCCCCCGAGCCGCCGCTGGTCGTCGTAGTAGAGCGTGCGGCCGTCGTCCAGGTCCATCTCCACGGCCACGTGCGAGAAACGTGCGGGGTCGGGCGCCTCGCGGCGGACCATCAGCCGGCCGGTCATCCGGAGCTGGACTTCCAGCACGAGCTCTTCGTCCAGCCAGAGGAGCGGGTACTTCGCGCGGCGCTCAACACGGGTCACCCGCCGGTCCACCACGTCGCGGGCGAAGGCCTCCTGCCCGCTGCGGTTCATCAGGATGTCGTCGTGGGTCACGCGGACCGCCGTGATCCGACGGTCCAGCAGGTCTCCGCAGATCTCCCGCGTGATCGTCTCCGCCTCGGGAAGCTCGGGCACGGCGCGGCGCGCGGTCGGTGCGGAGGCTACGCGGCGCCCTTCAGGCGCCGGTGGCGTCCGCCGGCAGCTCGTGGTGGCCGATGTCGGCGCGCCACTGTTTGCCCCGGAAGCGGATCCAGTCCGCCCCCTCCCGGCTCCGGGCGCCGGCCTCCGGCAGGTCGTCGCCCAGCCCGACCACGCCGAGCACGCGGCCGCCGCCGGTGACGAGGCGGCCGTCTTCCCGATCGGTTCCGGCGTGGAAGACCAGCCGGTTCGGGCCGGGGACGTCGTCCGGGATCTCGATCTCGCGCCCCACGTCGTAGTCGCGAGGGTAGCCGCCGCTGGCCAGCACCGTGATCAGGGCGGCGCCGGAGGAGGTACCGGGACGCCACCCACGGAGTGTGCCCCCCCGGGCCACGGCGTGCATCGGCTCGGCCAGGCTGGCTTCCGTGAGGGGAAGAATCACCTGC
>CAZFDK010000008.1:738-9254 GCA_964518305.1 uncultured Gemmatimonadota bacterium | reverse complement strand
TAGCCTCCGCTGCAGATGACCACGCAGCAGGCCGGTCGGGGGTCCCAGTCGATCTGCACGCTTTCGAGCTGGTCGTCGCAGACGGCCAGCATCGCCTGAAGCAGATCGCCCCGGAAGCGCATCATCAGCGGCTGCGCCTCGGGGTCGCCGAACCGGCAGTTGAACTCGAGCACCCGGGGGCCGGACTCGGTGAGCATCAGTCCCGCGTACAGGACGCCGTGGTAGGGGGTGCCACGCTCGGCGAGTCCATCGAGCACGGGCCCGACGATCTCCCGGCGCACGGTCTCAACCAGCTCCGGCGTGGCGGCGGCCACCGGGGCGTAAGCCCCCATGCCCCCCGTGTTCGGTCCCTCGTCGCCCTCCCGGGCCCGCTTGTAGTCCCGGGACGGGACCAGCGGCACCGCGCGCTCTCCGTCCGACAGGAACAGCACGGAGAGCTCGTCGCCCTCCAGGCACTCCTCGATGACCACCCGGTCGCCGGCGTCCCCGTGCTTTCGCTGGACCATGATCTCGTCCACCGCCTCCCGGGCCTCCTCCGCCGTGCCGCACACGTAGGCGCCCTTGCCCGCGGCCAGGCCGGAGGCCTTGACCACGATCGGGGCGCCGACCCGCTCCACGTGGTCCCGGGCCTCCCCGGGCTCGCGGAACGTCCGGTGCTCCGCCGTGGGTACTCCCTTCTCCCGCATCAGCTCCTTGGCGAAGGCCTTGGAGGACTCGATCCGCGCCGCCTCCCGGCCCGGCCCGAAGACGGGGAGTCTCCGCTCAGCGAAGACGTCCGCGAGTCCAGCCGCCAGGGGCGCCTCGGGTCCGACTACGGTGAGGTCCACGGACCGGGACTCGGCGAAATTAGCCAGGGCGTCCAGGTCGGAGCTCGGCACGTCCACGTTGCGCACGCCCCCGTCCATCTCCGCCGTTCCCGAGTTCCCGGGGGCCACGTGGATCGTGGCGTCCGGGACGTCGCGGTGGAGCTTCCAGGCCAGGGCGTGCTCCCGACCTCCGCTCCCGACGATCAGCAGGTTCTCCATCCGGGCCACTCCGTGTCGTTGAGATGCCGTGTCACAGCTCGGTCGATCTCCGGTGAGGGGAGGGCGGCGGACGGGTGCGAGCCCGGGCTACGACTCAGAGGGCCGCCAGCGCCCGGTCCAGGTCCGCCTCCAGGTCTTCCGGGTCCTCGATGCCCACCGAGAGCCGCACCAGGCCGTCGGTGAGGCCGATGGCCCGGCGCTTTCCCTCCGGAACGGAGGCGTGGGTCATGGCCGCGGGCACGGAGACGAGGCTCTCCACCCCTCCCAGGCTCTCGGCCAGGGCGAAGACCCGCGTCCCTTCAGCCAGCCGACGGGCGCGGTCGCCGGAGCCGGTCTCCACGGTGATCATGCCGCCGAAGTCGTCCATCTGTCGCTGCGCCAGCTCGTGCTGCGGGTGGTCGTTGAGCCCCGGATAGAGGACCTCCTCGATCTCCGGGTGCTCCGAGAGATGCTCGGCCAGCCGCCGGGCGTTGGCGCAGTGCGCCTTCATGCGTGCGTGCAGCGTCTTCGTGCCCCGGAGCACGAGCCAGCAGTCCATGGGGCCAGGTACGGCGCCGGCCGCCTTCTGCTGGTAGCGGAGCTCTTCCGCCAGCTCGTCGTCCCGGGTCACCACGGCGCCGCCCACCACGTCGCTGTGGCCGTTCAGGTACTTGGTGGTGGAATGGACCACCAGGTCGGCGCCCATCGTCAGCGGCCGCTGGATATAGGGGGTGGCGAAGGTGTTGTCGACCATGAGGAGGGCATCGCCGTCGTGGGCCGCCTCCGAACAAGCGCGGATGTCCGACAGGCCCATCATGGGGTTGGTCGGCGTCTCCACGTGCACGAGCCGGGTCTCGGGCCGGATCGCGTCGATCAGGGCGTCCACGTCGGAGGTGTCCACGTAGGTGAAGTCGAGCCCGAAGCGCGACCAGACGGTCCGGAAGAGGCGGTCCGTGCCGCCGTAGACGTTGGCTCCGCACACCACGTGGTCGCCCTGGCTCAGGACCCCCTTGATCACGGACTCGATGGCCGCCATTCCCGAAGCGAAGGCCGTCCCGTGGCGTCCTCCCTCCAGGGACGCCAGATTCTGCTCGAGCGCTTCCCGCGTCGGGTTCGTGACGCGGGCGTACTCGTGGCCGCCCCGCGGCTTTCCCACCGCCTCCTGGACGTACGTGGAGGTCTGGTAGATCGGGGTCATCACCGCACCGCTGGTCGGGTCCGGCCGCTGGCCGGCGTGGATGGCGCGCGTTCCGAATCCATGCTCGCCCTCTGCCATGCCGTCTCCTCCTGATTCTCGCATGTCGTTCCGGTGCGTGCGCTCGGGCTCCGGTCCCGCGCAAGCTAGGCGCCCGCCGGCGGCTGCGACACGGCTCGGGACGTCGAACGAGACGTCCCGAGCGCCGTTGACGACCGCGCACCCGGAGGCGTAGCGTACTCACGCGAACTCCACATCTCTCCACTCCGAAAGGGCCTGCACAGGTGGCGGACAAGCGCATCGTATCGGCATCCGGCATCCGGGGCGTCGTGGGCGCGGGCCTGGAGCCGGAATCGGTGGCGCGCTACGCTGCGTCCTTCGGCTCGTTCCTGGCCCGGGCGGCCGGAGACAGGGACGGAGCGGTGCTCGTCGGCCGCGACACTCGCACGTCGGGACTGATCTTCGCCGACGCGGCCGCGGCCGGTCTCCGGGCCGCGGGCTGGGACGTCCGCGACGGTGGGGTCTGCCCCACGCCGAGTCTCCTGCTCGCGGTACAGGACAGCGACGCCGCGGCGGGCGGGCTGGTCCTCACCGCCTCGCACAACCCGCCTGCCTGGAACGGGCTCAAACTCATCGGTCCCCAGGGACTCTTCCTCTCCCCCGAGGAGGGCCGGGCGGTGCAGGAGAGATTCGAGGAGGGTCCGGAGTACGCCCCGTGGTCCGCGCTTGGCCGCCGGGAGGAGGCCGGCGACTGGTCGGACCGCCACATGGAGCGGATCCTGGGTCTGGATCTCGTGGACCCGGAGCGGGTCGCCGCCCGGGGGCTCCACGTCGCCGTGGATCCGGTGGGGGGCGCCGGCTGCGAGGCCCTCCCCCGCCTGCTTCGTCGCCTCGGGTGCAGTGTCTCGGGCATCCATCTCGATCCCACGGGCCGCTTTCCCCGTGAGCCTGAGCCCACGGCCGAGAACCTGGGTGCCCTGGGAGAGGCCGTCAGGGAGAGTGGCGCCGACTTGGGCATGGCCGTGGATCCCGACGCCGACCGGCTCTCCCTGGTGGACGGCGACGGAGAGGCCGTGGGGGAGGACTGGACGTTGGCGCTGGCCGTGGAGCTCGTCCTGGCCCACCGGCCCGGCCCCGTCGTGACGAACCTCTCCACGAGCCAGGTGGTGGAGGACGCCGCCCGCCGCCACGGCGCCGAGACGATCCGCACCCCGGTGGGCGAAGCCAACGTCGCTGCGGAAATGCACCAGCACAGGGCCGCGGTGGGGGGCGAGGGCAACGGCGGCGTCATGCTGGCCGACCTTCACGCCACTCGCGATGCGCCGCTGGCCGCCGCGCTCGTGGCTCAGCTGCTGGCCGAGCGCGGCCGGGGGCTGCGTCACCTCCTGGGCCAGTGGCCCGACTATCATATGGTTCGGTGGAAGGGGGACCGTCCGGAACGCGCCCTGGAAGAGGTGTACCGGGACGCGGAGAAGACGGCGCCCGGCGGGCCCGAGGTGGACCGCCAGGACGGCCTCCGCCTTGCATGGCCCAATGAGAGGCGCTGGGTCCACGTCCGGCCCTCGGGTACCGAGCCCGTGGTGCGGGTCATGGCCGAGGCCCCCGGACGCGAGGAGGCCGAGGAGCTCGCCTCCTGGGCCCGGCTTCAGCTGCGTCGAGACTGAGCAGAGATAAGCTCAACCGAACGTCGGGACACGAGATATGTGCGGAATCGTCGGATACGTGGGGGAGCGGGAGGCTTCTCCCCTCCTCCTGGAGGGCCTGAAGAGGCTGGAGTACCGGGGGTACGACTCCGCCGGCGTGGCCGTCGAGAACGGTGCCGGCCTCCAGATCCGAAAGAAGGCGGGCAAGCTGGACGGGCTCACCCGGGTCCTCCAGGAACGTCCCGTGGAGGGGACCCTGGGGATCGCCCACACACGCTGGGCCACCCACGGGGCCCCCACGACGGACAACGCACATCCGCACCGCGACTGCACGGGGACCATCGCCGTCGTCCATAACGGCATCATCGAGAACGAGGACGTGCTACGGACCAAGCTCCGGGAGCTGGGGCACGAGTTCGAATCGAAGACGGACACCGAGGTGCTGGTGCACCTGATCGAGGAGGCGTACGAGGACAACCTGGAGCACGCCGTGGCCGCCGCGCTCACCCAGGTGGAGGGCACCTATGCGCTGGTGGTGATGAGCGAGCGCGACCCGGGCAAGATCGTGGCGGTTCGTCAGGGGGCGCCCCTCCTGGTGGGCGTACCGGACAGCGACCGCGACGAGCGCTTCGTGGCCTCCGACGTGGCGGCCATCCTCGGTCACACCCGGAAGGTCATCTACCTGGAGGACGGAGAGCTGGCCGTTCTGGACCGGGAGGGCTACACGACGCTGGAAATGTCCGGTTGGGGGAACGGCGGCGCGCCGCAGCCCATCGAGAAGGAGATCAGCCACGTCACCTGGGACCTGGAGCAGATCGAGCGCGGCGGCTTCGATCACTTCATGCTGAAGGAGATCTGCGAGCAGCCGGACACGATCCGGGACGCCATGCGTGGACGGCTCCTGGAGGAGGAGGGCACCGCACGGCTGGGCGGCCTCAACGAGGTCTGGGACGACCTGAAGGAGGCCGACCGTATGGTGATCACCGCCTGCGGCACCAGCTGGCATTCGGCGCTCATCGGCGAGTACATGCTGGAGGAGCACGCCCGGATTCCTGTGGAGGTCGAGTACGCCTCGGAGTTCCGGTACCGGAGCCCGGTGGTGGACGAGAACACGGTGGTGATCGCCATCTCCCAGTCGGGGGAGACGGCGGACACGCTGGCCGCCATGCGGGAGGCCAGGCGCCGCGGAGCCACCGCCATCGGCATCGTGAACGTGGTGGGGTCGACCATCGCCAGGGAGACGGACGGCGGCGTCTACACGCACAGCGGACCCGAGATCGGCGTAGCCTCCACGAAGGCCTTCACCGGTCAGCTCACCGTGCTGGCCCTGATCACGCTGAAGCTGGCCCGCGAGCGGGGGATGTCGATTCTCGAGGGTCGCGAGGTGGTCTCGGCCCTCCAGTCCCTCCCGGAGCAGGTGCAGCAGGTACTGGACGACGAGTCGGAGGACGGGAGCCTGAACGAGATCGTCGAGGCCTATTCGGAGCAGCCGAACTTCCTCTACCTCGGGCGCGGCTACAACTTCCCCATCGCCCTCGAGGGGGCCCTGAAGCTGAAGGAGATCAGCTATCTCCACGCGGAGGGGTATCCGGCCGCCGAGATGAAGCATGGTCCCATCGCCCTCATCGAGGAGGGCATGCCCGCGGTCTTCGTGGCCCCCACCGACTCGGTCTACCGGAAGATCGTCTCCAACATCCAGGAGGTGAAGGCCCGGGGCGGCCGGGTGGTGGCGATCACCACCCGGGACAGCCAGCGGCCGCCCGCCGAGGTGGATCACCTCATCCGGGTGCCGCGGACGCTGGAGATGCTGCAGCCCATCCTGACCGTGGTGCCCCTGCAGCTCATGGCCTACCGGATCGCCGTGCGCAGGGGCTGCGACGTCGACCAGCCGCGGAACCTCGCGAAGAGCGTGACCGTGGAGTGACGCCCCGTCCTCGGGACCAGTTTCGGAAGAGGGGGGTAAGGATCGTGTTCACCGGAGTTCCGTTCGGAGAGGGCCACGAGCAACGGCATCCATGATGAAGGACTACCTGAGTCTCCTGAAGGAGCAGGTCGGCAAGTACGCGGGTGTCCTACGGGACGTCGTGCTGCTGGCCCCGTCGTACGCCATGCTGATGTTCCGGATGCTGGACGACCCCCGGCTCTCCGGTCGTCACCGACTGTGGGTCGACGCGGCCATCGCCTACCTGGTCAGCTCGGACGACGTCATCCCCGAGGAGCAGTTCGGCGGCTACGGCTACCTGGACGACATCTTCTGTTGCGCGTACGTGGCCACGCGCATCGGAGAGGAAGCCGGCTGGGACGTCGTGGAGGAGAGCTGGCGCGGCCACGGCTCGGTGCACGAGCTGTCGCAGAGGCTGGTGGCGCGGGAGCAGGAGCTCCTGGGCCACACAGCCGGAGACGACGTGCTCCGCTTCGCCGGGCTCGTCGATCGGATGGAGGAGGAAGGGGCGGAGCACGGCCCCGACGCCTGCGGAGCCTGGGCCTGATCGTACCGGAGCGACTTCTCTCTCGGGCGGCGACGCTCGGGGTCGCGACCCTCCTGCTGGCCGCCGCCGTCCCGGACGCGGCCCGGGGACAGCAGTCGCTTCGGGCCCCGTCCGGTCTGGAGCTGGAGGTGCCGCGGGACACCCTCCTGCAGATGCTGCGGGAGACGCGGGCGTACGGCGACACGCTGGTCCAGGACCCGGACGTCCTCTACTACACGGGCTTCTCCTCGTCCGTCACCGACAGCGATCAGCAGACCGCGCTGCCGTGGAACGCCATCGAAGTCCGCTCCGACTCGGTGGCCCGGGTGGCGACGCCGGGCAACCTCCGGGAAGGGGCCCGGGCCTACCGCGCGTACGCCGTGGCGCGGATGGAGTCCTACCGTGCCCGTCAGTCGGACGGCTCGCCGTCCTCCTGCCGGGAGCGGATTGCGGCCGAGGTGGACGTCCTGGAGGCCTTCGCTCGCGGATGGACCGTCTCCCGCATCTACTACGGCGCGCCCCCGTACCCTCCCCTGGACGAGATCGCCTTCCTCCACCGGCGAGGCATGCTCGCTCCCTATATGGCGGCGGAGGCGCCGGCCCGGCTCGGTCGGTGCGCGGAGCAATGGGCGGGGGAGCACGCCGGCGAGATGGAGGCGTACCGGCAGTGGCGCAGGCGGCAGTTCCTGGGCGAGCCGCCGGAGTCCGATTCGACGGCTCCGGGCCCATCCCTGGCCAACTTCTTGCTCTTCTGAGGCCGTCGCGGACGCATCGCCGCACTGCCCGGCGGACCCCACGACCGGGTCTCGCCGCAGGCCGCTGACCACGAGCCCCGCCTCACCCATGGCGCTTCGACTCTACAACACGCTCACCAGCTCACTGGATGAGTTCGAGCCCCTGCACGAGGGGCACGTCCGGTACTACACCTGCGGCCCGACGGTCTACGACCGGGCCCACATCGGGAACTTCCGGACCTTCGTGTGGGAGGACCTCCTCCGCCGCTACCTGGAGTGGAAGGGGTATCGGGTGACGCAGGTGATGAACCTCACCGACGTGGACGACAAGACCATCCGCGAGGCCGTGCAGCGCGGCGTCTCCCTGCGTGAAGTCACAGACCCGGTGACGGAGATGTTCTTCGAGGACTGGGAGACGCTGGGCCTGGAGGCGGTGGAGGCCACGCCGCGGGCCACGGAGACCGTGGACGCCATGATCCGTCTCGTGGAGGAGCTGGAGGAGGCGGGCCTCACCTACGAGAGCGAGGGGTCCGTCTACTTCTCCATCTCCGACTACGAGGACTACGGGCAGCTGGTGGACCTGGACCCGGAGCAGCTGGAGAGCGCGGGCCGGGCCGAGAGCGACGAGGTGTACGAGAAGGACGACCCGCGCGACTTCGTGCTCTGGAAGGGGGGCGACCGCGACGAGGAGGGGGAGGTGGCCACCTGGGACTCTCCCTGGGGGCCGGGACGGCCGGGGTGGCATCTGGAGTGCTCGGTGATCGCACTGGAGGAGCTGGGTCCGACCATCGACATCCACGCCGGCGGCGTCGACCTGATCTTTCCGCACCACGAGAACGAGATCGCCCAGGCGGAGGGCGCCACCGGCGAGCCCTTCGTGCGCTTCTGGCTGCACGCGAAGCACCTGCTCGTGGAGGGCGAGAAGATGTCCAAGTCGCTGGGCAACTTCTACACGATCCCGGACCTGCTGGAGAAGGGCTATCGGGGTTCGGCGATCCGGTATCTCCTGCTCAGCGGCCACTACCGGAGCGAGCTGAACTTCACCCTGGACGGACTGGACGAGGCGGAGCGCGCGCTGGACCGGCTGGAGGAATTCCGGCGCCGGGTCCGGGACGCGGACGCGGCCGACGGCGCGGCCGGCGACCTGACGGAGCTGGCGCGCGAGGCCCGCCGCTCGTTCGAGGCGGCCCTGGACGACGACCTGAACGTGAGCGACGCTCGCGGCGCCATCTTCGAGTTGGTGCGGGAGGGGAACGCCCGCCTGGATTGCACCGACGAGCGCCTCCCGGCCGATGGCCGAGGAGCGGTGCTGAAGGTGGTGGAGGACTTCGACCGCGTCTTCGGGCTCCTCTCCCTGCGGGAGCGGGAGCGGTCCGCGATTCCGGAGGAGCTGCGCGAGTGGATCGAGGCCAGGCTCGAGGACCGGGCCGCGGCGCGGGAGCGCGGCGAGTACGAGGAGGCCGACGCCATCC
>CAZFDK010000008.1:0-728 GCA_964518305.1 uncultured Gemmatimonadota bacterium | reverse complement strand
CCATCCGCGACGAGATCGAGGCGCGAGGGATCCAGCTCGAGGACGCCCCGGACGGGACGACCCGCTGGAAGCTTCGGGAGGGAGAATTCGCCGCCGTCGGCTCGTGAGTTCCGGAGCAGGCGTTCCCGGCTGGAACTCTGGGCACCCGTCGGGTTAAGGCGTCGCGGGTCCCGAGCGAGACGCCGCTGGCATCGGACGTGCAGTTGACTCCCCCGGTCCCCCGGTCTATATTGGCCGGCTCCGATTGCTGACGTAGCTCAATGGGCAGAGCGTCGGATTTGTAATCCGGAGGTTGTGGGTTCGAGTCCCACCGTCAGCTCCATCGACGTTCCAGAAGCACGCGAAGCTTGACCTGGTCGAGTTCCGGGCCGTGGACGGGTCCCGGGGATCGACCCGCGGATCGAACGGCCTCTCCGGCGCGTTCCGGCCGCCGGCATCTCGCAGGAGCCAGCAGCGCTGGGGTACCGAAGTGGCCAAACGGAGCAGACTGTAAATCTGCCGGCTTTCAGCCTTCGGAGGTTCGAATCCTCCCCCCAGCATTTCGCGGCCGCCGCCGGGCGGCGGGCCGCAGCCGCGGCGACGCTCGCGGGCGGACGAGCGAGGGTCGCAGGCGGAGACGGACGGACGACGAACGAGAACGACACGGCGTGAGCGCATAAGCCTTCGACGAGACAGGAGCAGGGACGGATGGCGAAGGAGAAGTTCGAGCGGACGAAGCCGCACGTGAA
>CAZFDK010000007.1:82462-89311 GCA_964518305.1 uncultured Gemmatimonadota bacterium | reverse complement strand
TCGCGGCCTTCTCCCAGTTGATCACGTGCAGGTAATCCATGTCATTGGCCGCGGTCCCGGCCTCCAGGGGCGGGTTCCCCTGGCCGATGCCGCCGGTTGCCATCTCCGTGTTGAAGGAGTTGATGAAGGCCCAGCCGTACGACGGGCCCTTCCCGGCGTCGGAGAGGTCCTGCATGTAGGGCGGGAGCTCGATCGTGAAGGAGCGATCCACGTCGATGCGCCCGGCGTCGCGGTCGAACTTGAAGAAGGTAGCGGCGCCGCGGTATTCCGTCTCGTACTCGCTCACCGGCGCGTAGCTGTCGTCCAGGGGCGCCGGGTACTGGCTCCCCTCCACCACGTACTCGGTGTTCGGGGTGACGAAGGTGGCACCGTGGTTGGACTTCATGAGCGGATCGGTGACGATCTGCTTCGTCTCCAGGTCCTTCAGGCTGATGACGGCGACCCTGGGGTTGGCCTTGTCGTTTATGAACAGGTACTCCCCGTCGTAGTTGCCGTCGGCCTCCGACAGAGCCGGGTGATGGGTGTCGCCCCATTCGATCTGCCGATCGTTCATCCGGCCCTCGTCGAGGATCGCCTGTGTCTCCTCGGCGCCGTAGCCGTAGCCCTGCCACGGCTCCGGCGTGAAGACGCCGATCACCTTGAGAAGGCGCATGGACGGGACGCCGAAGACCATGACCTGTCCGGAGTGCCCGCCGGACGAGAACATCAGGAACTCGTCCTGTTCTCCGCCCGCGACGTACGTCCGGACAGCCGCCTCCACGTCCTCGGCGCTCAGTCCCCGATTCTGGGCGATCTGACTGATGTCGGCCCCGTCGCCGCCGTTCGCGCCGCCACAGGCGGCGAGGCCGACCGCGAACAGCGCGGCCACCAGGGCCGTGACGGTCGTTCGAACTCGGTTCGAGCGCATCATCGCTTTCCTCCTGGGCAATGTCGACCTGCTGATGGGAAATTCGGTTGCTCGGACGTTCTTCCGTCCGTTTCGCATCGTCAGCCGACAAGCTGAACCGACGACGACGCGGCGTCTGTCCGGTGCCCGTTGCCGGGACGGGTGGGGAGGGGTTCCTGCGACTACGTGGAGGAACTCACCACAGTCCCCTCCTCGACTGCGGCTGGCGGACCTTCCGGCCCTCGGCCGTGTGGCCGCTGCTCGTAGGGTAATTCCCCACCGCACCGTACACCGGCTCCCCACAGACAGCGAGGAGACCCGACGAGAGCTTCATCTCGGCATCCGAAATTGAGCTTCGTCCCTGTTTCCATTCGCCTCACCACGGAAGGGTAGAATCATGAACACCCGAAGCGCGGCCACCGTCCTCGTCACCGCGGCGTCCTTCGCTCTCCTCGCCTGCTCCGGCGGCGACAGCGCCCAGCAACAGCAGGCATCCGCTTCCGAGTCCGCCTCCGGCTCCCAGTACTCGGCAAGCGTCTCGCCGAAGAACGACAGCGGCATGCAGGGCCACGTCATGGTCTCTTCCAGCTCCGATGCC
The DNA here is from genome assembly GCA_964518305.1 of uncultured Gemmatimonadota bacterium. Taxonomy (GTDB): domain Bacteria; phylum Gemmatimonadota; class Gemmatimonadetes; order Palauibacterales; family Palauibacteraceae; genus Caribbeanibacter. The sequence goes on along the minus strand of CAZFDK010000007.1, from coordinate 87,827 downwards.
CTCACGGTCAAGCTCGAGGTCCTGGGCCTCGGGGGCGACACCGAGTATCCAGCCCACCTGCACCGTGGCACCTGTGAGGAGGGCGGTGAGGTCGTCGCCGAGCTCAACTCGCCGACGGTGGCCTCCGTGGGACTGGGTTCGAGCCTCACGGCGCTTTCCCCGGATGCGATGGAGGCGGATCAATCCTACTTCGTGCAGCTCCACCTGCCCGACGGCACGCCGGCCGCCTGCGCTGACGTGGAGAAGCCGACGGGGGGCTGAGCCCGGTTCGGCGCCAGCGGGCCTTTGGGCGGTGGAGATCCGCCGGAGGTCCGTGTATCCTCGGTTCCTTCCGGTGTCCGGCGACCGTGGCGCGGGAGCGCCCGCGTACCGCAGCACAGCCCCACACGGAGGTCGATCGTGGCCCGCATCCAGGTTTCTCACGAGGGCGGAGAGGACTACCGCGTCGAGGTGGAGGACGACCGCGGGACCAGCACGCATCGCGTCACCGTCACGGACCGGCACCTGCAGACCTACGGTGCGGGTGCCGACGCCGAGACGCTCCTCGAGGAGTCCTTCCGCTTCCTGCTCGAGCGTGAGCCGAAGGAGTCGATCCTCTCCAGCTTCGACCTCCCGGTCATCGAGCGCTACTTCCCCGAATACCCGGACGAGATCCGGGATCGTATGAGCTGACGCCCGCCGTCCGACGGAGCCGCCCGTGGTGGAGACGGCTCTGACCTCCCTCCTCGGGATCGATCCCGATGTCGGCTTTCGGATGGCCCGCTGGCTCTTCCTGCGGGCCCTCGGGCTCATCTACGTCACGGCCTTCGTCTCCCTCTGGGTCCAGTTGCGGGGGCTCCTCGGCGAGCGGGGAATCCTGCCGGCGGTCGACTATCTGCGTAGCGTCCGCAGATCGCGGGGCGGGGCGGATCCGCTCCGGGTACCGACCCTCTTCTGGCTCCGGGCCGACGACATCGCCCTCCATCTGGCGTGCGCCTCCGGCGTCGTCCTGGGCCTGCTCCTGACGGCCGGCGTCGCGCCGGCGTTCTGTCTTCTCCTCCTGTGGGCTCTGTATCTCTCCTTCGCCGCCGTGGGCAGGGACTTCCTCTCCTTCCAGTGGGACGTCCTGCTCCTGGAGGCCGGCTTCACCGCGGTCCTCTTGGCCCCGTGGCGGCTCCTGCCCGGCGATGCCAGCGCCGTGCCCGCCGCGGCCCTGGCCCTGATGTGGTGGCTCCTCTTCCGCCTCCACCTGCAGTCCGGCCTCGGCAAGCTCCAGAGCGGCGACCCCTCCTGGCGGAACCTCACGGCACTCCACCACCACTTCTGCACGCAGCCGCTGCCGAACCCGGTGGCGTGGTTCGTCCACCGGCTGCCGGCCGCCGTCCTGCGGGCGGGTACGGCCCTGACCCACGTTCTGGAGATCGCCTGGCCGGTGCTGATCTTCCTCGGTCCCGAGGCGCGGGTGGCGGCCTTCGCCGGGCTGGCCGTCCTGCAGCTGCTGATCTTCGTCACGGGCAACTACAACTTCTTCAACCTCCTGGCCCTGGCACTCTGCCTGCTCCTGCTCCCGGACCCCACGTGGACGGCGGCTCTACCCGACCTCGTCCTGGACGTGCTCGCGCACGCCGGTGCACCGGTGCCGGCAGCCTCCGGCCTCCCGCCGGACGGCTCCACGCCGGAGCTCGTCCACCGGGCGGCCGTGTGGATCGTCGGCGGCGCCCTGGGCCTGACCAGCCTGGCCGTCCTGTGGCGGCAGCACGTGCCGGCGCTCCGTCTGCCGCCCGGCATCGCGCGAACTCTCGAATTCCTCCGTCCCTTCAGGACCGTGAACAGCTACGGCCTCTTCCGCGTGATGACCACGGAGCGGCCAGAGATCGTGGTGGAGGGGAGCCACGACGGCCGGCGGTGGGAGCCGTACGAGTTCCGGTACAAGCCGGGCGACCCGTCCCGGCCGCCCCCCTGGGTGGCCCCGCACCAGCCGCGGCTCGACTGGCAGATGTGGTTCGCCGCCCTGGGCTCCTGGCAGCAGAGCAGCTGGTTCCGGGACTTCCTCGTGCGCCTCCTCCAGGGGAGCGAGCCGGTGACCGGCCTCCTCGAGAGCCCCCCCTTCGACGAGCCGCCGCGCTACATCCGCGCCGTCCTCTACGATTACCGCTTCACGACCCCCCGGGAACGGAGGGAGACGGGCCATTGGTGGCGGCGCGAGCGGCTGGGGCCGTACGGTCCGGTCGTCCGGCGGTCGGAGGTCGTCGAGGGGACGTAGGCGCTGGGCGGATCGCCGGCGAAACAGTATCCTTGGCCGCTCTACGAGATTCCGACTCTGAGACGGCGCTCTGCCTCCCTCCTCATGGACGATTCCGGACGCGAGCTCGATGCCTCCGTGCTCCTCTACGGCACGGCGCTCCTCCTCTCCTCCTTCTTGATCTTCTGGGTCGAGCCGCTCTTCACGAAGAGCGTGCTCCCCATGCTGGGCGGGTCCCCGCGAGTGTGGAACACCGCGCTGGTCTTCTTCCAGGTGACGCTGCTTGCCGGCTACCTCTACGCCCACTGGACGTCACGCTTGCTGTCGGTTCGCCGTCAGTCCCTGCTCCAAGTGGCCCTGGTCGCGGCGGCCGCGGTGAGCCTCCCGGTCCTGGCGCCGGAGGGCTGGTCGCCGCCGGCCGACGCGCTACCGATCCCGTGGCTCCTGAGCCTCTTCGCGGTGGGCATCGGGCTGCCGTTCTTCGCCCTGTCCAGCATGGCGCCCATGCTCCAGCGCTGGTTCGCCCGCCTCCCCCACCGGCACTCGGACGACCCGTACTTCCTCTATGCCGCCAGCAACCTGGGCAGCCTGCTCGCCCTCCTCGCCTTCCCCGTGGTCCTGGAGCCCTGGCTGCCTCTGGACATTCAGAATCTCGCCTGGGGATGGAGCTACGCGGCCCTGGCGCTGCTGGTCGCCGCCGCGGCCGTCTACCTGTGGCGCCGCGCGCCCGCCGCGAATGCCGCCTCGGGCTCCGGGGCACCGGACAGCGAGGCCGGGGCCGCCGCGGGCGGTCCGGGGTCGACCCCCCGGGACGGGCCCGTCTCCTGGCGGGACCGGCTGACGTGGATTCTCCTGAGCTTCGCGCCGGCCAGCCTGCTGCACGGTGTCACGAGCCACATCACCACCGACATCGCAGCCGCCCCCCTGCTGTGGGTCGTGCCGCTCGCGCTCTACCTCCTGACCTTCGTCCTCGTCTTCTCGCGGCGGAGTCCGATCTCACACCGCTGGATGCTTCGGATCGAGCCCTGGCTGGTCGTGCCACTCGCCCTCTTCTTCGAGGTGATGGGCGCGGCCTACGGACCGTGGGCCCTGGTGGTACACCTGGCCGCCTTCTTCGTCCTGGCCATGGTGTGCCACGGCGAGCTGGCGCGGCGCCGACCGGAGGCCGGCCATCTGACCGAGTTCTACCTGTGGATGTCGGCCGGCGGCGCGCTGGGCGGAATCTTCAACGCGGTCGTGGCCCCCTACCTCTTCGAGTGGGGCGTGGAGTATCCGCTGATGATCGCCGCGGCCGCCTCGCTGCGGCCCGTCATGAAGGGGGCGGACCTGGTGACGTGGCGCGACCTCGCGTGGCCAGCGGGCCTGGCCGGGGCAGTCCTCCTTCCCACGCACCTGTTCGGGATCCGCTACTTGGAGCTCCCCGTCCCGCTCACCTGGCTTATCTTCCTCGGCCTCCCGGTTATAGTCTTCGGGTTCCGGCATCGTCCCGTCCGGTTCGGCCTGGGGGTGGGCGTGCTGCTCACGGTGGCCTTCACCGCCCTCTCGGCGTCACCGGACACCATGGCCCGGGCGCGGAGCTTCTACGGCGTTCTGACGGTGGAATCGGAGGGCGACGGGCGGGTGCACCGGCTGCGGCACGGCACCACTCTGCACGGCGTACAGATCGTCGAGCCGCCGGAGCTGCGGACGATCCCCGTCGGCTACTACGCCCGGGGGGGTCCGGTGGGGCAGGTCTTCCGGGCCGCCAACGACCCGTCCACCCCCGCCGTCGACGACATCGGCGTCATGGGGCTCGGCACCGGGGCCCTGACCTGCTACGCGCGTCCCGGCGAGCGGTGGACGTACTACGAGATCGACCCCCTGGTCGTCCGCTGGGCCCGCGACACGACCTACTTCCATTATCTCTCGGAGTGCGGACGGAACGTCGACGTCGAGGTCGAGCTCGGCGACGGCCGGCTCTCCCTGCGGGATCGGCCAGACGACAGCCTGGACCTGCTCATCCTGGATGCCTTCACCTCCGACGCGGTTCCCGTGCATCTGCTTACGCGGGAGTCCCTGGACCTCTACCTGGACAAGCTGAGCGACCACGGGATCGTGCTCTTCAACACCTCGAACCGGTTCGTCGACCTGACCCCGGTCCTGGCGCGCCTGGCCGAGGACGCCGGTGTGACCGCCCGCGTCCAGTACCACACGCCGGGGCTCGAGATACCGCATCGCGACCACATCTACACCTCCGAGTGGGTGCTGATGACGCCCGACAACCGCTGGCTCTCCTGGCTCGAGGGGCGAGCCTGGCGCCCCCTGCAGCCCGAGGAGGGCGTGGGCCTGTGGACGGACCAATACTCCAACGTCCTGGGCATCGTGGACTGGTAGGCGCGGCCGCGACGCCCCCCACTCTACCGCGTGCCCTCGACGGCCCGCCGGGCCGGCACGCCCCCTCGGAATTCGGGTATATGCCCGTGCCATGGCCCTTTCCGAGCAACTCCGCGACCTGAATCCGCAGCAGCGCGAGGCGGTTCGCCATTTCGAGGGGCCGCTGCTGGTCCTGGCCGGGGCCGGGAGCGGCAAGACGCGCGTCCTGACCGTTCGGGCGGCCCACCTGGTGGAAGAGCACGGCGTCCCGCCGGAGCGGATCCTCTGCCTGACCTTCACAAACCGAGCGGCGGGCGAGTTGCGGGAGCGCATCCGTTCCCTGCTGGGCGAGCGGCCCGAGGGGCTGTGGGCCGGAACCTTCCACTCCTTCGGCGCCTGGCTGCTTCGCCGGCACGCGAACCGGGTCGGCCGGTCGCGACGCTTCACCATCTACGACGCTGACGAGAGCCTGGAGCTGGTGGAGCGAACCATGGACCGGCTGGGCCTGGATCCGGAACGCTATCCGCCGTCGGCGATTCGCCGGGAGCTCGAGGACGCCAAGCACTACCTGGTGACGCCGGACGCCTACGAGGTGATGCTGGGGCCCGAGCCGGAGCCGTACGAGGAGGCCTGCCGGCAGGTGTACCGCGCCTACCAGGACGCCCTGGAGCGACAGGACGCCCTGGACTTCGGCGACCTGCTGATGAAGGCCGTGGAGCTGCTCCGGGACCATCCCGAGGTTCGAGGGCGGTACCGCAGCCGGTTCGCGTTTCTTCTGGTGGACGAGTACCA
>CAZFDK010000007.1:36672-82452 GCA_964518305.1 uncultured Gemmatimonadota bacterium | reverse complement strand
GGCTGGTCCAGATCCTGGGGGAGGAGCACCGGAACGTGATGGCCGTGGGCGACGACGACCAGTCGATCTACGGCTGGCGCGGGGCGGACCTGCGGAACATACTGGAGTTCGACTCCGACTTCGGTGCCTGCCGCACCCTGCGCCTGGAGAAGAACTATCGCTCCCCGGGCCACGTCCTGGCCGCCGCCAACGCCGTCATCGAGAACAACGATCAGCGGCGCGAGAAATCCCTCTTCACGGACCGGGGCGAGGGCCAGAAGGTGCGGGTGGTCAAGGCCGGGAGCGACCGGGCCGAGGCCCGTTGGATCGCCGAGCGCATCGAGCGGATGGTCGGCGAGGACGGGCTGTCCTACCGGGACTTCGCGGTCCTGTACCGGACCAACGCCCAGTCCAGGGCGCTGGAGGACGCCATCCGTCGGCGGGGGATCCCCTATCAGATCGTGGGCGGGCTGCGCTTCTACGAGCGGCGCGAGGTCCGGGACCTGATCGCCTACCTCCGCCTCGTCGTGAACCCGGCGGACCGTGCCGCCTTCGAGCGCGCCGTGAATCGGCCGCGCCGCGGGATCGGGGAGGTCACGCGCAGCCGGCTCTTCGAGTGGGCGCGGGAACTGGAGGTCACCCCCATGGAGGCCGCACGACGCGCCACCGAGCACGACGACCTGCCGGCCCGGGGTGCCCGCTCGCTGGAAAGATTCGCCGGGCTCGTCGACCGTCACCGCTCCCTGGCTGGCGAGGTCACCGCCGCGGAGCTGCTCCGGCGACTGATATCGGAGCTGGACTTCCTCGAGAAGTTGAAGGAGGAGGGCCCGGACGGCGAGGAGCGGGCCGAGAACGTGGAGGAGCTGGTGGCCGCCGCGGCCGAGGTGGACGAGCGCGACGACCCGCCGCCGGGATCACCGGCCGCCGCCCCGGAGGAGGCCGATCTCACGTCGGTGGACCGCTTCCTCCAGGAGGTGGCGCTGGTGACGGACGTGGACCGCCACGACCCGGAGGCCGACGCGGTCCTGCTCATGACGCTCCACGGCAGCAAGGGACTCGAGTTTTCCCACGTCTTCCTGGCTGGCGTCGAGGAGGGGCTGTGTCCGCATTCCCGGTCCGCCGGCTCCGCCGAGGACATGGAGGAGGAGCGCCGCCTCTTCTACGTGGGCCTCACCCGGGCTCGGGAGACCGCGTGCGTCACCCACGCCGAGACGCGTCGGCGCTTCGGGCGGCGGAGCTACAGCGCGCCGTCCCGCTTCCTGGACGAGCTGCCGGAGGACCACGTGGAGGAGATCCGGGCCGGACCCAGCCGGACGGGGGCCGACCAGGGGCTGGCCCCCGGCGACCGGGTGGAGCACCCGCGCTTCGGCGGCGGAGAGGTCGTCGAGCGGACCGGTGGGGACGGCGGGGACGGTGACCCGCGCATCGTGGTCGACTTCGACGACGAGGGGCGCAAGCGCCTGTCCGCCCGCTACGCCAACCTCACTCCCGCCGGCTGATCGCGTCGCCGGCGTCCCGACGATTCAGGGGCGGCGCGAAGCGCCCGACCTAGTCGCCACTCACCAGGGTGGCGCACTCGTCTGTTTCGTCGATCTCGTGCCGCGATTCCTGCACGAAACACACGCGCTGGGTGACCCACACGCCGACGGGCCTGTCACGGTTGAGAGCCGGCAGATACTTCTGCTCCCGAACGACCCTCACCGCCGCCGTGTCCATCCGGCTGTATCCGCTGGACGAGACGACTCGGGACCGGGTGACCCGACCGTCCGGATCCACATAGATCCACAGGTCGACCACCCCCTCCACGCCGGACGCCTCCAGGGCCGGAGGATAGTGACGTTCCATCCGCCTCCGCTGGTTGTCCTCCCGGTCGGGCCGAGGCGCCACGTGGTGCCGAATGTAGGAGGGCCGCTCCCAGCCGTCCTCCGCCGGCGGAGGCGGCGGGGGCAGATCACCGATCTCCGGTGACGCGTCCAGCGCCGGTGCCACCACCGCCTCCGACGTCGCGTCGACCCGGGTCTCCCGCACCTGCGGCACCTCCGGCCGCGGCACGGGATCCGGCGGGGGCGGGGCCTCCACCTCCACGGGACGCACCTCGATCGCCCGGAACTCGCTCACGACTCGGGTGAGCTGCGGGGCCTCCAGCGTCGGTGAGAGTTCCACCGCGAGAAGGTGACCCGCCAGGGAGAGCAGGAGGCCCACGGTCAGCGCACGCCCGTATCCCCGGCGGGAGCGCCGATCTCTCCCGCGTCGCCGCGGACCGTCCTCTCCAGGGCCTGCCGGGGACGGATCGTCGCCCCGGGCGCCCGAGTTGCTTCTGGATGCCATCGCGGTAGCCGGGCAGGAGGTTCGTCTACAACGTCTACCGCCGTCCCTCTTCCGTCAATTCTGCGATGCCGCCGGCAGGATGTGGCGGCGGAGGAGCTGATAGATGTCCCGCAGATGGGACCCGCCGCCCCGGGTCTCGGGCCGATTGGTCGAGGTCGTCACCACCACCATCTCCAGCTCCGGGACCACGAAGATGAACTGGCCGCCGTAGCCCCAGGCGTAGTGCACGGGGTGGCCGGCCAGCTCCCGCGTCCACCAGCAGTATCCGAAGCCGTAGTTGTGATGACGCCGCGAGTGGGTGTACACGCCCCACGATTCCTGGACCCAGCCCTCGGGCAGGACACGCTCCCCCTGCCAGCTCCCGCCGTTGAGATACAGCTCTCCGAAGCGCTGCATCTCCCGGGGCGAGAGGCTCAGGTTGTTGCCTCCGAAGTAGTACCCCTGAGGATCCTGCTGCCATCCGCCGGGCTCGATCCCCAGGGGACCGAACAGGTGCCGGCGCGCGAACTCCAGGGTGCTCGTGCCCGAGGCACGGGTCAGGATCGCCGAGAGGAGATGGGTGCTGCCGGTGCTGTAGATGAACCGGCCCCCGGGCTCGGCGATCACCGGCTGCTCCAGGGCGCCCTCCACCCAATCGTCGCCGGCGACCCACCGGCCGTAGCCCTCGAAGCTGGTGCTCCGGAGACCGCTCCGCATGGTGAGCAGGTCGCGGATCGTGATCTCCCGCTTGCGGGGATCCGCGTCCTCCCCCACGTAGTCCGGAAAGAACTCCACGACCCGCTGGTCCAGCCCCTCGAGGACGCCGCGCTCCAGGGCGATGCCGACCAGCGCGGAGATCACCGATTTGGAGGCCGATTTGATGTTCACGTCGCGCCGGGCCGTCATGCCGCTCCAGTACCGCTCGGCGACCACCATACCCCGCCGGGCCACCAGCAGGCCGTTCAGGGGCTCCAGCTGACTCGCCCGGCGATAGGCGGCCCACAGCCGGCCCCGGTTCAGCCCCCACTCGGCCGGCGGCCGGATCTGCCACTCGAAATCCGGGGCGGGGGCCCGCGCCCCGCCGGACGTCTGGGAAGGGGACGCCGGCGCCGCGGCCAGGATCGTCAGCAGCGCCAGTGTCAGGGGCAGACCCCGGCGCGACTGCCCGGACACCCCCGAGCCCCACGTCACCGGACTCACCTCACCCCCTCCCCCCGGCCAGGGTCGCTCCCCGGTCCCGGAGCACGGCCTCCGCGCCGGCGGCCACCAGCGTCCACTGCAGGTCCATCTGCTCCCGGACGGCCACCGGCGTCACTCCGGCTTCGCGTGCGCGCCCCCGGAGCGCCTCCCGCTCCGCGCCGCGCTCGAGCTCGGCCCGCCAGTGACCGAGACGCTCCTTCCAGCCGCGAAGGGCCGCGGCGTCGCCCCGCGCCTCCGGATCGAACTCCTCGACGCGAAAGAGCGGCACCTCGGAGACCACCGTCAGCGGATCGCCTCCCAGCGCCTTCATCGTCTCCATGGAGCTGGGCCGAAACTTCTCTGCCATCTCGGGCTCCTCCCGCCCCATGAAGTGAGCCCGCATGGCCCGCGAGTCCGGTCGCGTGGCGAATCCGGGCGCCAGTCGCTCGAAGCCCTTCTCGCCGTGCCGGTCGATGTCGTGGAGCCGGTGGCCGAGCTCCTCGGTGCGCCGGCGACAGCGCCGCACCAGTCGCCTGCACCGGTGTCGCCAGTCGGCCTCCACGAGGAACCACGCCCCCTCCCCCACGGCCATGCCGTGGAGGGAGCCGTGCAGATGAAACGGCCCCTCCGCCTCGCACCACCAGTCGAAGGCCGCCCGGTTCTCGGGCCGGGCCCCGCCATCGTCCGGACGCCGCGGAAAGCCAAATTCCACGTCGTCCGGCGGGGCCTCCCGTTCGACCGACGCCACGTAGTCCGCGGGGTCGTACCGGTTGGGCTCGCCTTCGAGCCACGCCCGGTTGGAGGCCTCGCCGTCCGGGTTGAGGTGGGGCAGGATCCACCATTCGACCTTCCTTCGCCAGGGGTCCGACGCGGGGAGGCTTCCCAGGAAGCGCGCAAGGCGGCGCAGGAGCCGCGGTCCCACGGGCTCGTCGGCGTGGCAGCCCGCCAGGAGGCTGATCCGCAGCTCCCCGCCGCCGATCCTCCACCCCCGGACCGGGCGACCGTCCCGTGAAGTGCCGATCCGGGGAAGCGAGCCGTACTCCAGGGGCTCCGTATCCAGAATCTCCCGTCGGCGCTCGAAGAAGGACTCTCCCGTCATCGGCATGCCGCACCTCTGTCAGACACGGGCCCGGCCGGGCTTATCTCCGGGTGGGGCCTCCCTGCCCCGCCCCCGTGCGATCGTACTGCCCCCGGTTCCCCCGCGACTCGCGGTCACGATACCGGCGCCACAGCTCCTCGTGCTTGCTGTCCACCGACACCTCCCGGCCACCAATGTACATCCGATCCACCGTGGTGGTCAGCTGCAGAGGGTCGCCGTCGGTGACGATCACGTTGGCCCGCATTCCCTCCTCCAGGGTGCCCAGCTCGTCTCCCAGGCCCAGGAAGCGCGCGGGATTCGAGGTGATGGCCCGCAGGGCGGCCTCCCGCGGAAGGCCGTACGCCGCGGCCTTCGCGGCGTGCTCGACCAGGCGACGAACGTTCCCGCTGCTCTGGGTGCTGAAGGCGACGGGCACGCCGGCGTCGTAGAGCAGAGCGGCGTTCCTCCAGCCCGCCGTCACCGGATCGTCGCGATCCGCGGTGGGCGAGTGGGCCGAGCCGACGATCACGGGCACGCCCCTCCCGGCCAGCTCCTCGCGGTGCCGGTAGGCCTGAGCGCCCCCGACGATCACGGCCCGCAGCTCCGGGAACTCGTCCAGGAACAGCAGTAGCGTCCCGATATCACGCTCGCTATCGGCCTCGAACAGGACCGGCACCTCGCCGCGGACGGCCGGGGCGAGCGCCTCCAGGTAGACCCGGTCGCCGCCCCACTCGTTGAGGACGAAGCCGTCGTCGGCCTCCTCCGCCACCGTCCGTCCCTCGGCGAACCTGCCAGCCCGCTCGAACAGGTCCGTCAGCTCCTCGATCCGGTCCCCCTCGAGCGCGGGCTCCTCCCAGTCGTGGCCCGTCGGCGACGGGAAATCCACGACCAGGGCGGAGCGGTCGTCGATGGACATCTTCCAGGGCGTGTCGCCGGCCAGCTCCACGGCCGAGGCCGTGCCGATGACCGTGCCGGCGGAGGGAGCCACCAGGGAGGCCGTGATGCCGGCGGCCCGGGCCACGGGGATGTGTGTGCTGTGCGGGTTGAGCCCGCCCACCGTCCGCAGGTGCGGGTTGAACTGGCCGTGCTCCCGCGTGTCGCGGCTGGCGGCCACCGCCCCGATCTCCACCAGGCCGAGCTGCGTCCGGGGGTCGATGAGGCCGGGATACACGTGCTGGCCGGAGACGTCGACCCGTTCCGCCCCCGCCGGCACGGACACCTGGCCGCGCGGCCCCACGGCTGCCACCTCGCCGTCCTGCATCACCAGGACGCCCTCCCGAACGGGTTCGCCGCCGGCCAGGGGGTGGACCGTGCCGCCGACCAGGGCCACCGGGCCGCCGTCGGCCGGCTCCTCCTCCAGGTCCAGCGTGGCCTCCGGCCAGTCGGAGGCCACGCTCCGGGGCCCGGCGTCGTTCCGGGCGGTGGAGAGCTCCGGGAGCTCACGGACGGGCTGTCCGCGCGCTTCCTCCGGCGCGCTCCGGTCGTAGTAGACGTTTCCGTCCACCACGGTCTCCTCCAACCGCGTGTAGGTGTCGAACGGGCTCCCGGAGAGGAGCACCAGGTCGCCGTCCTTGCCCTCCTCCAGCGTCCCCACCCGGTCGTCGACGTGGAGCTGTTGCGCCGGGTAGAGGGTCAGCATCTTGAGAGCCTCGTGCTTCGAGACGCCCCCGTAGCGCACCGGCTTGATCATCTCGTAGACCATGAACGACTGCAGCCACGGGATGTCCGAGTTGATGCTGGTGTTCACCCCGTGCTCGTTCATGATCGCCGCGTTGTAGGGAATCGCGTCGTAGGCCTCGAGCTTGTACCCCCACCAGTCCGAGAACGTGGAGGCCGCGGCCCCGTGGGCGGCCATCTCGTCGGCCACCTTGTAGCCTTCCAGGACGTGCTGGAAGACGTCGATCTCGAACCCGAACCGCTCGGCGATCCGCATGAGCATCAGGATCTCGTCCGCCCTGTAGGAGTGGGCGTGGACCTTGATGTCCCCCTCCATGATGTCCACGAGCGTCTGGAGACGCGCGTCCCGCCGCGGCGGCGTCCGGTAGTCCTCCGGGTTCTCGCGGTACTCCTCCCACTTCTCCCGGTAGCGCTGCGCGGCGGTGAAGGCCTGCACGTAGGTCTGCTCCACCCCGAGCCGCGAGCGCGGGTAACGCACCGGCGCGTCCCAGTCGTCCCCCTTGTTCGTCACGTTCTCGCCCAGCGCGAACTTCACCGTGCGGGGAGCGCCCTGCACCAGCAGCCGGCGCGAGTCCTCGAGTCCCCACCGCATCTTGATGATGGCGCTCTGTCCGCCGATGGGGTTCGCGCTGCCGTGGAGGACCAGGGCGCTGGTGACCCCGCCGGAAAGCGCACGGTAGATGCCGAAGGACTCGGGGTCGAGGGCCTCCGTGACCCGGACCTCGGGGACCACCGAAGCCGTCGACTCGTTGTAGCTGCTCATGGCGGTGTGAGAGTGGGCGTCCACGATGCCCGGAATCGCCGTGCGTCCCTCGCCGTCGATCACCCGCGCTCCGCTCGGGACCGACACGTCCCGCCCGATCTCGCTGATCTCCCCGTCCCGGATCAGGATCGAGACGTCGGTCAGGATCGTGTCCGTGGCCGTCCACAGCGAGTCGAGGTCCCGCACCACCAGGTCGCCCGCGGGCACCGGGAGGGCCCCCTCGGCGATCTGCAACGAGTCGTTGCGGGGAAAGCCGTCCACCTGCTGGCCGGGGGCCGCCTCGGCGAAGGCCGCGACGGCCAGCACCGCCGCCAGCGCCCGGACCGCCCTGCTCATCAGTTCGGACCCGAGATCGAAGCCGGAATCCATGCTCGTTTCCTTCATCACTCGATGCCCCCGATCTCCTCGCCGGGCGTCGACCGGCGCGTGGCCTCCCAGGTGAAGGAGCCGAAGGGGCCGCTGCCGGAGCCGCTGGCCTCGTCCCCCTCCACGCTGCCGGTCAGGGTGATCTCGATGGTCTGTCCCCCGGCGGATCCTGATAGGCTCAGGTCCAGGCTGTTGCCGGAGACCCTTCCCTCGGCGTCAAGCGGCGGGCCCTGCCCCGAGGAGGTCGAGAAGCTGCCGGTGACTTCGGCTCCCTCCTGCTTCAGGTTCAGCGTACCCTCGAAGCTCCCCTGGTCCATGCTGAGCTCGACGGACCAGGAGCCCCCGACCTGCACGGCGGGCGGCTCGGTGGGCTCGGCGCCCGGCTCCGTCCGCATCACCTGCGGGCGGCCGTCCACGAAGGTGTACTGGAGCTCCGTCTCCTCGGCGAAGAGGGGGCCGTCGGCGACGATGAAGTTGGCCGCCAGCCCCTCCCGGAGCACCGCCAGCGCCGGCTGTCCCAAGAGGTCGGACGGGATCGACGTCACCGCGCGCAGGGCGGCCCCGCGCGGGAGGCCGTACTCGACGGCCCTTCCCGCCCCCTCCCTGAGCTCGGCGTCACCGCCGCCGCTGGTGAGGGCGAACCGGACGCCGGCCTCGTGCAGCCGGGCGGCGTTCCGGTAGGCATTCTCCACGCGCCGCTTCTCCCGCTGCACCTCCGGCGGGAGCGTGTCGGCCCGTACCGAATCGACGGACTCCGGGTCCCAGCGCTCCGGCTCCGGATAGTCGGTGGTGGCCAGGACCGGGACGTCCCGCTCCGCCAGCAGGTCCGCCACCCGCCACGCCTCGCGCCCGCCCACGATCACCGGATCGAAGCCGGCGAAGGAGGCCAGGTCCAGTGCGCGGCGGATGTCGTTCGAGCTCTGGGCCCGGAAGAACACCCGCGTCTCGCCCGCCGCCACGGACGACAGTATCCGGTGGTCGGCGTCCCAGCTCGGCGGCGACAGGCCGTCCGGGCTCTCCTCGTAGGCCGAGGCCAGGCGCGACCGGTGCTCCGCGTTCCGGAACTGCTGTCGGTGAAACGCCTGTACGCCGAACAGCGTCGAGGGATAGACGCCCGGCGACGGCTCCAGGGAGAGTACCACGCCGAGCTCGGCGTCGAGCACGAGGTCCCGCGGCGCGTCCGCCGTGACACGATGGAGGAGAAGCGCGCTGCGGCCGGGCGCGGGTCCGTCCTCCGGGTGCACGGCGGCCGCCACGACCCCGGCCTCCCGGGCCTCCGCCGTGGAGGATCCGGTGGAGGTCAGATGATCCGCCACCCGGAGGTGCGGGCGGAAGCCCTGGACGTCTCGCGGGGGGCTCCACGACGGAACCTCCCCCGGCGAGCTGTCGGGCTCCGGCAGCTCGAACTCGGCGCTGCCCGCCGCGTCCACCATCCCGGGATAGACGTGGAGGGAGTCGCCCTCCAGCACCCGGGCCCCCTCCGGTACCTGGACGTCCGGCCCGATGGCCGCGATCCGACCGTCCCGGACGACCACGTTCACGTTCTCCAGCCGGCTCCCGTCCGCCCGGATCACGGTGACGCCGTCCAGGGCGTAGGCCGCCTCCGGAGCCGGCTTCTCGTACTGCGCCGACAGGCCGGACGGCAGGCCCAGGGCCAGGGCGCACAGGAACACGAGGACGGCCGCGGCACGGGCCGGGAGACCGTGCTCGGTCTGATCCTCCGCGTCGGACCGATGGAACCGCATCGTCGCTCTCCTCTCGCTCGATGGCCAGGCGTCCGGCGGGCGGCAGCCACCCCGGCCTCCCGGGGAGCAGCGGCAGGCGGGCCGGCGCGCACGGCGGCAAGTGTGCCCGCCCAGAGTAGAGAACGAAAGCGACTGCGGCGGCGTTGAAGCGCGGCTGCCGGGCGGAGGTCCGGGGTCAGGCCAGCACGCTCTCCTGGCCCGAGTCCCGGATGAAGAGGCAGGTGGAGGTGGAGAGCTCCACCAGGCGATGCAGCCGGCCGAAGTCCGGCTGCGCCACGAGGCCGAAGACGCTCAGATCCGCCTGCGGGACCCGGGAGACCTGATCCTCGAAGTCGCCGGCCCGGACCACGATCTCGGTCTCGGGCAGGCGGGCGAGCTCGATCAGATCCGTGAGGAACTCCCGGGCCTCCGGCCGTTGTGACGGCTCGTCCACCACCATCACCAGCCGCAGCGACGCGTCCCAGTTTCGGGCGAGCTTGTACGCGGAGAGGATCGACAGGTCCAGGTTGCCGATGTCCCAGGAGATGCGCCAGTCCGGGCTCCGGTCCCGAACCCAGACGTTCAGATGCGCCCGCTGGCCGAGGCCCGCCGTGGGATGGGGCGCGTAGACCATGGTGCCCACGCCCAGGTCGTCGGCGGCAGCGATGATCCTTCGGTACTCCTCGCCCCGCTCCCGGCTCTCCGGCATCCGGAGGAAGGTGATATTCGGCCGGAAGAATGCGCCCCGCAGGGCCTGCATTCCCGCGGTGAGCCCGTCGGCGAAGCCGTCGGAGCGGATGATCGTCCAGTCCGTGAATACACCACGGTCCTGCAGGCCGACGGCGAGGTCCGACAGCGTCTCCGCGAGGCCGTCGTCGCGATCGTCGCGCTCCAGGCCGAACACCTTGGCCATGCCGTGGGGGCGGATCAGGTTCTCCAGCACCTGCAGCTCGCCCCGCAGCTCGCCGGCCTCCTCCACCGGGACCAGCACGTTCGGCTTCCAGGCCCGCTCCTGCTTCGGGGGGAGCTGCTTGACCTTCATGGCAGCCCACTCGGCCATGGCCACGAAGAGCCCGCTCCGCATGTCCGCGAAGGGGGCCTCGAGCTGCCGCCGGAGGAGCACCCAGTAGCAGGCCAGCACCACGGCGATGGAGACCCATCCCACGGTGGGCTGGATGATGAACATGGCGAACAGGCTACCCACCAGCCCCAGGAACGGCACCCAGCGGGGCACGCGGAAGTTCGGCCGGAAGCTCACCAGGTCCAGGCTCTGCTCCAGGAGAAGCACGCCGTTCAGCATGGCGTACGTGATGAGGAAGAACATCGTGATCAGCGGAGCCACGGCGTTCAGGTCCCGGAGGAAGAGGGTGAAGAAGAGCACGCCGCCGGTGACCCACAGGGCGTTCCGCGGCTCGCCGATATCGGTGCGCTCGGCCAGCCAGTCCCCCTTCGGGATGACGCCGTGCTCGCCCATGGCCTGGAGGATCCGGGCGGATCCCACCAGCGAGGCCAGCGCCGACGAGAAGGTGGCCCCCAGCAGGCCGGCCAGCACGGGTGGCCCCCACAGGGCCTCGTCCATCATGACGTAGTAATCGCTCACCAGCTCGCCCGGCGTGGCAGAGCGGGCGAGCCAGTAGGCCAGGAGGACGTAGACCACCAGGCTCACGCCGATGGCTCCCAGGGTGCCGAGCGGGATCGCCCTCTTCGGGTCTTTCAGGTCCCCGGACATGTTCGCCCCGGCCATGATGCCCGTGGCCGCCGGAAAGAAGACCGCGAACACGCCCCAGAAGTCCGTCCCCTGGAACCCGCCCTCCGGCGCGCCCGGGAACGCCCCCCACAGCTGGACCTCGTTCACGGAGAACTCCATGGAGCCGGTGGCGGCGCCTCCGGCGATGGAGAGGAGCGCCGCCCCGATCACGGCCATGATCACGTACTGGATGCGGATGGCGAACCCGGCGCTCTTGTAGGCGATCCCGAACAGCGCCGCGAAGATGAGGATGTCGACCAGGAACTCCGGGTGGCTCGGGAAGATCCGCATCCACCCTTCCCGGAACCCGAAGATGTACATGGTCACCGCCAGCGCCTGGGAGACGTAGCGAGGAATGCCCAGAGCGCCCCCGATCTCGAGCCCCAGGGACTGGGCGATGATGGCATAGGCACCGCCGGCCCCGATCCGGATGTTCGTCGTGATGGACGACATCGATAGGGCCGTCAGGAGCGTGATCCCGAAGGCGAGGAGGATCACGACCAGGCCGCCGAGGAGGCCGGCGTTGCCGATCACCCACCCCTCGCGCAGGAACATGATCACGCCGAGGATGGTGAGCAGGGTCGGCGTGAAGACGCCGCCGAAGGTGCCGAACTTCTTCCGCCCCGGGTGGGCGCCCTCGTCCCGGGGGGTGCGGAGGTCCACGTCCTCGGCGTGGCTCTCCACCTGCCGGGTCTCTTCCGTGAGCTCCGCCGGTGTATCCGGTGGAACGGGTCGTCCCTCCGCCACCTCGTCGGTCATCCCCGTCCGCCCCGGTGGGTCGGGCTCTTTACGGGCTCACGGTGGGGCCCCGGGACCCCGCCTCGAGCTCATCGAGCGTCTCCTCGAGGTCCTCGTCCGGCTTCCACTTCTCCGGCTCACGCCACAGCGCGCGCTCCGGCCAGAACTGGGCCTTCTCGTCCTCGTCATAGGTGCCGAGCAGGAGGTCCCACATCGGGGTGCTGACGCCATAGTCCTGGTCCGGATTGCTGAAGTGATGGCGCATGTGCCCCTTGCCGAGGCGGTACATCAGGGCCTCCAGGCGGCCGCCGGGCCGGATGAAGTGGATGGCGTAGTGGAAGCTGTCGTAGAAGAGATATCCCGTCAGGAAGCCGGCGAAGAACGGCGGCGCCACGGTCGCTCCCAGGAGGGCCTCGAAGAGAAAGTAAAAGCCGACGGCCAGGGGCCCGCTCACCGAGGGCGGCATGACGAGCCGCTTCGGGTCTGCCGGGAAGTGATGGTGGACGCCGTGTGCCACGAAGAAGAACTTCTCCCGCCAGCTCTCCAGGTTGGAGACGATGGGCTGGTCGGGATCCAGCTGCGCCACCTTCCGCTTGACCGCCATCTCCACGTCCTCGTCGGCGATCTCGTGGAAGACGAACTGGTGCAGGGCCCACTCGACGGCGCTCCACACGACCCCCCCCAGGAGGAAGAGGCCGGCGATCTCCCAGCCTCCGAGGCCCGCGCCGGCGCCGCGCCAGATCATCCAGCCGACGACCGGTACGTAGATGGCGTGGGGCACCCACGGATAGACGTGGGAGAGCTTCTCCATCCACTCCTTCTCGAACATCCGGACGGTCGGGTCGACGCCCGGATGGCGATCCTGTCCCTCCACTCTCTCGGCGCGCTCCGAGCGGCGGGGTTCGGCCTCTCCTGCTCGGGAACCGACCGTCGACATTCAGATGCCTCCTGGAGGGAGTCGTGAAACAGTGAGCCCCCGCCCGTCGAGAAGGACCGGTCCGGGGTTCGGGACCGAAAGACCACCTAACGCTAGGACCAGCGGCACCGTTTGTTCCACTCCGGTCGGGCGTTCACGCGCCCTCCCCACCGGGCCGCGCCACGAGCCACCGGTAGGCAACGGGCACGGCCACCAGCACGAGCGGGACGCTGGAGCTCAGGCCGCCGATGGTGGCCAGCGCGAGGGCGTTCCAGATGCTCTCGTCCGGGGACTCCGCGAAGAAGACCAGCGGCAGCAGCCCGAGGACCGTGGTGAGGGTGGTCATGAGGATCGGCCGGGTCCGCTCCAGGGTGCCCGTGAGGATGGCCTCCCGGTCGGGCAGCCGCTCCCGCAGCTCGCCGATGTGGTAGACGATGAGGATGGCGCTGTTGACCACGATCCCGCCCACCATGATGGCTCCGATGTAGGCGGTCCTCGTGAAGGCGGCGTCGGCGACGACGAAGATCAGGAACACCCCCACCAGGGCCAGGGGCAGCGTGAGGAGCATGGCCAGCGGGGCAAGAAGGGACTCGAAGAGGGCAGCCGTGACCATGTAGATGAGGAGCACGGCGGCGCCGACGGCCCACCAGACCTGGGTCCGCTGCTCCGGCGCCCACCGGAACCGGCTCGCCTCGGTCTCGATCCGGTACCCCGGCGGCAGCTCGGTGGCCTCCAGGGACGCGTCCCGGACGATGTCCCCGAGCTTCCGGGGGCCGCGGAATTCCCACGCCACGGTGCGCCGGTACTGCTGCCGCTCGCGGACGATGCGCGCGAGGACCTCGCGCTCGCGGACGTCGGCCACCGACGCCAGCCGGACCGAGGTGCCGGTGCCGGTGGTGGGAACCCGGAGCTCACGCAGCTCCGACAGGCTGAAGTCCCGGTAGCCGGAAAGCTTGAGGGCGTAGCGGACCTCGTCCCCGCCGATCCGCATGCGCCGCTCGCCGACGGAGCCCCGGATGTTGCGGCTGACGAAGTCGAGGAGCTCCCGCACGGTCAGGTCGTGGCCGGAGAGGCGCTCCCGGTCGACCTCGAGGAAGTACTCCGGCGCGCGATCCCGGCGGAACCACTCTCCGGAGCCGTTGGGGTCGACGTCCTCCACGCGCGCGAACCGCTCGAGCCGGCTCGCCAGGCCGCGGGCGATCTCTTCCAGCTGCAGGTAATTGTAGCCGTAGAGATCCACGGCGTAGTTCGGCGCGCTCGCTCCCCCGCCCGTGGAGAACGGCTGACCGACGCCGACGACGTCGATCTCCGGCCCGGAGTACCGGTAGCTCCGACTCACCAGCCGCTCCTTCACGGCCACGGGCGCACCGGTCCGCTCCAGGGAGTCCGGGAAGGCGACACGGATCCGCGCCCACCGGGGCTGCACCAGGGTCTCGTAGCGCTGGACGACGGAGGAGCCGGCCATGACATCCTCGTACTCGCGCGCCAGGCGGTCGGTGCGATCGAGCCCCGCGCCGCGCGGATACTGGATCCGGACCTGGACGTAGGTGTCTCGCCCCCAGTAGGAAGCCCACTCCAGGCCGCGGATCACCCGGCTGTCGAACAGGTGCCAGCTGCCGTACAGGGCGCCGGCGCAGAGCAGCGCCACGACGACGGGGTGACCCAGGGCGAGATCCAGGACCCCGCGGTAGGCGCGGCGGTAGAGCGGCTCCCCACCCCGTCCGTTCCCCGGGCCGCCCGCATCCGCCCCGGACGTCTCCGCGGAGGCGTCGTCGCCACGGTGGCCGGCCATGGCGGGGACGAACGTGAACGCGACGAAGAGGCTCGCCAGGATGGAGAAGCCCACGGCCCACGCCAGCGGGCGGTAGTAGATGCGGAGCTCCCCCTGGAGGAAGAGAAAGGGGACGAGCACGACCGCCGTCGTGGCCGTGGCGGCGACGACGGGGAGCGCCACCTGCCTTGCTCCCTCCACGGCGGCCTCCGGGGGAGAGAGGCCGCCGCGTCGGCGGCGGTCGATGTTCTCCTGCACCACGATCCCGTTGTCCACCACGAGACCGAAGCCCCAGGCCAGGCCGGCCAGGGTGAGGACGTTCATGGTAAGGTCGCCCAGGTAGAGCAGGTTCACGGCGATCATCACGCTGAACCCGATGGTGGCGTAGACGGAAATCACCGCCCGGGGGTTCCGCAGGAAGAGGGCCAGCACGAGCAGGATGACCGCGGCCGCGGCCAGGGCCCGCAGCCGGAGGTCGGTGAGCTCCGCCCGGATCTCCTCGCTCCGGTCCTGATCGAGCTCCACGCGGACCGGGCCCGGGAGCTCGGTGCGGGCCGAGTCCACGGCCAGCTTCACGCGGTCGGAGACGTCCAGGGCGTTCGAGCCGGGCTGTCGGCTCACCACGACCGAGATGGTGGGGTCGCCGTTCACCCGGTGGTAGGAGCTCCGCGCGCCGGCGTGATCGCGGATGTCGGCCACCTGCCCGAGGCGGACCGTGGTGCCGCCGGCTCCGGGGAGCCGAAGGTCCCGGAGCTCCGAGACGCTCTCCACCCGGGCGCGGACCGCCATGCTCGTCTCCCGCCCGGCGAGCCGCACCGTTCCCACGGGCCGCGGCTCCGAGAGGGCGCCGATCGTGGACCGCACGTCCGAGGGGCGTAACCCGAGGTCCCGGAGCCGCTCCCGGTCCAGCTCGATCAGCACCTCCCGGCGCACGTCTCCACGAATCTCCACACCCGCCACCCCGTCCACGGCAGTGACCGCGGGACGGAGCTCCCGGCGGGACACCTCCGAGAGCCGGGCGAAGGTGAAGGGGGCGTGGATCTGGTAGCTGAGGAAGGCCGTGGCCTCTCCCTGCACCTCCTCCGGCACGTACTGCTCGACCCGGGTGAAGACCCCCGGCGGCAGCTCGCTCCCGAGCGCGCTGACGCGCTCAGCGAGCTGGAAGCGGGCGAACCGCATACGCGTATCCCGGTCGAACTCCACGGTGACCTGCGCCCGGGCGGCGCTCCCTCGCGGGGTGACGGAAGACTCCGAGCTCACCGACCGGACGCCGCCCACCCCCTGCGCGGCGGCCTCCAGCCGCGAGGTGACCCGGGCCTCCATGGTCTCCGGAGAGACGCCGGCCCACCGGGCGGTCACCGTGAGCCGCGGGTAGCTCACGTCCGGCAGGAGCTGGACCGGGATGTAGCGAAAGCTGTAGACGCCGAGCGCCAGCAGGGCCGCGTAGATCGCCGCCGTGGCCACGGGCCGGCGGACGGCGAAGCGAATCACCTGGTCGTCTCCTCCCGCCGCGCCACCGCCCCGTACAGGACGGGGACCACGAGCAGGGTGAGGACGGTGCCCGAGAGCAGTCCCCCGACGACGGCCACCGCCAGCGGAGCACGCAGGTCGCCGCCGGCGTCCCACCCGAGCGCCAGCGGCAGCAGCCCGAACACTGTCGTCACGGTGGTCATGACGATGGGCCGGAGCCGGAGCCGTCCGGCCTCCACGATGGCCTCCCGGAGGGGCAGTCCCTGGCGCCGCCGCTGGTTGATGAAGTCCACCTTCACGATGGCGTCGTTCACCACGATCCCGACCAGCACCACGATCCCGATGCCGCTGATCACGTTGAGGCCGGCGCCGGCGACCCGCAGCGCGCCGAGGGCGCCGAGGGCGGCCAGGGGCACCGCACCGAGAATCACGAAGGGGTGGCGCAGGGACTCGAACTGGGCGGCCAGGATCAGGTAGACCAGGACCAGCGCCAGCCCGAAGGCCTGAAGCAGGGAAGTCAAGCTCTCCCGCATCCGCTCGTTCGCACCGCCCGTCTGCAGTCGCGTCCCGCCGGGGAGCTCGATCCCGGCGGCGGCCGCCCGCACGCGATCCACGGCCGAGGCAAGCCCGCCCTCCACACCGGCCAGGACGCGCACGACCCGCGCCTGCCCCTCGCGCCGAATTTCCACGGGGCCGCGCCCGTGCTGCACCCTCACCAGCCGTCGCAGGGGGACGTCCCGGACCCGCAGCTCCAGCAGCGCTTCCAGGGTGCCGCGCTGATCGGACGGGAGCTGCACGCGAATCGGGACACGGTCGGCGAACCGGGTCAGGGGACGCTCCGTCCGGGCCCCGGCGGCGACGTTCCGGAGCGCCGACGCCACACGCTCCACCGCCACTCCGTGGCGCGTCGCCGCGGCGCGGTCGACCTCCACCGTCACCATGGGCTGGTCGGCGGTCCCCTCCACGCGGACGTCGGTGAGGCCCTTCGTCTCCCGGAGCCGCTCACGCACGTCGGCCGCCACCGCATGGAGCGAATCGAGCTCCCCCCCGCGTGCCGCCACCACCAGGTCCGCGTCCGTGCGGCTGACGGCTTGCCCGAGGGAGGTGGTCCGTGCCGGTCGGGCCGTGAGCGCCGACGGAGAGAGGCCGGCCGCCTCCGCCCGGCGCCGGACCATCTGCGCCGCCCGCTCCGAGGCCGGGGCCTTCGGCGGGAGGTCGGCCCGGAGCAGCGCCACGTGCTCGCCGGCCACCTCCTTCGGCGACCCCCGGACCGCCGGGGGGCGACCGATGCGGGTGAAGACCGTGGGGCCGCCGGGCAGGCCCAGGGCGGCCTCCTCGGCCCGGGACGCGGCGTCTGCCGTCTCCGGCAGGGGTGTCCCCACCGGGAGCTCCACCTCCACCCGGAGCGCCCGCTCGTCCACCGCCGGCATGACGCCCCGGGGCAGCGACGCTCCCACCCACGCCGCGGCGGCCAGCGAGAGTAACGCCCCGCCGATCACCACGGTCCGGTGGTCCAGGGACCACACCAGCGCACGCTCGTACCACCCGGCGAAGCGGTCGAAGCCCCGACGGAAGGCCTCGGGAGGTCCCCCGGGTCCACCGCTCCCCTCTCCGAAATCGACCGGGCCCCGATCGGAGGCTGCACGCTCCGCCGGTGATCCGGGCACCCGTGCGGTGAGGGCAGGGAGCAGAGCCAGCGCGGCGAGCAGCGACGCCAGCAGCGCGAACGCCACCGAGAGGGCGAGCTCTTCGAAGAGCGCGCCGGCCACCCCCTCCACGTACAGGACGGGACCGAAGACGGCGATCGTGGTGAGCGTAGAAGCGGTGATGGCCGCCCCGACCTCGGCCGTTCCCTCCACCGCCGCCTCGTCGGCGGGCCGGCCCTCCTCCCGGTGGCGGAAGATGTTCTCCAGCACCACGATGGAGTTATCCACCAGCATCCCCACCGCCAGTGACAACCCGCCGAGCGACATCACGTTCACACTCACGCCCGTCACGTCGAGGAGCGCCAGGGCCGCCAGCATGGAGACGGGGATGGCGAGCCCCACGGCCAGCGGATACCGGGGGTCCCGGAGGAAGAGGAAGAGGACGCCGAAGGCCAGCAGCCCGCCGGCGGCCAGCGCCCGGAGCACCCCCCGTATGGCGTCCCGGATGAAACCGGCCTGGCTGTGCGCCACGCGGATTCCGATCTCCGGGTACCCGTCCCGGAGCTGAGCGAGCACCTGGCCCACCCGCTCGTCCACCCGGATCGTGTTGGCGCCGGAGGCCCTGAACACCTCCACCCCTACGGCCGGCTCACCGCCGTAGCGCGTCAGCGCCCGGCGCTCGACGGAGCCGGACTCCACTGTGGCGATGTCGTCCACCCGCACCGCCCCGCCGGTCTCTCCATCATGATCGCCGGCCGCGGAGCCGGTGGCACCTCCCGACGCTGACCGGACCGTCACACGCCGGATGTCCGAGACGTCCCGGAACTCGCCCAGCGTGCGCAGCGTGTAGTGATACCGGCGGCGGTGGATCCGCCCGCCGGGCGCGGAGTAGTTCGCCTCGTCCAGCGCCTGCCGGACCTCCCGGACCGACAGCCCGTGTGGGGCCAGCCGTTCCGGCTCCACGGTCACGTGGATCTCCGGCCGCGGCCCTCCCACCACCGCCGCCAGGGAGACCCCCTCGAGCTGCTCCAACCTCCGTTTCACCACCGTCTCTCCGATGTCGCGCAGCCGGGTAGGGGATGTCCCGGTGAGGGCCAGGGTCAGCACCGGATCCTCCGACGGATCCGTGCGGAGGATCGTGGGCCGCCCGGAGGACTCCGGGAGCGAGGTCCGGAGCCCGTCCAGCCGCTCGCGGACGTCGAGCGCCGCGAACTGCATGTCCGTGCCCCAGGCGAAGGTGAGCCTCACGAGGGAGTGGCCCTGCCGGGAGCGGGAGGTCACCTCCCGCACGCCCCCCACCTGGGCCAGCCCCTCCTCGATGGGGACGCTCACGTAGCGCTCCGCCTCCGCCGGGGCCGCGTCCGGGTAGTCGGTGGAGACGACGAGCGTGGGGAACGAGACGTCGGGGAGGAGGTTCACCGGCAGCCGCGTGAGGGAGACCGTCCCCACGAGGGCGATGCCCAGGAAGAGCATCGCCGTGGCCACGGGCCGCCGGGCCGAGAAGGACGGAAGCGCCCGGTTCACGGGGCTCCGCCCGGAGCCTCCTCCCCGGGGACCGGGCCCGTCACCCGCTCCAGCTCGGCCCACGCCGTGAGGTAGGCGTAGCGCTCGTCGATGCGCTCCCGCTGGGCGTCGTCGAGCCGCTCGATCACCCGCTGCAGCTCCAGGTAACTCACGTCGCCGAGCCGGAATCGCCCCCGCATGAGCTCCATCCGCTGGCGCGCCACCTCCAGCTTCCGGCGGATCAGCGTCAGCCGCTCCCGACGCCGCCGGAGCTCCTCGACGCGATTCCGGACGGTGGCGGCCACCTCCATGCGCCGCTTCGCACGTCGGGCGCCCGTCCGTCGGAGCGTCGACGACGCTCGGGCACGCTGCTGCTCACGCTGAAAGCCGCCGAAGAGGTCCCAAGACACGCTGAGCGAGAGGCTCCGGTTGTCGTTCGCAGGATCGAGGACGAAGGAGCTCCCCCCGCGTCCCAGCTGCTCGCTCCGCCCGAGGGAGTAGCCGAGGTTCACCGTGGGCAGGTAGGTCGCCCGGGCCGCCCACAGGTCGGCGGACGCAGCGCGGGCCTCGGCTTCCAGAGCCTCGATCTCCGGGTGCGTGCGGGCGGCCCGCCGGACGAGCCGCTCCACGACCAGGGTGTCCGGGCCGGGCAGCTCCCCGATCGGGGTGAGGGGCGTCGCGGCGGAGAGGCGCGATTCCTCCAGGCCCATAGCGGTGCGGAGCCGGCGCACCTGGACGCGTGCCTGCTGCCGGGCGTCCAGAAGCCGCATCCGGGCGTCCAGCGTGTCGCTCCGGGCTCCCAGGATCTCCGACCGGTCCGCGTCGGCGATGGCGTACCGCTTCCGCGCCAGCCGCAGGTCGCGGCGACGGGCCTGCAGCCGGCGCCGCGCCACGTCCACCAAGGCCCGCCGCTGCAGCGCCCCCAGGTAGGCGACGCGCACGTCCGCCACCGTCTGCCGCTCGGCCCAGGACACCCGGTGTCCGGCGGCCGCGATCTGCGCTCCGCCGGCCTTCCAGTCGGCGAGACGACGGCCTCCCTCCAGGAGCGTCCAGCTCAGCCCCAGAGACTGGGAGCTCGACTTGACGATCCCGGACTCGGGCTCCTCCAGTCGCCGCGAGGCCCCCTCCGGGGCGCGGAAGGTCACGGTGGTGAAGTCCGAGCGCCGGAACGAGGCGCCCGCGCTCAGACTCGGCAGGAAGGCCCCGTAGTCCGCCAGGCGTTGGGCGGCCGTCGCTTCCCGGTTCGCCTGCTCCACCCGGATGTCCGGGTCCTCGTCGAGGCCGATGCGCACCGCCTCGTCCAGGGTCAGCGTGTCACGCGCCGCGTCGCCGGGGAGCGCCGTCTCGTGGACCGCGTCCCCGTGCGCCGCCCCGGCGACTCCCGCGATCGGCGATCCGGCGACCGCCAGCGACGCCAGCAGGGAAGCCGCGGCGACGCGGGCGGGCGTCGCCGAGTCGACGACTGTCATCGGTCCCCCCCCTCCCCCACCGCGAGCGAATCCGCGTTCCTGAGGCGGACGCGCGCGTCGTGGGCCAGCGTCGGATGTCCCTCCGTCAGCACGACCTCGCCCGGCTCCAGCGTCTCGGTCTCCTCTCCGGGCACGATCTCCACGAAGCGGTCGTTCTCCAGCCCCGTGGAGACGTACCGCCACCGTGCCCTGCCGGCCGCAGGATCGGAGTCCGACGGGGCGAAGACGAAGACCACCTCGCGGCGGTCCCGCTCTACGATGGCCCGCTGCGGGACGATGGTCCGTCCCCGGCGGAGACGGCTCGCGATGCGGACGCTGGCATGCATGCCGGGGACGATTCGCGCGCGAGGGTTCTCCAGGGAAACCGTGACCCGGGCCGTGTTCGACTCCGCGTCGACCACCGGGTTCACGCTCACCACCCGTCCCTCGAGGTTCCGGTTCGGGTAGGCCGCGATGCGGGCCTCCACCCGGCGACCGACCTCTACGGCGGGCAGCTCGCTCTCCAGCACCCGGACGTCGACGAGGGACCGCGACAGGTCCACCACCGCCAGCAGCGAGTCGCCGGTCGAGATGCGGTCGCCCGCCGAGACCGCCACGCTCGCCACCTGGCCGTCGAAGGGGGCCCGGACCCGGGTCGCCTCGAGCCGGCTCCGCTGCCGCTCCAGGCTCACGCGCGCCGACGCGAGACCGCTCCGCACCCGGGCCTGCTCCCGGCGCTGCCGCCGAAGCGAGTCGCTCGTGAGCTCACCGTCGGTGAGGGTCATGGACCGGAACTGCGCACGGGCCTTGTCCACGGACGCCCGCGCCTCCTCCAGGTCCAACCGGACGTCTGTGGAGCCCAGGCGGACCAGGACCTGGCCCCGCTGGACGGGCTGTCCCTCCTCCGCCACCACGGCCTCTACCTCCCCCTGCAGCCGGGAGGAGACCGTGGCGGCCTGCCGTGCCGACGTCTCTCCCCGGGCGGTGACCCAGAGGACGAAGGTGTCCCGCCGGACGCGGGCGCCGTCGACGGGGATCGCCGTGGCGGGCCCGCCGTCGCCGCCACCGGCCACGGCTTCCGCCTTGCGGCGGACGCCGTCCTCGACCCGGGCTCCGCCCGCGCCGCCGGCTCCGGCATCCGGCCAGAGGAGCCACGTACCGAAGAGTCCGACGGCGGGAACGGCGACGGCGCCCGCGATCCTGGCTCCTCGGCCCATTCAGACTCCCGTGACTGATCCGTGACAGCTCGCCTGGACCTATTTACGGCATCTTCGATATCGAGCGCGCCACCAGCGGCAGTGCCGGGCCCGGTGACGCACGCCGGCTCTCCCCGGAGCCCGTCGAGTCTTCCTCGCCCTCACCCAGTTCGGGTCCGGCAGGTTCACCTCCCGGGGACGAGGGCTCGCCAATACGAACGCCCCGGGCATCACGCCGGCGTCAAGCGCCCCCTCGATCCGCCGTCCGGCCGGAGCAGTTGGACACCACTTGCGGGGTGGGACCGGAGAAAGTCCCGAAGGCGCGGACCTTTCGCGGGAAGAAGTTGCCGGTCAGGTCGAATCACAATCCTGATGCGTCGCCTCATATAACTATAGTCAACCTGCTATCAGTCACATATATAGAAACGTACACACTCCCGGGGTACGGTGGTTGCTCCCCTGCAGTCCTCGAGCACGGGACACTCACGGCCGGACTCGCGACCAGGAGGACCTCCATGCTGCTTCGGGCGGTGTCGTCCACGACGGTCACCGTCGATCGGGTCGCCTCCGTCGTGGGTTACGGCGAGTCCGGCCTCGTCCGTCCCGACGCCGGGGGGCCCGGTGAAGGGAGCGTCCCCTACCGCCGGACCACCGTCGACGTGGAGTTCACCGGAGACGATGCCTAATCACACCCCGCGCACCGGCCGGCAACGCCTTCGGCCTGCGCCACCGAGGCACAGGAGGGCACGCGCCGTCCGCCCGATCCTGATACTGGGGATCCTGTGCGCCGCCGGGGCCGTGGCGCTGGCGGTGCCCCGCTCAGCCGGCGCTGCGTTCCAGGCTCGCGACACGGCAGGCGTGCCCGACACGGTGGCGGTGGACTCGACGCCCGACCTCCACGCGGGACCGCTGGCGACGAAGCTGGACTCCCTCCGGATCCGGTCACAGCAGTTCCGGGCGGCGATCACGCGCCTCCGGATCCGCTATGACGTCCGCGTCCAGCGCGTCGAATCGGGACTGCGGTTCGAGCTCCCGTACCCGCCTTCCGTCCCGAACCGCGAGGACGGGGAGGAAGCGGTCGGGCCCGTCCGTCGGATCGCCAATCTGGCCCGGCGCTACTACCCTTCGCCGTCCGTCTCCGTCCTGGGGACCCTCGACGGGACGCGGCCAGCCTGCGGCACCGGGCCGGAACGCCGCCGGGCCCGTGAAGTGGTCCAACGCCTGCGGCAGCACGGAGGGCTCGATACGGGGCGAATTCGACGGGCCGAGTGTGTCCGATCCACCGTGACGGACGCCGACACGCCGACGGGCGCTCGCGAGCTCCGTCTTCCCGGCGCTACGATCTACATCGAGTGGGACTCCCCGGACGACTCCTCCTGATCCCCCCTGATCCCGTGGAAGGCGCCGAGGACGAACTCGAGAGGAAGGACCGACGATGCTCCGACGCCTGACGCCACTGCTGGCGGCGATCCTGGCCTTCTCTCCCGCGGCCGCTACCGCGCAGGTCTACGACGCCCCGAGCTTCCGGCCGCCGGGCTCCGAACAGGGGCTCGGCTTCTATGCCATCTCTCTGGCGCCGGGCGACGACCCGGGCGCGGACGTGGCGGCCCTGGCGACCTGGAGGATGCCCGGCTCGGACCTCGACCTCGGCCTCCGGGCCGGGGCCGGGGAGATCACGGCTGACCTGGCGCTGCTGGGAGGGGTCGAGATCGAGCAGAGCCTGGTGGCCAGCGGGGCGGACGCACCGGTGGCGGTGGCCTGGACCAGCGGTATGGGCGTCGGGACGGTGCCGGACCGCAACAGCGCCCGCATCCGGGTCCCGGCGGGAATCACGCTGGGCCAGGAGATCCCGATGGAGGGGTACGCGCTCCTTCCCTACGCGCATCCCCGGCTGGCGGTGGACCTCTTCGTGCGCGACGATCCGCCGGGAGGGCCCGGCGACGAGGCCGAGCTCAATTTCGACCTGGACCTGGGCGCCGACGTGGTCTTCGAGGAGGGCTGGCGCCTGCGGTTCGGCGTGACGGTGGGGAGCAGCGCGGCCGTGGGATTCGGGATCGGCCTCTGAACTGCATCGGCCTCCCGTCAGCGCCTGCGCCCGGCGCCCCCCGTGTCCGGGGGCTGGCGCAGGTGTACCTGCTTCAGCTGTTCGAGCTGCTTCTCGAGTCGCGCCGCCCTGTCCAACGCCGCCTCGAGCTTCTTCTCCAGCCCCTCGGCGGCCGCAAGCTCCTCCTCGAGGCTGTCCACCCGGACGCCGGTCTCCAGGAGCGCCTCACGCAGGCTGTCGGTCCGGGCCTCCGTCTCGGCCAGCTCCTCCCGGAGCGCCGCCACGCGTGAGGACGTCTCCTCCATCCGGTCCAGCAGGGAGAGCAGGCCCTCGGCGTAGGCGCGGAACTCCGTATCGGGATGCAGGTTCAGCAGGCGGTTCAGCAGCCTCCTGGAGCGAACCGGGTCGTAGAAGGGGCGATCCGGCGTGGCGCGGAGGATCCCGACGCGGAAGAGCGGCTCCTCCTGCGTGTGCAGGGAGCTGTCCCGGGCGAAGGTGGCCACGGCCGCCTCGTACCGGCCGGACTCGAAGGCACGTTCGAAGGAGTTGCCCGAACCCAGGAAGCCCCCGGCGCACCCGGAGAGCACGGCCGCGGCCAGGAGGGCCAGGACCGTGGCCCCGGAACGGCGCCGCATCGGACGTCCGGGGGGAACCGCACCGCCGGAGGGATCAGCCGACACGGGCTTCCTCCTCCGCGGGGCCCGAGTCGCTCTCCGGGTGACCGAGATGCTCGCCCCGGCCGTCACCGCCGTCCCCGCTCTCGCCGCCCCCCGCGCCGTTCTGGTCGCCAGCGGCCGGAAGGAGGACCCGGAACAGGCTCCCGCCTCCCTCCCGGTCCTCGACGCCGATCTCGCCGCCGTGGGCCTCCACGATCTGCCGGCAGAGGGTGAGGCCGAGGCCCACACCGCCGCCTCCGGAGGAACGCTCCGAGCCGTCCTCGCCCTGGAAGAAACGGTCGAAGATCTCTTCCTTCTCGTCGTCCGGAACGCCGGGTCCCCGGTCCGCCACCCGGATCTCCGCGCCGGCTTCGGCCCGGGCCACCTCGATGACCACGGACTCTCCCTCGGGCGAGAAGCTCAGGGCGTTCTCGAGGAGGTTGTCCAGGATTTCGCGCGCCCGGTCCGGATCGGCCGACACCGTGACCGGTCCCGGCGGAAGGGACCGTCGGAGCCTCACCCCCTGCTTCCGGCACGCCGGCTCGAAGCGGTCGGCGGCGCGGACGGCGAGCTCCCGCAGGTCCACCTCCTCGACGTCCAGCCGCGGAGCCCCGGCCTCGAAGCGGGACACCTCGAGGAGATTTCGGATCATCTCCGACAGCCGTTCCCCGCTCTGCCGGTTCAGCTCCAGGAGTCGGCGCTGGTCCGGGGTCAGCTCTCCCGGCACACCCTCGAGCAGGAGGTTGTGCACCTCCTGGATGGACGCCAGCGGGGATTTCAGGTCGTGCGACACCTTGGACAGGAAATCCCGCTTCAGCTGGTCGAGCTCGCCGAGGCGCTCGTTCATCTCGTTGAAGTCCCGGGACAGTTCCGCGAACTCGTCCTCGCCCTCCGGCTCCAGGCGATACTGGAAGTCGCCCTTCGCCACCCGGCGCGTACCGGCGGTGAGTCGCTTCAGCGAGCGCGTGATGGAGCCCACGATGAACACCCACACTCCCACCGCCAGCAGCGCCGCGGCGCCCAGCCCGGCCCACGAGACGCTCTCGGCCGTGGCGGCCTCGCTGGTGGCCGCCTCCACGTGGTCCCGCATGGCCCGGCGGGTGGCCTCGCTCAGGGCCTCGCGCCGGTTCCGGAGCTGCCGGAACCGGTTCTCCAGCACCCTCAGGTCGCCGTCCGGGGGCTCGGCGGCCAGGGCGGCGTCCAGATCGCTCGTGGCTTTCCGGAACCGCTCCCAGGTCCGCTCCAGGCGGACCATGTGCGCCCGCTCGCGGTCAGTGAGCCCCATCTCGCGAATCCGCGCGAGCGAGCTGTCGAAGCGGCTGCTCACGTCGCGGAACGCCTCCAGGTAGGCGGAGTCCGCCGGCAGGACGTGATACCCGCTGGCGTACTCCTGCAGCTGGTCGAGCCAGTACTGCTGATCGGTAGTGCTGATGGCCAGACGGGCCGAGATCCCGGTGAGTCGGCGCGTGGTGGCGGCGGTCTCGTTCAGGGCCACCACGTGGTAGGCGATGAGGCCTCCCAGCAGGACCAGGAGACCGCCGTATCCCGCGGCGAGCTTGGTCGAGACCTTCACGGCCGATCCTCCCCGCCGCTCGGCCGCGCGGGCCCGCGTATCATGGCCCGCCGCGGACTGCCGGTGGGAGCGGCGTCACGAGCTGCCGTCGTCCGACTCCTCTCTCTCCCATCGCTTCAGCTTGTTGCGGATGGTCTTGGGATCCAGGTCGAGCTGGCGGGCGGCCTCGGCCTTGTTGTGACCGACGTGGTCCAGCGTCTTCAGGATGAGCTTCTTCTCGGCCTGCCGGGCCGTGACCCCGACCGGGAGCACGACCTTCGGCTGCTCGGCGTCGCCCCCGTCCAGGTACGGAGGCAGGTCGTCGGGCCCGATCCACCCTTCCCCGGTGACGATCACGGCACGCTCGACCACGTTCCGGAGCTCGCGGACGTTCCCCGGCCACTCGTACGCCTCCAGGAGCTCCTCGGCCTCGTCCGTGATGCCCTCCACCTCCAGCTGGTGCTTCTCGTTGAACGAGCGGACGAAGTGGTGGGCCAGCAGCGGGATGTCGTCCCGGCGGTTCCTGAGGGGCGGCACCAGTATCTCGAAGACGTTCAGTCGGTAGAAGAGGTCCTCGCGCAGCAATCCCTCCTCGATGGCCTCCTCCGGAGACCGGTTCGTGGCCGCCAGCACACGGACCTCGAAGGGGATCATGTCGTCGCCGCCCACGCGCCGGACGCTCCCCTCCTCGATGATTCGGAGCAGCTTGGGCTGCAGCTCCGTGGGCATCTCGGAGATCTCGTCCAGGAGGAGGGTCCCGCCGTCGGCACGCTCGAAATATCCCGGTCGGGACTGCTTCGCCCCGGTGAACGCCCCCTCCACGTGTCCGAACAGCTCGCTCTCGATGAGCCCCTCGGGGATGGCCGCGGCGTTGACGGCCTCGAACGGCCCGTCGGAACGGTCGCTCAGCTCGTGGATGGTTCGCGCCACGACCTCCTTGCCGGTCCCCGACTCGCCGGTGATGATGGCCGAGGCGTCGTTCTCGGCCAGGAGGCGGACGGCCCGGAACACGGTCTCCATGGCGTCGGTGCGCCCCACCAGGGAGCCGAGCCCTGCCTCCTCGGAGTCCAGCTCCTGCTCCAGCTCCCGGGCGCGCTCCCTGAGCTCCAGCTCCTCGGCCGCCGACTCCAGCAGGGCCTCCAGCTTGTCGGCGTCCACGGGCTTGGTGAGGAAGTCCCGGGCGCCCCGCTTCATGGCCTCCACCGCCACGTCGATGCTGCCGTGGGCCGTGACCAGGATCACGGGCCGGTCGGGATCGTCCTCCTTCAGGTGCTCCAGAAGCTCCAGGTCGTCCACGTCCGGGAGGACCAGGTCCGCCACGACCAGGTCCGGGTCGCGCTCG
The DNA here is from genome assembly GCA_964518305.1 of uncultured Gemmatimonadota bacterium. Lineage (GTDB taxonomy): Bacteria > Gemmatimonadota > Gemmatimonadetes > Palauibacterales > Palauibacteraceae > Caribbeanibacter. The sequence goes on along the minus strand of CAZFDK010000007.1, from coordinate 55,350 downwards.
TGCAGGACCTCCTTCGCGGACTCCATGTCCTCCGCGGCACAGGACTCGTATCCCCATGCGGAGACGCGCATCTTGAGCGCCTCGCGGATCGTCGGATCGTCGTCGACGACGAGCACCAGCAGGCTGCGTTCATCCATGGTCGGAAGAATTTATCGGAGACAAAGCGGCATCGACACCGATGGGGGCGCCGGCGCCGGGCGCGTCGGACGAGCGGCTACTCGCCCACGACGGTCACGACCACCGTCCGGCTCCGGGGTCGGGTGTCCAGGTCCACGAGCACCGGCTGCTGCCACGTGCCGAAGGGGATCTCGCCGTCGACCACCGGCAGCGCCAGCGACGGTCCCAGCAGGGTCGCCCGCACGTGGCTGTGCCCGTTGTCGTCGCCCCAGGTCTTCTCGTGCTCGTAGTGGCCGTCCTCGGGGGCGATGTCCTCCAGGGCCGACTCGATGTCGTGGTTCACCAGGCCGGGCTCGTACTCGACGGTGGAGAGGGCCGCCGTGGAGCCCACGACCATGGCGTTGGCCTGGCCGCGGGCCACGCCGCTCTCCTCGACGATGCCCTGCAGAGAGTCGGTGAGGTCGAGGATGTCGCAGTTCCCCTCGGTCTCGAGCTGAATCGTGTGTGATGTGGCGTCCATCACCGGGCACCAGAGCTTCGCGCGTCAGTACAGTCCGAGCTCGGACAGGCGTTCCCGCGTCTTCCTCCCCCAGTCCAGCAGAACCCCGAACTCCTCCGACGGGTCCCCGTCGGTCAGGTAGCCGAGGCCGAGCTCCTCCCCGATCTTCCGCGCGCGCTCCGGGTCGCCTCCCCCTTCACGCAGCGGCGAGGGCGGCTCTCCCACGGCCTCCGCGGAGAGATCCACGAGGCGGAGATTCAGACGGAGCTGCTCCCGGTTCTCCTCGATGGCCTCGCGCACGTCCGGGTCCACCCGCAGGTCCCGGTCGATCCAGTCGTCCACGTGACCGCGGCTCTCGATCAGCTCCCGGGCCACCGACGGAGGCACGACGCGAGGAATCCCGTCGGCCTCGTCGCCGGCCAGGGCCAAAAAATCGGCCACGTAGGCAGGGGAGACCCCCAGGATCTCCCGCACGTCGGAGAAGCGCACCGTGCCGCGGCGGCGCCCCTCCATCCGGGTCGACCCGGAGAGGAGCTGCATGAAGTCCTTGTCGTCGGAACGGATGAGGAGCTCCTCTTCGCCCTCCAGCCGGTGCGTCACGGCGGCCAGGGCCTGGTCGGCCTCCCACCCCTCCGTCCGGAACTGCACGGCTCCCAACGCCGAGAGCAGCTCGAGGGCGTCCTCGAAGTCCTCCCGGCCCGCCTCGTCCCAGATCTCCGGCCGGTCCCGGTAGTCCGGCCACATCTCCCGCTTCCGCAGCCGGTCGGCGTTCCAGAAAAGGGCGTAGGTGTCCCCGACCTCTCGCACCCGGGCCCGGAGCATCCGCGGCAGCTGGTAGGTGAGGGGGTGGTCCACCTTCCCCTGGAGAGCGTGGTAGGCGGGGAAGGCCAGCATGCCGGCGTCCACGAGCTGCATCCTCGGTGTGCTCCTCCGCGTGGGTTGCGGTACTCCGGCCGCGGTCCCCTACCCTAGCGCCTCGAGGCGCACGGCCGAACCCACCCGGGCCGGGGGGCGGCTCTCCCGCTGGCTCCCGCCGGAGGGGATCCCTAGTTTCGCCTCCGCTGAAAGCGCTTTCGGCTTCACTCCGCTCAGGAGAGCACGATGACGCGGCACCTCCTCGCCCTTCCCCTCCTCGCCCTCTTCCTCCTTCCCGCGTGCCAGCCCGCGGACTCCGGGGACGGGGACGGGTTCCGGGTCGCCGTCGCGCGTCTTCAGCACGAGACGTGCACCTTCTGCCCCGGCGGCGACACGGACATCGAGGCGTGGACCCGCCACCGCCCACCCATCGAGGGCCAGGAGGTGCTGGAGGCCGGCTCCTACATCGAGGGCTTCGTGGACCGCTCCCGGGAGTACGGAGACGTCCAGCTCGTCGGCCTCCGCTCCCCGTACGAGGTGTTCGGCGGCTCCTCCCGGAGCTGGAACACGGAGAAGGCCTTCGAGCACTTCGCCGACATGATCGTGAAGGACCTGGAGGCGGAGATGCCCGTGGACGGCGTCTACCTGGCCCTGCACGGCGCCATGGCCGTCCGGAACGTCCCGCGTCCCGAGGCGGAGCTCGCGCACCGGGTGCGGGGAACCGTGGGACCGGACGTCCCCATCGTGGGGACCTTCGACCTGCACGGGAACGAGGACGGCGAGTTCCTCCGCTGGGCGGACGGCGCCTTCACCACCAAGCGGTATCCACACTATGACTCCTACCTCCAGGGCGAGCGGGCCGCCCGCTTCCTGCGCCTGGTGATGTCCGGCGAGTACGAGCCCACCACGACCACCCGCAAGCCACCGGTCGCCACCGCGACGGTCCTCCAGTGGACCGGTCAGTCGCCCTCGATGGACATCATGGAGCGGGCCCGCCGGTGGGAGGCGCGTGAGGACGACGCCTTCGTCAGCGTCTTCTACGGCTACCCGTGGTCGGACGTCCCGGACGTGGGGACCACCGTCCACGTGATGACCGACGACGACCGGGCGCTGGCGGACACGATCGCCGCGGACATGGCCGACTACATCTGGCGCGTGCGCGAGGAGTTCGCCCACGGCAACTATCCGATGCCCGAGGAAGCCGTCTCCATGGCGACCGACTCCGTCGAGGCCGGCGCGACGCCGGTGGTCCTGGCCGACTACAGCGACCGGCCCGGCGACGCCACCTGGATCCTCCGGGAGCTGAAGGAGCGGAGCGTGGGGGACGTGATCTACGGTGCCCTCCGCGACGAGAACGTCCTGTTGGCGCTGGCGGAGGCCGGCGCCGAAGCCGGCGACGACTTCTCCCGCGAGGTGGGCGGCTTCACCGGCGAGAGCGCCGGCGAGCCGGTGCGGATCGACGGCACCCTCCGCTATCTCGGCCCCGCCTTCGGCTACGACACCGTTGCCGCCGTGGGCTACGGCGACGGCAACGTGCTGTTCATCACGCCCGCCTACGAGCAGATCATCCGGCCCGAGGCCCTGGCGGTGGGAGACATCGACCCGGAACGGTACGACGTCTTCGTCCTCAAGTCCCGCGTTCACTTCCGGCGCGGCTTCGACGAGACCGGCTACGCGGAGGCCATGATCGTCACCGACGCCCCCGGCCCCTTCGTGGGCACGACCCGGCTCGAGGCCCTGGACTACCGGCACCTGTCACTGGACCGCATGTACCCCTTCGGTGAGCCGGGGGACTGGCACGGCCGGTCGATGAACCCGGGGGTGAGCGCCATGGAGACCGCGGCGCAGCAGTAGACATGACCGAGCGCATACGGCGCATTCGCGAGCTGGAGGAGGTGAGCCGGCGGCTCGAGCCCGACGCCGCCGAGCGGGCCCGGATGCGGGACGCCGTGGTCGACTACTCCGAGGATTTTCTCCGGCACCTCGACGAACTCGAGGCCTTCCAGACGGATCGATCCGCGGTGGAGCAGCTGCGCGAAACGCGGATCCGGGAGGAGGGGCGCGAGATCGACGAGCTGCTGTCCGTGCTCCGCCGCGCCGTGGACACGCCGGGCCTGAATCCCGCCTCCGGCGGACACCTGGCCTACATCCCCGGAGGCGGCCTCTACCCGTCGGCCCTGGGCGACTACCTGGCGGCCGTCACCAACCGCTACGCCGGCATCCAGTTCACGGGGCCCGGCGCCGTGGAGATGGAGAACATGCTCCTGGACTGGATGGCGGCGCTGGTGGGCTACCCCGAGGGGGCCGGCGGCAACCTCACCTCCGGCGGGAGCATCGCGAACCTGGTGGCCGTGGTCACGGCCCGGGAGGACCGGGAGTTGGACCCGGAGTCCTACCGGGACGTCGTGGTATACGTCTCCGAGCAGACCCACCACTGCGTGGACAAGGCGCTCCGGATCGCCGGCCTGGGCGAGAGCGTGAAGCGGATCGTGCCGGTGGACGACCGCTACCGCATGGACCCCGGCGCCCTGGAGGAGGCCGTGGAGCGGGACCGTCGCTCCGGCCTCCGGCCGTGGATGGTAGTGGGGTCCGCCGGTACCACCGACGTGGGGGCCGTGGACCCGCTGGAGGAGATCGGCGACGTGGCCGAGCGCTGCGGGCTCTGGTTCCACGTGGACGCCGCGTACGGCGGATTCTTCGCGCTCTGCGACTCCTGCCGGGAGCTGCTCTCCGGGATGGCCCGGTCGGACTCGCTGGTCCTGGACCCGCACAAGGGCCTCTTCCTCCCCTACGGCACCGGAGCGGTGCTGGTGAAGGACCGGTCCGCCCTCCACCGGGCGCACCGCTACCGCGCCGACTACATGCAGGACGTTCTGGAGGCGGAGGCCGGACGGGTCGAGTCGCCGGCGGAGCTCTCGCCGGAGCTGACGAAGCACTTCCGCGGGCTCCGGCTGTGGCTCCCCCTGCTGCTGTACGGGGTGGAGCCGTTCCGCGCCGCCCTGGAGGAGAAGCGGCTCCTGGCCCGCCGGTTCTGGGAGCGGGGCCGGGAGCGGGGCTTCGAGGTGGGCCCCGAGCCCGAGCTCTCGGTGGCAGCCGTGCGCTGGCTTCCCGAATCCGGTGCCGACCCCGATGACTTCAACGAGGCCCTGGTCGACGCCGTCCGCGAGGACGGGCGGGTCTTCCTCTCCTCCACGAGACTGGACGGTCACTTCGTGATTCGCATGGCGGCCCTGGCGTTCCGAACGCACGTCGACACCGTGGACCTGGCTCTCGAGATCCTGAGCGAGAAGGCCCGGGAGCTGGAGGAGACGGGGCTGTCGGCAGCGTGAGGACGCCCCGGATCGCGGCGACGTGAGGCTCGCCCACTGGGCCCGGCATCTCCTCCGGCGGCTCCGGGAGGAGCTCCACCCCCGGAAGCTGATGCGGAAGGCTGCCGGGCGCCATGTGGACCTGCTGGAGGACGACGCCTTCATGGAGCTGTACGAGGTATGCCGTCCGTACACCGTCACCTCCGTGGAGCGGATGTACGCCTTGTATCGGGCCACACGGTGGATCGCCCGGCGCGGCCTGCCGGGCGCTGTGGTGGAGTGCGGGGTGCTCCGTGGCGGGAGCATGATGCTGGCCGCGCTCCAGCTCCAGCGCGACGGCGACGCCGGCCGCGACCTGTGGCTCTACGACACCTTCACCGGAATGGAGGAGCCCGGACCGCAGGACGAGAGCGTCTTCGGCCTCCGCCCCCTTCACCGGTGGCGGAGGCGGCAGGAGGAGGACCACAACCGATGGGGCTACGCTCCCCTCGACGAGGTGCGCGCCAACATGGAGAGCACCGGGTACTCGCCGGACCTCGTGCGCTACGTTCGGGGCCGCGTCCAGGAGACCCTGCCCGGCCAGCGGCCCGAGCGGGTGGCCCTCCTCCGGCTGGACACCGACTGGTACGAATCCACCCGGCACGAGCTGGAGCACCTCTACCCTCGCCTGGTCCCCGGTGGCATCCTGATCGTCGACGACTACGGACACTGGAAGGGCGCCCGCCGGGCCGTGGACGAGTTCATGGGCGAGCGGGAGCCTCCCCCCTACCTCCACCGCATCGACTACACCGGACGCCTGGCGGTCAAGCCTCCCGACCACGACGTCGAGCTGACGGGATGAGCAGAAGGAGCTGATCCGAATGGCGGAGCGCATCACCTACGAGGACGTCATGGACGCCCGTGCTGAGATCCGGGACGAGCTGCTCCCCGCGGTCCGGGGGGCGGAGCTCGAGATCGTGGCCGAGTACTTCTGGGCCCTGGACCCGGTAGCTCCGCAGGTGGAGGGCCACTATACGATCGACGAGCTGATCGCGATCCTGGAGGGGGACCGCCCGTGGCCAGCGGATTCCCATCTGCGGGGACTGCTCAACGAGTACCTGCAGCGGCGCGACGCCAATCCCTACCTGGACGAGTGGGACCGGCAGGGGGACGTCCGCGATGGACTCCCCGAGCTCCTGGAGCGGGCGGCTGCCTGAAGTCGGAGCCGCCGCCGCCCGGCGCCGTCAGTGGGCGTGTGCCTCCCGTTCCTCCGTCGGCGGGCGCACGATCTTCACGCCGAAGACGCGAAAGCCGACGCGGGAGATCACCGGCACCAGGAGCAGGGCCACGACCGTGGAGACGGTCACGGCGAAGAAGGCGGCCATGATTCCCTCCAGGAGGCCCTCGAGGAAGACCGCGGCGGCCAGGTAAATTCCGAAGCTGACCAGCAGTCCCGCGGTCTGCCGCCCCCCTCCTCCGCCCTCGATGCGGATCGCCATGCCCCCGTAGTACATGGGAGCGGCCACGAGGAACGCGCAGATCGGCACCAGCCAGTGGACCACGGTCATCGCGTCTCCTCTCCGGTGGAATCATCCCGCCCCGTTCCGGCGGCCTCAGCTCCGGCGGCCGGTCCCTGGCGTGCACCGCCGGAGCCGGCATCCGGGGCGACGGCCTCGTCCTCCCAGAAGGCGTCCTCCATCACCCTTCGCCGCAGGTCCGGGTGACGCCGCCACAGGTACGCCCCGATGGCGATCGCCGCCAGCAGATTGCCGCCCAGGACCGACCACCACGCCAGCTCCTCCAGGACCCAGGTGCCCAGGGACGCCACGAGTCCGACGAAGAACAGCTCGAACACGACGCCCAGGAGCACGACGCCGAAGATGAAGGAGGGCGTCCGGTCCGCCTGCGCCACCAAGGCCGAGACCACCATGCCGAACAGCAGGAACGCGGCGACGTGCACCACCGAGTAGCCCCAGACGGTGGCCGACGTGAGTCGCACCTGTTCGGGGCTGGCCACGCCCTGGAAGAGCAGGCTCCCCAGCGCCGCCGGGGTGAACAGCGGCTGGCGCAGCAGGCCGTCCAGGATCAGGAACCAGACGGCGACGACCGCTGCTCCCAGGAGTCCCGACACGAGACCCTCCCGCAGCACCCTGTTCTCGTTCAGGTGCCGCGCCAGGCCCGTGACGCCGGGCTCCGGGCCGGTCCAGTGCAGGTACGTGCCGAGCACCACGCCGCCGAGCAGATTGCCGGCGAGGACGGCGGGCCACGAGGGCGCCGCCAGCACGGTGATTCCCGTGGTCACCAGCGACCCGTAGAAGAGCACGGTGCAGACGAAGAGCCCGTACACGCCACCCGTAAGAGGATTCAGGGGGAGCTCGGTCAGACGGAACAGAAGGAGCGCCGCCCCTCCGATGATCGCGAAGACCGCCAGGTGCACGGCGGTGAACGCCGACACCAGGAGCAGACCGGCCTCCCCTTCGCCGCCGAAGATGGCGCCGGCCAGAAACCGTGGCGTCCGAAGGGGATCCGCCTGGAGTGTGTCCACGAGGAGGAAGAACGCCGCGACCGCCAGCCCCGCGACCACGCCGGCGACCAGTCCGTCGCGGAGGCTCTGTGCCTCGTCCGTCATCGTGTCTTCTCCCGTCCTCTGTCCACACTCGATTCGGCACCCCGGTCGCCGGTGTTCTCTCGGATCCGCTCACCGTTCCTCCCACCGGAGCGGGCGAAGCCGATCGCGATGAGGCCGACCACGCTCACCGGCGCGGCGATGAGGAGCAGGATGCTCCACACCAGCGCCCCCTGCTCCCCGCCCACCGCGGCCTCGAGAAGCGCGGCCACGTGGAACAGGAAGACGAACAGGACCCCGAGGCCCCAGAACCCGAACTTCAGCCGCTCGGCTCCGGGGTCCAGGGCCTCGCCCAGGCGGCCGATCATTCGCGCCAGCATCGCCCCTGTCATCCTCCGTACAGCATACCATACACGAGGAGCCCGGTGATCGACACGTAGAGCCAGACCGGATAGGTCCACCGCGCCACCCTGCGGTGCCCCCTCCGCCTGCCGTTCAGCGCCCGATACAGGGTGAAGGCCACCGCCGGCACAACCGCGGCCGCCAGGACGGCGTGGGAGCCCAGGATGGCGTGATAGACCGTCTCCGACCACCCGCTTCCGGGATAGGAGACCGACCCCACGCGGAAGTGGTAGACCACGTACGAGAGGAGGAAGGCCCCGGAGGCAGCCACCGCCGCTCCCATGGCCGCCCGGTGGCGACGCAGCGCACCTCGCTTCACGTACCAGAGGCCCATCACCAGCGCCGCGGCCGCCGCCCCGTTGAGACCGGCGTTCAGCGTGGCGTGGGGCGACGCCGTGGAGATCGTCTCCCCCGCCCATGCGAGGGCGCCGGTCAGCGCGTGACCGGACGCCGGCCCGTCCGCGACCAGAGCCACCATCAGGAGCGGGAGGTAGAGGAGCGAAGCCCCGAACAGGCTCCGGGCTCCATCCTCCCCCCCGCGCAGGGCGTAGCGGGCCGCCCCTGCGACGAAGACGAGGCCGAGCAGCACCGCCGCCGCGCCGTAGACCGGCCCCGCCAGCCCCAGCGGCGTCCACAGCGACAGGCTGACGGGCACCAGGAACGCGGTGTAGGCGACGCTCCGCAGGCGGCCCCGGACCCCGCCCGGATCCCCCACTGGCGGCACCCTGAAGCCGGCCCGGCGGTAGTCGTCCAGATGCAGACGACCCAGGGCCAGCACATGGGGCACCTGCCACAGGAAGAGGACGGCGAAGAGCGCCAGGCCGCCCGATCCCACCCGGCCCGTCGCCGCCGTCCAGCCACCGAGCGCCGGGAGCGCCCCGGAGACGGCCCCGACCGGCGTGGACGCCGAGGTCTTGCGCTTGAGCGGGGTGTAGACGAACGCATAGGACGCCGCGGTGACCAGCCCCAGTACCGCCGTGACAGCGTTCACGGCCGCCGCCAGGTAGGCGGTCCCGCCCAGCACGAGGAGCGCGGCGAAGACGCCGGCGCGGGAAGCCCCCATCCTACCGGCCGGGAGCGGACGCTCACGGGTCCGCCGCATCCGCGCGTCGGCCCCCCGCTCCAGCACCTGGTTCAGGGCGTTCGTCCCGCCGGCGAGCAGGGCGATCCCCGCCAGGGCGTGGAAGAGCCCGATCGCCCCGACCGGGGCGACGCCGGCCCCCGTCAGGTAGCCTGCCGCGGCCACGGCGAGCACCAGGAGGGTGATCCGCGGCTTCGTGAGCGCCAGGAGGTCCGAGGCGGACGGGAGTCCGGCCGGTTCGAGCCCCGGTGCGCTTCCGGCCACCCGCTCCGACGGCGAGGTTCCGCTCACCGCGCGAGCGCTCAGAACTCCGCCATGACGGCGAACACGAGGATCGGCGCCAGCGCCAGCGGGGCGGCGGCGATGAGCACGAGCCGTCCGGGCTCGAAGCGGAGATGCATGAAGTAGAGGGCCACCAGCAGGGCCTTCCACGCGGCGAGCCCCAGGAGCGACAGCACGATCACCTCGCGCGGGAGGTTCACGAAGGCCACGCCCACCTCGATCAGCGTGAGCACGGCCAGGCCGGCCCACACCGCCATGTAGTTGGGGTGGTGCCGCCCCCCCTCGTCCGGCCCGTGGGTGTCGACCCCGGTCTCGTCGCTCTCGGTCATCTCGGCCTCCCGTGGCTGTTCGCGGCGTGGCCCGGCCGCATCAGATCAGGTAGACGATGGTGAACAGGATGATCCACACGAGGTCGACGAAGTGCCAGTACAGCCCGAGCACCTCGATCGACCGGTAGCTGCCGTCCGAGTACCCGCCCATGTAGGCCTTCACCGTGGTGAACCCCACGCAGAGCACTCCCAGGAAGACGTGGAAGCCGTGGAAGCCCGTCATGGTGAAGAAGGTGGAGCCGTAGAGCCCGGTGCTCGGCAGGAAGCCGTGGCCGATCAGCTCCGCGTACTCGTAGATCTGGATTCCGAGGAAGACGCTCCCCATGACGAAGGTGGCCAGAAGCCACATCCAGGTCCCGCGCTGGTCCCCCTCCTCCGCAGCGGCGAAGGCCTTCACCATGCTGACGCTGCTGCAGATCAGGATGAACGTGTTGACCGCGGTGATGGGCACGGCCAGGACCTCGCCGGGCCGCGGCCACGTCCCGGACGCTCCGAAGCGGAGAATGACGTAGGCCCCGATCAGCCCGGTGAAGAACATCACCTCCGACCCCAGAAACACCCACATTCCCACTTTGGAGTCGTACGCGCCGACCCCCGTCTCCTGCGCGTCCGCCGTCACCGTCGTCGCCTGTGCTGCCATCGCCTGGCGTCCTTCCCTGGAGTCTCGGCCTCACCGCCGTCGCGTGGTGGAGCGCCGCGTGTCGCGCCCTTAGCCTCCCTGCCTCTATCCTGCTCCCGCCGGCGCCACGTCCGCCGATCCGGCGCCCTCGGGCTCCCCCTCGTACGGCGTGACCACCTCCGGTCGCTCGTTCTGCGCCAGCCAGTCCTTGTCGGTCACCTCGGGGTGGCTGTACTCGTACGGTCCGTGGTAGACCGTGGGCAGGGTCTGCCAGTTGCCGTGCATCGCCGGGGAGGGCGTCTGCCACTCCAGCGTGTTGGCGTTCCACGGGTTCGCCTCGGCCTCCGCGCCCCAGAGCATTCCGTAGATGAAGTTCCCGGCGAAGATCAGTCCCACCAGGAAGAGCCCCAGCGCGCTCCACGAGATGAACTCGTTGAGCCCCTGCATGCCCTGCAGGTGCTGATAATTGCTGGCGTCGTAGATCCGTCGCATCATCCCGCCGAGGCCCACCTCGTGCATGGGCAGGAACGCCAGATTGAAGAAGACGAACGTCAGGGCGAAGTGGATCTTGCCCACCGTCTCGCTCATCATCCGCCCGAACATCTTCGGGAACCAGTAATAGATGCCGGCGAAGATGGCGAAGAGGCTGCCGCCGAAGAGCACGTAGTGGATGTGCGCGACGATGTAGTAGGTGTCGTGGATGTAGACGTCCACGGGCGTCGAGGCCATGTAGATGCCCGACAGGCCGCCGATGACGAAGAGCATCACGAACCCGATGCCGAACAGGTTCGAGGTCCTGAGCTGGATGTTCCCCCGCCACATGGTGCCCATCCAGTTGAAGGTCTTGATGGCCGACGGAACCGCGATCACCAGCGTGGAGATCATGAAGCTCGTTCCCAGCGTCGGGTTCATCCCGCTCTGGAACATGTGGTGTCCCCAGACGATGAAGCCCAGGAACGAGATGGCCACCATGGCGAAGACCATGGACTTGTAGCCGAAGATAGGCTTCCGTGACCCGTTGGCGATCACCTCCGACGCAATGCCCATGGCCGGGAGGATGAGGATGTAGACCTCCGGGTGGCCGAAGAACCAGAACAGGTGCTGCCAGAGAAGCGGCTGCCCGCCGCCGGACTGCAGGAAGAACTGGGTGCCCAGGGTCTGGTCGAAGAGAAGCATGATCACGGCACCGGAGAGGATCGGCAGGGCCAGCAGGGCCAGGATCGCGGTGATGAACAGCGCCCACACCGACAGCGGGAGGCGGAACCACGTCATTCCCTCCGCCCGGTTGTTGATCACCGTGGTGATGTAGTTCACCGACCCGGCGATGGACGACAGCCCCAGCACCACGAGGCTCACGCACCACAGCTGCTGGCCCATCGACACCCCGGTGTACTCCGGGTTCGCCGACAGCGGGGCGTAGGACGTCCACCCGGCACCCGCCGCGCCGCCCTCCACCAGGAAGCCGGCGAGCATGATCACCCCGGCGGCGAAGGCCAGCCAGAAGGAGGCCATGTTCAGACGCGGAAACGCCATGTCCCTGGCCCCGATCTGGAGCGGAATCAGGAAGTTCGCGAAGACCCCCACCAGCAGCGGTATGATGGCGAAGAACACCATGAACGTGCCGTGCATGGTGACCAGGGAGTTGTAGAACTCCGGGAGCATGATGCCGCCCGGGGCCATCGCCTCCGGCAGCATCCCCCCGATGAGAGGGATCGGCTCGCCGGGAGCCGCGATCTGCCACCGGATCAGCATCGCCAGCAGCCCGCCGAGGAGCAGGAAGAGGAGGCTGGTGATGAGAAACTGGACGCCGATCACCTTGTGATCCGTGGAAAACACGTACTTCCGCAGGAACGACTGCTCGTGCTCCACGCCGGTGACCGGGTCGCCTGCCGCTTCGGTCGTCAGCGTCGCCATGGCTCTCTCCTCGTGGTGCCGTTGCAGTCGGAGTTCACTGGTGCTCCCCGCTCCCCTCGCCCCCGGACTCCGGTCCTGCCTCCGCGCCGTAGTCCTCGGGCAGGCCGGAGACGGTCTCGGGGGTGTTCGGCGGGGTCTCGGTCCAGAACGAGGAGTCCGCCTCCGCCGCGGCCTCCTTCGCCCGGCTCTCGTACCACGTGCCGAAGCTGTCCGCCGGCAGGACCGCCACGCTGGCCGACATCCGGTAGTGACCCAGCCCGCACAGCTCCGCGCAGGCCAGCTGGAAGTCGCCGGTCTCCGCGGCCTCGAACCAGGTACGCGTGGTCATCCCGGGCACCGCGTCCTGCTTCACCCGCATGAAGGGGAGGAAGAAGGAATGGATGACGTCCTCGGTGTGGAGCCGTACCGAGACCGCGCGGTCCACCGGGATGCGGACGTCGTTGCGGAGCGTGAAGTCGTCGGCCGTGCCGAGCTCGCTGTCGACGCCGGGATAGGTGATCATCCACTCGAACTGGCGGGCGGTGACGCCCAGATCGAAGGCGTCATCGGGGACCGAGTCCCCCTTGATCTCGGACCAGATCCCGCCGCTGTGGAGGCCGAGCCAGACCATGGCGATGGCCGGAATCGCGGTCCAGATGATCTCGGCCGTGTTGTTCCCATGACCGTAGTCGGCCTCGCGGTTCCGGTACCGGAAAATGAACCACAGAATGCCGACCTCCACCAGGACGAAGGCAATGGCCGTGAGGACGAGGATGATGTAGTACGTCTCGTCGATGGCCATCCGCCCGGCGGCCAGGTTCGGCGGCAGCGTCCAGTCCATGGGCTTCCTCCCGGGTGCTCGTGGTCAGGCGGGCCGGCCTCACCCGCGGGGACGGACAGCCGTCCCCACGGTCGCGGCGCGTACCCTTGCGCCCGTGATCACCGGTTGCCGACCTCGGCGTCGGCCGGCGCGGCGTGGCTCTCCTCGCCGTGCTCGTGGGGGTACACCGGGTCGCCGAGCGGCACTTCGGCGCCCGCCATGTCGGCGCTGTACGTGAAGCTCACCGACGCAGTGTCGCCGGCGGCCAGCGTCACCGTGTCCGACATCACGCCGTAGCGCTCGTGCCAGGCCTCGATCACGTACTCGCCGGGCGGCAGGCCGTCCATGGCCACCGAGCCGTTCTCGCCGGAGACATCGTAGAACGGGTGCGGCAGCACGCCGATATAGGCATTCATCCACCCGTGGACGTCGCAGGCCACCGGGACCATGACCTCCTCCACGGCGAACTTGCGCGTGGTGGTCATCCCTGCCTGCGGCTGGCTGATGTTGAAGCCCCGGTTGGCCGAGGGGCTGGCGTTGATGTTGTGCAGGGTGGAGTCGCTGTTCACGATCTCGAGGGGCTGCCCCACCTGCATGCCCGACACGTGCGGCCGGTAGCGGCAGAACTCCTGGTCCAGCGTCGCCGCCTCCTGCGGGGTCGGGAAGCTCCGCTCCAGGCCGCTTCTCACGTAGACGAAGGCGTTCTGGAGCATGCCGTCGTTCACGACCACGTGCTGGGTCCTGGGCTCCGGGTCCTCGTAATGGGCCGCGCAGAATGCTTCCTGCGACATGTCGATGGACTCGGCTTCCGGCTCCGCTCCCTCGAACTGGACCTCTCCCCGGACGAAAGCCTGTGAGTCCGGTGGCACCACGGGCCCCTGCTGTTGTTGGGCGGCCTGCTGTCCCTCGCCGCCCGCCTCCTGTCCCGCCTGGTCCCCGCCGCCTCCGCAGGCGACGAAGGAAGCGGCCGTGACGGCCGCCACGGCGGCCGGAATCCACCCGCGCAGATCGCTCGCTCTCATCGGTTTGCTCCCTGTTGAGTGCTCTTTCTGACTGCCCGTCTCTCTGCTCGTCGGATGCGTCCCCGCTCGCGTCGGCGATCATCGTCCGTCTCGACGCGATCTCTCACGCTCCGGCCCCGCGGTCGGCGGGCTCGGTCCCGGCCCCTCGCGATTCCGGCTCCCGCGCGCGTCGAGCCACGAACACGCCGAAGCCGGCCACCAGGAGGACCATCGCCGCCGGGGCCATGTAGACCTCGCTCCCGGTGGGCACCTCCAGCACCATGAAATACCAGCTGCTCACCGCGGCACGTTTCCCCGTCTCTGCGTTGTTGCCGTCCCAGGCGTAGAACGCTACGGGAACGGCCGCGCCCGACTCCAGGGTGATCCTCTTTCCCTCTCCCTGCAGGGAGCGGCGGAAAACGACCCGCCACCGCCCCTCCGACCACGTGGCCTCGCCCTGCAGCCGGGTCTCCGACAGCGGACCGGCGGTGCCCAGGCCCGTGGCTGTGGACTCCCGTGTCCCCTGGCTGCTGTTCCAGCGCCACAGGTAGACCGGCTTCTGGGCCGACCCCATGAGGAAGTAGGGCCGCTCCCGGCCCCGGGGGATCTGCGTCGGGAACTGCACCGCCATCCGGTCCGGAAGGGAGTCGGTGGGCCAGGGAGTCCCATCGGCGGGGAGCGCATCGGCCACCCGACGCTGCCACTGCATCCAGGCCGAGTCGGGACTCTGGGACGGGTCATTCCAGGAAACCCGGAGGGCGATCTCGCTGCCGTCGTGGACTCCCTCGACCCAGACTCCGTCCACCATGGGCTCGAACTGCCGGGGCTGCTCGATCACCTGTCCGGACATGGGGAACCAGTAGCGCTCCACGTCGTCCCAGGCATCGGCCTCGGGCCCCACCGGCAGCTCCTCGTCGTCCCCGATCCGCTCGATCCGCACCACATCCCGGGTCCGGGGCGGCACCCGCTCCGGGGCGAGGCTCCGGACGTAATAGGCAAGATCCCAGAGCTGGGCGGAGTCCACGACCCCGGCGTTCAGGGCGTCGGCCTGCGTGGGCATCGGCGTGCCGTCCAGGCCCGTGAGGAAGCGCCGGTGGATCTCCCCAGCGGAACTCCCCCCGTTGAAGAGCCACGGCTGTGTCAGATCGGCGGCACGTACGGGCTGGTCGCGCCAGTCGGTGAGCGTCGGCGCCGACGGCCCGTCGCCCCGCCCCGCACTCCCGTGGCACCGGTCGCACTCGAGCTTCGTGTAGACCTGGCGTCCGCTCTCAAGCGCCTCCTCGCCGCCCCCGGGAGGGCTCTCGAAGGAGAGGGAATCCGGCGGTCCCAGGCGCTCGAAGAAGGGCGACAGGGTCTTGAGATAGGCCGTCAGGTCCCGGCGCTGCGACTGGTTCAGGTTCGGCCACCCCGGCATGGTCGTGCCGGGGAGACCGTGCTCGATGGCACCCATGATGTCGCCGGTGGTCGGCAGGTCGCCGCTGGCCGTGGTCCGGATCTGATAGCGGGCCTCGGTGAAGTCCCGCGGGCGCGGCAGCATCCGCGAGGCCGCCGGGCCGTCGCCCTCGCCCTCGGCCCCGTGGCACTCTGCGCACCACCGCTCGTACAGCCGCTGACCGTTTTCCGCGTCCTGGGCGAGGGCCGCGGCGGGAGACACGAGAGCGCCGATCAGGACTCCGACGAGCGACCCGAAATACAGGAGGTACAGGGACGAGAAGAGGAGAGGGGCGCCCGCTGGCGCGCCCGAGACCTGTGCGCCCGACGTGCCCGGTGCTCGACGCGTTCCCCTCACGACGCCCCCTCTGCCGCGGACTCCGGGCCCGCGGCCTCGCCGCCGCCGTGCCCACCCGTGGATCGCGGGGTGAAGCCCGTCTGCTCGTACAGGTAGACGATCACGGACCAGATCTCCCGCTGGCTCAGCACTCCCTCCCATGCCGGCATGGCCGAGTTCCACGGCGTCCCCTCCGGCGGTAGTCCCGGGCCGCCCTTGGCGATACGCCAGAAGACGAAGCTCTCGGAGAGCTGCGGCAGATTTCCGCCCGAGGTGAGATCCAGCGGCGCCGGGTTGAAGGCGTTGGCGAAATGGCCCTGGCCGTCGAGGCGGTCACCGTGGCAGGGAACGCAGTTCTCGGCGTAGATCTCGGCGCCCCGTTCGTAGTGCTCCTGCAGGTTGCCCTCCTCCCGCAGCGGGTTCTGGAGCTGCGAGAGCCGGAGCGTCTCGCCCTCGAACTGGATCTGATCCGGCGGCGCGGGATGGATGGAGCGGAGGGCCGCCGGCGCGCCGTAGCTCGGGCGGACGTTGGCGTAGGTGAGCCAGCCCGTCAGCGCCATCGCCGTAACCAGCACTGCCACCCTGAGCCAGCCCAGGTCCGGATCCGCCAGGAGGACGTGGATCGGCTCCCTGAACCGCTCCCACCGCTCCTCGTTGGCGCTCACGTAGAGCATCAGCGCCAGGAAGACCGAAACCATGTACTGGAGCACCACCGAGTTCGGCACCGGCGCGCTGGACACCCCGAACAGCGGCGGGACGTGGGGGATGCCATACCGGATCAGCGCGTAGGCCAGGACGAGGACCAGCGCCGTGGCCCAGAAGGGGTGTTCGACCCACTCCCGCACCTTCTCCGGCCCGCTCATCGGCTCACCTCCTGCCTCCGGCTTCGAACGCTCACGACCCCTCGCTCCCCCCCGCGGAGAGCCAGCCCACGAAGGTCCGGAGCTCGGCGTCGCTGAGTCGCTGGTCGAAGTTGCCGAGCATGGTGCCGGCGAACTGGCTGTAGTCTTTCGAGTAACCGCTGGCTGTGTCGGCGTCGGGCTGGAGGATCGAACGGCGGATGTACTCTTCCGGGTGCCCC
Source organism: uncultured Gemmatimonadota bacterium (assembly GCA_964518305.1). GTDB lineage: Bacteria > Gemmatimonadota > Gemmatimonadetes > Palauibacterales > Palauibacteraceae > Caribbeanibacter. The sequence continues at coordinate 38,750 of CAZFDK010000007.1, read as the reverse complement.
TGCTCCCGGATGGCCTCGAAAGGCGGTGCCGTCACACCGCCGCTGCCGTCGAGCTGATGGCAGGACAGACACCCGTACTCCCGGGCCAGGGCGCGGGGCTCCGAGGCACCGCCACTGCCCGCGTCGGCCGAGGGCCCGCTCCCGCCGGCGGAGGGACCGGATTCGCCGCCTGAGGCCGGGCCGCCCGTGCCGCTCCCGGCCGAGGCCAGGTCGTCGGACGTGACCGTCACCTCTCCACCCTGGCTCTGAAGGAAGGCCACCAGAGCCCAGATCTGACCCGGACTGAGCTGGGCGTCCATGGCGGGCATGATGGGCTGGAAGCCCTCCACCACGAACGCTCGCGGCTCCACCAGGGACTCGTGGAGGTACTCCTTGCAGCTCATCTCCGGCCGCCGCTCGCCGCAGCGGTTTCCGATCTCGCCCAGCAGAGTCGGGGCCCGCGTTCCGAGGCCGTGGCACGCCTCACACCCGCCGGCGCCCCGGTAGATATTCTCGCCCATGCTCACCAGCTGCTGCGGCGAGGTGTTCGGTCCGACCTCGACCCGCTCCGGCACCTGTGACTCCACCTGGGGGATGACGTTCGAGATCCCCGTGTAGACGCCGAGCGTGATCAGGACGGTGCCCACGATCTTCAGGTTCGTCTTCCACATGTCAGGCCACCTGCTCCTCCGCCGATCCCAGCCGCGGTCCCGACTCGGCGGCGCCCTCGTCCGGGCCGCCCCCCTCCCCTCCGTCTTCGACGGCCTTCGCGCTCCCGCCGCCGGTGGGCTCCTCGGCCAGCGTGCCGAGCCAGAAGATCACGCCCACAAGGCCCAGGAAGATCAGGACGCAGACGCTGATCATGATCGCGGCGTGTCCCAGGGCCGGGGTGGCCGCCTGGCTGCTGGTGTCCCGCACCGTCTGGTAGACGTGCCAGTGCTGACGGATGCCGCTTCGGGCGAAGCCCATGAGCCCCATGAGCCAGGTGAACGTCACCGCCAGGATGAAGAGGGCGTACTGGGAGCGCTCCGGCATCTCGCCCCACCGGATGCTCCCACGGCTCTCGGCCCCGCGCATCATGGCCACGTCGACTCCCACCACGAAGATCATGGCGGCGAGGACCGAGAGGACCTGGTAGACGCTGAATCCGATGCGCACCTCGGCGGTGACGAAGTAGCCGTAGACGCCGTAGAAGAGCACCACCGCAGCGGCCACGGCCACGGCCGCCCCCTGCACCCAGGTGCCGGCCTTCGCCCAGTCCACCGTGGGGACCTTGTTGGCCCGCCGGTAGAGCATGAACGAGATGAAGGTCGCCAGGATCATGAAGTTCACGGCCGTGTTCTTGGCGCTCATCACCCCCAGGACGTTCAGGAAGGGATGGTGGCTCCCGCCCATGGCCGCCAGCTCCTGTCGGCTGGCGATCATCGTGTGCGGCGTGGCCCACACGACGAAGCCGATGAGCAGCACCGCCAGGAGGTACTTCGTGTATTTCTGGAATCGCTCGGCGCCGGGGATCCGCCCCATGCCGGTCCACAGGTAGTAGTTGCCCGCCAGGAAGAGGACCCCGATGAGGAAGGCCTGGATGATCCACAGCCAGCTCATGAAGCCGCCCATCATCGTGATCCCCATCGCCTGGTCGTAGGCGTAGATCTCCCGGCCCAGCCAGTAGCCGGCGAAGGGGAGGACCAGCAGGGCGGCGATGGCGATGAAGTTCCCCACGTAGCCCATCCAGTCGTAATGGGCCCGTTTCTCGTCGGAGTCGGCCGCCAGGAAGCGGTAGGCGGCATAGGCGCCCACGATGGCTCCACCGAAGACCACGTTGGCGATGAGCCGATGGATGTTGATGGGCATCCACGTGATGTTCATCACTGCGTTCCACAGATCCACGCTGGCGGGCGCGGTCTGTGCCGTCATCTCCGACGGCGGGCTCATCATGTAGCTGAGCCACGAGTCGGCGATGAAGAGAACCAGCGTCCCCCATACGTTGAGCAGCACGCCGAGCCCCAGGTGGAGCTTCTTCTTCGCCCCCTCCTTCATCCGGTCCCACCCGTAGTAGTAGACGTAGAGGGTGAAGGACTCGAAGAAGAAGAGCCCCGCGT
>CAZFDK010000007.1:0-36662 GCA_964518305.1 uncultured Gemmatimonadota bacterium | reverse complement strand
ATACAGCCACATCGTCGGGGCGAACACCTCGGTCAGGTGGCGCCAGAAGGTGGGGTAGAGCGTGGAGAGGAAGAAGACCAGCACCGCGCCCCAGATGGCGGTGGCGCTGTAGGCCACCAGCAGGAGGCGGGTGAACTCCTTGGAGAGCCGGTCGTAGCGCTTCTCCCCCGTCCACATCCCGATGCCCTCCACCACCACGGCGAACATCGGGACGCCCAGGACGAAAGCGGCGAACATCAGGTGCAGCTGGGCGGCGATCCAGACCGCTCCCCGCGGGCCCACCACCGGGAAGTCGCCGTAGACCTGCTCCGTCTGCTGGGCCAGGGCCGGCTCTGCGAAGACGATCAGGGCCAGCAGCGCCGCCGCGACGACCCCGGCGCGGCGCGAGGGGCGGGTTCGCGGGAGACGGACCCCGACACCCGGCTCAATCACCGCCGTCCCCCTCGCCGTCGCGAGCGAAGAAGGGCATGCGCTCGGAAAAGTCGATGGGCATCTCCTTCCGAACCCGGGTCATGAGATCGGCGGTGACCCGGCGCTCCCCCTTCCGACGCGCGTAGTCCTCGAGGCGATTCGCCACCACGCCACGCACGAAGGAGGGCACCCGCTGGAGCCGCTGCTCGGCGTCCTCCGTCCACGGCAGCTCCCGGTCCGCGGATTCGCCGTAGGTCACCTCCCGCGGAGGCTGGATCGCCTCCTCCTCGCCCTCCGGCTCGTAGGCGCACGATCGGTCGGGTCCCAGCGGGTCGCCGGTTTCGGCGTGGGCCCGGGCGCGGCAGCCGCCGCAGAGCTCCCGGTAGGCGCAGCGCCCGCATTTCCCGCCGAGGCTCTCCTCCCGCAGCCGCCGGAAGAGCTCCGACCCCCGCCATATTTCCGCGAAGCTCTCCTCCTGCAGATCGCCCGCCACCTCCGGCATGTACGGACAGGGGGTGACCTTCCCCTCCGGCGTGATCCGGCAGTACTGGACGCCGCAGGGACAGCGAGTACGGTAATTGAGGAGTGGCGAGTCCGGATCTCGCTGGTGCACGTGGCGCATGAGCTGGGGCTGGCACTTGGAGCGGATCATGAGCCGTCCCCTGTACTCCCGCTGGAGCTCGGCCAGCTCCGCCAGCACCTCCTCGTTCTCCTCCGGCGAGAGGCCGGTGAGCCGACCGTCGTCGGTCATGCCCTCGCCCCGGCCGGTGCCCACAAGGAAGTACAGGTTGAAGCACACGGCCCCCTGCTCCGCCGCCCACTCCGCCAGAGCCGGGATCTCCTCCCGGTTCGCCCGGGTGAGGGTGGTCTGGACGACGAAGTCGAGGCGCCCCTCTCGGAGCCGCTCCACGGCAGAGAGCGTCTGCTCCAGCGCTCCGCTCCCCCGGCGGAAGCGGTCGTGGTACCCCGGGTCCAGCGAGTCGACGCTGATCGCCACCCCGCGGACGCCGGCGTCCTTCAGCGAGGCGATCCGGTCCCGGGTAAGGAGCGTGCCGTTGGTGCCGACCACGACGGTGGCGCCACGCTCCGATGCGTAGCGAGCGATCTCCTCCAGGTCGTCGCGAACGAGGGGCTCGCCCCCGGTCAGCACGAACATGGGCGACGGGTTCACCGCCAGCACCTGGTCGGTGATGCGGCGGACCTCCTCCGTGGAGAGGTCGTCACCGTCGGAGCGCCACGAGCCGGCCGAGATGTAGCAGTGGGGGCACTCCAGGTTGCAGCGGGCCGTGAGGTTCCACGCCACCACGTGCGGCAGATCGCCGTCGGAGGGCTCCGCGGCGTCCACGTCCGCAGCCGCCGGGCGCTCCCCCGCGGAGCCGGACTCCCACGCCTCCCGGTAGGCGGATGGGAAGCCGTCCCCCTCCCCGAAGTCCACTCCGGACCCGCTGCTGGACCCCGTCTCGCTCACCCGGACCCGCCTTCCCTCTCTCCGTCGCCGCCCGCGCTTCCGTCTCCGCCGTCCTCCGACTCCGCCTCCATGTAGGCCTCGATGGCCTCCTCCGCCTGGTCGGGGGTGGCCATGTCGTAGTCCACGGGGCAGTCGTCCGACTCCTCCGCCTCCTCCGCCACATCGCGGATCGGACACTTCTCGACGCCGCTCTCCTTGGCCTCCTCGATGAACTTCTCCATCTCCGGGCTCAGGCCCTCGGCGCCGGCGGCCTCTGCCTTCGCCTGCTTGGCCTTCATGTTCTCGAACATCACGAGCATGGTGTCGACGTCGAAGGTGTCGGCGTCGATCATGGCCTGCTTGTTCTCGTCCATGAGGTCGGTGGTCACCCGCCAGTCGCCCCGCTCCCGGGCGAACTTCTCCACCGTATTCCGAGCCAGCGGACGGGGGATGAGCGGCACCTGCTTGAGCCGCTCGAAGGCCTCGTGCGTCCACACCACCGGGTCGGACTCCGTCCGCTCCCGCTCCTGCTCGTGGCCGGTGTAGGGGCACTCCTCGGTGACCGGCGGGGGCTCAGGATCCTCATCGTCCTCGGACTCGTGCCCGTGGACCACCGTCCGCTCCATGGCCTCCTCCGCCTTCACCTCGGCACGGGCGATCTCCTCGGCGTCGCCGATCCCCATGACCATCTGCATGTGGGTGGGGAGCAGCTTCTCGATGGCCTCGTCCAGGCGCTCGTTGGTGACTACCGGCAGCTCCTCGCGGGTGATCTGCCCGCCCCCGGCCGGCCCGTCGCCGTTGCCGGCCGCCTCCGGCGCATCGTCCGGGCCCGGCGCCTTCTGGGGCCCGGAGCCGTTGCCGCCATTCTGGCCCGGCTTCCAGTCGTCCACGAAGGCTGCGGCGAACTCGGATCCGGGGCCGTAGTGCTCCAGGACGTACTCCTCCACGGCGTCCCGGGCGATGCCGATGGCGAAGGGCGGTACCCGCTGGATGCGAACCTCGGCGTCCGGCGCCCACTCCAGTCCCTTCTTTCCGTCTTCCTCGATCCAGGGCACGTCCTCCGGGTTCACGCCCTCCGTGCCGGTGAGCATGACGTTGCACGGGGCCATGCGGAGCAGGTTGTCGGCGTTGGATCCGAGGTCCGGTCCATCGATGCGGTGGGAGCCGTGCCGGGCCAGGAACAGCATGGAGGGCTCCACCTCGTCCGCCCACTGGAGGATCGACTGGAAGGGCTTGCCGATGAGGACCTGGGTCTCGAGCGGGACGTCCGGGTACTCTTCGGCCATCTTCTTGGCGCGCTTGATGTTGGCCTGGGACAGCCGGAGCAGACCCTTGTCGATGACGTTGTTATGCAGCTCCTCCTGCTCTTCGAACTTGAAGACCTTCGACGCCTGGGCGGACAGGACGTCCTTGATGTTGTTGAAGACAGCGTGGTGGTACTGGACGTCGAAGGAGCTGCAGACGTAGAGCTTGGCGCCGAACTCGTCCGCCATCTCCAGTGCCATCTTCATGGCCCGGTAGCTGTAGGCGGACCCGTCGACGCAGACCATCCACTCGCCGTTCTCCAGCGACGAGTCCTCCCGGACCATGAGCATGTCTTTGTTCACGCCGCGGGCCACCCGGGAGATAACCCCCCCGAGCTGGGAGCGGGGTTGTCGGCCGATCCCGTGGGCGCCGATGACGAGCAGGTCGTAGTCGCGGCCCGAGCTGCCGGCGACCTTCTCCTCCTGATTTTCCTCCTCGGCGACGATGTTGCCCTCGTCGTCGACCTCCACGTCGCCGCGGACGTCGTCGCCGCCGTCGTACTTGTCGGCGATGCTGCGGTCGAAGCCGATGAGGCTGGGCAGCTGCCCGGCACCCCGGTTCGTCTCCTTGACGATCTCCTCGTAGTTGATCCCCTCGAGGAGCTGGCGGGTCATGGGCACGTCCCGCTCCCTGCACCGCTCCGCGACCTCGTTCAGGAAACTGTCGGAAATGAGCTGGAGGCCCTTCTCGATCAGCTTGTCGTGGACCTTCCGCTGGCGGCGGATCTCCTCGGGGTCCTGGAAGCGGGCGGGGAGCCCGACCTCGAGCTGGCGGAAACGGACGTCGTGGAGACGGGCCGCGTAAACGTGGCTGGCGGTGAGATGGCCATCGAAGCGGTCAGCGATCTCGATGGCCCGATCGACGGCCCAGTCGGAGTGCTGCGAGTTGTCGACGGGAACCAGAAGCTCGCGGTACATCGGCACCTCGAAGCCTCGGTGAGCGCAGCGCCATCGCTGTCGACCTTCGGGGAACGGCGATGCCACCGGCCCGTCCGCCTCGAGTTCATGCGCAGGCCACCAGGGTAGGCTCTCTCGGCTCTCATCGGCCGCGCTTCGACCGCCGTGCCGTCTCGGCACGTTCGAGCCTCGAGGCGCCTGGGCGCCTTCCGACCCCGCCTCTCACCGGCTGGATCTCGTGAACTCGCGGATGCCTACCGGCAGTCCGCCGTTTCCTCGGCTTCTCGATGCCTCCGGAGCTCCCGTCCGGGGAGAACCGTGAGGCAGGAAAAATGGATCCGTCGTCGTCCGGATCCATTCCTGTGTCAAGAATCGTCTGTCATAATCCGACGTCCAGATCCTATATAGCCACCCCTGCTGGTCACGTCAAAACCGGTCGACCATCCCGGTGAGCCGACCAGCGACCCATCTCGCCCCCATCCACGCGCCCGCGATCAAAAGGAGCGTCGTCGCGCCGGGCCCCGCCCACAGCCAGGCCGCTTTTCCGCCCGGAACCGATGCTGCCGAGACCCAGCTTCCCGTCGCGCCGGCGAGCTCCCGGAAGGAGGTCAGGGCCGGGAGCAGGGGGCTGAGCGCCGCCGCCGTCTCCTGCCAGGTGCCCGGCGCCGGCGGCCGGAATGCGCCGGACAGGTGGAGCGCCACGAGGCCCACGCCGGCGCACACCAGCGCGCCCTCTGCCAGCGAGCGCACCGCGGCACCGACGACCGTGCCCACCAGGTTGGCGGCGGCCAGCGCCAGCAGGGACCCGGCCGCCACTCCTGCCGGGAGCGTCCCCTGCATCCCGCCCTCGACCCAGATCACCGCGGCCAGCGCCGGGACCAGCTGCAGCAGGTCCTGGACGGCGTGGGCCGCCGTCCGCTGCAACAGCCACGCCCGGGCGCCGCACCCCGTGAGCAGGACGCGCTCGATCCAGCCGCGCTTTGCGTCCCGGATCACCGGAGCGGCGGAGCCGAAGAGGCCGAAGAAGACGACGAAGAGCGCGTAGACGGTGGCCCGGTGCGGCGCCGCGGCGCCGCTGGCCGCTACCGGGACGAGCAGGAGCACCGGAACGGAGATGCTCCACATCAGCCGTCGCGGGCGGGACCGGGCGACCCGCCACTCCAGCCGCCAGACACCACCCGTCACGGCTCGCCCTCGCGAAGGGCCTCGCCGGTCAGCGCCAGGAAGGCGTCGTCGAGGTCCGGCCGCCGTATCCGCACTCCGGTGATCTCGGCGCCGCGATCGCGGAGACGGGCCGAGAGTTCCGGCAGGGATGCTCCGCCCTCGCGAGACCTGAACCGGAGGGTCCCACCGGCCCGGCCCGCGAGTCGGACGTCCGGCGGCCAGCCTCCCGCGCTCGTCACCCCGTCCGCCGCGGGACCCGCCAGGTCGACCTCGATGGTGGCCGGCGCCTCCACCGAGCCGATCAGCTCCTCCGGGGTGCCCGCCTCAGCGATCCTCCCGTCGCGGAGGAACACGATCCGGTCACAGACCTCCTCCATGAACGCCGCCCCGTGGCCGGTGACCACCGCCGTCCGGCCGGCGCGAGCCCGCCGCCGGAGCCCCCCGTACAGTGTCCGCCGGGCCCCGGCGTCCAGGGCCTCCAGAGGCTCGTCCAGGAGGAGGAGCTCGGCCCCGGCGGCGAAGGCCAGCGCGAGATCCGTCTTCCGGCGCATGCCCCGCGAGTAGGTCTCCACCGGATCCGCGGACCGGTCGCCGAGGCCGAACCGCTCCAGCCACTGCTCGGCGCGGTCCCGGGCCTGCCGGCCCGGAAGACCCCGGAGCTCCAGGAGCCGAACCACGTTCTCCCGGCCCGGGAGGCTGTCGGCGAAGGGGGAGCGATCCAGGACGGTGGCGGTTCTGCGGAGGACGGAGCCCGCACCGGCGGACCGGACCACCCGGCCGCGGTCGGGATCCAGGGCCCCGGCCAGCACCCGCAGCAGGGTGCTCTTCCCCGAGCCGTTCGGGCCCATGAGGCCGAGCACCTGGCCGGGCCGGGCCTCCACGTCCACCCCGCGCAGGGCGGGGCGGCCGTCCTCCCAGGCGTGCCGGATCCCCTCGGCCCGGACTTCCGGCTCCTCCGGGGGACTCACGGCGCCAGGAGCTCGCCCTCTTCGTCCCGGGCGGAGATCGCGTCGACGGGGCACGACCGGCACGCCTCGAGCAGCGTCTCGCGATCCACGCTCTCCGGCGCCGTGAACTCGGCCAGGCCCTCCCCATTCAGCTCGAAGCACTCGGGGGAGGCGTCCACGCAGTCGCCGAACCCCACGCAGAGGTCCAGGTCGATCTCCACCTTGAGGCCGTGGACCTCGCGTTCGTAGCGCGGGTCGCCGTCGCTCACATTCCCTCCAGGCCCAGGTCGCTCCGGGCCCGGTCCATGACCTCCGGGGTGATCTCGTCGATCCCCCTCTCCTCGGCCCAGTCCGTGTAGATGCGGTGGACCATTCCCCGGACAAAGCTCGGCACGCGCTCCAGGCGGCGGGCAGCGTCCTCCGTCCACGTCACCAAGGGGTCCTCCCTGGCGTCGTCCGCGCCGGCGCCGGGATCCCCGTTTCCTTCCGCCGGGGGCGCCGCATCACCCGGGGGGTCCGGGAGGTCGCCGTCGTCGAAGGCGTCCTGGCGGCCGGACGCCACCTGACGGCGCGTGGACTCCATGGGCTGCTGCTCGACCGTCCGACCGCCGATTTCCACGCCCAGCGAGGAGACGAGCTGCGTCTCCATGGGGTTGGTCAGCATCCCCACCGCGCGGTCGCAGCCCGGGCACTCGAAGACAGCCGCCATGGTCCCGTCTCCGGGCTGCTCCCGCTGGGCGAACTCCATTTGCTCGTCGCACTCGACACAGAGGAACTTCACGAGGCCCTCCCGGTCGATTCTCCCGCTGATTCCAATCGATGAGCGATGGTCGATAGCGCACGCCCCGCGGCGGTCTCCCCCAGCGCCCGTGCCGTCTCGCCGCCGTCGGCCAGCTCTGCCGCCCCGGGATCGAAGGGAACCCGCCCGAGCAGCGGCAGGTCGAAGCGATCGGCCAGCTCGCGGCCGGCGTCGCCGGGAAAGAGGGCCCCACGGCTCCCGCAGTCTCCGCATGCGTAGGACGACATGTTCTCCACGACGCCGGCCACGGGAACGTCGCCGGAGCGGACGAGCCGAAGGGAGCGCTCCACGGCGGAGCGGGACGCGCCGCTGGGAAGCGTGACGGCCACGACAGCGTGGAGGCGGGGCACCAGCTCCAGCAGCTGCTCGAGCCGGCCGCTGCCCGGCGGCAGGTCCACGACGAGCCACGAGAGCTCGCCCCAGGCCACGTCGCCCAGGAACTCCCGCAGGACGCCGTGCTCCTGGGCCCCGCGCCACACGAAGCTCTCCGAGTCCGGCTCCCTCCAGGCCAGCGGGGCGTCCTCCTCCAGAAGCAGTCCGGTGGAGATCAGCCGGACGTCGCCGGCGACGGCCGGCTCGACGCCGTCGTCGGTCATCTCCAGCGGCTCGCGCGGCGCCCCGAGCATCCGGTCAGCGGTGGGCGCGTCGAGGTCGGCGTCCAGGAGACCCACGCCTCCGCCGTCGTCCCGGCCGGCCAGCGAGGCGGCCAGCGAGGCGGCCACGTAGCTCTTCCCCACCCCGCCCTTGCCGCTCATCACGGCCAGGATCCGGTCCACGGGCTCCATACGCCGCTCCACCCTGGCCCGCTGTTCCTCGACCTGCCCGGCCAGGTCCGAGCGGTCCTCCCCCTCCACCTCCGAGTAGGTCCGGATGTCGTACTCGCTCACGGGGAGGCCCACCGTTCGCGGCGGAGGCCTGTCGCGGGCAGGCGGACGGAGCGAGCGATCACAGGTCCCAACCCGCCCGGGCCAGGAAGGCCAGATTCACGATCACGACCGCCAGGGCCGTGAGGTAGAACGACGGTGGGAGCCGGGACCCGGTGGCGGGCAGGAACGCCCCCTCGATGAGGGCCGGCAGCCTGAGGGCGTGGAGCCCCCAGATGATCCGCGCGAACCACCGGTTCTGCCACGACCAGAGACCCCAGAAGACGACGGCCAGGATGCCGGCGCCCACGATGAGCCACACCCAGACCGGCCCACGGTCGGCGGGGAGCGCACCAGTCTGCCCCATCGCCCACACCGCGGCCTCGTACAGGAGACCCACGTGCAGGTAGACGAAGGCGGCCTGCCGAAACTTCGCCGATCGGCGCCCATCGCTGCCGACCTCCGCGCCGTTCGTCGCTCGCTCGTTCTCGGTGCCCAGCCGCGCCTCCCGTTGGAGTGCCCGGTCCGGCCGCCGGGACGTGTCGGCGTGCTCCGCGCCAATGGCTAGAATCAAAGCGCACTCTCGACTCCGCAACACGGGCGGCGTCCCGGTCGTCGTCGCCCGCTCCCGGGCGCCGCCTTATGTTGGAGTCTGAGATCGGGCCGGAGTTCAGACCGGGCGGGGACGGACTCCCCGTCCTCCGAGAGCCGGGAGGTCGGTGTGTCCCTCATCGCGTTCCACCGGGTGCTCATCACGACGGGAATTCTCTTCTCAGGCGGATTCTCGGCGTGGCAGATACGACAGTTCGTCGGGGGAGGGACCGGCCTCCAGCTCGCGCTGGGGACCGTCTTCGCCCTCGCTGCTCTCGGGCTCCTATGGTACCTGCTGAACCTGGAGCGCTTCCTCGGCCGGACCTCCGGGGACTGAGTCGGAGCGACGGGCAACTGGGTCGGAGCCCGTGAGCCGTCTCCTCCCCGACGACCTCGGCCGCGTCCCCTGGTGGCTCGGCGCCGCCGGCGCGCTCTTCGTCATCGCCGTCGCCTACCTGGTGGCCTCCTCCCTGGTCCGGCCCTCGCCGCCCACCCGCGTTCCGGCGGAGACCCCGCCCCGGGAGGTGGGAGACAGCCTGGTGGACGATCGCATCGTCACGCTGGACACCCGAAATCGTGGGGAGTGGCGGCGGTTCGATTTCTCTCGCGGCGCCCAGGTCTCCGGTGCCACGGGTAGCGACTGGGATCTGGCAGCCCGCCGATACCGCCTGATCGTGAACGGCGGACAACAGTTCGCGGGCCGGGCCGGAGCCGTCTCGCTCGGGACGGTGCCCTTCGACTCGGTCCGCCGCGTGCCGTCGGACGGATACGAGGGAACACGGCGGGCCCCCGGGGGAGACCCCGAGCACCCGGTGCTGGACGGGTGGTATCGCTACGACTTCTTCTCGCACATGCTCCTGTCCCGAGGACGGGTGTTCGCGCTCCGCACGGCCGACGGCCGCTACGCCAAGCTGGCGGTGGTGAGCTACTACTGCCCCGGGCCGGAGCCCGGCTGTCTCACGATCCGCTACTCGTACCAGGGCGACCGGGGTCGGCGGGTGAGCCGCTGACCCGGTCCCCGACCCCGCTCAACGCACGTCGCCCCGTATGTACTGCCGCAGGTAGCGGTTCTCGGCCTTCACGTGGCGGCGGGAGGCGTTGACCACGTCACCGATGGATACGATGCCCTTGAGGTCGCCGTCCTCGACGATGGGCAGGTGCCGGACCTTGTTCTCGGTCATGATCTCCCGGATGTAGTCCAGGTCGTCGTCCTGGACGGCGACCAGGAGCTCCTCCGTCATGGCGTCGGAGACCGAGATCTCGGGCCACCCGTCGGGATCGCGGGCAGCGAGACGGAGGGCGTCCCGCTCGGTGATGATGCCTCTCACCTCGCCCGAGTTGACGACCACGAGCGATCCGATGTCGTGGTCCACGAGCAGGGCGACCGCCTCGCGCACCGTCCGGTCGGGGGACACGGTCACGACCGTTCGCCCCTTCCGGTCCAGGATATCCCGGATCTTCATCGTCCCCTCCTCTTCGGAGGTGGATGCTCGACCGGACGCGGCCGCGCCCGGCGGCGGAGCGTCCGCAGCGAGCGGGATGCCCGTACCGTCGGGCCACCGGACCGTGCGGTACCCCCGCACTTCAAGGGATAGTGCAAGAAGCGGGTCCGCGCCAGCGGACGGCGCCGACCGCCGGAGCTACCGCACCGGCTCCTCCCGCCCCGCGCGGCGGCAGAGCGTGGCGTAGAGCTCTCGTGTCTCCCTCCCCATGGTTCCCCCGGTGCCCGCCCTTCGAAGGTCGCGATCGACGAAGGAAGCGTCGACCTCGGCTCCGGTGAAGCGGGCCAGCTCCTCGATGCGCTCGCCCTTCAGGATCTGATCGTAGTGCACGAATTTCCATCGGTCCTCGTCGCGAACGTGCCGCTCCAGTATGTAGCGGTAGCAGCACCTCCAGACGCGGAGCACCTGCTCTCGATCCAGGCTCAGCCTCTCGCGGTACCCGCGTCGCTCGCCGTGCCGGAGCACGCTCTGGGCCACCTCAAGGGGATGCCGGACGACACAGATGAAGTGCGGGTCCCGCAGCTCCGGCCGCCACGCCTCGAGCGTATAGGAGAAGCGGGGATCCTTGAAGCAGTAGGGCTCGCGGGAGAGGACGTCCCGCATCCGCCGGCGCAGCTCCGGCGTGGATTCGATGTCGACGTCTGTCTCCAGTGCCAGGAGCCAGCGGGTTGCCGCCGGGACCGTGCTCCCCCCCACCACCCGCCGGACGATCTTCCGCTGATCGGAATGGTCGACGGCCTCCAGGAGCCGCTCGTTGATGAAGACGACCCGCTCGGACTGGTAGTAGCCCCTGGGGTTGCTCTCGTCGGCGGGAATGAGCTTCTCGCCCATGAAGTAGCCGGCGTTCCGGAAGAGGCCGGCCAGCATGCTCGTCCCGCTCCGGCCGCACCCCAGTATGATCAGGTTCTTCCTGCTTTCCGCGCCGTCGACGGCGATCCCCTCCCCTGCGAGATCACGGAGTCGCGTATAGCGTTTCGTTCCATTTCTTTCCAAACTAGACTGCAACTCGAGTCATCGTGAACCCGACCGGGAACAGGAGACGAGGAATGAGTCGCTCCGAGCTTCGCCGCCTCGATCTCTCCGTGCACCAGCGGGTGAGGGACCGCGAGGTCGAGGCCCTGCCTTCCGCCGGCTATGAGGCGGATCCTCCGGTGGTGGACGCCGTCACCCACGAGGAGGTGCCCTTCTACTCCACCGACCGGACAGCCGCCCTCCACCTGGCGGAGTGGGCGGAGGAGCAGATCGGGTGGGACTTCGCGGAGGAGGATCTCCCGGACGAGGGGGTGTATCGGGTCATAGTCGAGCTGGGCGAGGACGGTTCGGACCCGGTCCAGGCTGACGGTAACGACTTTGCCGAGGCTGTGGCGCGCGCGGCCCTGGCCGCGGCCGACGCCGGCGGCCTCAGCTAGCTCCTCACCGACAGCACGAGGACCTCCCCGCGCGGCCGCGTTAGTTGCCGGTGGGATCTCGCCAGCAGCGCGTCCCGCTACGGGGCCAGCCGGCACTCGGCCGTGCGCTCAGCTCGTGGGCGCCGGTGCGAGATCCTTCGCCGGCTCGGAGATGTCCTCGAGCACCCGCACGACCTCGCCGGGCTGTTCCGGACCCACTTCCCGGGCGATGTCGGCCAGCGCCACGATGCCCACCAGGCGCTCGTCGCCGTTCGCGACCACCGGGATCCGCCGCACCTGGTGGTTGGACATGAGCTCCATCACGTACTCGATCGTGTCCTCCGGGCGGGCCGTGGCGAACTCCGACGGCTCCTGCCGCTCCGTCATGTGGTGCCGGACCTCGCACTCCTCCCGGTGATGCTCCGCTACGTGCCGCATCACCAGATCCCGATCGGTGAGGATGCCGACGAGCCGCATGCTGGTCCTGTCTTCGACCACCGGAAGTGCGCCGATGTCCATCCTCTTCATCACCGACGCTCCGTGTCCGACCGAATCCTCCGGCAGAAGGGCCTCCGGTTCGGACGCCATAATGTCTCGGGCCTTCATCGTACCACCTCGCATTCCGGGTTCGTGGACCGCCGGCGCGGGGCGATCGACGCCACGGCGCCGCGGTCCGGACTTCGGGGGCGCGACCACGGTGGCCCCGGTCTCGGTTCGTAGCTGCCCGGTCCATCCCCGGGGGAGCACCGCTCGTTCATATTGAAGACTGGTCGCGTCCCGTCCGGCGCGCTGTCGGGAAACCGTGGATCTTGATGTGGGAGCACGCCCTGCACGGATGCCGACCCGACGCTAGCTCGGACGCAGGGGGCGCCAGAGGGGCCGGCGAGGGGCGTGTGTGGGAGGGAAGCGCGGGGGGAACCTGCATGACGAAAGCCCGGATTGGCCTTACGGCACCAACCCGGGCTTCCGCTGCGCTGGCGAAGTCGGCTCCGTTGGTGTGGTACCGCACCGTAATGCGGTCGGAGCGTCACTCTTGCCCTCGACATCCAGGGCCTGTCGGCCCCAATGCCTCAGGAGTCCCCGTTCCCGGGACTTTCGACTGGGGCCAGCGACCTCACAGCCGGCTCACTGGCACCACACAGCCAGCGAGCGATGCCGGACGACCTCCCGGTCGACCGGCTCCACCGAGGTTCGACCTTTCCCTCTCGGGTCCAGCCCCGTCCCTCAGCGGGCCGACGATCATACCGCCGATCCCGGGGCCCGTCAAGGCCTCCTTCAGGAGCGTCGCACAGGAAGATTCGGCTTCCCCGTTGCGGCGAAACGGGATAGCGAATTTCGGACTTGCGGGCCGAGTCTGCCGTCGCGCCCATCGACCGCCGGAGCCGTTATCGGATATCGGGCCCCAGGGGCTCAGCAGCCCCCCTCTACTGCTCTCCGGACGGTTCGGCATCCGGAGAGCGCTCCACCGGAAGCGGGGCATAGGCCCTCCACCAGATTTCCGGTATCCCGGTCCGGAGAAGCCGCGGTGCGTCGGCGGGCGGGAAGAGCGAGCAGGAGAGACGGGACGGTTCCCGCCTCGGATGCGGCGAGCCCTTCCAGCTCGGACATCGAGCCGGTGGAAGCGGAGCTCGGTCGTGAGCACCGCGATCCGGCCCCCGTCGAAGCCGACCAGCGCCTCCGCGAAGGCCGCCGGTCCCGATTGAGCATCCACAGCAGCGACGGCTGGAGAGGTGATGGGAGGCCCCATCGAGGAGCGCGCCCCCGGCTTTCGGGGAGCCTGGAGCGAAGCGTCCGGGCGGCCGACTCGACTCCAGACCGCCACCGATGTTCAAATACTTCCTTTGTTCAAATAGTTCTTTGAAAATAGACCAATAATCAAGCAATAATTGGAACTCATGAACGACGACGGCTCGACGGAGCGGCTCCAGGAGCGGCTCTACGAGCAGTTCGCGCGGGTCGGGAAGGCGCTGGCCAGCCGGCGGCGGCTGGAGCTGCTGGACCTTCTGGCCCAGGGCGAGCGGTCCGTGGACGAGGTGGCCGAGCGGGCCGGCCTGTCCACGGCCAACGCCTCCCACCACCTCCGCACCCTTCTGGACGCCCGGTTGGTGGAGGTCCGCCGCGAGGGCACCTTCGCCCACTACCGCCTGGCCTCGGACCGCGTCTACGAGCTGCTGGCCACCGTCCGTTCGGTGGCAGAAGAGCGGCTCGCCGAAGTGGGGCGCCTGGTGGAGCAGTTCCGGGAGGAGCGAGGGGAGCTGGAGGCGGTCGATCTCGAGCAGCTGCGCCGGGAGCACGAGAGCGGCGGGGTGGTGCTCCTCGACGTGCGCCCGAGCGAGGAATACCGGTCCGGCCACATCGAGGGAGCGCGCTCGGTCCCCGTGGACGAGCTGGAGGAGGTGCTGGACGAGCTCCCCGACGACCGGGAGATCATCGCCTACTGCCGGGGGCCCTACTGTCTGCTCTCCGACGAGGCAGTGGAGCGCCTGCGCGCGGAGGGCTACCGCGCCCGGCGGATGAACGGCGGGTACCGGGAGTGGCGGGCCCGGGGGCTGCCCGTGGAAGAAAGGGAGAAGTCACGTGACTGACGTGCTCGCCGTGGGCGCTCACCCGGACGACCTCGAGCTGGCGCTGGGCGGGACGGCGGCCAAGCTCGTCGATCGGGGGCTGGACGTGCACTTCATCGACCTCACGGCCGGCGAGCCCGCCCGCCACGAGCCGCCCGGCGAGCGGGCGGAGCAGGCCGAGCGCGCCGCGGAGATCCTCGGCGTCGACCGTACCCGTCTCGAGGGCCAGGACCGCCTGCTGCGCGACACGATCGAGGGGAGGCTGCGGGTGGCCGGCCTCATCCGCGAGCACCGACCCCGACTCCTGTTCACGACCCACGGCAGCGGCGTGCACCCGGACCACGAGGCCGTGACCGACCTCGTGATCGGCGCGGCCTTCTACGCCCGCCTGCCCAAGTGGGACCGGGTCCCGGGCGGCGAGCGGCTGGCCGGCTCCCGCCCCCACGAGATCGACCGCCTCTTCTACGCCCACTGCCGCATGGAGG
Source organism: uncultured Gemmatimonadota bacterium (assembly GCA_964518305.1). Taxonomy (GTDB): domain Bacteria; phylum Gemmatimonadota; class Gemmatimonadetes; order Palauibacterales; family Palauibacteraceae; genus Caribbeanibacter. The sequence continues at coordinate 22,300 of CAZFDK010000007.1, read as the reverse complement.
AGCGCTGGGACCGCTTCGACTTCGCGGTGGACGTGACCGACCACTACGGGCGGAAGATGGAGGCGGTGGCCGTCTACGAGTCCGTGTTCGGCGGCGACCCCTCGGAGCTGATCACAAAGTACGGCGCCGAGGACCGGTATACGGGCAGCCTGGTGGACGTCCGGTACGCCGAGCCGTTCCGCGCTCGCCGGCCCGTGCTCCTCGAGAGCCCCGAGATGATCGAGCCGGTCCGATACGGGTGAGCCACCGAATCACATCGCTGTCCCCTGCCGGCTCGGTCGAGCCGCCCCCCGAAGGCGAGATCGTCCGCCGGGCCCGGCCGCTCGGAAACCGATCCGGGCTCCGGGCCGTCTTCTACGCCCACCTCGAGCCCAACATCGACGACCGGACGCCGGGGCGAGGGCGGCATCGCCTATCTGATGGAGATCAAGCGCCACGGGATCTCGACCCCGCTCCTGGCCGCCTACGGACGGGAGATTCTGAAGCGGACGGGGGCGGAGACGCTGTCCGCGGCGCGACACGGGCTCGTTCGTCCGACGGAAACCGACCGAACGCAGGAGACCGGACATGTCTGACACGTCCATCCTCTTCATTCTGAACGATCCGCCCTACGGAAGCGAACGCACCTACAACGGACTCAGGCTGGCCTGCGAGGTCGGCCTCTGCGGCAGCTGCATGGACGCCCGGGGGATGTCGGAACGGAAGCTGACCGGTGAGGCTCACCGGGGCTCCCTGGACGAGCTCGCCAACTGGGTCGAGGCCGCGGAGCGGACGCTCGTCTACTGACCGAAGCCGCCGGAAGCGGGCCTGCGATGCCCTCACTCGTCCGGGGTACGGACGTCCTGGCGGTGCTGCTCCCATCGCTCATGGCCTGTGACGAAGTCCCCGGCGACCCGATCCGGACCGACGCCCCGAGGGCGGGGACAGGGCCGAGATGATGAGGCGTATGGCGCCGGGGGTGATGGGATGCGCCGGCTCGTTCGGGGGCTCGACCGCATGTTCCGGCGGATGGAACGCATACGCCGAATGTCGGGCCTGCGGCGCCGGATGCGGGGAGACCGGGTATGATGGACGTCGAACGCCGGGCGGCCGAGGAGCCGGGCGAGGGGACGGGATCCGGACCATGGTGATCGGGGCCACGCTCCGGTGACCGGAGGTCGGCCGTGCTGCCGAACCCCGCTTCGGGGTCCGCGAGTTTCGCGCCGTCTCACGAACCGCCGCCCTGCTCTCTTTCCAGCTCCCACCCGGCCCAGAGCAGACCGGCCAGCCCGAGCAGGGCGAGCAGGTTCAACACTCGCATCGGCTCCCCGCCGGCGGTGATCGCACCTCCCAGGTGCGCGAACAGGAACGTCACCGGGATCATCCCGACCAGCGTGGCGGCGGCGAACAGGGAGAGCCGGAGTCGGGTCAGGCCGGCCAGGTAGCTCACGGCATCGAAGGAGATGAAGGGAAAGAGGCGGGCGAACAGCACGCCGCCGGCGAGCATCCATTCCGAACGGCTCGCTGCGAGTTCGTCCGCGAGCAGACGGTCCGGCAGAATCTTGGCGACGAAGGGACGCCCCAGCACCCGTGCGAGGCCGAAGGCGATCACGGCTCCGATTTCCGCACCGACAACGGCCCAGATCGCCCCCCAGGTGTGGCCGTAGACGGCGACGAGGGCCGCCACCAGCAGGGCGGCTCCCGCCGCCCTCACGTAGAACCCGATCTCACGGGAATACTCCCACGTCACCACACTATTCGGCGGTACGGCCGCAGGTGATCGAGCGGCGGGGACGGGCCCCGGACCGGGCTCACTCCCGGTGGGGAGACCGTCCGGTGGCGATCATCCAGTGGTGGCGCTGGTGGTGCGCCCCCGTGGCCATCAGGCCGATGTAGCCGAGGCCCCGAATCTTCCTCGCCTCCGAGCCGGAGGGATCGGTGACGACGAGGGTCGTCCGGTCCCCCCGTGAGCGGACCTCCACGCTCCACCCGGTCTCCTTCTCCAGCATGGGAGCGTGGGCCCGAAGGGCCCGCCGGATGGACTCACCCGCCGGCTCTCGCGCTCCCGTCACCACGACCCGGAGCCCGCCCTCGACCGGCTCGCGCTCCACCACCCGGGCCTCGAGCGTGAACCGCTGCATGTCCCGGAGGTGCTGGCGGAGCGCCTCGAGGTCCACCCGCGACCAGTCCGTGTCCTTCCGGCTCTCCAGTTCCTGGACCACCTCCCGGATGGCCGCGAAGGCGGCGTTCCCCGGCGCCCCGAGCGGAGGGCCGTGCTGATGCATCTCCGGGTGTCGGTCCGCCGATCGTGATCGGTGCGCGGAGTCCTGGGCGACCGCAGCCGGCGCGCCGGGAAGTGGCAACAGAAGGAGGGCAAGCGCGAACCCGGCGACACCGAGGGCAGGGGACGCGGCCGGGAACGTGTCGTGTGAACGGATCATCGAATCGATTCCGGTCGAAGTGCAGAGAGAAATGTCCGCGAACGTAGGCTCAGGCTCCCACATGCCGGGCGGGTGAGTGGCCACACGACAGGAGCTCCCGAACAGAAAGCGGGCGCTTCGGGGCCGCCATCAGTCGACGCAGTGCCACCGTGCTGTCTCGTCCGGTTCCGAGATGCGAGCCCCGGGGCGGGCGCATCATGATGTGCCCGCTGTCGCGACCCATGGGCCGCATTTCATCCCCGTGGCCCGGTCCCGGGCCGTGCATCTCTTTCATCATTCGGCGATGATGCCGCTCCATCCACTGCCGGAACTCCGGACGAGCATGCGGGGGGAGGGCCCGCTCCAGGCGCTGCCTCGCCCGGCGGGCCGCCGCGTGCAGGGAGTCCGGCCCCATTCCGGCTGCCTCGGAGATCTCCGTCTCGAGGCTGTCCAGCACCTCCCGGACGCGGGCCTCCTCCGAGGCGGTCAGCTCCAGCTCTTCGGCCAGGGCCTCCGCCGTGAGGGGGGGACGATCGACGTGTCCGGGAGCCAGCCAGAGACGGTCGATCGCGATTCCGAGAACGATTCCCACCACCACCAGGAAGGCGGCCGTCAGGGCGGCCTTCCAGCGGAGTCCCGTCGTCCCGTCGGATCCGTCGTCGGAAGCCGGCTCCGGAGAGCGATGCTGCCGCTCGGCTGATCGAGGCGGGGTCATGGGGCCTCCCTGTCGAGGGTGATGAGCGCTAGCACCGGGTGCGCTTCGCTGCCTGCCGCCCGCCACAGGCTCGTCGGCTCTCCCCCGGAGACGATGGCTCCCAGCGCGGATGAACCGGCCCCTTCGGTCGCTCCCGGCCGCTCGGGAGTCGCCAGGAGCAGCGCCACGACGGCGGCGGCCGCCAGACCCGCGGCGGGGCGCCACCAGCGGGCCATCCGGAGCCAGCCGATCCCGGTCCCGTCGTGCCGGCCGCTGCCGGCCTGCTCGCGCAGCTCCCGCAGTCGGGGCTCCGCCGCTCTCAGGATCTCGCTCCCCCGGGCGCTCCAGGACGGGGCGTCCGCGCCATCTGCCGACGCGGCCTCGGGCAGCCACTCCTCGGGCAGCGGGTCCGGCATTTCCTCCTCGTTCACCCTTCCTCCCTGCGTTGCAGCCAGGGACCGAGTTCGGCGCGCAGCGCGCTCCGTGCGCGGGACAGGTGCGAGCGAACCGTGCCGGCCGTCAGCCCCAGCATCTCTGCGGCATCCTCGGCCGAGAACCCCTCGACGTCGAGGAGCCGGAACACGGTGCGCTGACGCCCGGGCAACCGGGCCACAGCCGCCTCCACGCGACGGCGAATCTCTGCCTGCTCCAGATCCTCCGCCGGGTCCTCGGATTCGTCCTCCAGGCCCTCGTCCGGAAGCGGCCCGCTTCTTCGCCGCGCCCGCCGGTCGAGCCTGCGCCGGGCGGCGTTCCTCGCGATCTGGTAGAGCCACGGCGCGAAGGGGCGCTCCGGGTCATAGGTCTCGATCCGGTCGAGGGCTCGGAGAAACACCTCCTGGGCCACGTCCTCCACGTCGGCCTCCTGCGAGAGGAACGAGGACGCCACCGCGTGGACGGGCCGCAGGTAGCGTCGCACCAGGCGAGCGAACGCATTTCGGTCCCCACGCTGGACGCGCCGCGCCAGGACCGCGTCCTCCGGCTCCTCCCCGGCGTCGGCTTCGGGCGCGGGAGGATCCGTCCCCCCAGAGACACTCGGCGGCATCCTCCTCCTTCAGCAGCAAGCCCGCAGATCGCTCCGGCCGGACCGGAATCGTTCTGTATCCGACCGCCGGTCGGGTCGCCAAGCGTAGTCCGTCGGGATCCGCCCTACGACGTCGTGTCCCGGGCGGCGGCGTCACCATGTCCACCCATCATCGGACAGGGCCGCTGCATTCCCGGTCCCTCGCCGTGCATCTCGCCGGAGCCGTGCCCGGCGCCGTGGTGCCCGTGAGCTTCCGACCCGGATCCGGAATGCCCGGACTGCTCCCCGTGCATCGCGGAGTCGGCGTGCATGCCCGGGCCTTCGTTCCCGCGACCGCCGTGACCAGCGCGCTCCTCGCGCCGACCTCCATGGGCCGAGCGCATGGTCCGGTGCATCGCCCGCATGAGCTCCTTCCTCGCCTCGGGAGAGAGTCGCTCGTGGAGGGTCTGCATGGCATCCTTCATCTCGGAACGCGCCTCCATGACCCGGCGCCGAAGGGCGGTCATTCGGCCCATAAGCGCCCCGATCTCCTCGAGCTGCGCGCGGCCCTCCGCGTCGAGCTCCATCTCCGCGGCCAGACTGTCCACTTCGAGAGGGCTTGCCCCGGTGCCCTGGGCGAAGGCCGCGGATGGCCCACCCAGGAGGAGGGCGCCGCCCAGCGCGAGCAGTACGATCCATCGCGTCCGTCGTAGCATCCGTAGCTCCTGTCGTCGAATCGAGAGGTCGCTGCTTCAGGTCGCGGGGAGATTCCACGTCTTCTGTCCCGCGTCACTTCCTCTATCGCTGGACCGCAGCAGCGTTGAATCACGTGACGGCCGGTCCACGCCGATACACGAAGTATGGCTCCTCGCCCGACCTCGAGCTTGTCAGATCTCAGAGGAGCGGCGGCCCGGCGGACCGGGCGTCAGGAGGACACGCAAAATGGAGCCGGGGCAGCACCTCCTGGATGTTCTCCTCCCGCTCCACCACCTCGGCGACCACCGGCGAATCGCTGGAGAGCCGGGGCGCCTTGCCGGTGTGGAAACGGGCACTGGCCCCGAGCCCGACCATCGCACGGAGGAGGGTGCCGGCGGCGGACCCCGCCTCGCGGAGGAGAAGAAGCAGGCTCGCTGTCAGAGGTGAAGCCCCAACATCCGCCGAAACAGTCGGGGCGCCCGGATTCGAACCGGGGACCCCCAGCTCCCAAAGCTGGTGCGCTACCTGACTGCGCCACGCCCCGAGGAGAAGCACGGCCTCCATGACCGCATTCAGTACAAGGATACTACACCCCGCCGCCGTCGTCACGCTCCACTTCCCCGTTGCCCTCCCGGCGCGGACGAATAAGCTTGCCGTCCCGTCGCCGCGTGACCGCGCCGCGGTGCATCCCGGCCGCCGGTTCGACAGGCGGCCCGGGTCTCTCGACCGAGACGAGCACTCCCAGCACCTGGCCGAACATGAAACCGCGCCTTCCCGCCCTCACCCTCGACGGCTGGTACGTCCTGCACCAGTTCTTCCGCCTCGACTGGGCTCCGTACAAGCGTCTCGACGCCGGAGAGAGGCGCGATCAGGAGGAGGAGATGGCCACCTTTCTCGAGGAGCACGCCGACCTGGGCGACGAAGGCTGGTCCGGCGCCTACCGCATCGTCGGCGGCGACAGCGACGTCCTGCTCATGCACTTCCGCCCAGACCTCGAGGGGCTCGCGGGCGCCGAGCGGAGCGTGGCGCTCACGGCCCTCAGCGACTATCTGACGCCCTCTTACGACTACGTCTCGGTGGTGGAGCTCGGCCAGTACTCCCTCACCACGGAGCTGGTGAACCAGCTCCAGGAGGAGGGCGTGGAGCGGCACTCGGACGAGTGGAACCGGCGCATGGAGGAGGCCGTCGAGGGGGCCGCGGAGAGCAGCTACGTGGAGCACCGGCTCAAGCCGCGGCAGCCCGAGGACATGCCCTATGTCTCCTTCTATCCCATGGACAAGCGACGGCAGCCCGACCAGAACTGGTATCGTCTGCCCCTCGAGGAGCGCGAGCAGCTGATGGCGGAGCACGGCCGCATCGGACGCCGCTACGCCGGACGGGTCTCCCAGATCATCTCCGGCTCGGTGGGCTTCGACGACTGGGAGTGGGGCGTCACGCTGTTCAGCGACGACCCGCTGGAGTTCAAGACTCTCGTCACGGAGATGCGGTACGACGAGGCCAGCGCCATCTACGCCGAGTTCGGACCCTTCTTCGCCGGCAAGCGCATGGAGGCCGACGACTGGATCGGTCTGGCCGGAGGCTGATGCCTCCCGGCCGCCCGGTGTCGGCTCAGGCCGGCGGCAGAATGCCGCTGGCCACGAGACCCGCCAGCTCCGTGGCCGCGGGTCCGATCACGTCCAGCGCCGAGCCGTTGAGCACCAGCACGGCCAGCAGCAGGGGCAGATAGAGAAGAGAGACCATAAAAACCCCCCGGGCCCCGTCCTCGTCCAGCCGGAGGGCGAAGCGCGCCGCGCTCCCCACGTAGAGCAGCCCGAGGCCCGCCGCCACGGCGGCGTAGGCGTTTCCCGCCAGGCCCAGCGGCAGGGGCAGCAGGCTGACCGGAAGCAGGGCCAGCGTGTAGGCTACCGATCGAGCTGAACTCCGACGTCCGCTGGCGTCCTCGGCCGCCAGCACCCGAAAGCCCGCCTCCCGGTACTCCTCCCGGCACAGCCACTCCAACCCCAGCAGGTGGGGAAGCTGCCAGAGGAAGACCACGGCGAAGAGCACCCATCCGCCGGCGTCCAGCGTCCCGCGCGCGGCGGTCCATCCTCCCAGGATGGGCAGCGCGCCCGGTACGGATCCCACCAGGGCCGACAGCGACGACACCCGCTTCAGCGGAGTGTACACGAGCACGTAGGAAGCGGCAGTCAGGAATCCAAGCAGCGCGGTGAGGCCGTTCACGGCCGCCAGCAGATAGGCGGTTCCTCCCAGCACCAGGGCGACCGCGAACGCGGAGGCCTCCAGCACGCCCATCTCCCCGGCCGGCAGCGGACGGTCCCGGGTTCGGGGCATGCGGGCGTCGTGCTCCCGCTCCAGGATCTGGTTGAAGGCGTTGGTGCCGCCGGAGAGGAGCGCGGTGCCGACCAGAGCGTGCAGGAGCAGGACAGGATCGACGCCGGCCGTGCTCGCCGTCACGAAGCCCGCGGCCGTCGTGATCAGCACGAGGCCCGTGATGCTCGGCTTGGTGAGCGTCAGGAAATTGGAGACCCGCTCCACGAGCCGGGAGGGCCTCCCGTTGCCGCCGCGCTGGTCCCCGTCTGTTCGAGTCTCTTGACGCACTACTTCCTGCTCTGGTGCTCGTGTTCGAAGCTCGCCGGGACGGACGATGGCGGAGCACGGAACCTACGCCGGCAGCCGCCCACCTTCCACGCCGGAGCTCACCTCGCCTCACCGCGGCTCGCGTCGGACGCGTCGACACGCGGGGGCGGGATAGCGTCGAGGGCCGCTGCCGCCTCCAGTCATCGGCACGGACCATGCCTGTATTCTCTGTCTTCGACCGCGACTCATCCCTCGACGGTACGGACGTCCAACGTGTCCCTGGTCCGCTTCCACACGCTCGTCACCACGGCCCTCACCCTCGGCCTCGCCGCACTGGCGGCATGGCGATTCGATGCCTTCCTCGCCGGCGGCGGCTGGGCGAACATCGCGGTAGCCCTCCTGGCCGGCCCGTCGGCCCTCGGCCTGCTGGTGTATCTGGCCCGTCTCAGGACCGTCCTGCGCCGGGAGCCCGGACCCGGAGTCCCGCGCGACATCGAGGGCTAGCTCCGGAGACCGCTCGGGACCGCGACTAGGCCTCCCGATTCGACAGCTTCCGGAACCAGCGTCGGACCTGCTCCAGCGCCCGTGCCCTGTGGCTCATGGAGTTCTTCACCTCCGCCGGGAGCTCGGCGAAGGTCTTCCCGTACTCCGGGACGATGAACAGCGGGTCGTAGCCGAAGCCACCGGTGCCCCGCGGATCCCCGGCGATCCGTCCCTCCACCCTGCCCGTCCAGATCAAAGACCGGGAGCCGTCATAGGCCGCGATCGCGCACCGGTAGCGTGCCGTGCGCTCCTCATCGGGCACGCCGTGGAGCTTCTCCAGGAGATATCGGTTGTTGGCCTCGGCTCGCCCCCAGCGCCGGGCCAGCTGCTCCGGTGCGAAGCGCTTCGTGTGGACGCCCGGTCTCCCGTCCAGGGCGTCCACGCAGAGGCCGGAGTCGTCGGCCATCGTGAAGCGTCCGGTGCGGGCGTGGAAGTAGCGGGCCTTGGCGAGCGCGTTCTCTTCGAAGGAGTCGAAGCGCTCGATCTGCTCCTCCTCGGCCCTCTCCTCCTCGCCGAGTTCCTCCAGCGACACGACTTCGTACGGCGAGTCCGACAGGAGTTCGCGGATCTCCTGCAGCTTGTGCGGACTCCTGGTGGCCACCAGGACCTCACGGCCGTCCGGCACCGGGTCCCCCGGCTCATCGGGGCCGAGCTCCGGATGCAGCTCCACCTGGACTCCTTCCTGGCCGCTCCCCGGTTCGTGACTCCCGGCCTCCGCCGGCGCCCCTCGTCCTCCGCCCACGCCGTCCTGCTGCTCCACGGCCTCGGCCGCGCTCCGGAGCAGACGCGACGTCGAGCGGCCCTCCAGGCGCGGTACCAGCTCGACCCTGCCACCGGCCGCCCTCACCTCCCCAGCACCGACCACCTCCTCTTCGCGGTAGTCATCCCCCTTCACCAGCACGTCCGGCACCAGCGCCCGGATCAGCTCCAGCGGGGTCTCCTCGTCGAAGACCGTCACCGCGTCCACCGGCCGCAGGCAGGCCACCACGGTCGCCCGGTCGGCCGCGGGCTGCACGGGCCTGCCCGGGCCCTTGACCGTCCGCGCCGACGAGTCTCCGTTCACGGCCACCACGAGCCGATCGCCCAGGGCCGAGGCGCGCTCCAGGCAGTGTACGTGGCCCGGGTGCAGGAGGTCGAAGACGCCGTTGGTGAAGACCACGGTCTCTGCTCCGGCCCCGCCGAAGCGCCGGACCGCCTCTTCCCGCGTCAGGACCGGGGCGGCGACTTCTCCACCGTCTCCGCGACTCGGAGTCACCAGGGCTCCCGGTCCAGCTCGGCCAGGATCTCGTCGGCCCCCAGCTCGAGCATCCGGCGCCCCAGCTCCCTGCCGACACCCTCGGCCCGATCGGCGTCTCCCGTGGTCGACTCCCGAATCTCGCGCTCCCCGTCCGGCGACAGGACCGTCGCGTCCAGGCGGAGATCGCCTCCGTCGCGGCTCGCGCGGGCCCCGATGGGCACGCGGCATCCCCCCTCCACCTCGGACAGGAAGGCCCGCTCGGCCGTGACTTCGGCAGACACGCCCGGGTCCTCCACGGCGGCCACGATCCTCCGCGTCGTCCCGTCTTCCGACCGTCCCTCGAGGCCCAGCGCTCCCTGCGCGGGTGCCGGCAGCCACTCCGGAGGTTCGAGGTACGCGGTGACGGCTGCCTCGAGCTCCAACCGCTGGAGGCCCGCCGCCGCCAGGATCACCGCGTCGTAGTCGTCTCCGCGAGCCTTCTCCACCCTCGTGTCCACGTTGCCGCGTATCGGCTCCACGGAGCAGCCGGGCCTCCGGGCCAGGAGCTGCGCCTGCCGGCGGAGCGAGGAGGTTCCGACGACGCTTCCCTTCGGCAGCTCGTCTACGCCCCCGTTCCCGCCGGGCCACACCAGTACGTCCCGGGCGTCGGCACGCTCCGGCACCCCGACGGTCGCCAGTCCCTCGGGGAGCTCCGTGGGCAGGTCCTTGAGCGAATGGACCGCCAGGTCCACCTCGCCCTGGAGGAGGGCCGCTTCGAGCTCCGCGGTGAACACTCCCTTGCCGCCGAGCTCGGGGATCGAGACGTCGGGGCGGCGGTCGCCGCGGGTGTCGATGGTCCGGACGTCGGCCTGGAGCCCGGGCCAGCGCTGGCGGAGGAGGTCCGCCACGCGGTTCGCCTGCCAGAGAGCCAGCCGGGATCCGCGCGTACCGAGCACGAGACCGTCAGCCGGCGGGGACGCGGCGTCGTCCATGGAGTGACTCGGTTCGCCTTCGATGAGCCGCGGGCCGGTCCGGGCCCGTGGTCACACCTCCGGGATCTCGTTGCCCGCCCCCGCCTCGGCCGGAGCCGTCTCCACCTTCTTGTCGAAGATGATCTTCAGGACCGGCGGCACGAGGAAGGTCGAGAGAATCACCATGATCAGGATGGCGCTGTACACGGCGCCCGAGAGGACGGCCTGTGAGAGGCCGATGGAGGCGAAGATCAGCCCCACCTCACCCCGGGGCACCATGCCCACGCCGATGGCCAGGCTGTCCACCTCGGGATCACGAACCGAGTATCCCGCGACGACCTTGGAGACGATGGCGATCACCGTGAGAATGCCCCCCACGACGAGCACGCCGGTGGAGAAGTCCTCGGTTCCCGGGATGAAGAGGTCCACGTTCACCGGCACGCCCACCCAGACGAAGAAGATGGGGGTGAAGATGTCGGCCACCGGCTCCACCCGCTCCACGACGGTGTCGAACTGGTTGGTGGAGGAAAGCACGATGCCGGCAGCGAAGGCCCCGATGATCATCGCCGAGCCCACCATGGCCGCCAGCGCGCCCACCAGCAGGGCGAACGAGAAGGCGGTGACCAGGAGCACCCCTCGGACCCGCATCCGGTCCACCAGGTTGAAGAGGTAGGGGGCCGCCCAGTTGCCCACCACCACCGCGGCCACCAGGAACCCGAAGGCCACGAGGATGTTCTGGCCCACGGTGAGCAGCGTCACGGTGGCGCCCGAGACCAGCCCGACCACGACGCTCAGAATGACGATGCCCAGCACGTCGTCGATCACCGCGGCGCCGATAATCACCCGCGCCTCGGGCGTGTGCATCTGGTCCAGGTCGGTCAGCACCCGGGCCGTGATGCCCACGGAAGTCGCCGTCAGGGTAGCGCCGACGAAGATGGCGACCATCCAGAATTCGACCCCCGCCGGGTGGACGCCGATCTGCGGGTCGAAGTAGTACCAGTAGGCGAAGCCCAGCCCCGCCGGGAGCAGGACGCCGAGGAGCGCCACGGCCGTGGCCGAGCCGCCGACCCTGAACATCTCGTTCAGGTCCGTCTCCAGGCCGATCTCGAATAGGAGGATAGCCACCCCGATCTCGGCCAGTACCTCCATGACGTGGACCAGCGTGGTACCGGCCTCGGGGCCGGGGATGATCCCCAGCACGCTCCCACCGAGGATCACCCCGGCCAGGAGCTCCCCGAGCACGGCGGGCTGTCCCACCCGCTCGAAGCCCTCGCCCATGAACTTGGCCAGGAGGAGCGCCGCGATGAGGACCAGGAAGATCCGGGGGATGTCCGGGCCGCCACCGTGACCGCCGCCCCCTTCCTCCTGCTCCGCCGACGAGGCGTGTTCGCCCTCCTGGGCCGCGGCGCCGTGGCCCCCGCCCGCCTTCTGCCCGCTGGAGGTCGCGTGGCCTTCCGAGCCGGAGGACTCCTGCTTCCGGCTCCCGGCGGCCGGTCCGTCCGCCGGCGCGGCGGCCGCCGAAGCGGGTGCCGCCGTGGCCGCATCCACGCTCGCCCCGCCCGGCAGACCCGTTCCCAGAAGGAGCGCCAGGACGGCGGCTCCCGTGGCCCAGGCTGCCAGCTTCCGTAGGCTGGTGTTCCGAGGATCCATCGCGCTCACCCGTTCTCTCCTCCGCCCGCTTGTCGACGTGCCGGTCGCCCGTCCGGGACAGATACGGTTCCGCCGTGGTCCGCGATCCTCACGGTCACCACTGTGACTGAGCGCCGTTGACGATCTTCTGGATCAGGTTCTCGAGCGCGAGGCGCCGTCCTGTCTCCTCGGTTTCGCTTTCCGGGGCATACTCCCCCGCCCCCGTCACCGACTGGGAAGACCAGATCGCCCGGTCGCGAGCGACGTCGTAGATCTCGACCGAGGCGCGAATGGTGACCCGGCGTTGGAACACCTGGGCTCCCTGTTCTTCCTGCGCCTCGAAGTTCAAAGCCTGGTCATCGTATCCCGTGATCGTGGCCCTGACAATCGCGTCCGCCTGGTTCTCAGCGGCCAGCTGAGCCCCGAGGCGCCCCGTCATCGCGTCGGTGAGCTGGGTGGTGAACGCGTCCACCAGGGCGAACTGGGACGTCTCGTTCTGAATCGGCGGGATGGCCACCGTCTGCACGTTCTCCGGCAGTCCGCCGCCACCCGAGAGGCCGTACATGCAGCCTCCGAGGCCCGGGAGCAGGGCTAGCAGCAGGAAGAGGACGGAGACGTTCGGTGGCCGCTTGACGTGGAAGGTCATAGATGTCTCGATCGAAAGGCTGCGGTCGGAGCTCGACGTCGCGGACCCGCCAGCGGACGCGGCGCGGTGTTACCGTACTTCGGTACTCCGCGGCGACGGGCCAGGCCCCGGCCGAATCCCACTCCACGGTCACCCGGCGCAACAGGCGCCCGTCCCGCCGGTCCTCGAGCCGCAGGAGCCGCCCGTCACGGATGAGGTACTCCCGGCGGAGGCCGCCGTTCGTCCGATACCGGAAGAGCAGGCCCCGATTCGTTTCAAACGCGGAGTCCGGTCCGCCCGCTGCGGGACGGAAGAAGCCGGCCATGGCGTACAGGAAGGGAGCGGACGGCAGCGTCACGTTCTGGATACGGCCCGACGTGGTGAGCCGTCCCGACGCCAGAGCCGCGGCCAGGCTCACGTCCCCGGAGGTGAACAGGTCCACACGCAGGCTGTCCGGCGGGTTGGCCCGGGCTGCACCGTCGCCCTGCACGCTCCCACGCTCGTCGGCATACTCCCACTCGAAGCGGAGGAGCGCCGGGCGCCGCTCCACCGGAAACTCGGCCGCTTTCCTGGCCGCGGCTCCAGGGTCGGGAAGCGGCGGACCCATCTGAAGCCCCGCGGCACACCCTCCCGCCGCCAGGCAGGCGGCCGCGGTCACCATGCTCTTCGCCCATCGTTCGCTCCGACTCACGGCGACTCGAGCGCCTGCTCGCGGAGCACCTGCCGCACGCGATCGGGAAGCCGGCGAGGCGCACCATCGGCGTTCACGCAGACCAGCTCCGTCCGGGCACGGGCCAGGAGCTCTTCCTCCGGCTGACGGTGGAGCTCGTAGCCGAAGGTGACGGATCGGCTGCGGACCCGCTCGACCTCCGTCGTGATCCGGACTCGGTCCTCGTACTCGGCGGCGCGCCGGAAAGAGATCTCCAGGTCCGAGACCGGGAGGTAGATGCCGCGCTCCTCCAGATCGCCGTAGCTCGTGCCCAGACCGCGCATGAGATCCGTGCGGGCCACCTCGCACCACACCACGTAATGGGCGTGGTAGGCCCGCCCCATCTGGTCCGTCTCCGCGTACCGGACCCGGACTTCCGCCTGGCCGGGCTCCCCGACGGAGTCGCGGTCGCGGCGCGGTCGGGCCTGGTCGGAAGCGCGGGGCATGGCACTCGGGCGGGACGAGTTCGTGTTGTACAGCGGACCGGGCTCGCCGCGGGCGGCCCCGGCGAGTGCCGTAACGCTACGGCGGGCTGAGCGCGCCTGTCAAAGCCGCACTCGGCTGGCTCCCGACTCCGCCCGTCGGCTACGTTGGACGGGCCATGTCCGATCTTACCTTCGTCATCTCCGACGTCCACCTGGGCGGGGTGCCCGCCGACAGCGAGGCCCGGTTCCTCGACTTCCTCGGCTACGTGGCGGAGCGCGGCGACGCACTCGTCATCGCCGGCGACCTGTTCGACTTCTGGTTCGAGTACCGCTCGGTGGTGCTGCGTGATCACTTCGCCGCGCTCCGCGGGCTGGCGGACGTCGTGGACGCCGGCGTGGACATCCGAATGATCGGGGGGAACCACGACGCCTGGGGCGGCGGGTTCCTGGAGGAGGAAGTGGGCCTCCGGTGGCTCGAGGGGCCGGCTGTAATCGAGGTCGGCGGCCGCACCACCTATCTGGCCCACGGAGACGGGCTGGCCCACGACGACTGGAGCTACCGGCTCCTCAAGAAGGTCGTGAGGAGCGAGCCGGCGAGACGGGCCTTCCGGTCCCTGCATCCGGACCTGGCCGACCGCATCGTCCGGTGGCTGACACGGACGCCGGAGCGAGAGTCGGAGGAGCCGACCGGAGAGCTGGAGCGGGCCCGGGCTCTCTCGGAGCACGCGGTCGAGATCCTGGAGGCGCGTCGGGAGTTCGAATTGGTCGTCTTCGGGCACGCCCACCGCCCGGAGCTCCGGGAGGTCGATAAGGGGCGGCACTACCTGAACCCCGGAGACTGGATCCACAGCTTCAGCTACGGGCTCGTCACTCCGCAGGGAATCCGCCTCGAGGAATGGGACGCCGGCCGGTCCTGAGCCGGGTCCCGGCCCTCATCCGCCGCCCACCGGGACGCTCAGCCGCACGGCGGCCCCGGCGCTTCCCTCCTCCGGCGGCGTGATCGCCCCCTCGTAGTCCCAGAACTGGGTGGAGACCCATGCGTCGACTCCGCTGAACAGGGCCCAGAACACCGAAAGCGCGATCCAGTCCTCGCGCTGCTGCGTTCGGGCGTTCACCAGCGCCGTGTCCCCGCCGGCACGGGCCGCCTCCAGCTTCGCCTGCGTCTTAAAGACCATGAACATGCTCACGGCTTCCATTCCGAAGTAGAACGCCCCGCGTCCCGGGCGTCCGACGGCGGCCTGGCCCCAGCCGGGGAGAACCAGCGAGCGGCCAAAGGCCCCCAGCGGGGAGACCGGCGGGCCGGCCGTGTCGGCGGCCGCCTGCGCTTCCTCGATCACCGGCGACCGGGCCGTGTCGGCCTCCACCCCCTCCTGAGCGCGAAGAGGACCGGCAGCGCACAGCAGGAGGAGCGCGGCGGTGCCGGCCGCCGTCCCCCGCCACCCGAGAGGCCCGCCCGCGGGGCTCACGAGGCGCTCACCGGCCGGCGGCGAAGGATGGCGGGAGCGTGTGGGAATCGAACCCACCCGGGACGCTGCTCACGCCCCGTGACGGCTTTGAAGGCCGCAGGCGACACCAGTCGCCATCCGCCCCCGCATCCCCGAGGAGCACGGGGGCGTCAGCCCCCGGCCCTCGCCACCAGCTCGATCTCGACCTGCGCGTCCCTGGGAAGCGTCGCCGCCTCGACGGCGGACCGCGCCGGAAAGGGAGGCGTGAAGTAATCGCCGTAGATCTCGTTCACGGCGCCGTAGTTGTCCATGTCGGCCAGGAAGACCGTGGTCTTCACCACATCACCGAACCCGAGGCCCGCCTCCTCCAGCACCGCCTCGAGGTTCGTCAGGGCGCGACGGGCCTGTTCCTCCACGCCCCCCTCCACGAACTCGCCTGACTCCGGATCCAGGCCGATCTGTCCCGCCGTGTAGAGCCACCCGTCGGCGAGGATGGCCTGGGAGTATGGACCGATGGCCTCCGGCGCGTCGTCCGTGGAGATCTCTCGTCTGGACATGACATCCTCCGTGGTTGGCATGTGCTGATCGTCAATCCTTCGAGCTTCGTCGACCCCGGACCCGGCACCGGGTCATCCCGGGCCGGCGGCGTCTCCGTCCCGGAGCTCCGCCCGGGTGACCGGACGGGCCCCGAGCTTCTGTACCTCCAGAGCCGCCGCCCGGTTCGCGAGTCGGGCCGCTTCGGCGACGCTCCGGCTCCGGGGCAGCGCTGCAGCCAGTACGGCGGTGACGGTGTCACCGGCCCCGGTGACGTCGTACACCTCGACCCGTCCGGCGGCGATCCGGTCCACGCTCCCGTCCGGTCCGACGAGACTCATGCCCTCGCTACCCAGCGTGACGAGCAGGTGCTCGACCCCCAGGCGGTTCCGCAGACGGGCCAGCTCCCGGCCGGACTCCCCCGAGACGGGGGCACCCGCGGCCCGCGCCGCTTCCCGGGCGTTCGGCATCAGAACGGTGGCTCCGCCGCAGTCGTCCAGCCGGGCCGGACTCGGGTCCACGACCACCGGCACGCCTTCCCCCCGAGCTGCGCGCAGAACCCGGGGTATCACACCGCCGTCCAGCAGACCCTTGCCGTAGTCCGACACGGCGACCGCGTCGACGTCCGGGAGCCGCTCGCTGACGTGCTCCTCGAGCCGCTCCCGGTCCCCCGCCTGGAGGCTCGAACGGTCCTCCCGGTCCAGGCGCAACATCTGCTGATCCCGTCCGATTACCCGGGTCTTCACAGTGGTGGCCCGGTCGTCGACAGTCAGCAGGGCCTCGCTCTCGACGCTCTGTCCGGAGAGAAGCCTCCCGAGCAGCCGCCCCTCTTCGTCGCGGCCCACGGCCGAGACGAACCGGCACTCCGCGCCCAGAGCGGCCACGCCTGCCGCCACGTTGGCCGCCCCGCCGGTGCTGGCGTCCACGTCCGTCACACGGACCACGGGCACCGGTGCCTCGGGAGAGATCCGGTCCACGTCTCCTCGGAGATACCGGTCGACCATCGCGTCGCCCACCACCAGCACCGAAGACGAGGCGAGCTCGTCGAGGAGGCGCTCGCCCCCCTCCGACCGGCTCTCCTCCCCCTTCACGTCGCCCTCATGTGGAGTCCCGCAGTTGCGCCCTCCAGTTTCCGTGCGTACCCTGCCGCCGCGTGCCCGGCCGAGTCCACGTTCCCCCCGGGCGCGCTCTCGCCCCCCGCTCCTGTCGCTCAATCGGTCCGCCCGGATGATCGCAGCGCCACCGCACTCCTGCCGGATGCCCCGGGACCGCGGCACGGCCGGGGACATCGCAAACCGGCGGCGAAGCTAGCGGGCTGAGGTCGAACGTGTCAAAGCAGCCCTCCCAACGCGATGGGCCCGGAGCCGACGGGTGGATCGTGAGGTCGCTGAAGGCCGCCGCGGTCCGGACCGATGCGTATGTAACGCTGCTGTGGCGCGGCATTCGCGCCACGTTCAGCCAGCCGTTCTACATCGACGACCTCTTCCAGCAGATGGACACCGTGGGGGTGGCGTCGCTGTGGATCGTGATCCTCACCGGACTCTTCACCGGAATGGTGCTGGCCCTGCAATCGGCCGTCGAGATGGAGCGATTCGGAGCCACCATCTACATCGGACGACTCGTGGGGGCCACGACCGTTCGGGAGCTGGGGCCCGTGCTCACGGCACTCATGGTCACCGGCCGCGCCGGCTCCGGCATGGCCGCTCAGCTGGGCTCCATGGAGGTCACCGAGCAGGTGGACGCCCTGGAGACCATGGGCGTCAACCCGATCCGCAGGCTGGTCGTGCCGCGCATTCTGGCCGGCGTGATCATGATGCCCATCCTCACCGTCGTCACCGACCTGGTGTCGGTCGTGGGCGGGCTCCTCATCGCCGTAGTCAAGTTCGACCTCTCGGCGACCCTGTACCTGCAGTCGGTATGGGCCACCCTGGCCCAGACCGGGTTCGTCTTCCGCTACATTCCGATCGATTTCGTCCAGGGACTCGTCAAGCCGGTGGCCTTCGGAGGGATCATGGCCCTGACGGCCTGCTATTACGGGCTGAGGACGCGCGGCGGCACCGAGGGCGTTGGGCGCTCGGCCACGAAGGCCGTGGTCACGTCCTCGGTGCTCATCCTCGCCACCGACTACTTCCTCACCCAGGTGCTCATCACCCTGCTCGTCGAATGACCGACACCGAGAGGAACGACGCCGAACCCATAGTCCGCGCGGAGGACGTCGTCCTCTCTCTGGGCGGGCGAAGGATCCTGGACGGCGCGAGCTTCGAACTGGCCCGGGGCGAGAGCCTCGCCATCCTCGGCGCCTCGGGGAGCGGCAAGACCACCCTGCTGCGCCTGGTTCTCGCCCTGGTGGAGCCGGACGAGGGCGAGATCTGGGTCGAGGGCTATCCGCTGAGCCGGTGCTCCTTCGAGAACATCCTCCGGCTGCGCCGGGACATCGGGATGGTCTACCAGGGATCGGCGCTCTTCGACTCGATGAGCGTGCTGGAGAACGTGGCTTTCCCGCTGCGGGAGTACACGGATCTGCCGGAATCGGAGATCCGGGAGCGGGTGCACGAGACGCTCCGGATCGTCGACCTGGATGCGGAGCAGGTGGAGCACCAGCTGCCGGCGGAGCTCTCCGGCGGCATGCAGAAGCGCGTCGCCATCGCGCGGGCCATCGTCTCCCGCCCCGACATGCTCCTCTTCGACGAGCCCACCGGCGGCCTGGACCCCATCACCACCCGGACCATCAACGAGCTGATCGTCAAACTTCGCGAGGAACTGGGGGTAAGTGCGATCGTCGTGACGCACGACATCCGATCGGCGCTGCACACGGCGGACCGGGTCGCCCTGCTCCACGAGGGGCGCCTCGTGTTCGTCGGTACCCCGGAAGAGATTAAGGAGTCGGAGGACGAATATGTACGGGAATTTCTGGGGGAGGCGCTCTTCACATGAGTGACCGCCGATCGGTCGGGGAGGTGACGGCGTGAGACGCTCCACGCCTCTCACGTGGGAGGAAGCGCGGGTGGGTCTTCTGGTCATGGCCGCCCTGGTCGTGCTCGCCGCGGGCGTTTTCTTCGTAGGGTCCACGGGCAACGTCTTCGGGGAGCGCTTCCGGCTCGTCACGCTCATGAACTCCGCCTCCGGCCTGGCACCGGGGGCCGCCGTCCAGCTGGCCGGACAGAACGTGGGCCAGGTCTCCCGGGTGGACCTCATCCCCCCGGAGGATCGGTCGGAGGAAGGAGGAGCCGTGGCCGTGACCCTGGCGGTGAACCGGGACGTGGCCTCCCAGATCCGGGCCGACTCACGCGCTCACATCCAGACCCAGGGACTGCTGGGCGACCGGCTCATCAACATCTCACCCGGAAGCCTCGATTCGCCGCGGCTCTCGCCGGGCGACACCCTGAATTCCGTGGAGCCGCTTGACTACCAGCAGGTCCTGAGCGAGGCCTCCGGAGCGGTGAGCGAGCTGACGAACATCACCCGGGACCTGTCGAGCCTGACCGAGCGCATGGCCCGCGGCGAGGGCACCGCGGGTCGCCTGCTCCTGGATCCGACGCTCTACCGCCGGCTGGTCAGCCTGAGCGGCAGCCTGGACTCGACCCTCACGGCCGTCAACCGCGGGGAGGGCGGCACGCTGAGCCAGCTCCTGCACGACGACGCGCTCTACCGGCGGATGGTGGCGTCGGCGGCCTCGCTGGATACCATCACGGCCCGGGTGAGCCGGGGGGAGGGATCGCTGGGGCGGATGGTGGCCAGCGACTCGCTCTACCGGTCGGTGGCCGGCGCCGCCGATCGCGCCGACTCCCTGCTCCAGCGAATCGTGGCCGGAGAGGGTACGGCGGGGCGTCTGGTGACGCAGGACTCCGTCTACGACGAGCTGCTCCGGACCCTGGTCGATCTGAACGCCGCTCTGTCGGAGATGCGGCAGAATCCGCGGCGCTTCATCCCGCCCGTCAGTGTCTTCTGAAGCGCCGTCTCCCGAAGCGTTCCGTGAACAGCCTCCCCTGTCGCCGGAGGGGGATCAGGGTCAGCTGTCCTCTGACTCGGGGTCGACCAGCTTTCCTTCCTCGGCCATCTGCGGGAGGGTCATGAGATCCACGATCTCGTAGTTCACGCGCCCGTTCGGCAGGCGCACGGACACCTCCTCCCCCACCTCCCTGCCGAGCAGCGCCTGGCCGATCGGCGACTCCATGGAGATCTCGGAGTTCTCGAAGTCGATGTCGTCCCCGAAGGCGAGCTTGAACTCTTCCTCGGTCCCGTCCTCGACGTCCCGGACGGTGACGCGGGAGCCGAAGCCCACCCGGTCCTCGGGGACCTCCTGCTCGTCGATCTCCTTCAGCTCGGAAAGCCTGCGCGCGATCTGCTGGAGCTTCGCCTGGACGAGCTGCTGCCGGTCCCGGGCCGCCTCGAACTCGGAGTTCTCGCTGATGTCGCCCTGGGCGACGGCCTTCTCGATCTCCTCGGGCAGCTCGTTGTTCAGCTCGTGCTGAAGCTCCTCGGCCTCCGTGTTCAGTTTCTCGATAAGGTCTTCCAGCATCCGATCCTCCGACTCGTTGAACGGGGGATTCGAATCAACAGGATCCGTCGGTGTCAATAAAAAATCCGCAGCGTCCCCCGTGACCGGGCGACGCTGCGGACGAGTGGAGGCGGCGGGAATCGAACCCGCGTCCGCGTACCCTTCTGGCGTGGATTCTACGTGCGTAGTCTGCGGTTGAGTTGTATCGCCGACACAGGGTCCACAGACGACCCGCGGCGGCTAGCTGCGGAAGAGTCTCACCAGCGGGATCCACAGCAGTCCCGACTGGCCAGCCCGATTCAGCGTCGTCTCACGACCCGCCTCGGGCCGGGCAAATCGCGAGACGGACTACGCGTTGGTTACGCAGCCAGTGCCATGTTGTCGTTGGCAGGTAAAGCTTTTCCCGGTGTTTTACGAGGATCCAGGACCTCGGCACGACTACCACGACATCCGGCGCACACGTCGATGCCAGATCGCCCCCTGATTGTGAAACATCCACGCAGCGAGTGCCGGGCCCGGTCGATCGGGCCGCGGCCACCGTCCCTCACGGGCCGGGTCCGCTCCGTGTCGGGAGGCTATACCCGGCCTTCGCCGAAAGGTTCGGCGGATTCACGTCCCGATCCGTGGGCCTCACCGGCGCCGCCTCCACCGCCGCGGTCGGTGTCCCGCGGAGGAGTCCCGCTCCGGGACTCGCTCCATGCGCACCAGGCCGTGTGCCGGCGAACGGCGTCCAGGGCTTCCCGGGCGGCCGGCCGCGGGGAGGAGGAGAACCAGAGGCAGACGCAGAGGCCGAAGGAGCGGACCGGGGCCACGAGGGCCCAGCCGTCCGGGCCCGCCGCGTCTCCCAGCCGGTCCGCCGGGAGCTGCAGCTCCAGATCCTCCTTCAGGGACCAGGTGAAGGGATGCCCGGGCGCGTCCACCGAGCGCGCGGACGCCCCGCCCCAGCCGGAGCCGGTGACCTCGGCCACCACGCGCCACTCCGCGCCGCCGCTGGTGAGGCGCCACAGCGTCGCCCGGCCGCACTGCAGCGTCTCGCGCAGCAGGCCCAGGAGCGAGGTCCAGCCCTCGCCCGGAGTCGGACGCTCGGCCGAGTCCGTCCCCGGGCGAGGCACCGGCGGCGTCACGTCCGGCCGCTCCTCGGCTTCCCCGCCGCCGGGCCACCACGAGCGTGGCCACCAGGAGGGTCGTCGCATCAGACCGTCCTCCGTAGGCTCGGTGCGGACAGGCGGTGCATGTCGCGCTTCAGCCTCATTGCTCGTGCCCTGCCTGACAACGGATCGACCACTTGTAGCGATGGTTTCGCGGCTTCGCGAGGCCGGCAGCTCGTCTATTCCGTGACGAGCGGTCGGTCAGAGTACCCTGCAAGGAGTGGAAAACCGATGCCGCGCTCAAGGGTCGGGCTCGGGAGCGAGCCCCGAACAGGTGGCCGTTCGCCCTATTCCGTCGCGGCTTCGACGGCTAGCGCTGGCGCGGGAGGGCCGTCCGACTGGTACCGAGCCGTTCCAGTCGCCCGGCGGTTACGGCGCTGCTGAGTCGATCGGACCGCTCAGGGATCGCTCAGGAAGCATCACGGCGACCGAGAGGGAGCAGACTCTCGGGTAGGAGGCGCGGCCGCTCAGCGAGGCGATCGGCCAGGCGTGCCCGCAGCTGCCTGCGGGCCCGGTAGATACGCGACTTCACGGTGCCGAGCGGGAGACCGGTCTCCTCGACGATGTCCGCGTACGCCAGCCCCTGCCGCTCCCGCAGTCTGAGCACGCTCCGGTAGCGCGGCGACAGCTCGTCCGCCGCCTCGGCGACCACGCGCCGCAGCTCCCGCCGACGGGCCCGTCGGTCCGGGTGCGCATCGGAATCTTCCCACTCCAGCTGTGGCTCGTCCTCGTCGCGTCCAGGGGCCAGCTGCGAGAAGGTTATCTGCGGATCCCGGTCCCGGTCTCGGCGCCAGTTCTTCGCCAGGTTCTCGGCGATGGTCGTGAGCCAGGTCCGGAACCTCGCGAGATCGGGCTCGAAGCGGTGGAAGTGGATCCACGCCCGCCGCCAGGCGTCGGCGGCCAGGTCCCGGGCCGCGGCGCGGCCGAACCGGAGACGATGCTTCAGGTAGTCCTTCAGATACGTAGCGTGACGGTCGTGCAGCTCCCGGAATGCC
The DNA here is from genome assembly GCA_964518305.1 of uncultured Gemmatimonadota bacterium. GTDB lineage: Bacteria > Gemmatimonadota > Gemmatimonadetes > Palauibacterales > Palauibacteraceae > Caribbeanibacter. Next base: position 196 of record CAZFDK010000007.1, on the reverse strand, counting down.
GCCCTCCGCTTCCGCCGGCTTCCACGCCGGGCGAAGGCCGCCAGCTCGGCCTCGCCCAGCTCGTCCACCTCGCCCTCCCCCTGCGGTCTCGCGTCAGGGCGGCGGGACATCGAACGCCTCGTAGTTGCTGGCGACGAACTGCTCGTACTCCTCGGGAACCTCGTCGTCCGGGTAGATGGCCTCCACCGGGCACTCC
>CAZFDK010000006.1:90438-102224 GCA_964518305.1 uncultured Gemmatimonadota bacterium | reverse complement strand
GTCCGTCCGCGCTCTGCCACCGTTCCCAGACGCCGCCGGGAGCGCGTCGCCCCCCCGCCCCGCTCGGGGCCGGCGGCGGCGCCGTGCGCGATCGACTACGCGGTCGTGTCCGTCGCCGCGGAGTCGGTGTCCATGGAGTCACGGAAGCTCTGGTAGCGCTTCCGGAGACGCTCATTGCTCTTGATGGCCTCCATGATGGTGTCGTACCGAGCCCTGTCGGAAAGACCCGCGGCCTCGATGATCGAGTCCCGCTCCTGCATGAGCTGCTTGCGGACCTTCTGCCCCTCTTCCTGGCCCGAGGCCTCCTGCATGCGGGAGCGCATCTGCTCGCGGAACGACTCGAGCTCCAGGGACGCCCGAATGAACGAGCGGAGATCCGAGTCGCTGACCTCCACCCCGGGCCCTGACGCAGCGGCTTTCTGGCCCGTGGCGGCGCTCTGCTGCTGGCCGGCGTCGTCGCCGCCCCCGCACGCCGCAGTGCCGATGGCGAACACGATCGAGACGCCGATCGCGAGTAAACGTTTCATCCTGGGTACCTGCTTCTGGAGGGCTGCCGTCCGGCGAACCGTGAGCGAGGGTATACGACGGCCCGGGTCTCGTCCAGCGGAACGCCCCTCTCTGCCTCTTCCCTTTCCCTCTCGGATCCTTCTTGTCTCGCGCTCGGCGCGGGGCCACCATGCCCCCTGCCCGGGTCGTCCCGTCCCGGGCCGCCACGAGAGCTCCCCGGAGGAGGACGGAGGAGGAGTACCATGAGCGAGTTGAGCCGACCGCTCCGTGACGGGTTGGAGAAGTTCACGTCCGAGAACGATCGACGCCTCGAGGAGCGCTTCCGCCGCCTGGCCGAGGAGGGACAGACCCCGCACACGCTCTTCATCGCGTGCTCGGACTCTCGGGTTATGCCCGACCTCCTGGCGGACGCGGACCCGGGCGAGCTCTTCGTGCTCCGAAACGTGGGCGGGCTGGTGCCGCCCCGCGGTACCGACCCCTCGGTGGCAGCGGCGGTGGAGTACGCGGTTCGGATCCTGGAGGTCCCGGACCTCGTGGTCTGCGGGCACTCCCGCTGCGGCGCCGTCCGGGCGCTCTTCGAGCCGCCCGAGGCCGACACTCCGGAGCTCGGCCGCTGGGTGGAGCACGCCCGCCCGGCCGCGGAGCAGGCCCTGGCCCGAGTTCGGGGGGACGGCGAGGAGCACGCCGATGCGGCGCCCGGCGTCGATCGGAAGCTTCTCCGGGAGGCCGAGCGGCAATCGGTGAAGCTCCAGATCGATCGCCTCGAGGAGCACGCTGCGGTGCGGGAAGCCGTGGCCGGAGACCGGCTCCGCGTGCACGGGTGGCACTACCGGATCGGCCGCGGCGAGGTCGACGTCCTGGACCCCGCCAGCGGCGAGTTCAGCCCGGCCCTGGAGGAGGCTCCGGGTCCCGAGGGGGGCTGAGAGCCGTGCGACCCGAACGTTTCGGGACCGACGCGGCACGGGACGGGCCATGCCCGCCCTCGCCCCTCCTGGCGGTCGTCCTCCTGACGGCCATCCTCCTGGCGGCGCCCGGGCCGGCCGCCGCCCAGCGGAGCCCGGCCCTCACCGTGGGCGGCGGGCTGGCGCCCTACGATCTCTCCGGCGTGGGGACGGGCTGGGTGGCCGCGGCAGAGCTGTCGGCCCCGGTGGGAGGGCTGTCGCTGGCCGAGGTGGGCAGCCGCATTCTCCGGTACGAGCCCGAGGCCGGCCGGCACGTGACCCACGTCTTTCCCTCTGCCGCGCTGTATTTCGACGCCGGCGGCCGGGACTTCCGGGTCTACGCGGGCGGCGGGTTCGGCCTGAGCTTCGTGCCGGAGGGGCGGGGCGACACCGATCTCACGCTCCACGCCGGCGGTGGCTTCCGTATTCGCATCCGGCCGCGGTGGCTCGTGCGGCCGGAGATCCGGGTCCGGAGCGTGGATCCGTGGACGGGAACCACGGGCGAGTTCACCGTCGGGATGACCTACCGCTTCGGTACGCGCGAAACCGGAGGCTCCTGATCGGGTTCCGCGGCCGTCGGCCGTCCCCGCCCCGTCCGGCGCCCGGACGGCGAAGGCCCGGACGATCTCGGCGCCCCGCGCCCCTTCTCCGATCCCTGCGCCTCGTGCGGCGTCAGTCCCCCCTGTAGAGATCCGGTGCGTCGGACTTCCTGCGCTCGCGGCGCTCCAGGAAGCGGATGGCCTCCTCTACGTCCCGGAAGAGCCGGTAGCGATCGCGGCTGAATTCCCGGGGCCACCGCTCACCGGCCGCGGGGACCTGCAGGTCCACCTGCCCGGCTGAGCGCCACTTGAACAGGGCCCGGAAGCGTCGGAGTGACTCGCCGGCACCCGGGCTCGATTCCGAGCCCGTCGAGGCGCTGTCCGACGCGAGCCGGAGCTGCAGCCTCCCCGCCTCGGCTCCGCCGCCCGGCGCGCGCAGCACCCTGAAGGTGAGGGACACCCGGTCGCCGCCGAGGGCCTGCAGCACCAGGGTCCCGGAGTCGTCGAAGATGGCCATCCCGATGGTCTCACCGTACACGAAGCTCCAGGCTCCCTGGAGCCGCTTGCGGGCCACCTCGACCTCGCTCACGGCGCCGTTTTCCCGGACCCGCTCCCGCACGGCCGCCTCCGGGGTCCGCACGTGCACCTCGAGCTGCGGACGGGGCACCCGCCACGGGATCGGGGACACGGGGGACAGCTGCGGCCCGGCCACCTGGACCTGGACCTCCGGCGGCCGGGGGACCCCGGGTTCCGCGGGAGCGTCGGGCGGCGGCACCGGCGGCGAGGAGGCGCACGCCATCAACAGGAGGGCGGACGTCGTCGAGACGAGGCGGGCGGGCCAGCGCATGGTTCTCCTCCCGGCCGTGTGGCTGCGACAGGGCCCGAGGGCCCCTCTGTGAAGCCGCTAATGTCATATACGCCGGTGGGCCGAGGTGGATCCCCTCTCGGAAGCCGACGCGTCACCGCGCCTCCACCGAGCCGGCCTCGGAGGCCGGCAGCTCGCCGTCGGCACAGGCGCTCAGCTCCTCGTCCGGATGTCAGCTCTGGCCCATCACGTCGTCACGTCCTCCACGGTGAACCCTCGCTCCTCCAGCACGTCGCGGAGCTCCTGCCGGGCGTGGTGGAGACGGCTGGAGACGGTGCCGGTCGACAGCCCGAGCTGCGAGCAGCCGGACGGCTCCGAGCGCGGCCGGGAGGCAGAGATCCAGCTCCGGGGCCGGGAGGCATGGGCCCCGGCGGGCAATCGCCTCCCCGATTATTCCCCCCCGCCCACCGGCGGCTCCTGCCCGGGCGGCAGCGGCGACTCGTACTCCTCCCCGCCCATGGCCTCCTCGAAGCGGGACCGGGCCTCCTCCCGCAGGTCCGGGCTGGTCAGCAGATCCGCGCCGGTGGCGGCGATCACCTTGGCCGCCGTCTCGGCGGCCAGCGTGGCCCCGTCGCGACCATGGGCGGCGCTAGTCGCCCAGCTGTGCCACGGCACGCCGGCCGGCGCCGAGGTGACGCTGAAGCTCACCGTGGGTGTGATGCGGCTCACCTCGGCCACGTCGGTCGAGCCCCCGCCGCCGGCGCCGGGCTCCTGGTCCAGGGGCTCGACCTCGGTGTCCAGCCCCTCCTGCTCGATCTCCAGGCCCGCCTGCATCTCCTCGGCGAAGCGGTGGAAGGAGTCCGGATAGTCTGGCGTCCCCACCCTCTCGAGATTGGCCTGGACGGCCTCCTGCAGCGGGCGATTCAGCAGTGTGGCATGCACGCCGGTGACGAGGGTGACCTCGGCTTCGGTGCGGGTCCCCCGGGCCGCGCCGCGGGCGATGTTCTCGATCCATCTGTAGTGGGCGTCAACGGCGGACCGCGCCGTGTCGCGGACGAAGCCCCAGATGCCCGCCTGCTCGGGCACCACGTTCGGGACGTCGCCGCCGTTCTCCACGACGTAGTGGATGCGAGCCGTGGGCCGCACGTGCTCCCGCATAAGGTTGATGCCGTGGGTGGTGAGCTCCACGGCGTCCAGCGCGCTCCGTCCGTTCCAGGGGTCCGACGCCCCGTGGGCCGCCTGGCCGGAGAAGCTGACCCTGAAGTTGTTCATGGCCAGGCTGGTGCTGTTGCTCACCTCGGTGTTCGTACTCGGGTGCCAGGTGAGGGCGGCGTCCAGGTCGTCGAAGAGCCCCTCCCGGGCCATGTACACCTTGCCGATGAGGGTCTCCTCGGCGGGCGTGCCGTATACGCGGACGGTACCGTCGACCCCCTCCTCCTGCATGGTCCGCTTGAGGGCGATACCGGCGGCCACGGACCCGGCGCCGAAGAGGTTGTGGCCGCAGCCGTGTCCGCTGGAGACGCCGTCCTCGCGGCTCTGCTGATCGGGCACCGGGGCGTTGCCCACGCCCGGGAGGGCGTCGTATTCGGCCAGGATGCCGACCTTCGGGCCGCCGGAGCCCCGGGTCCACTCGGCCACGAAGGCCGTGGGCATCCCCGCCACACCCTCCTCCACCTCGAAGCCCGCCTCCTGGAGGCGCCGGATCAGGTGGTCGGAGGACTGCTCTTCCTCCAGCGCCGTCTCGGCGTACTCCCACAAGGTCATGGACATGTCGTGCACGGTGGTACCCAGGGCGTCGGCCTCGGCGATGGCCGTGCGGCGGACATCGGCGTCCTGGGCCGGCGCGGGCGCGGCGACCAGGAGGGCGAGGGCGACGGCGACGGGAACACCGGTGGCGAAGGAGACGGGGCGGAGATGGCTCATCGGCGGGCCTCCTGTTGCGGCGGCGGCGGAGGGGGCGACCACTCTGGGCCAATCTCCCGGGGACGGCGACGACCGGCAAGCTGACCGGAGCGCCGAAATGCGAACGAGCAGGGGGCCGGGACCTGCACTGGACGATCTGTTCATCGTCGCGCAGGCTTACGTTCTGTCGAGGTCCGCTCCCCGGCGCCAGGGACGCCGCGCCGTGACGCGGACGCCGCGTGGCCTTACCCGCGAGGTTCGCCGACTGCCGACTCCAAACACCACCGAGCCATGCCCGAGATACCCGCCGTCCCCGCCACCCTCCCCCGCCTCTCGCTGGTCCTGGTCTGCTCTCTCACCCTGGCCTGCGGCTCCGGAGAGAGTCAGGCGCCCGAGACGCCGGACGTGCGCGGGACCTACGCCGGCACGTGGGACCTTGTCATGGAGTCGGCGGACGTGAGCGGCCGCTGGGAGGCGAGCTGCGAGGGCACCTTCATGGTGGACTCCCAGACCGACTCCACGTTCGGGGGCTCCTTCCGAATCGACTCCATCGGGCAGAGCTCGGGCGAGCTCTCGTGCTCCGTCGTCGAGGGGCGGATCGCCAACGGTCAGATCGGCGCCAGCGGCCTGGTCAGCTTCGTGCTGCTCTCCGGCGAGAGCGGGGCGGCCGCCACCCTCTCCGGCTGCCGTGGCCGCGATCTGTGGCAGGGCGAGTTCGTGAGCCCCGGGACCGGGGAGATCCAGCTGGACGCCGGCGTCCGGTTCACCATGTCCTGTCCCGCCGAGTCCGGGGGCGAGCGGCCGTTCACCTCCGGCTTCCAGTTCCGGGGCACCCGGCAGTAGAGGAGCACACCTCCCCGGCTTCGCGAATGGATCCGGCGACGCGTCGACCGCGGTCGTGTCGCGGCCCGGCCGCGCCCGGCCGGCTATCCGGAGCCGTCCTGCCGGTCGGCCGCCCCGGCCCGTCGCCCGGACTCAGGCCAGGTCGGAGAGAACCGAGAGCCAGCGGCGGAGCTGGGAGAGGACTAGGAACTCCTCGTGCGCCCGGCGCCGGCCCGACCGTCCCCACTCCTCCCGCTGCCCGTCGGCGGTCAGCATTCGGGCCAGGGCCTCGCCCAGCTCCCCCGGATCCTCCGGGTCGGAGATGAGTAGCCCGTCACGGCCGTGGCGGACCTGGTGGCGTGGACCGCAGGCCCGCCGGTTGGACAGCACGGGACGAGCCTTCCACATCGCCTCGGTGATCGTGAGCCCGAAGCCCTCGCGCAGGGAGTTCTGGATGACCGCCGTGCTGGAGCGCTGGAGCGCGTTCACCATGAGGGCGTTTCTTTCCCGCGAGTCCATGGGAAGGGCCACCACCGCGACGTCCCGGCGGTGCCGCTCGTCCAGGGCGAGGTAAGCGCTCCGGATCTCCTCCAGCACCTCCTGCCCCTCCGGGTCGTCGGAAACGGCGTCGGGGTCGGGTCCGGCCATCACCAGCCGGGACTCGCGCAGCGCCTCCCGCTCGCGCGGCGGGCGGCCGTTGCCGTTCTCCGCCCGGCCCTTCATCCGCACGAAGGCCTCCAGCAGCGGCCGGTATCCCTTGAGCCGGTCCCAGCGGGAGATCTGGGTCGCCACCGGCCGTTCCAGCAGGCCCGTGTCTCCGGCGTCGGCGGCCGGCTCGAACTTCCCGTCATCCCCCAGCCGCCGGGCGGACTCCGGGTAGGAACCCCTGTGCCCACCGCCCCCGTCGCCCAACAGGCCGGAGCGCCCGAGCACGTTCAGGACACCGCGCAGGCGCAGCTCGCGGTTCTTCTCGGCCAGGGGATCGATGGCGGGATAGATCAGGTGACACCGGTCGCGGAAGACCTCCGGCACGTATTCCGGGGCCGTGAAAACCGCCGCCTCGTAGTCGGGGGCGTACGGGGCCAGGAAGGACCAGGCGGCCCGGGTCGCCGCGTTCTCCTGGTCGAGCCCCACGTGGCAGCGCCAGAGCGCCCTGACGTCGGCACCCCGCTCGCGGAGCGCTGCCGCCAGGGGCATCGGCTGGGGATCGTGCACCACCACCAGATCCCCGGGCTCCAGTCGGGCCGCGAGCCCCTCCGCGTTCCGTCGGCTCACCTCCTCGAAGAGCCGGCGGTCCGCTGCGTCGAACTCGCCCTCCCCCTCGCCGTGCAGGTGGTTGTGAATCCGCTTCGTCAGGGCGAAGAACTCCGGGCGCTCGGCCTGGAGGACGGCCCACTCCACGGAGAGCCCGAGATCCCGGAGGAGGGAGATCTGGGTGGGGAGCATCTCGGCCACGCCGCCCCCCTGTGCGGTGGAGTTGACCATCCACACGGTCCGCTCCTCCAGGTACTCCGGCCTGGAGCGAGCGGCTTCCGCCAGCTCCTCCACCGCTCCCGAGAGCGAGGGCACGCTTCGGTACTCCTCGAGCCCGGGTGTTCCCTCCACTTCCACCTGTCGAATCATCGATGTGCCCCCAGCCGACCGTCGTTCGGCTCCGACCCTTCGTTGCCAGGGTTCGTGGCTGAGATCGGAGACACGCTGCATGCTTCGCGCCCATGGCCCCGTCGGGACACCATCCCACCGGCTCCCACCGGCGTCCGGGCACTGTCCACCCTCCCTTCAGATCGCGTTCCAGGGTCTCGGGGCGTCCGGCGCGGCGTGCAGCTTGCACCGTCTCTTCAACGCCTGTTGCGGCGGCGCTTCGATCTCGCCGCCGACCGTCGGAGCGAAACGAGTGGCCCCATGATGAGACACGATCCGTCCACAGCGCCGACCGACGTCACGACCACCTCCCCGGGGCGCGCAGGTCCGCTCGTCCCCTATTGTACGTCCCTCTCCTGTCGCTGTACCACCTCCCCCTGTCGCTGCGGCATGGCCATGCCCTGTATGCCCGCCGCGGCCCCCTGTCGGCCTCCGACTCCGGAGCTGGAGAGCTGTAGCTAGCCTCCGCCGAGGAACAGGACGGACGCCGACACGGGCCGCTCGAGAGGGCGGCCCCTTTCTCGTTGATCCCCATCCGGCGTCTCCGCGGAGACACCTGCGGAGGCCCGTGACCCGGCACTCGAGCAGCACCCGACCCACAGATCCCGGAGGAAATCCGTGACCGACATCGCGAGCCCCATCGCCGTCTTCTACGAGCACCCGAACTGGTTCCGCCCCCTCTTCGAGGCCCTGGACAGGCGGGGGGTGCCCTGGACTCCGGTGGACGCACGGAGCCACTCCTTCGACCCCGCGGACGGGACGCCGGAGTGGTCGCTGGTCTTCAACCGCATGAGCCCCTCGTCCCACCTGCGGGGGCTCCCGGGGGGCGTGGCCTACGCCCGGGCCTGGCTGGCGCACCTGGAGGCGCGGGGCGTGCGGGTGGTGAACGGCACGGACGCCTTCCGCGTGGAGACCTCGAAGGCGCTGCAGCTCTCCCTGCTCGACGGCCTGGGCCTGGACTTCCCGCCGGCCCGCGTGGTCCACACGCGGGACCAGGTGGTCGAGGCGGGCGACGAGCTCCGCACCCCCCTGGTGGTGAAGGCCGACGTGGGCGGGAGCGGCGCCGGCATCACCCGCTTCGACGACCGGGAGGAGCTCCGCGCCGCGGCGGAGGCCGGCGAGCTGGACTTCGGCCCCGACGGGACGGCCCTGGTGCAGGAGTTCGTGCCGCGGCGCGACGGGACGATCACCCGCGTGGAGACGCTCGGTGGCGAGTACCTGTATGCCATCCGGGTCCGCGCCGCCGAGGACTGCTTCGACCTGTGTCCGGCGGACATCCCCTCCGGCGACGGCGAGGGAGAGGACGAGCGGGACCGCGCCGTGGAGCCGGTGGACCCCCCGCTCGAGGTCAAGCGGGACGTGGAGCGGATCGCTCGGGCCGGCGGGCTCGAGGTGGGCGGGGTCGAGTACATGGTGGACGACCGCGACGGCACGGTTCGCTACTACGACGTGAACGCCCTCTCGAACTTCGTCGCCGACGCCCCGGATCTCCTGGGCTTCGATCCCTTCGAGCGGCTGGCCGACTTCCTGGCGCGGGAGGCGCGCCGGGCGGAGGGCCGGCACGACGGGCCCGCGGCGGCATGACACGACGCGAGCACGACGGCCACGACGTCGAAGAACCCACGGACTCACCCGACCACATGGAGACATCGATGCGATACGGCTACTGGCTCCCCGTCTTCGGCGGCTGGCTCAGGAACGTCGAGGACGAGGGGATGGAGGCGAGCTGGGAGTACGCCGAGCGGCTGGCGCGCCGCAGCGAGGAGATCGGATTCGACCTGACGCTGATCGCCGAGCTCTTCCTCAACGACATCGAGGAACCCGATGCCCCGGCGCTGGACGCGTGGAGCACGGCGGCGGCCCTGGCCGCGGTCACCCGGACCCTGGAGCTCATGGTGGCGGTGCGGCCCACCTTCCACCCGCCGGCGGTGCTGGCCAAGCAGGCGGCCAACATCGACCGGATCTCGGACGGCCGCCTCTCCCTGAACCTGGTGGCCTCCTGGTGGGAGGAAGAGGCGACGAAGTACGGCGCCGAGTTCGACCGCCACGATGAGCGCTATGACCGGGCCACCGAGTGGCTCCGGGTGGTGGACGGCATGTGGCGCGAGGACCGATTCACGCTGTCGGGCGACTACTTCGAGGTCGAGGACGCGATCCTGGAGCCGAAGCCCGTCTCCGATCCCCGTCCCACGGTGTACGCCGGCGGCGAATCGGAGGCCGGCAAGGAGATGATCACCTCCCTCTGTGACGCCTACGTCATGCACGGTGACCCGCCGGAACGCGTGCGCCGGAAGATCGACGGCATGCGCCGGCGGCGGGAGGAGAAGGGGCTGGAGCCAATGGAGTACGGTGTCTCCGGGTTCGCCGTGGTGCGGGAGACCGAGGAGGAGGCTCGGGAGGAGCTCCGCCGCATCACGGGCGCCGGCGACGACCTCTCCTACCACTCCTTCCAGGACTGGATCGACGGCACCCACCTGGAGCAGGACCTGAGCCCCGAGGACTACGCGGTCTCCAACCGGGGCCTGCACTCCGGTCTGGTGGGCACGCCGGAGCAGGTGGCGCGGCGGATCGACGAGTTCGAGGAGGCCGGCGTCGACCTGCTTCTCCTTCAGTTCAGCCCGCAGATGGAGGAGATGGAGCGCTTCTCGGAGTCGGTGATGCGTCTCCGCGGAGACGAGGCGGGATCGGGGGGTGGAGCCGCCAGCGCGGCGTGAATCCCCGCACCGGTGGCGGCCCGGGCCCTGTCCCCGGGAACGACCGTCAGCGAAGGTCGCTGCGGGCCCGGGCGCTTGTCATGTCCACGGCGAAGGTGAGGAGCAGATAGCAGCCCAGCGTGGTGAGTACGGCCGAGTAGTCGAAGCTGCTGAGCTGCTCGGTGAGGAGCACGCCAAGGCTGCCGGCGCCCACCACGCCCACCATGACGGTGCCGCGGATCGAGACCTCCCACCGGTAGAGCACGTAGGAGAGGAACTTCCGGGACGCCGCCGGGAGCACCCCGTACAGGAAGACCTCGGCCCCGGAGGCGCCCTGGGCCCGGAGCGCCTCCAGCGGGCGGCGGTCCAGGTTCTCCGCCACCTCGGACATGAGCCGGCCCAGGACGCCCATGGTGTAGAGGCCCAGGGCCAGGGCGCCCGGGAGGACGCCCGGAAAGAAGACGAAGAGGAGCACCAGGGCCCAGACCGGCGCGGGGACGGCACGCAGCACCAGGAGGACCGCCCGGGAGAGGCCGAAGGTGGCCGTACCGACGGCCTTCCACGCCCGGCTCGCCCCCTCGCCCAGGAGCACCCCGCCGGGCAGCGACAGGCTGCTGGCCGCCGGAAAGGCCAGCAGGAGCCCGCCGGCCGTGGCCAGGGTGATGGCCAGCACTGACATGGCCAGGGTGCCGGCCGAGAGGTCGACGAGCTCGAGGGCCGTCAGGCCGCCGGTGGTCGGCGGGAAGGACTCCTCGGCCAGCCGGGCCGCCATCTCGGCCGCCTCGGCGCTGAAGATCTGCCCGGCGTGGGGGACGATGTACACGGCGGAGACGGCGAGCAGCAGCCCGGCGGCGGCCAGGGAGGCCGTGATGGCCGGATCCCGCCGCGGGCGCGCCGGAGTCTCGCCGCCCTCCCCCCGGGAAGGATCGTGGCCCCCGGCCGAACCGACGCCGGCCTCCTTGAGGCTCAGCCGCGTGGCGCCGCCCAGCCTCCGGCGCACGAAGCCGCTCCACAGGTCCGTGGCGCCGGTGAGGGCGATCAGCGCCGCCAGCAGCGTCCACATCTGCGGATAGCGGAGCGACTGGAGGCTCAGGAAGAGCTCGTACCCCAGCCCGCCGGCGCCGATGATCCCGAGCACGGCCGCCGACCGGATCGAGCACTCGAAGCGGTAGAAGGTGTAGGAGAGCAGGTCACGGAAGGCCTCGGGCACCAGCCCGTACAGGAAGGCCTCCGACGGCGAGGCCCCGGCGTTCCTGAGCGCCCGGAGCGCGTCCCGGGACGTCTCGTCCAGGATCTCCGAGAAGAGCTTGGCGGTGATGGCGCCGTAGGGGATGGCGATGGCCAGGACCCCGACGATGGGGTCCAGGCCGACGATGTTGATGAAGAAGAGGCCCCAGAGGATCTCGTGGATGGAGCGGGGCACGGCCAGCGCGCCGCGCACCGCCAGCCAGGCGGCCCGGAGGCGGCCGAGCTCCCCCTGCCCGCTCCCGGAAGCCACCGTGGACCACCAGACCTCGGAGCCCAGCACGCCGCCCACCGTGCCCAGGATCAGGCTGAGGAAGGTACCGAGCACCGCGAAGGCCAGGGTCACGAAGGCAGCCCGGGCGGTGCGGGCGAGGAAGTCCGCTCCCAGCGCCGGGTGGGTGACGGCGCCCAGGAACTCCCGAACCTGGCCCCATCCGCCGCTGTTCACCAGGTCGCCCGAGACCAGGCCCGCCTCCAGGGCCGCCCATCCTACGAGCAGGACCGCCGCCAGTCCCCACCAGCGGCGGGCGCTGTCCCTGCCGCTCACCGCTCGAGCCGGTAGAGCCGGTCGGGCTCGTGCGTGTCGAAGGCGTACGGTCCTGTGCCGACGGGGCCGTCCGAGAGGTCGAGATTGCCCGTGGCGGCCGCCTCGGGGACGGCGGCCTGGAGCTCGTCGCGAGCGGTCTCGACG
>CAZFDK010000006.1:87152-90428 GCA_964518305.1 uncultured Gemmatimonadota bacterium | reverse complement strand
CCGCAGGCCGATCACCCGCTCGCAGTGGCTCAGGGCGTACTCGTACTCGTGCAGACTGATCACCGCGGTGACCCTCTCCTCCCGGGCCAGCCGACTCAACAGGTCCATGACCTCGCGGCTGTTCTCCCGGTCCAGGCTGGCAATGGGCTCGTCGGCCAGGATCACGTCCGGGTCCTGGGCCAGCACCCGGCTCAGGGCCACGCGCTGCTTCTCGCCGCCGGAGAGGTCACCGGTGCGCTCGTACAGTTTCTCGCCGATGCCCACCCGCTCGAGGATGTGCCGTGCCCGCTCCGTCTCCTGCGGCCGCAGGAGCGACCACAGCGAGCGGAGGAGGGACCACTCGGCCAGCCGACCGGCGTTCACGTTGTGAATCACGCGCAGGCCGTCCACAAGGTGAAACTGCTGGTGGATGGTGCCGATCTGGCTCTGCAGCCGGCGCCGACCCTCGGGAGCCAGCTCCGAGAGGTCCTGGCCGAAGACGAGCATCCGGCCCGACGTGGGCGAGCGAGTGGCGTTCAGCAGGCTGAGGAGGGTGGTCTTCCCCGCCCCGCTTGGCCCGATGAGCCCCACCCGCTCGCCGGGCTCGATCCTCAGGTCGACCGCCTCGAGGGCGGTGGTCTGTCCGTAGCGGCGCCCCACTCCCCGGAGCTCGAAGACGGGTCCGTCGATCATCTCTCGGCCTCAGCCGGGCCGGGAGCAGCCGCGCTGCGGGTCCCTCACTCGATCTTCCCGATCTGGCGGCCGACGGCCTCGATCTTCGCGTAGTTGGCGTTCTCGGTGGCGATGAACTCGTCGGCGCCGAAGAGGCCGAGGATGGTCTTCTGCCGCTCCGTGTCGCCGTCCAGCGAGAGGAAGGCCTTCTCCACCCTCCCCACGAAGCCCTGCCCGTAGCGCTCGTCCAGGCCAGGGCGGATCACCCAGTGATAGTCGTAGTAGGAGGGCGTGCGCCAGATCACCCGCACGGCGGTGGTGTCCACGTCGCCGGACTCGAGCCGGGAGCGCCACACCTGCTCGTTCAGGGCGCCGGCCTCGTAGGTGCCGGCCTCCACCAGCTTGATGGTCTTGTCGTGGGAGCCCGAGAAGCCCGGGTCGCCGGCGAAGTCTTCCAGCTCCACCCCGGCCTCGCCCAGGTAGTACTGCGGCATGAGCCGCCCGGAGGTGGAGATCTGGCTCCCGAAGGTGAAGCTGTGGCCCGCCAGCCGGGTGAGGCCGTCCAGCGAGTCGAAGGGGGCGATGCCGCTCTCCCGGTTCGCGATGAAAACGGAGTGGAACTCCTCGTCGATGGCCCGCTGGAGGATCGCCCGGGAGCCCTCCACCTGGCTCCGGGCCTGCACCCCGGTGAGCCCGCCGAACCACACCATGTCCAGGTCGCCTACCCGAAAAGCCGTGACCGCCGCTGCGTAGTCGGTCACCGGCTCGTAGCGGACCGGCACGTCCAGCTGCTCCTCCAGGTACGAGGAGAGTGTGCCGTAGGTGCGCTGGAGCTTCTCTGGATCCTGGTCCGGGATGGCGCCGATGGTGAACGGCTCCGCGCCGGCATCCTCGCCGCCCCCGCACGCGGTGGCCACGGCTCCCAGGGCCATGGCCAGAAGAGCGGCAGCGGCCAGAGCGAGTCCGCGGTCGCGCATCTCACAGATCGTGCCCGTCACGGTCGTCTCCTTCATTGTTGGCTCGTGCTGATCCACCGCTCCGATGTCGCCCCCTCCGCCGGGTCACAGGCGATCCGGGCGCGCCGTCGTTGGGGGATCGGCCGTCGCAAACCACGGTCCACGAATTCTTGCGTCCCGGCATCTCAGCGATCTTCGATGCCCCTGTCTCCCCAGATTCGGCGGGCGACCCGAACGACGCCCGACAGCTTGCGCCGCTGCTCGCCCGCCGTGAGCCGGTTGCCCAGCACCGACGTACCGAAACCGCACTGGGTGCTCACGGCCAGCCGGTCCCGAGGCACCTCCTCCTCCGCCTCCCGCACCCGCCCCTCCAGCCGTCCTGCGTCCTCGACCCGGCCCCGCTTCGTGGTGACCAGGCCCAGGACCACCACCCGGTCCTCCGGCACGGCCTCCAGCGGGCCGAACCCTCCGGAGCGCTCGTCGTCGTACTCCAGCAGGAGACGGCGCGCCCGGGTCCGCCGGAAGACCGGCGTCAGCGGCCCGTAGCCGCCCCGGGCCAGCCACCGGCTGGCCTGGTTGCCGCGGCACATGTGGAGGGCGAACGTCACGTTCGGGGCGGCCTCCATGACCCGGTTCTCTAGGGCGACGTTCTCCCGGATCCACCGCTCCGTCCCCCGGCCGACCGATTCGTAGAAGGACGCCGTCTCTTCCTCCAGGAGGAGCGGGTAGTGGGGGGCGTCGATCTGGATGTAACGGCAGCCGAGCTCCGCCAGCCTCCGGACCTCGGCCTCCAGCACCGCCGTCACGTCGTCCAGCAGGGCCTCCAGGCTCGCGTACGGGCCGGCGCCCTCCGGCGACCAGAAGTTGGCGAAGAGACCCGGGCTCGGAAGGGTGACCTTCGCCAGCCGGTCGGTGCGGGACCGCAGGTAGACGAACTCCTCGGCGGAGAGCGACCGGCGCCGGCGGAGCTCCCCGGTGAGCCCGATGTCCCGGGGGCGGGCCACCGTCCGGTCATCCGTCTCCTCTCCGCCGCGCCAGCGGCCCCAGCTGAAGGCCTTGAGACCCGGATCGCCGAACCCGTCCACCGCTGCGGTCATCTGCGACTGGAAGGACAGGCGACGCATCTCGCCGTCTGTGACCACCGGCAGCCCGACCTCCTCCTGGAGGCGGACGGCCTCCCGGACGGCGCGGTCCTCGACCCGCTTGAAGGCCGCCGCGTCCATGTCGCCGGCGCCGCGACGGTCCCGCGCCTCGAGCAGGTAGTCGGGGCGCAGGAGGCTCCCCACCGGCTCGGCCCGGACGGTCTCCGGGAGGGGGGGAGAGGCGGCCCCCGTCACCGGCCGCGGCCGTCCGACGGGCTCTCGGGGACGTCCGGGACGTCCACGCTCGCCAGAAGTTCGGCCCACTCCGTTCGCTCCAGCTCCGGGTCGGCGAGCTCGGCCCGCTCAACGCACGCGTCGACCAGCCCCCCGTAGAAGTCCCCGTCCTCCTCGGCGCGACGTAGCATCCGGGCCAGGGCCTCGGTGTCGCCCACCGTCACGTAGCCCGGATAGCGCTCGCCCAGCAGCCCCACGGAGCCGTCGATCCGTGTGGAGATCACCGGCGTGCCGCAGGCCAGGGCCTCGGTCACCACGTTGGCGCCGCCCTCCAGCCGGGAGGTGATCACCAT
>CAZFDK010000006.1:11395-87052 GCA_964518305.1 uncultured Gemmatimonadota bacterium | reverse complement strand
CCAGGGCCTCGGTCACCACGTTGGCGCCGCCCTCCAGCCGGGAGGTGATCACCATGAGCCGGCTCCGGGCCAGAAGCCGCAGGGCCCGCTCCCGGTCCAGCTCCCCCACCCAGCGGTACCGCGGGTTCTCCCGCTCCTCCCGGCGCGCCCGGTCGTCCAGTCCCTCCCGGAGGGCCCGGCCGGCGTGGACGACCTCGATCCGGGAGGACTCCGGGAGCAGCCGGGCGGCCTCGGCGGCCCGGAAGGGGTCCTTCACCGGCCGCATGTGGCACAGCAGGCTCACCTCGAAGACATCCTCCCGCGGCTCCGGCGCAGGGTCCGGCGCCTCCGCGGACTGGTGGATGACGTGCGCCTTCGCCCGCCACTCCGGCGCGAGCCTCTCCAGCGCCTTCGCCTGGAGCACGACCAGCCGGTCCGCGGCCCGGACCGATCCGCGGGCGTCCGGCGACTCGTCCAGGTCCCGGTACAGATCCGTCCCGGTGAGGGCCACCACCAGCGGCCAGCCGGGCCTCTTCTTCTGCCACCGCCGGACCGAGCCGGCGCTGCGGCGGGCGTGGAGCGCCGCCAGCAGGTCCGGCTCCCGCCCTCCGAACGGCGGATCCTCGGCGTCGTCTGCGTCCGGCGCGTACCGCTTCCGAATCGCCGTCTGGTGTCCCAGGGACCGGAGGTGGGAGGCCCACCGCCGGGAGGTGACGTCGTTTCCGGTGCGGGAGTTCCGGGGCTTCGGGCTGACGAGGAGGATCCTCAACTCGTACCGCCTCTCCCTCTCATCCGTCCCACTCCGTCAGCTCCTCGCGCACGTCCGGAACCCGGACCACACGTCGCGCCGGTCCGGGGTGTAGTAGGTCCGGAAGGTGTTCCGAAGCATCCTGGACCGGCTCGGCCAGGCACCGCCCCGGAGCACCTTCCGCGTCCCGAACCAGGGCTCCGAGTACTCCTCGTACATGTCCGGCTCGAAGCCCGGGTAGGGGCCGAAGGTGTCGGCGGTCCACTCCCAGGTGTTGCCCAGCATCTGCCGGCAGCCGAAGGCACTGTCACTCGCCGGCAGCGCCCCGACCTCCACGGGGCCCATGCGCCGCCAGTCCATGTTGACCCGGTCCGGGTCCGGCCGCTCCTCGCCCCAGGGGTAGCTACGCTTCTCCCGTGCGAGCCCGCCGCTGCCGTCGGGTCGGGCCGCCGCGGCGGCCTCCCACTCGGCCTCGGTGGGGAGCCGTCGGCCGGCCCACCGGCACCACGCACGGGCCTCGAACCAGTTCACGTGGATCATGGGCACGTGGGGACGGAGCGACCGGCGGCGGTCGAAGCGCCGGACCCGCCACTCACCGCCCTCGCGGCTCCAGTAGGCCGGGGCGTCGGCACCGGCCTCCCGGCGCCAGGCCCAGCCCTCGTCGCTCCACAGATCCCGGCGTTCGTAGCCCCCGGCGTCCACGAAGGCGGCGAACTCGCCCTCGGTGACCGGCGCCCGCGAGATGCGGAAGGACTGCAGCTCCACCTCGTGCGCCCACTTCTCGTTGTCGAAGACGAAGCCGTCCTCGCGGCCGGCCCCGAGCCGGAAGGTTCCGCGGGGCACCTCCACGTCGCCGTCCAGCGGGCCGCCGCCCGGCGCCGCTCCATCCGGCTCCGGCACGAAGGAGAGGGCCGGCGGGGGATAGGACAGCGTCTGGCGCGTGTAGCTGTAGGCCTCCGTGTGCATGTCCTCGTGGTGGAGCGCGTACCGGGCCCGGTAGCGCAGCCGCCCGTCGCCCTCCCCCCGCTCCCGGAGCGCCTCGACGACGCGGTCCCGGACGCGCCGCATGTAGTCCACCGTCTCGTCCCGGTCCGGCAGGGGCAGGTCCCAGCGGTCGTCGTGGGGGATCTCGATGGAGTCCCACAGGTCGTCGGCGTCGTCCCGGATGGGGTCGCGTCCCAGGTGGTCCCGCAGGACCCACAGCTCCTGGAACCATGCGGCGTGCCCGATCTCCCACAACAGCGGGTTGATCACGTCCAGGTGCGGGCCCATCAGCTGGTCGTCGTCCAGGTCCGCCACCAGCTCCAGGCTCCGCTGACGGGCCTCCACGGTCCATCTCTGCAACGCTTCGCTCTCGATCTCGGGACGGGTCATGATCAGCTCACCGCGAAGATCAGGGAAAAGATCAGGGCGAAGAGGACCAGGGCCATGAGGATGGGCGTGCCCGGCTCGGGCCCACCCTGGAATCCGTGACGGCTCATCGGCTGTCTCCGCGGCTCCCGGCCGTCGGCCCTGTCCGGTGGGCGGGGTCTCTGCCCTCCCAGGCCGTCCGCCACTCCAGGTAGAGAGCCGAGCAGAGGGATCCGGCGTCGGCGGCCTTTTCCAGGCGCTGCGGAGGGACCCACTCCCAGTCGGTGTACTGAGTCACTCCGGCGCCCGCCGCTCCCGCCCGGGGCACCTCCGGCTTCCCCTTCAAGATACGCGCGTCGTACAGGCGCATGTGGAGGACGTGCTCGTCCCGCTCCGCGCGCCCCTCGTTCATCTGCGGGCCCACGGCCAGGTCCACGCCCAGCTTCTCGGGCCCGGTCCGGAGCACGGCGTCCTCCCAGCTCTCGCCCTCCCGGAGGCTGGCGGCGGGCAGCCCCCAGTGTCCCGGCAGGTCCTCGTCGTCCTCGGGACGGCGGACGGCGAGAACGGTCTCGCGGTCGCCTCCCCGGTGGACGGCGAAGGCGACGGCCTCCTTCGTCGGCCTCTCGTCGACGTCATCTGCCACGGCTGCTCCCTGGCTCGCCGGCTCGGGAGCCGGCCCTCGTTCATCTCCTGCTCTCCCCTTCAACTTCGGTGGAGATCGGGGCGGCGTCACCCGCCCCGTTCCGAGCGCGGACGGACGTAGCGTCACCACCGCGGCGGTACCAGACCAGGAAGCCCGTCACCACCAGCACCGCCGGGGCGACGCCGAGCAGCGCCCACAGGAGCCGCACGACCTCCGGCGAGATCGGTCCCACCTCGAAATCGCCGATGTGGAGGGGGTAGAGGGCGTGGAGGAGGCGTGGTCCTGTGTCCATCTCCGGCTGCCGGTCGACACGCATCAGGTCTCCGGACCAGCGGTCGGCGTACGCGAAGCTGCGGCCGACGGGATGGAGCTCCGAGGGAAGGCGAAACCGGAGGCTCAGCGGCTCCCGGGCGGCGGACGGCAGGGAGATGAACGTAACCTCACCCTCCGGGGCCCGGAGCCGGAGAGCCCGCCAGGCGCTGTCGATCCGCGCCGCCGGCATCGGGGCCGGGCGCGCCTCCCGCGCTGAGCCGTCCGGAGGCTCGGCCGACGCCGGGGGCGGCGGGGGCGACGTGGAGCCGGTGACCTCGTTGAGGACGTCGCCCGCGGCCCCGTAGAAGATCAGACCCGAACCGGTCAGGGCCAGCAGGCCCAGGTACGCCGTGGTCCAGAATCCGCCGGCCCGGTGCAGGTCGTAGTTCACCCGCCGGGAGTTTCCGCGTAGGCGCACCGTCACGGCCTGGAGCCACTTCCCGGTCCCCGGCCACCAGACGACCACGCCGGTGGCCGAGGCGAACAGGAGCAGGAGTCCCAGCACCCCCACGGCGATCGCCCCGCGCTCGCCGGCCAGGAGCTTCACGTGCAGGTCGAAGAGGGTCCGGACCGGATCGCTGCCCGCCGGCCGGACTCCCAGCACCCGTCCGGTGTTCGGGTCGACGTAGGTCTTCTCGGCCCCGTGCGCCGCCTCGTGCCAGACGACGTACGGATCGTCCCGACCCGAGGGGAGCTGGACGGTGACCGGTTCCGGGTCCGGGTTCTCCCACCGGGTGGCGGCCAGGGCCTCGCCGGGGGTGATTAGGGCCTGCTGCGCCGCGACCGACACGTCGTACAGGGGCGGGTGGAGGGCCCGGTCCAGGGCGCCCCGATAGACCAGGAGGCTGCCTGTGAGGGCGATCACGGCGATAGGGAGCCCCGCGATCAGGCCCAGCCACCGGTGCAGGACGAGGCTCCAGCGTCTCAACATCGAGAATCCGATCGCGAGGCGGCGGGCGTCCCGTTCGCCAGTCCGACGCGACGCCACCGGGTCGGGACGGCCCGGGGCTCCGTCCCTCGCCTCAGCGCCAGCCGATCGAGTAGGTCAGGCTCACCGAGCGGCCGGTGCCCGCGGTATACCCGGAGCCGACGTTGAACCACTGCGAGGCGGGCGGGAAGTAGAACTCGTTCAGCACGTTCTGCACCCCCAACCGGACCGTGCCGCGCCACAGGTCCAGCGCGCTGGAGACGTCGACGGTGGTGTAGCCGTCCACGTTGCCGCGGCCGAAGGCCGAGGCGTCCTCCGGGAAGACCTCGCGGTCGCCGAGACTCTGCACCTGGATGCGGTTCCGCCACCCGGGCAACGTCACGTTCTCCAGGTATGCGGTTCCCTTCACCGGCGGGATCCGGGATCCCGGAAGCGGGTCGTCCACGTCGCCGTCGTCGTCCGCGTCGTGCAGGCCCGCCGTCCAGGTGAACGTTCCACCCAGCTTCCAGCTTTCGGAGGGCCGTCCGTCCAGCGAGAGCTCGACCCCCCGGATCTCCTCGGGCGACCGCACGATCCGCAGGTCCTCGTCGAACGTGGTTCCGAGCTCGGAAGTGTTCTCGTAGACGCTGGCCGTGACGTGAAGCCCGGACCAGCGGCCGCGGAGACCGGCCTCGTAGTGGTCGCTCTCCTTGGGATCGGGCTGCAGCGCCTCCACGGACTCGGCGGTCGTGCCCCTGAGCTGCCGCCCCACCTCCGTCACCGAGAAGCCCTGCGAGAAACTGGCGAACAGGTCGACCCGGGAGGTGAGAGCGAATACCGCCCCCACGTCGGCCACCGTCGCGCTGTAGGAGAGGTCGCCTCCCTCCACCGGGTTCCCCCCGACCTCCTCGATGGTCGTGAAGTCGTCCACGTCGAGCCAGATCTCCTCGTGTCGAACGCCGCCGCGCAGGGTGAGCCGGCTCTCGACCGGCAGCTTGAGGCGGGCGAACGGACCGATGCTCTGCTGCTCGATCGGCGGGGCGAAGACCCGGCCGTCTGAGAGGGGCTGCGCCGTCTCGTCCCGGAGATAGTCGGCGCCCCACGTGAGTGCGGCTCCCGGGAGGATCCCCACCGGCGTGCTCACGTGGGCCCGGGCGCCCTCCTTGTCCGACTCGATCCGCGACTGGGCCCCGAAGAAGCCGCTGTAGGGGAACCTGGCGGTGAACCGGTCCAGAAACGCGGTGACTTCCACGTCGCTGCCCAGGAAGAGGTCCGACGCCCGGTAGCGGGCGTGAGCGGCGGTGTGCTCGTTGCCGACGTCCTCGCTCCGGGACTCCTCCCCCGGATCCACCGTGGTCTTCTGCTCGCCCACCGTGCCCGGGACGAGCCGGCCGAGGTCGTCGTCCTGTTGAAACTCGTACCGGGTGGCCGAGAGAGTGATCTCGTGATCGTCCCCCAGCGGCACCCCGACCTTGCCGTGGAGGTTGACGCCCGTGGCGTCGGCCCGTCCCCCCTGGCCGCGGGGGTTCGGCGGGATCCGGTCGCCCTCGGCGTCGTACCGGTTCGCGGTCTGCTCCACCGTGGCACCGACCGTGTAGCCCACGTCGCCGACCCGTCCCGAGACGTTCTGGGTGAGGCGGGAGCCCAGGTCCTCCCCGAACTCGGTCCCCGGCGTGGTGATCTGTACCTCCGTCTCCACGTTTCGGCGCCGGTCGCCGGGCTGGCGTGTGATGATGTTCATGACCCCGCCGGTGCCGCCGTGGCCGTAGGCCGCCGTGGCGCCGCGGACGATCTCCACCCGCTCGATCGCGGAGGGATCGACCGAGTGGAGCGCCCGCTGCCCGTCCCGAAGCGGAGTGCTCACCGGGATGCCGTCTACCATGACGTGCAGGTCCCGGCCCCGGAGGGTCTGCCCGAAGTTGCTCGAGCTCTGGTTGCCCGGCGCCAGCCCGGGCACCGTCTGATCCAGAATCTGTCCGATGTCCGAGGTGAAGGCCGCCTGATCCTCGATCCCCTCCCGATCGACCACGGTCACCGCCGCGGGCACCCGGCCCACCGGGGAGAGCGTCCGGGTCGCCGTGGTCACTTCGACGTCGCGAAGCTGGACCGGCGCCGGACGCAGGCTCACCTCCAGGTGGCGGCTCCGTCCCGCCGCGACGTCCACGGAGCGGCTCCACTCGGCGTAGCCGTAGGCCCGCACCGTCACTGTGTAGCTCCCGGCCGGGAGGGACCCGAGTCGGTACTCGCCCCGCGTGCCGGTCTGCGCCCGCCGGAGCCCGGGAACGCCGGGTCCCGCGGCGAGCACCGTGGCTCCGCTCACCGGCTCGCCCGACTCGGAGGTCACCCGCCCCACGAGTTGTCCCCCGTCCCGCTCCCCGACCTCCTGCGCCGCGAGGGCCGGGGGAGACGCGAGCAGCGCGGCCGCGGCCACGGCGAGCACAGTTCGAACACGTCCGTCGGACCAGAGGATCTGGAGGCGTTTCATGTGTCGTCGTTCGTCTGGTTCTCCGCCCGCCGGCCAGCGCACGGGCTGAGTGAAATTGAAACTCATTCTCAACCAGAGAACAACGTCCGCTCGTCCGGGCGGGATGTCAAATCGAGGTGGCGGCGGGGCCCGTCCCGGCGGCGACCGACCTGCTCTTTGGGCTCGGGCTCTCCGTCCGCCGCTGGAGTCGTCCCCGGGGGCCTCCGGGCGGACGCCGATCGGCTCCCTGCTCGACTCCCCGTCAGCTCCTCACGGCTCCTCTTCCTGGCACTCCGGGCAGAAGTAGCTCCCGCGACCCGAGACCTCGATCCGCTGGATTTCGCCGCCGCAGCGCGGGCACTCCTCCCCCTCGTCGCGCCGCGGTAGGAGGAAGCGGCTCGGGAGATTGTCCTCCTCCATTCGCGCGCTGATCCCGGTCTCCATGACGTGCGTGAGCGTGTCGTGCACCGCCTCTAGCTCCTTCTCCGACAGCGCCTTCACCTTCGTCTTCGGGGGGAGCTTGCGCTGGAAAAGGATCTCGTCCGAGAACTCGTTCCCGATCCCGGCCATGATCTCCTGGTTCATGAGCGCCGTCTTCAGGTAGCCGCGCCGGCCGGAGAGGGCCTCCCGGAAGGACGTGCGGTCGAAGCCCTCGCTGAGGGCGTCCGGGCCGAGGCCCTTCTCGTCGATCCAGTCGTCGGCGTCCTCCACCAGGCGGACTTCCCCCAGCTTCCGGACGCAGTCGAAGATCAGCACCCCGTCGTCCTCGAAGTGCCAGAGCACCTTCGGGTAGTCGGTCTCCCGATCCGGATCCTCGAACCAGCTCAGAAAGCCGCTCATGCCGAAGTGGAAGAGCACCGACGTCCCCTCGCCGGTCTCGGCGAAGAGGTACTTCCCGTGGCGGCGGCTGCCGACGAAATGATCCCCCGTCAGCCGGTCGGTGAAGTCCGCGGGAGAGATGTCCTTGACCAGGTCTTCGTCGCGCACCTCCACGTCCTCGATGGCCTTCTTCAGGGACGTGGCCTCCAGGTGCTGGCGAAAGATCTCGACGTGCGGGAGCTCGGGCATGCGGTCCTCCGAACGCGATGGCGTGGATGGAGTCGATGTCGGGGCTGTCGTGACCGAAGTCACTGGAGCGGCACCGGGCGCGGACGCCCCCCGCCGTCCGCGCGGCTCCGAAAGGCGAAAAGATACGGCCCGCCGGTGCCTCCGTGAACGCCTCGCATCGCCTCCTGCATCAGGTGGTCCGCGCCGGGGAACGCCAGGAGCGCCGGAACTCGGGGGGGGAAGCGCGTGTTCTACTCTGATGCGACGGCTTCGGCCCTCGTTCGGCCCTCGTTCCGGCGCGGCAGCAGCCGCTCCCGGCGGCGATGGGCAACGAGCCGGAAGCCGAGTGCCCCCTTCCGCACGGGAGACTGCCGACGCCCATGAAGTGTCCATCAGCGGCGCGTCTCGCGGCGGCCGCATTCGCGACCGCGGCGATCGCGGCCTGCAGCGGCGACCTGACGGGCCCCAGCGCCGTGGACCGGCTGGAGCTCGCACCGGGATCGGCCACCCTTTCCGCCATCGGCGGGACGCAGCAGTTCACCGCTCGCCCGCTCTCCTCGTCCGGTGAGCGGGTGCAGGAGGTCGAACTGGTGTGGAGCACCGCCGACGAGGGCGTGGCGACCGTCGACAGCACCGGTACGGTCACGGCCGTCGGCTCCGGAACGACGCAGCTCGAGGCGCGGGTGGGAGGCGCGCCCGTCACCGCTTCGGCCGGGCTCACCGTCGACCAGGAAGTCGTCGCGGTGCAGGTGAAGCCGGACTCGGCCCTGGTCGATGCCCTGGGGACCACGCGGGAGTTCCGGACCGAGGCCCTGGACCCGAACGGCAACGCGGTCGCGGACATCTCGGCGACCTGGACGACCGTCCGCCCTTCCGTCGCCACCATCGACACCTCCGGTACGGCCCGGTCGCAGAGCGAGGGCGTGACGGGAGTCGTCGGCCGGGCGGCCGGAATGGCCGACACGTCGAAGCTGGTCGTGGAGCAGAGAGTGGCGAGGGTGCTCGTCAGCCCGGACAGCGTCCGGGCCGCCCGCGGTGACACGCTCGACGTCACGGGCGAGGTCGTGGACGCCGCGGGCAACGCGGTCCCCGGCACGGGGCTGTCGTGGAGCTCCACGGACGCCGCCGTGGTCACCGTCGTCCAGTCGACGGACAGCACGGCCCGGGCCGCCGTGGTGGGCAGCGGGACCGCCGAGGTCGTGGCCGAGGCCCCCGACGGCACCAGCGGCGCCGTCCGCGTCGCGGCGGGGTCGAACCTCAGTGTGGGGTCCGTCTTCCTGACGCCCCGCGGCGTGCTCCGCGACTCGACGGTGCAGCTGGGCGGGGTGATCACCAACACCGGACCGACCGATCTGTCCTCCGTGGAGTGGAGCATCCGGGACGCCGGCGGGACGACGCTCCGCTCGGGCACCCTCTCCGCCCTGCCGGCAGGCGCCTCTGACTCCCTGCCACCGCAGTCCGACCTCGGACCATTCGCCGCCGGGACACACCGGCTGACGCTGGTCGTGGACCCGGGCGACAGGATCTCCGAGACGAACGAGGGTGACAACACGGCGACGGCGCGCCTGGAGAGCCATCCCCCGGGCTACGACATCGAGCTCCAGTTCGTGGGCACCGTCTCCGACTCGCTCCGGACCGTGGCGCGCTCGGCCCGCGACCGGTGGACGCGTGTGATCACGGGCGACCTCGAGGACGTCGCCTTCGCCGACTCCATCGACCTGGACCAGTGCTTCCGGGCGACGACCGACGCGGGAAAGCGCGGAGCGAACATCGACGACCTCCTGCTGATGGTCCGGAGCGACTCCATCGACGGAGAGGGCGGGGCCCTCGCCCGGGCCGGGCCGTGCTTCATCCGCACCAGCGACACGGATCCCGGGCGGCCGCCCCTCCCCCTGGCCGGCGGCATGGTCGTCGACACCGCCGACGTGGGCGGAAGCGGGGGGGCGCTGGAGGAGATCGTCATCCACGAGATCGCCCACGTGCTGGGCTTCGGCGGGCTGTGGAACGTCCAGGGCGGCGACAACACCGGCCCCTATCAGCTCCGTGAGGGAAGCGACACCGACGATCCCTTCTTCACGGGGCCCTTCGCCATCGATCGCTTTCTCGCCATCGGCGGCAGCGGGTATGACGGGGAGCCGGTGCCGGTGGCGAACCAGGGCGGAGATGGCACCCGCAACGCGCACTGGCGGGAGTCCGTCTTCGGCACGGAGCTGATGACCGGGTTCATCAACCCGTCCGTGGACAACCCGCTCAGCGTCGTGAGCATCGCCTCCCTCGCGGACCAGTACTACGCCGTGGACACGGGCGCGGCCGATTCTTTCCAGCTCTCCACCACGAGCTCACTCGTCCTCGGCGCGAGCGGGACAGCGATCGAACTCGGCGACGACCGCCTGCGGGTTCCGCTGTTCGGCGTGACACCCTCCGGACACGTGCGCCGGCTGCGGACCGTGCCTCGCCGGTGATGACGCTGACGCGCGGCCGGCACACTCGGAGAGGGACGTGGCCGACGGGGCGCCGGTGGGTGATGGCGCTGCTCCTGGCCGCGGCCGGGCTCGGCCCTGCCGTCTTCGGAGCGTGCGGCGGCAACAATCCCGGCCGGAAGGCCGCGGTTCCCGACTCGGCGACCGACCGTTACTACGTCCGGCTTCGCCCGTCCGCAGATCCCGGGGAGGTGGCGGCTCGGCACGGGGTGGAGCCCCTGGCGGTCGTCACCGACGCCACCAGTGCGTTCTACGCCGCGCTGACGGACGGCCAGGTGCGGAGTCTCCGTGACGACTCGCTGGTGACGTCCCTCTCACGGGAAATCCACCAGGGCCGAGACACGTCCCGCGTCCCCCTCCGGGGGGTGAGCACGGACACGCCCGCCGACTCCGGCGGCCGCCGCTCGCCCCGGGGGTGACCTCGCCTCTCTGCCGCCGAGTGCTCCTGCGGGCCTCCCGGAGCGAGCGTCTCCGACGGTGGTCCCGGGACTCTTCGATCGTGCGGCGCGCGGTGCGCCGATTCCTGCCCGGAGAAGAGGTGGCGGACGCCCTGGAGGCCGCCGACCGGCTCTCTGAAGACGGAATCGCCGCGGTCTTCACCTTCCTGGGCGAAAAGATCGAGACGGACGCCGAAGCGCGGGAGATTCGGGAGCATTACCTGGACGCCCTGGAGGATACCAGCGGGCACCCCGGGAACCCGGAGATCTCGGTCAAGCCCACCCACCTGGGCCTGGATATCGACTTCGATCTGACCCGCCGGAGCATGGAGGCCCTGGCCGAGGCGTCGGCACGCACGGGACGGATGCTCTGGATCGATATGGAGTCGTCCAGCTACGTGGATCCGACGCTCGAGCTGTACCGCGACCTGCGCCGGGAGGGCGCCAGGGTCGGCGTCTGCCTGCAGTCTTACCTCTACCGTACCGAGGAGGACCTCGAGGCGTTGCTGGCTCTGGAAGGGCAGCTATCCTCCGCCGGCGGCGTGCGTCTCGTGAAGGGCGCCTATGACGAGCCTCCCGAGATCGCCTACCCCGACCGGGAGGCCGTGGACGAGAACTTCCTGCGGCTGGCCCGGCGCACTCTGGAGGTGGACGGCACCGGCCTCCGGTCGGCCTACGGCACCCACGACCGCCGTCTCCACCGGAGCATCCGTGCCGAGGCGCGCGAGCGCGGGATCGATCCCGGCGCGTACGAGTTCCAGATGCTGTACGGCATCGACACCGCGGCGCAGCGGACGCTGGCCGGTGAGGGGGAGGCTGTCCGCGTTCTGATCAGCTACGGGCCCCACTGGTTCCCGTGGTACATGCGCCGCCTGGCCGAACGCCCCGCCAACCTCCTCTTCGTGCTCCGGCAGGCGCTCCCGATCTGAGTGCGCGCCGCCCGTCAGCGCGCCGGTGCCAGCCCGCTCGGGTCGAGTCGCACCGCCGGCAGGTACATCTCCGCAGCTCCTCCCCTCCGCCACCAGCGCCCTCCCCCGGACCACCCCTCCCACCCCGTGAACCGGTACTCCACGAGCCGGGCGCGAACGGCATCCGGGGGACGGCTGCGGAAGGGAGAGTCCGCGTCCAGGAGCCCCGTGACCGCCGGCGTACCCCGGAGAAGCTCGGCCACGAAGCGCAGGAGCCAGCGGTCGTACCGGGCCCGAGCCGGCGCGCTGTCCGGAGCGCGCCGGGCCTTCAGCGCCGCGAACCACATCTGCCAGTCCAGCCGCGGCTGGTGCGGCGCCACCTGGAGCGGAGACTCTTCCGGATCGTCCGGCTTGTACCGGAAGTCGTAGGCCCTCCACGGACCATCGCCGTGGCGTCCCTCGAGCACGATCTCCGGCCGCGTCGTGGTCATGTCGGCGAAGAGCCCGTAGCCGTTCACCAGTCGCAGGGGCGCCACGGCCTCGGCCACCGCGTCGGCGGGCCCCGCCACGATCTCCGGGACGGCGCCGGGGCTCGCCGTGCGGGCCAGCTGCGCGCCGCCCACGACCACGGCCAGTGCTGCGTAGGGAACCATCAGCGCCCCCCGGAAGCGGCCGCGGACCCGACCGGGCGTTCGGAGCTCGTCCAGGAGCGGGCGCCCGACCCGCAGCCCCCCCAGCAGCCTCCTCCACGCCTGGTCGTCCACGGCCAGGAAGGCCACCGCCACGGTGAGCAGGTTGAAGAAGGCGTAGTTGCCGGTGAGGAAGATGAGCGCCTGGAGGAGAACCACGGCCCCGACGGCCAGGTGCCGGGGGCGACGCGGCAGGAGGAGCAACAGAGGCACCGCAATCTCGATCAGGAGGGCGCCTGCGGTCCCCGCGCGGTGAACCCAGCGCGGTAGCTGGTGCGCGAACCAGGCCACGGGATTCGGGATCGGCTGCGTCTCGAAGTGGTGGGAGAGTGCCGTCAGGTCGAGCCACACCGGGTCGCCGCCCGCGATTTTCGCCAGCCCCGACTGCAGCATCAGCCGCAGGAGGAGCCAGACCCCGAGCCACACCGCTGTCCGGCCCGGCCGCGGGGCCCGAAACAGGGCCGCTCGGATGCCGTCGGCCCATCCCGATCCCGGTCCCGGTGTCCCGTCGTCGCCGGCATCCGACACCGGGCCGCCCGGCGTGGCGGGACCCGCCGGGACGATGAAGAGCGCCAGAAAGCCCGCCTCCAGAAGCAGGCTGTCCCACTGGTAGGCCAGGAAGTCCTGGCCCACCACGGTGAGCGACAGGTACAGCACCCAGGCTGCCGCCCCGAAGACGAGCGGCCGTATTCCGAGAGCCAGCAGGAAGCCGGCCCCGACTCCCAGGGAGGCCATCGCCGTCAGCGCCGCCTCCCCGGAGGAGATCCACGCCAGCGTCGGCGCCCGCCAGAGCGCCTCGATCCCGGAGGCCGTGCCCTCCTGCACGGCCCGGAGGAGCTCCCCGGCCGGAAGAATGCCCTGCGGACCGACGAGCCCGTCCACCTGAACCAGGAGGGAGAGGAAGGCGACGACGTAGACCAGGCCCAGCGACAGGCGGAAGAGCCAGCCGCCCACGGCGAAGGTCGGAGGCGACGGGTCGTCCCCCCAGACCCAGCGCGTGGTGGCCTCCGCCGCCGATCGGTGCCGGGCGACCCGGCCGTAGACAGCCTCCGCGATCCAGCGGAACGGCGGCAAGCCACGGTAGAGCTTCCACGCCCATCCCCTCCCCCCGATCGCCAGCAGCCGGAAGACGCTGGCCGCGGCCTCCAGCACCCGCCCGTCCGGCAGGATGAGCTTCGCCGACCTCCGGAGGGAGGACTCCGGGATCTCCGGAAACCGGCCGGCGACCTCCTGGAAGGGGACCGACCGCACCGCGCCCTCCGGCAGCCGGCTCATCCACCGCCGTACCCACCACCCGCAGAAGCGGCAGTCGCCGTCCCAGACGAAGAGGGGACGGTCCGGGGGATCGTCGACCGTCACGGACAGGAGAAAAGCCCCGTCCCGCCGGGGGACGCACAGAGGCGCCCCCGGCGTCCCGGGGCTGTCCGGTCGGAAATGTCGCTCAGCAGCGAGCCCGGATCAGGGGAAGGAGAAGCCCAGGCCGGCGGTGACGAAGACGTCGTGCTGGACGTCGAAGTCGGTGTCGAGGTTCGTGATGTAATCCGTGGCCTCGATCTGGATCCGGGTGCCGCCAAGCGAGATGTCGGTGCCCACGCCCGTGTGCAGTGCGAACTGACGGTCGGTGGGAAGATCGCCAGCGAACTCGGTGGCGTCGTAGCTGGTGCTCGTGAAGCCTCCGCCCCCCAGAAGATACGGATCCACGAACGGGAGCACGGAGAGTGGACGGAGCACCAGGGAGCCCGAGGCTCCGAGCAGCGTGCTCTCCAGCTCCTCGGTGTCCAGCGTCGCCTCGCTGTTGGTGGACAGGAGGACGTCGGCCCGCAGACCGAGTGGGAAACCCGGCGCTCCGACCTCGGCGTTGGCCCCGAAGGCGAAGCTCGAGATGCTCCTCTCGGAGATGGTGGATCCGACCTGGTCCTCGATGCCCATCACTGTTTCCGACGAGAAGTGAGCACCGACCTTCGGCGTGATCTTCACGAGCTGCGCCGACGCCGTAGCCGGGATGAGGACGGCAGCGAGCAGGGCGAGGGCCGTGAGCTTGAGACGTCGCATGGTGGTTCTCCGTGTGCTACGTGGGTGATTCCTGCATGAAGGTGCGATGAGGTGCGATGAGGCGCGACAGGGCGCCAATGGCAGCACCTCCCGTGGCTACACGATCGTGCGGCCCAGGATTCGGTTCACGCCGGCGGCTCCTTGTCTGGTCGCCCGGTTCACATTCCCGTAGTTACATGTTCCCCTGTTCACGACCGGTTGTCGGGGCCCTGCCGTGATCCCCAGCACGAACACTCCTTCCCGGAGGTACGGTGGCCGACTACAGCTTCATTCCGCTCAGAGAGATCGAATCCCCGCGTCCGCCGGAGGGGTGGACGGGCCCCTGGGACCCGGCGGAGCGCAGGCGCCGGTGGCTGCGGGAGGGGGAGCCCCGGCCCGGCGGCGACTACGTGCTCTACTGGATGCAGATGTACCAGCGGCACCGGTCGAACCCCGCCCTCGAGGAGGCCATTCGCCGGGGGAACAGGCTCGGACTGCCGGTGGTCGTCTACCAGGGCCTGAACACCGATTATCCGGGGGCCAACGCCCGGCTGCACCGGTTCATCCTGGAGTCGGCCCGGGACGTGGCCCGGGGCCTGCGGGAGCGGGGAATCCCGTACGTCTTCTATCTGCGCTCCGGGGGGGACGACCGCAGGGACGCCGCCGCGGAGATGATTCGCGGGTCGGCGCTCACGGTCACCGACGATTTCCCGGCCTACATCCTGCCCGAGATGACGCGGCGCGCCGTGGCACACACGGCCGACGCCGGCGTGCCCGTGG
Organism: uncultured Gemmatimonadota bacterium; assembly: GCA_964518305.1. Classification (GTDB taxonomy): domain Bacteria; phylum Gemmatimonadota; class Gemmatimonadetes; order Palauibacterales; family Palauibacteraceae; genus Caribbeanibacter. The sequence continues at coordinate 72,277 of CAZFDK010000006.1, read as the reverse complement.
CGGCGGTGGACGGGAACGGCGTCGTGCCCATGGACGAGATCGAGGACCGCCAGTATGCGGCCTACACCATCCGTCCCCGGATCCACCGACGGCTCCCGGCCTTCCTGCATCCCGTGGAGGAGAGCGAGCCCGAGATCGGCGCCCGGCCCGACCTCCCGGTGGACGGCATCGGCGAATCGCTGGCCGAGGCCGACGACGACGATATCGACGCGTGGATCGACGCCGCCGGCGTCGACCGCTCCGTGGAACGGTCTCTCCGCTACCGCGGCGGCCGGCGGGCCGGCCTCGAGCGGCTCGAGAGCTTCGTAGAGGACGGCCTCGCCGACTACGCGGAGCATTCCCGCGACCCGGGAGCCGGCGTCTCCAGCGGGCTCAGCCCCTATCTCCACTTCGGCTGCGTCTCCGCCCGCGAAGCCGCACTCCGGGTGCTCGAGGAGACCGGGGCGCCGGACGAGTCGGTGGACGCGTTCCTCGAGCAGCTGGTGGTGCGCCGCGAGCTCGCGTACAACTTCTGTCGTCACGTGGACGACCATGTCAGCCTCTCCGTGCTCCCCGACTGGGCGCGGACGACGCTGTCGGAGCACGCCGACGACACGCGGGATCCTCTCTACGACCCCGACACGCTGGAAGCGGCGGCGACCCACGACGAGGTGTGGAACGCCGCCCAGCGCGAGCTGGTGGCCACCGGGACGATCCAGGGGTACGTGCGTATGCTATGGGGCAAGCAGATCATTCGATGGACAGAGAGCTACGAGGAAGCGCTGGACCTGATGATCGACCTTCACCACCGCTACGCGCTGGACGGTCGCAACCCGAACACCTACGCCAACGTGCTCTGGTGCTTCGGCCTGCACGACCGGGCCTTCCAGGAGACCTCGATCCTGGGTAAGACCCGTCCCATGTCCTCCGACCGGACCCGCCAGAAGTTCGACCTCGGCCCGTACTTCGAGCGGGTGGATCGGTGGGTCGACCGGCGCTCGCCCGCCGTCCTGGAGGGGAAAGCGTGAACGGACAACCGGAGGGACGGCGGCTGGTGCTGCTCACCGGCGCCACGGGCTACGTCGGCGGACGGCTGCTGCCCGAGCTCGAAGCCCGGTCCGACGTGCGCGTTCGATGCCTCACACGTCGACCCGAGAACCTCCGGGGTCGGGTCTCGGACGAGACGGAGGTGGTGTACGGCGACCTGCTGGAGCCGGAGTCGCTGGGCCCCGCCCTCCGGGGCGTCGACGCCGCTTACTACCTCGTCCACTCCATGGGGGAGGGCGAGAAGTTCGAGGAGATGGACCGCCGGGCCGCCGAGAACTTCGCCGAGGCCGCCCGGTCTGCGGGCATTCGGCGAATCGCCTACCTGGGAGGTCTCGGCAAGGGGAGCGACCTCTCCCGCCACCTGCGCAGCCGGCAGGAAGTTGGACGCATACTGCGGGAATCCGGCGTGCCCACGATGGAGTTCCGGGCCTCCATCGTCATCGGCTCGGGCAGCCTCTCCTACGAGATGATCCGCAACCTCGTGGAGCGACTCCCCGTGATGCTCCTCCCTCGCTGGGTGCGGACCGAATCCCAGCCCATCGCCATCGAGGACGTCCTGGAGTACCTCCTCGGCGCACTGGACGGCCCGGCGGAGGAATCGCAGGTCTACCAGATCGGGGGCGCCGATCGGGTCTCCTACGAGGGTATCATGCGGGAGTACGCACGGCAGCGCGGCCTGCAGCGGCTCATGATTCCCGTCCCCGTCCTCACCCCCTGGCTCTCGGCGCTGTGGCTCGGCCTCGTCACGCCGCTCTATTCCCGAATCGGGCGCAAGCTCGCCACGAGCCTCGTCCACGAGACCGTCGTCACCGATCACTCCGCCGAAGAGCGGTTCGGCGTGGATCCACGCGGCATCGAGGAAGCGATCCGACGCGCCCGGAACAACGAGGACCGTGAATTCGCGGCCACCCGGTGGTCCGACGCCCTGTCGTCGGGCGGCGAGCGCCCGTCCTGGGGCGGCCAGCGCTTCGGGGGGCGGCTCGTGGACTCCCGGACCGAGCAGGTCCAGGTGGCCCCGGAACAGGCATTCGCGCCCATCCGAAGCATCGGCGGGGACACCGGCTGGTACTTCGCTGACTTCCTGTGGGGCCTCCGCGGCCTCCTCGACGAACTGGTCGGCGGCGTGGGCGTCCGTCGGGGCCGACGCGACCCGGAGCACGTGGAGCCGGGCGACACGGTGGATTTCTGGCGGGTGGAGCGCATCGAGCCGGACCGGCTCCTCCGGCTCCGGGCCGAGATGCGGGTGCCGGGACGGGCCTGGCTGCAGTTCGAAGTGGAACCCGCCGACGGGAAGGACGCGTCGGTGATCCGGCAAACGGCGGTGTTCGACCCCCGCGGCCTGTCCGGTCTCGTGTACTGGTACGGCCTCTACCCGATCCACTCCATGGTCTTCCGGGGCATGCTGCGGGGCGTCTGCCGGGAGGCCCGCCGCAACTGACGTCCGTCCGACACCGGATTCACGGGCACGGTGTCACGATCTGTCGGTTTAAACGTTGTTTACATGCAAGGGGTCGGTCTCATCGGCACCGACCGTACGGGGCCGATCCCTGGCGCCGACGTGGAGTACGGGTCGGGCCAGCCCGCCCCCAAACCTTGACGTCGGGGCTATATTACTCGATATTCTTTTACTAAAGCTTGACGGCCGGGCGAGAGATCCCGTGCTGTCCCGAGAGCGAAACACGACAACGAGGGAGATGAAAACATGAATCGCCTCACTTCGAAACTGCTCGGTATGGCCGCCTCGGTGGCCCTTATCCTGGCGCTCGCCCCCGGCTCGGCCACGGCGCAGATGATGGACGACGGCCGGCCGTCGGTCGAGATCGACCTGAGGGGCGGGCTGTACGCACCGACCTTCGACATCGCCGACGCGGCGGACGCGGGCTACGGCTTCGGCGCCGGAATCGGGATCCCCGTCGGCGAGCGCCTCACGGTGCGCGGCAACGCCGACTTCGGATTCCACTCCGGAGCTGAGGTGGACGGTGTCGAGGGCCCGGATATCGACGTCTACCACTACATCGCCGGCCTGGGCGCGGTGCTCTACCGCTCGCCCGACGGCAAGGTCGAGCTGAGCGCCAACGCCGGTGGCGGAGCCATGACCTTCTCTCCGGACGTCGAGGGGGCTGACAGCTTCACCTATCCGGCGATCAACGTGGGCGCCACCCTGGCCTACGAGGTCGCCCCGTCCGTGAGCCTCCTGCTCAGCCCGCAGGGCGACATCGCCTTCTCCGACGAGGACGAGGTCGGCACGGACAACTCCTGGGTGTGGCCCTTCACGGCTGGCATCCGGATCACGCCGGGAGGCTGAGCCCGCGGATCCCAGGCCCCGCCGCCCGGCCGATCGGCCGGCGGCGGGCCACGAGACCGAGAGCCCGGACCGTCCCCCTGGAGGGGCGGCCGGGCTTTTCGTGTGTAGGGGGGCTCGGCCCCTTCAGGCCTCTCGCGCGCTGCCGGACAGCTTCTGCTCCAGGCGGTCGTAGGCGACCGGCAGGAGGTCACCCTCCGGTCCCACCGTCGGATCGATCTCCGCCACCGCCGCTCCGGTGGCGAGCTTCGAGTGCTCCCAGGGCCGGAGGGCGTCACGGAAATGCCGCCGGAGGCGCGCGGCCACGTCGCCCGGCAGGCCCTCGGGGGCCGCCGGTGTCGCCTCGATCTCCACCTCCCGGTGCCGGACCCTTCGCCCGGAAGCGGCGCGGAAGAGCACGGTGTCCAGCACCAGCCACGCCAGGGTCCCGTCTCCCTCGTCCGACGCCGGCAGCACACCGGCCCGCCGACGCCGCGTGCGCCGGTCCTGGACGGGGCGGAACCCGGCGTCACGGACGATGGCCACCGGATCCGCTTCGTGCGGATCGGAGGGCACGGACGGCCGGTCCGACACCTCCACGCCTCGGTCCCGGGCCGCCTCCAGGATCCGGCGGAAACCGGCCGGGGACCAGTCGACCTCCAGCTCCCTCCGCTCGACCGCCCCCCCGGCCACGGGCCGCGCCGGTCCCTTGAGCGCGATCCGCCATCCACCGTCACCACGACGCAGGCGGAGGGCCAGGCCCAGATCCCGGAGCTGCTCGTCGGCGGTGTCCAAGTAGACGTCCCGGAGCTCCTCCACGCCCCGCCACTCCAGTCGATACGGCCCCACCCCGTCGAGTCCGGCGATCTCCTCCGCCACGACGGCCGGCGTCTCCGAGGCGATCACCAGGGTCGCCTCGACCTCCGGCGCCTCTCCCCGCTCTCCCCCTCGCGACGGGCCTGCGCCGGTGGACTCGGTCACGCTGGCAAAAAACTCCTGGATGGGGGGATCCACATTCGGCGAGCAACATCGCGGCACGTCCAGGGCGGACGCAACGAGGAGCGGGGGCGGGAAAGAGCCGGAGAGAGGCGGAGGGGGTGGGATTCGAACCCACAAAGGGCTTCCGCCCCGGCGGCTTTCAAGGCCGCTGCCTTCGTCCAGTTCGGCCACCCCTCCGCGATTCACCGGCCCCTCCCTACACTCGGGACCGGCGGGTGTTTAACCCGTCATCAGCTCTCCAGCGCCTGCTCGAAGTCGGCCACCAGGTCCTCCGTGGCCTCGACGCCCACGGAGAGCCGGACCAGGCCGTCGGTGATACCCAGACGACGGCGGTCCTCCGGGTCCATCCCGGCGTGGGACGTGGCGGCTGGACGCGTCACCAGCGACTCCACGCCTCCCAGGCTCGGCGCCACCACCGGAATCGTGAGGCGGTCCATGAACCGGTCGGCCGCGGCCCGTCCCCCCTCGAGCTCGAAGCTGATCATCCCGCCGCAGCCCGCGAAGAGCTCGCGGGCACGCTCGTGGCCGTCGTGCGTCGGCAGGCCCGGATAGTTGACCCCGCTCACCTCGTCCCGATCTTCCAGGAACCGCGCCAGCGCCAGCGCCGATTCGTTGTGCCGTCGCATGCGCAGACCGAGGGTCTTCATCCCTCGATTCAGGAGGAAGCTGGCATGGGGGTCCAGGGAGCCGCCGAACTGCTTCAGGCGCCGGCGGGCGCGCCGCACCAGGTACGCAGGTCCCACCACGGCTCCGGCCACCACGTCGGAGTGTCCGTTGAGGTACTTCGTGGCGCTGTGGATCGAGAGGTCGAACCCGACCTCCAGGGGCCGGAAGTTGAAGGGCGTGGCGAAGGTGTTGTCGATGACCGCCACCAGGTCGTGGTCGTGGGCGAACTCGGCCACCGCCTCGAGATCGCCCACTTCCATCAGCGGGTTCGAGATCGACTCCGCGTAGACGGCCCGCGCGGTACCGTCCAGCTGCGTCTCCCAGTGACGAGGGTTCTCGCCTTCCAGGAACGTGACGTCGATGCCGAGCTCGGGGAGCGCGGACGTGAAGAGCTCGTGCGTGCCGCCGTACAGGGAGGGCTGGGCCAGGAGCTGATCCTCCGGCGAGAGCAGGCTGAGGAGGGAGGTCGTGATGGCGGCCATACCGCTGGCACTGGCCAGGGCCGCCTCCCCGCCCTCCAGGTCGGCCAGCTTCTTCTCCACCGTTTCCTGATTGGGGGTATTGCCGTACCGGATGTAGCGCGGCTCCTCGTCCTCGGCGCCGCTGTACTCGTACATGGCCGACTGGAAGATGGGCTGGACCACCGAGCCGTCGACCCGGGGCTCCTCGCCTATGTGTACGGCCCGGGTGTCCGGGGACGAACTTCTGGAGCGACCGGCCATCTCGTACCTCCGGGAATCGGTGTCTCACCTCTCGGTTCGGGTCCCGGCCGCCGCGGTGTCGCCGGCTGAGCGGCTGTAGCTCGCCGGCCGGGGGATTATCATATGGTCATGCCGAAGATCTCGCGCGTGTTCGTCCTCACGGCACTGGTCTACCTGGCCCTGGCCATGGTGGCCGGAATCCTCCTGGCGGGGCTGGGCACCGTCGACGGCGGTCCGGGCGTCTCCGGGTCCGGCTCCCTGGGCTCGGTGGCACTCCTCCGTCCGGCCTGGATCCACCTGATCACGGTGGGATGGCTCACGCAGCTGATCTTCGGGGTCGCCCTCTGGCTCTTTCCCCGACGGGACGGCCACTCCGACCCGGAAGGCACGGACCTGTGGCTCTGCTACGCTGCCCTGAACGCCGGACTCCTGCTTCGCGTGGCCAGCGAGGCCGGCCCGGCACTGGGGCTCTCCGTGGGCCTGCTCCCCCTCTCCGCCCTGCTCCAGTTCGTGGCGGTGCTGGTCTTCGTCTTCCACGTCTGGCCGCGGGTCCGGAGGAGCTGAGATGCCGGCGCTGAGCGTGTGGATGGTGCGCCTCTCACTGGTGCACCTGGTGGCGGGAAGCGGGCTCGGCGCCCTGCTTCTGGCCTCGCGCGAGATGCCGCGGATGGCCTCGATCGGCGGCGGGCTCTGGGGGTTCCGCAACGTCCACCTGGAGACCCTCCTCGTCGGCTTCATGGTGCAGCTGGCCCTGGGCGTCGCCTTCTGGATCCTGCCGCGCGTTCGGGGCGAGCGGCCGCGGGCGTGGCAGGCCGTTACCGGAGCGGCTCTGCTGAACGCCGGCGTCCTGGCCGCGGCCGCAGGGGGTGCCTGGGAGGCCGAGTCGTGGGCCCTGGCGGGCCGGAGCGCCGAGGCGACGGCCGCGCTGCTGTTCGGCGCCCACGCCTGGCCCCGGGTCCGTCGCCTCCGGGCCGACTGAGCCCGACACCGACCGACGGCCGTGACGAGCCGACGCTCCCGCCCGGTCCGCGCCCTCCGCGACCTCCTCTACGGCTTCCCCTCCCTCCTGGCCCGCCTGGGCCTGGTGGACCGGGAGAAGGGCCGGCGCACGTTCGACCTGGCCGTGCCGGTCATGGTCACCGGCGGGCTCCGAACGACCCTCCGGGCCCTGGACTTCTTCATGATCAGCCTGGCCCTCGGCGATGCCGCCGTGGCCGGCCTGGAGATCGGCTTCCAGTACTGGTTCATCGGCTTCGGCCTGGCGCTGGGCGTCTCGAGCGGAACCATCAGCGTGGTCTCCCGTCTGAAGGGCGCCGGGGAGCACCGGGACGCCGATCTGGCGCTCAAGATCTCCCTGTGGATCGCCCTGGCCATCACGATCCCCCTCACCGTCTTCACGTGGTTCCGGGCCGAGGAGATGATCGGGCTCCTCACCGACGACGCGGCCACGATCCGCCTCGGCGGCACCTACCTGCGAATCGTGATGCTCTCGGTCTCCTTCCGCTTCTGGAGCGTGGTGGCGGCACGGGCGCTGGAGGGGGCCGGGGACACGCGCACGCCCATGCGCGTAAGACTGTGGACGATCCCGACGAACGCGATCCTGAACGCGGTCCTCATCTTCGGCCTCGGGCCGGTGCCGGCGCTGGGGGTGGCCGGCGCGGCGTGGGGGACGGTAGCGGCCAACGTCATGGCGGGCGCCCTCTTCACCTGGGTGGTGACCAAGGGCCGCAAGGACGTGCGGCTGCGGCCCGGCGGCCGACAGTGGGACGCCGACCTCGCCGGGGAGATCGTCCGCGTGGGGTGGCCCCTGTCGTCCACGTGGCTCATCCGGACGGGGGGACGCTTCCCTTTTCTCTTCGTCCTGGCGGAGCTGGGAACGGGAGTCGTGGCGGCCTACGCCATCGCGCGCCGGGTGATGCTGCTGGCCATGATGCCCGCCTGGGGCTACAGCACGGCGGCCAGCACCCTGGTGGGCCAGTCCCTGGGGGGCGGCGACGAGCGGCGGGCCGAGTCCTACGGGTGGCAGACCCTCCGGATCGGAGTGATCACGCAGGCGCTGATCGGGGGCGCCCTGGCGCTGGCCGCCGGGCCGATCGCGGTGCTGTTTCGGACCGGCACGCCGGAGCTGACGGTGAGCTTCATTCGCGTGTTCGGGGTCGCGGTAGTGGGCTACAGCATCGCCCGGATCATGCGCGGCGCCCTGCGCGGAGCCGGGGACACACTGTGGCCCCTGTACGGGATCTCCCTCTTCACCGTGGCGCGCATCGCGGTCGCCTTCCTGGCGCTCCCCTCCGGTCTCGTGGTGCTTCGTGCCTTCGGGTGGTCTCTGGCACCCGGGCTGGGCCTGGGCCTGGCCGGCGTGTGGGCCGCCATCCTGCTGGACGTCTACGGCCGGGCGGGGGTCAACGCTTTTCGGTTCCGGAGCGGCGAGTGGCGGCGCGTGGCCCGCGCCTCCGCCGTGGGGTAGCGCGGTGGTCGAACCGGCGTCCTGCTCCCGGAGCTAGAGCACGTGCAGCCAGACGTACAGGCTCGTGGCGCCGGCCATGAAGAGGATCCCGGACGCGGCCCAGGCGCGGAGCGCCGGTCCCGGACGCAGCTCCTCGTCGTCCACCCGACGCGTGACGCACCAGTAGTTGAGGCCGAAGGTGATGGGAGCCAGGAGGAAGGACGCCACCGCGGCCACCGTCACCAGGGCCACGGGATCCGGGAGGAGGGCGGTCTCCATGACTGCCAGGGACAGGGTTCCCCACAGGAAGCCCCAGTACAGCGGGCCCGAGCCCTCGCCCTCGCGCCCCCCGGTTACCGGAAGCCGCCGCACCGTCTCCTCGAAGGCCCGGGGGAAGCCGTCCAGGACGCCGTACGCGCTGGAGAACATCCCGAAGAAGGCCGCCACCAGGAAGACGGGGAACATCCACTCTCCGAGCACGTCGGTGTAGAGACGGGCGAGCGTCAGGGCCACGTCGGCCCCCTCCGGCACGGTGCCGGTGGGACGGAGCACCTCGGCGCCGAGCCCGAGCGTCATGACGGCCAGCACCAGTGAGAGGCCGTAGCCGATCCGCATGTCCGTGATGCCCACCCGGAGGCTCGCGGCCCGGACGGATCCCCCGTCCTCTCCCGTGCCGGCCCGCACGGCCCGCTCCCGCCACTCGTCCCGCCGCTCCAGGGCCCAGAGCGAGTGCCACACGGACACGTCGATGCCCGTGGGCATCCATCCCAGGAGCGCCGCCAGGAGGAGAGCCGAGCCGCCGGGGACCTCGGGCACCACCATCCGGGACCAGGCGGAAGCCGGCGGCGGGGTGGCGAGGAACGCGACGGCCGTCATGGCCGCGAGCACCGCGAGCATCCACTTGCTGAGAGCCGAGAGCCCGTCGAAGCCGCCGGACCGCAGAAGCCCTCCGCAGATCGCACCCAGGAGGAGGCTCCACACCCATAGCGGCAGGCCGGGTACGGCCGCCGCGGCCACCGCGGACGCGATACCCAGCACTCCCGCCAGCACGCTCACGCCCTGCACCACCGTCCCGGCCAGAAAGACCCACAGCGCCCAACCCCGCGGACCCGGCACCTCGCGGTACCCGTCGAGCAGGGACTCGTCGGCGGCCACGGTATACCGCGGCCCGAACTCGAAAGCGGGATACTTGAAGAGATGGGAGAGCAGGACCACCCACAGGAGCGCGTAGCCGAAGCTGGCGCCGGCGGTCGGCGCCAGGACCAGGTGGCTCGCCCCGATCGCGGTGGCCGCCATCACCAGCCCGGGGCCCAGCCACCGGATCCGATCGAGGGCCCGCGCCCAGCCCGCCGCCTCCCGCCGCCTCTCGCCGTCCGCTGTCAGGGCTCACCTCCCGCGGATACGGGAGTGGTCACGGATCCTCGCGAGAATGGAATTATATGCTGGTCGGCGGACGGGCCAGTCCCCGCCTCTGGTAAGTACCTTGCACCCGACTGGGCCTCGGGATCGCTTCGCCCGTCCCCCGCGCCACGCACTCTCTCGAGCACCGGGAGGAACGATGCAGCTCAGCACGCTCCAAGATCTCCTCGTTCACCAGCTCCGGGACCTGTACGACGCCGAGCACCGGGACCTGGAGCTCCTGCCGGAACTCACCGAGAAGGCGAACGACGCGTCCCTGGTCCAGGTCCTCAAGGACCACCACCAGGAGACCGGCGAGCAGCGCCGCCGCCTCGAGGAGTGCTTCCACCGCGTTGACCACACGCCCCTTCGGGAGGACTGCGCCGCCATGGCGGGCCTGGTGGCCGAGGCGGAGGAGCTTCTGGAGGCGGCCGACGACCCGGCGGTGGAGGACGCGGGCATCGCGGCCGTCAAGCGGCGGATCGCCCACTACGAGATGGCCGGGTACAGCACGGCCCGGGACCTGGCCCGGCAGCTCGGCGCCCACGACGTGGCGGACCTGCTGGAGCAGACGCTGGACGAGGAGAGGTCCTCCGACGAGGAGCTGCGACAGGTGGCCCGGAACGTCGGGACGTCGTGAGCCTCGGCGCCGACTGAAGCGGAGAGACGGGCGCCATGCCGAAAATACGCGGCTCGTTCGGCCCGCGAGAGATTTTCTATCTGATCTTCGCCGCCGTGGCGGGCCTGGGGCTCCTCGCCCTCACCGTCCGGGACGCGGCGGCGGGCGTGGTGGGCGCGCCGGCCGTGGGTCTCGTCGTCGTCTCCGGGCTTGCGTTCCTCATCGTCTTCGGGGGCAGCGACCGGCAGGACGGCAACGACGAGTAGCGGGAAGCGCCATCGGCAGTGGCGAGGAACACGGGCCCGTCGTCGCTGGTATCTCAACTATGCGGAACCAGTCCGGACCGGCGCCACGACCCGCGGCGCCGGCTCGACGCCGAGGTGGGAGCCCACGACCCGGAACCGACGAGGATCGCCGCACCCCATGACCTCTAGCTTCGTCCAGCGAGTACCCGCCGGCGGCGCCGTCCTGCTCGTGGCCGTCGCCCTCTGCCTTCCCGGGACCGCCGCCGCCCAGGAGACGGACACCATCCCGATGCCCGACACGACGACGACCCCGGACACCGTTGAAGTCGGGGCGCCGGCCCCCGGCGTCGACACGACCGCGAACTTCACGGGCACCGTGGCCTCCTCGCAGACCGGCAAGCCCATCAGCGGCGCCCGGGTCTCGATTCCGGAGATCCAGTACGGGGCCATCACGGACGAGGAGGGGAACTTCACCATCGAGGAGCTCCCGGCCGGCCTGTACGACGTGCGGGTCCATTACCTGGGCTACTCCACGAACCAGCGGCCCATTCGCCTCCAACCGGGGCGCGTGACCAACGCCACCTTCCTGCTGGAGCGGGACGTGCTGGAGGTGGCCGACCTCACGGTGGAGGTGAAGCGGACGAACCGCGTCGATCCGATGGCGGACTTCAAGCGGCGGATGGAGCGCGGCTTCGGTGAGTTCATCACGCGAGAGGAGATCGAGAAGAGGAACCCGCAGCACACCAGCGATCTCCTTCGCACGGTCCCCGGCGTGGACGTGGGACCGGTCCGGCGGGGCCGCGCCCAGATCACCATGCGGAGGGCCGGGCGTCAGTGTCAGCCGGTGGTCTTCCTCGACGGGGTCATGACTCGAAACTACAACATCGACAACCTCCAGCCGGGGGCGATCGAGGGCATCGAGGTCTATCGGCGAGGATCGGAGACGCCGCCCCAGTTCACACTGAGCAGCACCGGATGCGGCGTCCTGGTCATCCACACGCGTACCGGAGGGGACGGCGCCACCTCGGGGCGCTGATGGCGAACCGCGCCGGTCCGCCCGTCCCACACCCGCGGGGTCCGTCGGCGCCGGCCCTGCTGCTCGCCGGCGCCCTGATCCTCTCCGCACCGACCGCGCCCGCTGACCGGCCTCCGTCCGCCGCCGTCGGCGCACCGGCGCCGGGCGACACGCTCCCTCCCCCCCCGGCGGTCGCACCCGACACCACCCACCAGGACACGACCTCCCGCCCGGACACGCTGGCCCGGTTCGTGGGCTCGGTCCGGTCTCGGGAGACCGGGGAGCTCGTGTCCGGGGCCCGCGTCCTCATGCCCTCACAGGGGCGCCGAACGGTCACCGACGAGGACGGCCGCTTCCGCCTCGACAGCCTGGCGCCCGGTCGGCACCGGGTCCGGGTCCACTACCTGGGCTACGAGACCAATCCGCGGGTCGTGGAGCTCCGGGCCCGGCATTCCACGAGCGCCGAGCTCTGGCTGGAGCGGACCGTCCTGTCGGTGGAGGACCTGGAGGTGGAGGTCACCGAGCCGCGGGTCGACCCCATGGCCGGATTCAAGAGGCGGCGGGAGGCGGGGTTCGGGCTCTTCCTGGACCGCGGCGACATCAACGAGCGAGATCCGGCCCACACCAGCGATCTCTTCCGGTCCCTGGCCGGCGTCAGCGTCACGCCCAACCGCCACGGCACGGCGCGCGTGACGATCCGGCGGTTCGGCGGACGGTGCTCTCCCACCGTCTATGTCGACGGGGTGCTGACGTCGGGAGTTCCCGTGGACTTTCTCATGCCCCAGTCCATCGTCGGCATCGAGGTCTACCGCGGGGCCTCCGAGGTGGCGCCACAGTTCAACAAGCCCACGGAGCGGGGCTGCGGCACCATCCTGATCTGGACCCGGAACCCGGGGCACACGCCGCCCGGCGTGGAGCCGGACACCGCTTCCTGATCCGGGACCGGATGCTCACCCACCGTTCCGATGGACGGTGACGCTGTAGCCCAGCTCGATGTCCTCCCGGAGGCTCTGGTAGCAGGAGCAGTACGTCTCGAAGGAGAGCCGGGCCGCCCGCTCCGCCGCCTCGCGCTCCACGTCCCCGGTGAGATCGAAGCGCACCTCGAGCCGGGTGAGCCGGCGCGGGTGCTCTTCGGCCCGGTCCGCCGCCACCCGGACCTCCAGCCCCGTCGGCTCCTGCCGTCCCTTGCGGAGAATGTGGATCATGTCCACGGCCGCGCAGCCGCCCACGGACTGCAGGAGCAGCTGGAGCGGCGAGGTGGCCTGCTCCGTGTCCCCGTCCAGCTCCGTGGCCCACTCTCCCGCATGGGCGCGGAACCGCAGGTCGCCGTGCCAGTCCAGCCGCACGTTCACGTCGGGCTCGTGGGCTCCGGTCGCGTCGTCGTCTTCGGCAGTCACCGTTCTCCTCTCCGAGGCTCAGGTCGTCGGTGGACAGCTCACCCGAAGTGCTCGCGGGTCTCCCTATACGCCTCCCGGGTTCCGATATCGTGGCGCGGCGCGGACATCGTCCATGCCCAGACGTCTCTTCGGGGCACGAGCCACTCCAGAAAGTGCCCCGGGGCATCCGTCTCGCCGCCGGCCTCCACGTACCGACCGAAGAGCGGGAGTGTCTTGCGTCGGTACAGGTGGAGCGGAGCCGCGGCAGTCCGGCCGGGCGGCTGCTCCGGCTTCTCGACGAACCGCCGGATCCATCCGTCGTCGTCCACTTCGGCGACGCCGCTCCGCTCCAGGCCCTCCGTGCTCTCCCGTCGCTCCACCGCCACCACGGCGTCGGCCGACGGCCGGCCCGCGGCGGCCCGGATCATGTCGTGGAGCTCGAACTCGAACAGGTTGTCGCCGGCGGCCAGGAGGAGGTCGTCGTCCGGGGCGGCGCGTTCGATGGCGAACGCAGCGTCCCCCACTGCTCCGAGCCGTTCTCCGGGCTGCCGGGTGCCGTTGGAGAGCACGCGAACGGGCGTCCCGATGGCCCCGCCCGCTCGATCCGCCCAGCTCCGCAGCTCCTCCTCGAAGCGTCCGTTCACCACCAGCAGGATCTCCCGCAGCCCCTCCACCCGGTCCAGGTTCGAGGCCAGGTGGTCGAGCAGCGGCCGCCCTCCCACGGGGAGGAGGGGCTTCGGCCGGTCCCGGGTCAGCGGATAGAGCCGCGTGCCGTAGCCCGCGGCCAGGATCAGGGCCTTCACGGCTCGTGTCGCTCCTCGGCGCGCTCAGTGTCGGTCCGTCGATCGTTCGTTCGAGCGTTCGCTGGTCGTTCGCCCGGGGCAACCTGTTATGTTCGGCTTCCCCACGTCCACCGAGCCGGGAGGGCTTACGTGACCGATTCCATGACCGAGATGCTCCGTAGCGTGCGACTCCTCGCCGTTCTCGCCGCGGGCCCGCTCCTGCTCGCGGCCTGTGGAGGTGGCGGCGACGACGCGGCGGCCTCCGCCGACACCTTCCAGGCGCGGATGGCCGAGGAGCACGAGGGCGACAGGCCCGTGGCGTCCGGCGCGGCCGACACCTCGCCGGCACAGGCCGTGTCCGCCGACACCGTCACCTACGCCACGGTCGACGGCCGCCGGGTCAGCGGCTACTACGCCGAGCCCGAGGCGGCCTCCGACTCCCTTCCCGGCCTCATCGTGATCCACGAGTGGTGGGGCCTCAACGACAACATCCGGTCCATGACTCGGCGCCTCGCCGGGGAGGGATACCGGGCCCTGGCCGTGGACCTCTACTACGGCGCCGTGGCGTCGTCGCCGGACAGCGCCGGCGATCTCACGTCCACGGTCGAGCAGGACGAGGCGCTGTCCAACCTGAGCCAGGCCCACCGGTGGCTCACCGAACGGGGCGCCCCGCGGGTGGCGAGCATCGGGTGGTGCTTCGGCGGCGGCTGGTCCCTCCGGACCGCCCTGGCGCTGCCGCAGGACCTCGACGCGACGGTGATCTACTACGGCCGCCTCGTCACGGACCCGGGCCGGCTCGAGACGCTCCAGATGCCCCTCCAGGGCCACTTCGGCGCCGAGGACGGCTCCATTCCCGTGGACCAGGTGCGCCGCTTCGAGACCGTGCTGGACTCCCTGGGCAAGACGGCCGAGATGCACGTCTACGAGGGAGCGGGGCACGCCTTCGCCAACCCCTCGGGGGAGCGCTACGCGCCCGAGGCGGCCGAGCAGTCCTGGGCCCGGACGCTGCAGTTCCTGGACATGCACCTCACGCCATGAGGCCGGACCTCACCCGGCCCAGGAGGGCACGCTCCCGAAGGTGACGCCGAAGACCAGGGGGAGCAGCGCGTAGGCCACGACGGTGATGAGCACCACGAGACTCAGGTTCAGCCACACGCCGGCCTTCGCCATCTGGGGAATGCTCAGGCGCCCGCTGCCGTAGACGATAGCGTTGGGCGGCGTCGCCACCGGGAGCATGAAGGCGCAGCTCGCCGCCAGCGCCGCCGGGATCACCAGCAGGTAGGGGCTCTCGCCGATACCCACGGCCACGGACGCCATGATGGGCAGGAAGGCGGCGGCGGTGGCCGTGTTGCTGGTGAGCTCGGTGAGGAGGACCGTCACGGCGGTGGCCACGGCGACGATGGCCAGGGTCGGGAAGGCCGCCAGCCCTCCCACCGCCCCGCCGATGAATTCCGTGAGGCCGGTGTCGGAGATCGCTCCGGCCAGGCTCAGCCCGCCCCCGAAGAGAATGAGCACGCCCCACGGGAGCTTCTTCGCCCACGTCCAGTTGAGGAGGAAGCCGGCGTGCTCCGAGCCGCCCTCCCCCTCCCTCTCCCCGGCTCCATCCGCCTCGGCTGCCCGACCCCGAGCCTGCTGTGTCTTCTCCTCCTCGGCTCCGGACGGGACCAGGAAGAGGACGGCGGCGCCCGTCATGGCGATGCCCGCGTCCGACAGCCCGGGGAGCACGTCGTCCAGCAGGGGCCGCGTGACCCACGCCAGCGCCGTGAGGCCGAAGACGACCGCCACCCGGCGCTCCGGGGTCGATATCTCCCCCATCTCCTCCAGCTCGCCCTCGATGAGTTTCCGCCCGCCCGGGATGCGCTCCAGCCGGAGGCGGAAGAGGAAGCGGGTCAGGAACAGGTAGGCCAGCGGCAGGGCCACCGCCACCAGCGGGATTCCCACGGTCATCCACCGGGCGAAGCCCACCTCCACCCCGTAGGTCTCCGAGATGTAGCCGGCCATGAAGGCGTTGGGCGGAGTGCCGATGAGCGTACCCACCCCTCCGATGCTGGCCGCGTAGGCGATGGCCAGCATCAGGGCCACCGCGAACTCCCGCTGCGCCCCGGCCGGCACGTCCGGATCCCCGGAACCCGCTCCCCGCTCCACCAGGTGGATCACGGAGAGGCCGATCGGAAGCATCATGAGCGTCGTCGCCGTGTTGCTGACCCACATGCTGAAGAAAGCCGTGCTCAGCATGAACCCGGCGATGAGCCGTCGCGGACGGGTGCCGAGGGCTCGGATCACCAGCAGCGAGATGCGCCGCGGGAGGTCCCATCGCTCCATGGCCAGGGCGATCATGAAGCCGCCCATGAAGAGGAAGATCAGCGGGTGGGCGTACGGCCGGGCCGCCGCGTCGATGCCGGCGATGTCGAGAACCGGGAAGAGCACCAGCGGCAGCAGGGCCGTGGCCGGTATCGGCAGGGCCTCGGTGACCCACCACAGCGCCATGAGGAGGCCCACCCCGGTGGTCCTCCACCCGGCGAGGGAGAGGTCGGCCGGAGCCGGGAGCACGAGGGTGAGGAGCACGAGAAGCGGACCTGCGAGCCGGGCGGCCCGACGCACCCGCGGCCCGACGCTGTCCGCGTGCCCGGACGTCTCGCTCGGCGTCATCCCGCCCTCGCTGCTCCCGCTCTCCGCTCTTCCCGCACGCCGTGCTCCCTGTCAGCTCCGCGTCAGGTAGCGCGGCGGCACCCGGTCGCTCAGCCACACCTTCTCGTTTCCGGCGTAGAAGGTGACCCCGTCGGAGTGGGCGCCGCCGGCGTCCACGCGCAGGATCGCCGGCTCACGCGCCTTCCGGCGTCCCACCTCCTCCGCCGTGGACCGGTCCACCGACAGGTGCACGTACTGCCGGCCCATGGGACGCAGCCCCTCGCTGCGGATGGCGGACAGCGCACCCGGATCGGTTCCGTGGAACAGGGATGGCGGCGGCTCCGCCGCCTCCTTCTGGAGGCGTTCCGGCAGGGAGTGACCGTACAGGGCCCGGATGCGTCCGCTGCGGATCTCGTATCGTCTCCTGTCGGAGCGCCGAATCATCTCCCGCAGATCCTCCACCTCGAGGTCGCTCCACTCGGGGCGGTCCCGGCGGAGGGCCTCCAGCAGCTGATCCAGGGGCGCCCAGCCCCCCTCGTCCAGCTCCAGCTCGTACAGCCAGGGTTCGTGCCGCAGGGCGTGGGCCACCGTCCGGCTCAGGCGCTCGTGGTCCACGCCCGTCAGGATGACTTCGCCCGGGGGCGTCGCCGGCCCGCAGTCTCTCGCGAACGCGGCCTCATGGCTGCTCTTCGGGTGTCTGAGCCCGATCGATTCGGGCGATTCCCGCGGCGGCGAACCTCCGTGTAACATACGAGATCGACGACCAAGGGCGCAGGGAACTCGATCATGTGGCTCGAGGAAGAGGCACGGGCGAGGTTGCCCGCTCAGATGTGTTGCAGCTCGCCTCTCGTCACTGCAGCAGCAGCATGGTCCCGACGACCGCGTCCCCGGGTCAGCTCGGGTTCGGCTCCCCGTCGTCCGCGTCGTCGGAGGCCTCGGGGTCGTCGGAATCCTCCAGCTCCTCCGGCATCTCCAGATCGTCGGGGAAGAGCTCCTCGTCGTCCGGGAGCGAGCCGGATCCGGCGTCCGCGTCCGACCCGCCCTCGTCGAGGCCTTCCCCTTCGACCTGTACATCCTCGGAGACGTCCTGCAGCAGACGGTCGACCACGTCCCCCGCGCCTCCCTTGACTGCCGATCGGAGGACGTCGGCGGCCTCCATGGCGAGATTCTCCGGGTGCTTCCGGTCTTCCTCGAAGCGGATGATCTTGCCCAGGAAGACGGCGGCCAGTCGCTCGTCGTCGCCAGCGGGCTCCGGGGACCCGGCGGCGCCGGCGCCCGCTCCCCCACCCACTTCCTGCTCGTAGTTGGAGCTGGGCACGCTTTCCTTCCAATCGGGCTCGTCGCCCCCTCCGGTCTCCGGACCCACGTCGTCCGGAAGGGGGGTCAGGGCCAGCAGCTTGCCCTGCAGCCCCGGATCGGCCTCCCGCACCAGCAGCGCCAGGTGGACCGGTTCCTCCAGGATGCCGAGGCGCAGGAACTGGGCGGCCGTCTGCTCCGGGAGGACGCACCGCGCGATGAGGTTGCCGTTCACGAACGACCCGAGACAGGAGGAGCCCTCCGGCGTCAGGTGATGCCGTATGGGCTTCAGGCGCACGTTCACCTTCGAGGCCGTCCGAACGAGCACGCTGTCGTCATCCTCGCGGCCGGGCCTGGGCTCGTCCCCGTCGAAAGGCGGCGTGTTGTCTCCGTGGAAGAGGTCCATCCTTACCCTGCAATCTTGGATTCGCCTGTCGTTGTCCGGCTACCCGACTGGCCGCCGAGTGTGGCACGAAATCCCGCACACCGGCGCCGATCGGGGCCCATCCGCTCAACCCGGGAGTGAACGGCTCAGACCGCCGGCCCGGTCCTCTCGGTCTGCCGGAGGGCCGTCCCGCGGAGGAAGCGCCAGACCGTGGCGGCGGCCAGAGCGGCGGTCTGCCCGTCCGGGTCGTATTCGGGGTTCAGCTCGACCACGTCCATGGAGGAGACGGCGTCCGTCCGCCCGCACCGCCCGGCGATGTCGAGCCAGGTTCGGGCCGCGAGCCCCCCGGTGGCTGGGGCGCTGACGCCGGGCGCGTCGGACCGGTCCACGGCGTCCAGGTCGAAGCTCGCCATGACCGGTGACCCGAGCCGCCCCAGGAGCTCACGGGCGGCGGAGGCGTCCGTCTCCTCGCGCCACAGCACCCCGGCTCCCTCACGGCGCAGGAACTCCAGGTGCGCCCGGGCCACCGACCGCGGCTGGAGCCCCGCCACGGAGTACCCGCCACACGCTCCCGACGGATGCTCGACGGCCTGCCGGAAGGGGGAGCCGGAATGGGCCCCCTCTTCCTCCCACGGCCGTACGTCCGGATGGGCGTCCCAGTTCACGATCTCGACATCCAGCCCGGCGCGCACGTAGGCCAGGAAGTGCCCGAAGGCCGTCTCGTGCCCTCCGCCGAGCACCACCGGCGTGACTCCGCGCTCCAGCAGGCGGGCCAGCACGTCCGCCAGGCGCTCCTGGTCCGCCTCCACGTCGCCGTCGACAGGGACGTCCCCCAGGTCCCGCGTCCGCTTCAGCAGGTCGACCATCGGCTGCCGGGCCGGATCCCGCGGCTCCGGAGTCAGGCCGTACAGCTCCCGCCGGAGCGCACCGGGTCCCGCGGCGGCGCCGGGGCGGCCGCCGTTCCGACGCACCCCCTCGTCCGAGGGAAACCCCACCAGGGCCACCCGCGTCTCTGCCGGACGCCGCACCTCCCGCCCCACCCAGTTGCCCAGGCGCGGGTCGTCGGCATCGGTCTCCGGCGGCTCCGGAGTCGGGGGCGTCAGCTCCACCGGAAGCTCTGCCGTCATCGCGTCCCTCCCGTCGTCGCGGGCGTCGTCTTCTCGTCGGCACGCCACGTGACCCGTCCTCCGGTCACCGTGAGCACGCAGCCGTTCGGGCGGTGGTGATAGAGCCAGGAGACGGGGTCCGGCGCGTCGATCACGGCCAGGTCGGCGCGCTTCCCGGGCTCCACCGACCCCACACGCTCCTCGACGCCCGCCGCACGGGCCGCCTGCAGGGTAGCCCCCTTCACGGCCGCCGCGGGCGGTAGCCGGCTCCGGGTGCAGGCCAGCGTCATGGCCAGCGGCAGGTGATAGCTGGGCGCCGTCCCCGGGTTGAAGTCCGTGGCCACCGCCACGCGGACGCCCCGGTCCAACAAACGTCGAACGTCCAGGGGCGGCCCGTCCAGGTAGAGGGAGGCAAGCGGCAGGTCCACGCCCACGACGCCGGCGTCGGCCATGGCCTCCACGCCCTCCTCGGAGGCGTGCTCCAGGTGGTCGGCGGACCGGGCGTCCATCTCGGCGGCCAGCTCGGCCCCGCCCCCGGCGGAGAGCTGATCGGCGTGCAGGCGAATCTCGAGCCCGTTCTCCCGCGCCGCCGCCAGGACGGAGCGGGCCTCGGGCACCGAAAACGCGCCCTCCTCCACGAAGACGTCGCAGGCCGACGCCAGGCCGCCGTCGGCCACCTCCGGAATCAGCTCCTCCGTGATCAGGTCGAGGTAACCCCGACGGTCGTCCTCGAACTCCGGGGGGACGGCGTGCGCGCCCAGGAAGGTGGGGACCACGGTCTCGGGCACGGCGTCCGCCCCCTCCCGGAGGCGCCGGTACACGCGGAGCAGCCGTAGCTCCGTCTCCCGGTCCAGCCCGTAGCCGCTCTTCGCCTCCACCGTGGTGACGCCCAGCCGACGCATGCGGGCCAGGAACCCCCGGCACCGCTCCACCAGCTCGTCCTCGGACGCCTCCCGCGTGGAGCGCACGGTGGACAGGATGCCCCCGCCGTGCTCGGCGATCTCCCGGTAGCTCGCCCCCCGGACACGGGCCTGGAACTCGTCGGCGCGCCAGCCGCCGAACGCCAGGTGGGTATGGCAGTCCACCAGCCCGGGCACCACCAGGCGGCCGCCGGCGTCGATCTCTTCGGCCTCGTTCCCGCGGAGACGCCCCGGGAGGTCCGACTCCGGGCCGACCCAGGCGATCTCGCCGTCCTCCCAGGCCACCACGGCGTCGCGCACCGGGTGCAGCGCCTCCGGCCCGCCGCCGGGGCGGCAGGTGGCCAGGAGGCCGATGTTCCGGAGGAGCGTCACGCGCCCTCCACCATGGGCAGGTCCACGCCCCGCTCGCGGGCCGTGCGGATCGCCTCCTCGTAGCCGGCGTCGGCATGGCGCATGACGCCGGATCCGGGGTCGGCGGTGAGCACGCGCTCCAGCTTCTCGTCGGCCTCCTCGCTGCCGTCGGCCACGCAGACCATGCCCCCGTGGATGGAGTAGCCGATGCCCACGCCGCCGCCGTGGTGCAGCGAGACCCAGTCGGCGCCGCAGGAGGTGTTGAGCATGGCGTTCAGGAGGGGCCAATCGGCGACGGCGTCCGAGCCGTCCTTCATCCCCTCGGTCTCCCGGTTCGGCGATGCCACGGATCCGGCGTCCAGGTGGTCGCGGCCGATCACCAGCGGGCCGTTCACCTTCCCCTCGCGCACGAGCTGGTTGAAGCGGAGCCCCATCTCGGCCCGCTCCCCGTACTCCAGCCAGCAGATCCGCGCCGGCAGCCCCTGGAAGGAGACCCGGTCCTGCGCCTTCTCGATCCACCGGCGGAGGCTGTCCTTCTCCGGGAACGTCTCGAGCACCGCGCGATCGGTCTCGTAGATGTCCTCCGGATCGCCGGAGAGCGCCGCCCAGCGGAAGGGACCCGACCCCTTGCAGAAGAGCGGCCGGATGAAAGCCGGGACGAAGCCGGGAATCTCGAAGGCCTCCTCCAGCCCCCGGTTGTCGGCCACCTGCCCCCGGATGCTGTTCCCATAGTCGAAGGTCACGGCGCCCTTCTCCTGCAGGGAGAGCATGGCCTCCACGTGCTCGACCATGGAGTCCAGGACCCGCTCCCGGTAAGCCTCCGGGTCCCGCTGGCGGACCTCGTCCGTCTCTCCCGGGTCGACCCCCAGCGGCACGTAGCCCACGTCCAGGTCATGAGCCGCGGTCTGGTCGGTGAGCAGGTCGGGCACCACGTCGCGTCGGTCCAGCTCGGGGATCACGTCGGCTGCGTTCCCCACCAGGCCCACGGACAGGGCTTCGCCGCGCTCGCGGGCGTCCAGGACCAGATCCAGCGCCTCGTCGAGGTCGCGGACGAGTCGGTCGCAGTAGCCGGTCTCCACCCGGCGCCGGATCCGCTCCTCGTCCACCTCCACGCCCAGGAACGCCCCGCCGTTCATGGTGGCGGCCAGCGGCTGGGCGCCGCCCATGCCGCCCAACCCCGACGTGACCACGAGCCGGCCGGAGAGGTCGCCGCCGAAGTGCTGCCGGGCGGCCTCGGCGAAGGTCTCGAAGGTGCCCTGGAGGATGCCCTGCGTGCCGATGTAGATCCACGAGCCGGCCGTCATCTGGCCGTACATGATGAGCCCCTTACGCTCCAGCTCGCGGAAGGTGTCCATGTCGGCCCAGCGGGGCACCAGGTGCGAGTTGGCGATGAGTACGCGGGGCGCCCGCTCGTGCGTCTGAAACACCCCCACCGGCTTCCCGCTCTGCACGAGCAGCGTCTGGTCGTTCTCCAGCCGGCGGAGCGTCTCGACGATCCTGTCGAAGCACTCCCAGTCGCGGGCCGCCTTCCCGGCGCCGCCGTAGACGACCAGCTCGTCCGGCTTCTCCGCCACGTCCGGGTCCAGGTTGTTCATCAGCATCCGGAGGGCGGCCTCCTGCCCCCAGCCCCGGCAGGATCGCTCGGTGCCGGTGGGGGCTCGCACGGTGCGGGGCTCGGCGGTGGTCGTGGCCATGGGTGCCTCCCTGTGCGGAGACGGCTCTCGCGCCGCCGTCGACCGGCGGCGGGGGGGCGGCGGGCCGCCCGCCTGCGCTACATGCTAGGGCCTCGAGCCGGGGGGCAAAACGGGGAGCTCCGTCGCCGTCCTGCGGCCCCACGGCCTCGTACGGAAACGTGGGGTGGAGGCCCCCGCCGTCCCTCCCCCCGCTCGACGCCCGGGGCGTCGACGTCGATCGGCGGGCTCAGCCGGAACGGGGATTGCACCGACCGGAGCCACGTTCGACGCCGCGATCGACACCCGCGCGCCCCCGATTCGACGCCCGAGTCCCCGGAGCTCCAGCCCGCATGACGACGCCGGACGATACGGACGCGGACAGCCTCGATGAGGTCCGACGCGCGCTCCGTCTCGCTGACGCCGCCGTGGCTCTCACCGGGGCCGGCGTGAGCGCCGCCTCCGGCGTCCCCACCTTCCGCGGCGAGGAGGGCCTGTGGCGCGAGTACAGCCCGCGGGAGCTGGCCACTCCCGAGGCCTTCGCCGAGGACCCGGTCACCGTCTGGCAGTGGTACCGCTGGCGCCGGCAGAAGGTGGCGTCCTGCGACCCGAACGAGGCGCACCTCGCCCTGGCCCGGTGGGCCCTCGGCAACGACGGCGCCCGACTCGTGACCCAGAACGTGGACGACCTGCACGCCCGGGCGCTCCGCGCGGCAGCCGGCGACGATGCGATACCCGACCACGCCCGAGCGGTGGAGCTCCACGGCTCACTCTTCCGCACCCTGTGCACTGGATGCGGACGGCGCCGCGAGCGCAGGGCGGAGATCGACGCCTCCAGCGCCGACGCCCTTCCCCGCTGCGGCGACTGCGGCGAGCTCCTGCGACCGGACGTGGTGTGGTTCGGGGAGTCGCTGCCGCGGGAGGCCCTGGACACGGCCATGGAGGCGGCCCGCGCCGCCGCGGTGTGCCTGGTGGTGGGCACCAGCGCCGCGGTCCAGCCGGCGGCGTCGGTGGCCGCGGTGGCCGGCGATTCCGGCGCGCTCCTGGCGGAGGTGAACCCGGAGCCTACACCCCTGACGGCGCGTGCCGAGCACGTCTTCCGGGCCGGCGCCGAGGAGATCCTGCCCGAACTGCTCGGGGGAGCCTGAGGTGGGGGACCCGGCCGACGTCCTCCGGGAGCGCTTTCCCGTGGGCGTCCGCTACATGGCCGGTGCCGCCCTCCTGTTCAGCCTGATGAGCCTGCTGGTGAAGGTGGCGGGCCAGCGGGTGCCCACCATGGAAGTCGTGTTCTCCCGCAGCGTCGTCACGCTGGTCATCACCGCGGTCCTCGTGCGCAGCAAGGGCCTGGAGATGTGGGGCGCGCCCGCGAGCCGGCGACTCCTGGTGGCCCGCGGCGTCCTGGGCTTCAGCGCCGTCGCGTGCTTCTTCTACGCGCTCTCCCACCTGCCGCTGGCCGAGGCCACGGTCATCCAGTATACGAATCCGGTGTGGACGGCGATCATCGCCGCCCTCTTTCTGAGCGAGCACCTGAGGGTGATCGAGATCATCGGCGTGGCGGCGAGCCTCGCCGGCGTGGTGCTGGTCGCCCGACCGGAGATGCTGTTCGGTGGGGCCACGACCGGGCTCGACCCGCTGGCCGTGGGCGTCGCCCTCTCCGGATCCGTGCTGAGCGCCTCGGCCTACGTGACGATCCGCAGCCTGGGGACGGACGAGCATCCCTACGTGATCATCTTCTACTTCGCTCTCATCGGAACCGTGGGCTCGTCTGTGCTGCTGCCGGCCACGGCCAACCTTGTCTGGCCGACGGTGGAGGAGTGGCTGGCCATGCTCGGCGTCGGGCTCACGGCGCAGGGCGCGCAGATCTTCCTCACCCTGGGGCTCCAGCACGAGCGGGCCGGCCGGGCCATGGCGGTGGGCTACCTGCAGATCGTGCTGGCGGCGGTCTGGGGGCTGGTCTTCTTCGCCGAGTTTCCGGATCCCCTCGGCCTGCTGGGCATCGCCATGATCCTGTCCGGCACCTTCGTGGTCGCCCGACGCCGACACGTGGAGCCGGCTTAGGAGTCCCCTTCCGAGATCCGCGCCGCCCTGAAGAGGGGGTCGGCCGACTGGAGCACCTTGTCCCGGAGGAACCCGGACAGGTACGGGTTCTCCTCCAGATGGCGGCGAATCGTCCGGGCCGCCTCCACCTCGGGCGCCCACCGGCACCGGGCCTCGGGGGAGAGGAAGCGCCAGTACACCGAGCGCAGGGCGCCCAGCATCCGGTCGATCAGGAGTTCGCTCTGCTCCAGCCGGAGCGTCCGCAGGGCCAGCCGCACGTAGCGGTCCGGCGTCAGCGCTCCGTCCACGTGCGCTCCCGGCCCAGGGGATCCTCCTGCCCGAGGGTCAGAGAACGGAGGCTGTCGCCGGCGGCGGATTGGTCCAGGGTCACCGATACCACGGGCCGCCCGGCTTCCTCCACCCACGACCGGCTCCAGGCGGCCAGGTCTCGATCGCCGCGGGCGTCCAGGATGCGGATCGGGTCGGGCCATCCGGCGTTTCCCCACCGGTTCTCGTCCCGGTGCTCCCGGAGCCCGTCCCGCATCCCCTCCTCGCCGATCAGCGCCTCGAGCTGGCGCATGACGATGGGCGCCTTGTCGTAGATCAGGGCGCCGTAGAGGGTGCCGGCCTCCGACAGGTTCCCCAGCTCCTGTCGGATGGGATGGGTGCCCCCGGTCCGGTCCACGGAGTAGGCCGCCGGATAGTGGTCCAGCAGGAAGCGGAGGTCGTGGTCCAGCTCCGGGAAGGCCGGGCGGACGATCTTCGCCGCCGTGAAGTTGGCGAAGACTTCCTCCATCAACCCGTCGTCGAACCACTCCGTGGTGACGAGATCGCCGAACCACATGTGGGCCGTCTCGTGGGCGATGACGCTGGCCCGGCCCAGCCCGTCGGCCTGAGTCGCCGATCGGTCGAGGAAGAGGTCGGAGGCGTCGTACAGGATCGCCCCGGCGTGCTCCATACCGCCGTACTGGAAGGAGGGGATCAGGACGAAGTCGAACTTCTCGAAGGGGTACCCGATCCCGGTGTACTCCTCCATCCTGGAGAGGGCCCGGGCGTGGAGGTCGAAGAGCGCCTCCCGGTTCCGCGCTACCGTCGCTCTGTCCGGCTCCCGGTGGAACGCCCGCAGGGTGCGTCCGTCCCGACGCGTCGTCTCCACCTCGAAGCGGCCGGCGGCGAAGCTGAACGGGTAGGTGGGGAGGGGCTTCGTCCGCCGGAACCGGACCATCCTCCGCCCCCCGGCCGTCTCCTCCGACTCCCGCGGCGTGTTGGAGTGCGACGGTCGGGTGCGGTCGGCGAGAGGTGACGATGTCAGCCCTCATTCTCAGGAGACCGGGACGAGCGTCGGGCAGGCGAGTGTCCGGCCGCTCGGGAGGGTCAGAAGCGCGTCAGGTAGCTGGCCTTGATGAAGAAACGGTCCGAGTCCGGCCGCAGGCGCGAGAGGCTGAACGTGAGCCCCCCCTCTTCCTGCCGGGTGTAGCCGACGAAGAAGATCGTGCCCGGCGAGGGCTCGTAGGAGATCAGGAACTGAGCCTGGAACCGGCCGTCGGAGACCCCGTCCGCCGCCTCGCCGCCGACCCACAGCTGGCGGCCCGAGCGCGGGTCCAGGAGCTCGTCGCGCTGCTGCAGGTTGTACTGCAGGATCGTGCGGGCGTAGAGCCAGCGGCTGAACATGTACTGGGTCTCCAGGCGCGGGATGTCCGCCTTCGAGAAGAGCGTCTCGTTCCTCTCCCGCCAGATGCGCGACAGGGCATACGAGAAGTCGAGTGAGAACTTGTCCGTGGCCTGCAGGTTCAGGCTGGGCCTCACCTGGAACTCCCGCCCCAGGGCCGCCTCCGCGAAGATCGGGATCTGGCGCACGAAGCTGCGCCCCTCCACCCGAACGGCTTCCGAGAAGCGTACGCTCCCCGTCACCATGCCCGCCAGCATGTGGCTCAGGGAGGACGGCACCTCGAACGGGCGGAGCGATCCGCTCGGCCCCTCCACGCTGTAATCGTCGTAGGACTCCGGCCGAAACCGGAAGTAGCCGTCCCGAAACAGGAGCGAGGCCCGGTGCCCGCCCCGGAAGCTCACGCTGGGCTGGAACTCCACCTCCGCCTCGAAGGGCGACTCCAGGTTCCACAGCTCCCGGTGGGCGAAGAACTCCGTCGTCCGGAGCTGGAGCCCCACGCTCTGGAGGAAGGAGCCGGGGTCGGTGAAGAAGTTCACCTCTCCCTGGCCGAAGATCTTCGCATCGCCGACCCTGCGGATGAGGCCGCTCTCCGCCCGGAAGTCGGGGTGGACGTCCTCGAACTCGAACTGCCAGTTGAACTCCCGGCCCGTCCGCTCCATGCGGGCCGACACCAGTGGCGCGAAGCCAGGGTCCTCCTCGTCCCGCTCGCCCGTCCACGCCCCGGCCACCTGGCCGGTCACGCTGTACCGGCCACCGAACCGGATCCGGGCGTCCCCGGCGGCCACGCGGTTGTACTCCGCGCCGCCCAGCGACGAGCGGTCCGTGTACAGGACGCCGACGTTGGAGCCGCTCCCCAGGTCCTTGCTGGCCCGAAAGAGGTTGAATGCGGCCTCGTGCTCGGCGTCGCCGAAGCTCGCGGGGCTTTCGTCCAGGGCCCCGAGATAGCCCACGTCCACGGAGGCGAGGCGGCCGGTCACCTTCGCGCCGGCGATCGGGTCCACCACCCGTCGCGTGTGGACCAGCCGGGCCGGCGTGTTGAAGACCTCGGTTCCCTCGAGGAAGAAGGGGCGCTTCTCGGGAAAGAACAGCGCGAAGCGCTCGTTCACCCGGATCTGGCCCGCGTCGGCCTCCACCTGAGAGAAGTCCGGGTTGATGGTGGCGCCGAGAACCATGTTCTGGGTGAGCCCGTAGCGGGCGTTGAGTCCGACCTGCGGCTCCGGATCCGATCGCCGGAAGGAGCCGTCGACGCGGTCACCGGTCCACTTGCCCGTCACCACGGGGGTGACCTCCCGCAGGCGCTGCGGCTCGATGCCCCGGAGCCCGACCAGCGTGCCCTCCTGTTCCAGCGTGCTGCTGATGGACTGCGTCAGCGGCGCCCAGGACTGCTTGTATCCCAGGCGCCGCACCTCCCGGGCCACGTTGATGCCCCAGTTCTGCACGTCGCTCTCGGGAAACCGGAGGCTCATGTAGGGGATCCGGGCCTCCACCACCCAGCCGGAGTCGGTGACGCGGCCCTCCGACTGCCAGATGAAGTCGGGATTGAAGTCCACCGGCACGCTCGGTCCCCCGCGGCCCTGGCTCAGCCCCTCGATCCACAGCCCGTCGGTCTGGATGCCGCGCGGGTTCACGTAGAAGACATACGCCTGCTGCTGGCGGTTGTAGGTATCCAGCATCAGGCGGACCCAGTCGTCGCCGAAGATCGACTCGTCCCGCTCGGCCACCGAAGAGCGAATCTCGTCCGGACGGCTGTCGTGGGCCCGTATCCCGAAGTAGATGGCCTCGTCGCCGTAGAGGACGTGGACCTCGGTGGGCTCGCTGGCCGGGATGCCCTCGGTGGGCTGATACTGGGTGAAGCCCGAGAGAACGGCGGCCTCCGACCAGACCTCCTCCTCCAGCGTGCCGTCCACCGTGACGTCCGGTGCCGTCACCTTCGGCGGCCGGACGCGGAGCTCGCCATCGGCTCCCTCGAAGACCGTGGAATCTCCGGGCGCCGCCAGCGCGAGGGCGGCGACGATCTCGATCATCACTGGCTGCTGATGTCCTCTCGACTGGTGCCGGCGGCCGTCTCGCTCGTGTCCGTCGCATGTGCTGCCGGCGGGAATCCGGCAGCGGGGGGATCCCGCGTCGACCGGCGCCAAACTGCGATCCTCGGCCTGCACCGGCAAGCGTGCGCCGGCCGGGACGGCCGGTCGGGTCGGCGTGAATCCTGCGCGCTCAGGCGGTTCCGGACGGCCGAAGCGACGGTACGGAGAGGCCGGCCGACCTGCGTGATCCAGAGCGGTACGAAGAACTTCTTTCGGAGGAGAATATGCGCACCAGCAACGCCACCGCGACGTGGACCGGGTCCCTGGCCGAGGGGAGCGGCGAGTTCAGCGCCGACTCCGGCGCTTTCGCCGGCGAGTACTCCTTCGGGACCCGCTTCGGCGAGGAGCACGGCACGAACCCCGAGGAGCTCATCGCCGCCGCGCACGCCTCCTGCCTCAGCATGGCCCTCTCCCTGGCCCTGAGCGAGGAGGGATACGACCCGGAGGAGATCACCACCGACGCCGAGTGCACCATCGGGGAGATCGACGACGCGCCGACGATCACCGAGGTGCGGCTCCAGGTTCGCGGCCGCGTGCCGGGTATCGACCGGGAGACGTTCCGCTCGGTGGCCGGGGCCGCCGCGGACGAGTGTCCCGTGTCCCGCGCCCTGGCAGGCAACCTCGAGGTACACGTGGAGGCCGAGCTGGAGGGCTGAGCGCGGTCTCCCTGCCCCGCGGCCGCCGCCGGCCCTAGGCCAGCTGGCCCGCCGCCGGCTCCGGGTTCTCGCGCACGAAGGCCACCATGGGCTGCACGTAGTCCTCGAAGCTCGGGGGCTCGATCCCGCTCCCCGACAGCAGCTCGCGGGCTCGTGCCGTGGAGTAACGGGCCGGGTGGTCGAAATAGTCCGCCAGCGCGGGCGGGATGCCGGTGAAGCGACGCAGACCCGGAATCTCCTCCAGGGCGAGCCGGAGGAGCGACGGCGGCACCGGGATCGCCGCGACCCGTCGGCCGGAGGCCCGGGCCAGGCCCCTCACCAGCTCCTCCACCGTGGGCGGCGCCGGATCGGCCAGGTGAACCGTCTCTCCCGCCGTTTCCGGAGAACGGCTAAGGTGGGCGACGGCGCGGGTGACGAAGTCCCGCGGCACCTGGTTCACGGTGATCCCGTCGGCGCCCGACGGGACCGGCACGACGGCCCACCTCGGCTGCCGGAGGATCCACTCCAGGACGTGATAGGGGCCGTCGTACTTCTGCGTATAGCCCGTGTCGCTGTCGCCGACCACGATGGACGGACGGTAGACGGTGGCCGGCAGGCCGTCGTCCATTCTCTTCCGGACGAGCGCCTCTGCCTCCATCTTCGACCGCTCGTACTCGTTGTGGAAGGCCTGGCCGCGATCGAGCTCGTCCTCCCGCACCGTGCCCGATCGCCGACCGCTCACATAGCAGGTGCTCATGTGATGAAAGCGGCCCAGGGACCGGCACCGGTCGGCGAAGTCCAGCACGTGCCCGGTTCCGTCCCGGTTGACCCTGCTCGCCGTACCGGCGTCGACCTCCAGGTCGTAGACGGCGGCCAGATGGAAGATCTCCTCCACCTCGGACGCGAGGTCGGTCTGGAGTCCGGGCTCCAGACCCAGATTCGTTCGGGTCACGTCGCCCGCATGCAGGAGCACTCGTTCGCTGGCGGCCGCCAGCGAACCTTCCCCCAGCCGCTCCCGGGCCAGCTCCTCGTGTCGGGGAAGCACGAGGCAGTGCGCACGGGCCCCGGGCCGGTCGCGGAGGAGGCGCCACAGGAGGTCGGCTCCCAGGAAGCCCGGAAAGCCGGTGAAGAAGATGGAGGCGCTCACGGGCGTCGGGGCGCGGTCACTCCGGCCAGGGGATCCGGCGCCGCGCTACGAGCAGGGCGGTCGCCAGCCGCGCCCACGTCTGATCGGAGACCCCCGCCGGCCCCGTCACCGGAAAGCCGCGCTGCACCGCCACCGTGCGGGCCTCGGTGTATTTCCGGATGCCCTCCTCACCGTGCCGGCGCCCGAACCCGGAGTCGCCGGTGCCGCCCATGGGGGCGTCGGCGGCACTCCATGCCGCGGCGTAGGCGTCGTTCACGTTCACCGTTCCCGCCCGCACCCGCGCCGCCAGGCGCCGCCCCCGCTCCTCGTCGGCGGTCCACACGCTGGCGTTCAGGCCGTACCGGGTGGCGTTTGCCCGTTCCACCGCGTGCTCCGCGTCCCGCACCGGCTCCACCCGGGCCACCGGACCGAAGGTCTCCTCCCCGTGGGCCTTCATCCCCGGTCGAACGCCAGTGAGGAGCGTGGGCTCGTGGACGAAGGGCCCGATGTCGGGCCGGTGCCGACCGCCGGCGAGGATCGTGGCGCCGCCCTCCACGGCGCCCTCCACGTGCTCCCGGGTCCTCTCCAGCTGCTGCCGTGACGCCAGGGAGCCCATGTCCACCTCCCAATCGGGACCCACCCCGAGCCGGAGCGCGCGGACGGCGGGTACCAGACGGTCGACGAAGGGTCGGAAGACCGACGCCTCCACGTAGATCCGCTCCAGGGAGATGCAGAGCTGACCCGCGCTGGCGAAGCAGCCGCGCACGGCCCCGTCGACGGCCCTGTCCAGGTCGGCGTCCTCC
Source organism: uncultured Gemmatimonadota bacterium (assembly GCA_964518305.1). GTDB lineage: Bacteria > Gemmatimonadota > Gemmatimonadetes > Palauibacterales > Palauibacteraceae > Caribbeanibacter. Next base: position 42,013 of record CAZFDK010000006.1, on the reverse strand, counting down.
AGCACGATCATCGGATTCTTCCCGCCGAGCTCCAGGGAGCAGGGCGTGAGCTCGTGGCCGGCGCGGCGCGCTACCTCCCGGCCCGTCTCCGTGCTCCCCGTGAACCCGACGAAGTCAGCCCCGGAGATCAGCGGCGGGCCCAGCTCCTCGCCCCGTCCGGGCACGACCCGGAAGACGTCCCGCGGCACGCCCGCCTCCCGCAGCAGGTCCTCGGCCCAGCGGGCGGTACCGGCGACCTGCAGGTCCGGCTTCACCACCACGGCGTTGCCCGCGGCCAGGGCGGGAACGGCGTCGGTCACCGCCAGGGTCAGGGGGTAGTTCCACGGCGCGATGAGCCCCACGACGCCCCGCGGCGGACGATGCTCCCGGGCGGAGGTGAGCCACGGCACCAGCGTCCCACGCCGCCGGGCCCGGAGATGACGCCGGGCGGTCCGCGCGTAGTAGCGGGTGACGGCGGCGGTGTCGCCCAGCTCCTCGAACGCGTGGGCCCGGGCCTTCCCGGTCTCCATCTGGATGAGGTCGAGCGCCTCCTGCCCACGGTCCAGCAGGAGGTCGTGGAAGCGCAGCAGCGTCCGGGTCCGCTCGCGGAGCGGCCGCGCCGCCCACTCCTCCTGAGCACGCCGGGCACGCAGCAGGGCCCGTCGCATCTCCCCGGCGTCGGCGGCCCGGCGGCGGAGCTCCTCGCCGGTGGCCGGGACGCGGATGGTGTTCACTGGAGCCAGTCGTCGTACAGGTCCGGGCGCCGGTCGCGCCAGAACAGCCGGCGAGCCGTGGACGCGGCGCACAGGCCGGGGTCCAGGTCCGCCACGACCAGGTCCTCCTCGCCGGCCGCGCCGCGGGCGACGACCTGTCCCTCGGGATCGACGACGAACGACTCCCCGGCGAAGGTCATCCCTCCCTCCTCTCCGACACGATTGCAGAGGGCGGCGAAGTAGCCGTTCTGGAAGGCCGCGGTGCGGACCTCGGCCTCGTAGAGCCCCTCCGGCCACTCGCCCACCACCCCGGCCTGCGGTATGGCCACCACCTCGGCCCCGGCCACCCCCAGGGCCCGCATGTACTCCGGATAGTGGCGATCGTAACAGATGGCGACGCCCAACCGGCCGGCCTCCGTGTCGTAGACCGGCGCCCCGCGGTCGCCGGGGGCATAGTAGTCCTGCTCGTGGAAGCCCTCGAAGTCGGTGATGTGCACCATCCGCGTGACCCCGAGCATCTGCCCGTCGGCGTCGATCACCGGTGAGCTGTCGAAGCGCCGCCCCCGGTCGTCCTCCTCGTACAGGTTGAACACCACGACCGCTCCCGCCTCGCGCGCCGCGGTGCCGATCCGGTCCGTCGTGGGGCCGGGCACCGGTTCCGCCGCCGAGGATGCGTCCCCGCCCGGCTCCCGGGGGAAGAAGCGGTCCACGGCCAGCTCGGGGAAGACCACCAGGTCGGCGCCCCTGCGGCCGGCGGTACGGATGGCCTCCACGGCCCGGTCCACGTTCCGCTCGCGGTCGGGGGAGGCGTGCTTCTGGGCCAGGGCGATTCTCATGGGGCTCCGCTCCGGGTCGGGTGAGAGTCCGTTCGTGCCGAAAGGACCGGGACGTTGCGTATGCGGCCGCAACGTATATATTGCTCGCCGATCACACAGTTCAGTCGTCGGAACGAACGGAATCAGGATCCGACAGAGACCCGGCCAGACCCGACCTTCCCGTCCTTGGCGCCCTTCCCACCCGCCTCGCGTACCTTCCCTTCCACCGTACGGGAGCTGCAGCTGCGCGTCGACCCTCCCGGGACCGACGCACGGGCCCCACGACCCCTCGCCCGCGGCCGACGTGTGACCTACACCGCCTGGAGCGGTGACGCGAAAAGCAGGAGAATCCCTACCATCAGAAGGTGAACAGCATGAGCAGCAGCACCGGTACCGTGAAGTGGTTCTCGAACGAGAAGGGCTACGGCTTCATCGAGCGCGACGAGGGGGACGACGTCTTCGTCCACCACAGCGCCATCCAGGGCTCCGGCTTCAAGAGCCTGGACGAAGGCGAGACGGTGGAGTTCGAGGTCATTAAGGGCGACAAGGGGCCGAAGGCCCAGAACGTCGTCCGCTCCGGCGGAAGCAGCGATTCCGGGAGCGGAGACAGCGCCGGCCGCGGCAGTGCCGGAAGCGGCGCCCGGGGCGGCTACCGCTAGCGCCGGACGACCCGGGGGGAAACGGGGGGACGCGGCCGCGTCCCCCCGTTGTTCGTTGCAGGTGGACAACGCCCTAGCTCCGCGCCGGCCCCTCGGTGCCCACCACCAGCACCCGGGAGTCGCGCCGCATCTCGAGGATCCCCCGCGACGGCGCGTGGGCGCCGCCCGAGAGGGCGCCGGCGAGGCCGGCGGACCCGGAGGGACCGGCCGCCGGGGACGGGTCGCCGCCGGCGGGATCGGCCAGGAGTCGCGAGGCGACCCGGGACGTCTCGTCGGAGACGGCCATGAACCAGTGCGCGCCACGGCGGAGTACGGGCCAGGCCAGCCGGGACGGGGCCCGGCACGCCATGCCGCCCATCTCCGTCTCCGGCACCTCCTCCAGCTCCACCCGACGCCCCTCCCGTACGCTCCGGCGGAGACAGTCGGCGTCGGACGCCTCCACGACGGCCACGGGCGGTCGATCCGGCCCCAGGGCCTGCCAGAGGTGGGCCGTAACGGCGGCGGCGAACCCGCCGACGCCGGCCTGGAGGAACACGTGGGTGGGCCGGACCCCCGTGGGGAGCTGAGCCAGCACCTCGCGGACCAGCACCGTGTAGCCCTGCATCACGACGCGGGGCACCTCGGTGTGGCCGTCGTAGGCGGTGTCGGAGACCACGATCCGGTCCGCGTCCTCACCCGCCTCCTCCGAGGCCCGCGAGAGGGCGGCGTCGTATCCGCCCTCGACGCGGATCACCCGCGCCCCGTGGTCCTCGATGGACTCCACCCGGGCGTCCTCCGTAGCCGCCGGCACGTAGACGACGCAGTCGCAGCCGAATTGCTCCGCCCCCCAGGCGACCGACTGGCCGTGATTGCCGGCCGAGGCGCACATCACGGTGATCCCGGAGACCAGGTCTGCATGCACTCCGGCACGGAGCTGCTCGGAGGAGACCGCCAGCTTCTTTCCCGGCGACGGGCGCCGGTGCTCCCCCCGGGGCCGGCCCGGCACCCTCCCGCGTCCCGTGCGCCGCCGTGAGCCGCCGGAGCCGTCCAGCGGACGCGCATCGCCGCTCTCGAGGGCCGCCCGGATCCGCGCCTCCAGGACCCGGAACACGCCGTAGGCCCCGCCGAGGCTCTTGAAGCTCCCGATCCCGAAGCGCTCCGACTCGTCCTTGTACCACAGACCGCCCAGCTCCGCCCGCTCCGCCAGGTCGGACAGCCGGTGGAGGGGGGTGGGCGCGTAGTCGGGCCACGAGCCGATCTCCCGGTACGCCGTCTCGTGGGCCTCGAGGCTCAGAATCCGGCGCAACTCTCCGGGATAGAAGCCCGATTCCACGTCCTCGTTGCGGACCACGTCGCCGACCGGCGCCGGCAGATCGAGAGGCGGCACGCTCGCGCGGTCCCCCTCAGTCCCTGCCCAGGTAGCCGGCCGCGGCGACGGAGAGGATCCGCGCCAGGTCGACGACTGACTCCACCTCGACCCACTCCTCGTCGGCGTGGGCGCCGCTACCACGGGGGCCCATCACCGCCGTCTCGATACCGGCGTCGGCCAGCAGCGCGGAGTCCATCCAGGGATTCTCCCCCACGTGCTCCGGGGTGCTCCCGAGTACTCGCTCCGAGGCGTCCTCGAGGGCGCGGACCACGCCGGCGTCGGCGTCGACCTCGAAGGGGTTCCGAACGAGGAGCGTGGCCAGGCTGGCCTCGAAATCGGGCGCCTCCCGCAGCTCCTCCAGGATCGCGTCCACCTCGCCGGCCACCTGGTCCCCGGTCTCGCCGGGCACCGTCCGCCGCTCGATCCGGAGCGTGCAGCGGTCCGCGTAGGTGCTGATCCCCTTCCCTCCCCGCAGGAGCGGAGCGTGCAGCGACGGCGGGCCGAGCAGCGGGTGGGGCTCGCGAGACCGCACCTCCCGCTCCAGCTGCTCCAGCTCCGACAGCACCCGACCCATGCGCATGTTCGCGTCGCGCCCGACCTCGAACCGGCTGCCGTGGGCGGCACGCCCCGCGGTCTCCACCTCCAGCCACGCGAAGCCCTTGTGAGCCGTGCACAGGTCGAGCTCCGTGGGCTCGGTGACCACCGCGGCGTCGGCGCTGTAATCGGTGAGCACGTCGGCGGTTCCCACGCTGCTGTGCTCCTCGTCGGCCACCGCGGCCACCAGCAGCTCGCCCGGGAAGGGCGCATCGGCCGCCGCCAGGGCCTTCGCCGCCGCCATGCACGCGGCCAGCCCGCCCTTCATGTCGTACGCGCCGCGTCCGTGCAGGCGACCGTCCCGGACGTCGGCCGAGAAGGGATCGTCCATGCCCGCCACCCCCACCGTGTCCGTGTGGGCGTTGAGCATGAACGAGGGGCCGGGCCCCATCTCTCCCCGGAGGCGGCCCACCACGGAGACCCGACCCGGCGTCGCCTCCCTGGTCTCGACTTCCAGGCCGGCGTCCCGGAGCTCGCCGGCCACGTAGGCCGCGACCTCCGCCTCCCCGGCGGCGCCGTCGACGAGCCGGGGGTTGACCGAGTCGATGCGGACCAGGTCGCGGAGGAGACGGAGGGTGTCCTCCGGATCGACGTACGCCTCGGGGTCGGTCACGGTGACGGGCGTCCTCCCGGGGATCGGGGTCGACGGATCGGGTTCACGGACGATCTCGGCGCCCAAAATGGAGCGTCCGCCGGACTCTCGCGAACGAGCCCGGGCCCCTGAGTGTGGGGAATGTCCCCACTCTCCTCTACGCTCCTGCCCCACGCTCCTGTACGGAAACCTGCGGACAGCCGCTGCGTGGACACCCCAAGAAGTTGTGGCGTGACGGGCTGAGAACGGCCCGGCCCATCCATAGAAGAGGTACGGCCATGACACCTCACTCGACCACCTCCCGGTCTGCCGACTCCGCGTCCGTACTCACCGAGGGGGAGACGCTCCGCACCGATCACCATACGGTGGAGGTCGTCTCCGACTCCGGGGAAGGCGCCCAGACGTGCGGGCGCATCTTCGGAACCGTCTCAGCCCGCATGGGCAACGGCGTCTGGTCCGTGGAGATCATCCCCGCCGAGATCGAGCCCCCCGCCCGAACTCCCGCCGGCGCTTCCGGCAACCGCATCCGGCTGGGCTCGGAGGAGGTCACCAACTGGGGGGACTACAGCGACCTCGTGGTGGCCTTCAACGAGCAGGTCCTCCTGTCCCGTCACCGCCTCGGCGTGCTGGCCGAGGACGCCACGATCCTCATCGAGGACATGTGGGCGGACCACGACGACGAGGAGGTGCGGGAGGAGTGGGACGCCGCCATGGAGGAGCTGTCGGAGTCCGACTACCGGATCGTCCGGGTTCCCATGGAGGAGGAGTGCCTCGAGGTGGTCGAGGACCCCCGGAAGGGCAAGAACATGTTCGTCCTCGGCCTCCTGGCCCACGCCTACGAGCGGGACGTCGACCTCATCGAAGACGCCATCGCCCGGAAGTTCGCCCACAAAGCGGACACCATCACCGAGAGCAACGTCGCCCTCCTCCATCGCGGCCTCGAGTGGGCCGAGGAGAACCTGCCCTTCCGGATCGAGGTCCCGCCCACTGCCGACGAAGGCGAGAAGGTGGTGATGAACGGCAACCAGGCGGTGGCGCTCGGGACGGTGGCCGCCGGGTTCGAGCTGGCCTCCATGTATCCCATCACGCCGGCGTCGTCCATCTCCCACTACCTGGGGCGGATCTTCGAGGACTACGGTGGGACCCTCCATCAGGCGGAGGACGAAATCGCCGCGGCCGGCGTCGCGGTCGGAGCCTCCTTCTCCGGCAAGCCCGCCGTCACCTTCACGTCCGGACCGGGAGTGGCGCTGAAGACCGAGTTCCTGGGCCTGGCCATCATGACGGAGACGCCGCTGGTCCTGGTCGACGTGCAGCGCGGCGGGCCGAGCACGGGCCTTCCCACCCGCGTGGAGCAGTCCGACCTCCTGGCGGCCCTGTACGGACAGCCGGGCGACGCGCCCCACGTGGTGATCGCCCCGGCCACCATCGAGGACTGCTTCCACGCGATGATCACCGCCCGCCGCATCGCCGAGACCTTCCGGGCCGTGGTCATGATCCTCTCCGACGCGAACCTGGGTCGCGGCGTGCAGCCGTTCCCCCGGCCGGAACCGGAGACCGCCTGGCAGGGGACCCCGCCCGATCAGAGCCCGGTACCGGAGGACAAGCCGCCCTACGACTGGAACGAGCGGACGGGCCTGTCCCAGCGCTTCGTGCCGGGCCAGTCCGGCGGTCAGTTCTCCGCCACGGGACTCGCCCACGACGAGGAGAGCGTCGTCGCCTACGACTACGACCTGAACCAGCACGCCTCCGAGATGCGGAGCCGCAAGCTGGCCGTCCTCCAGAGCACCCTGACGCCGCCCGAGGTCCACGGCGACGACTCGGGCGATCTCCTGGTCGTCGGGTGGGGGAGCACGAAGGGGGCCATCGAGGAGGCCGTGGACCGGGCCCGCGAGGAGGGCCTCTCGGTCTCCTCGCTGCACCTGACCTTCCTCTCGCCCCTCCCGCCGGGGCTCGGCGAGATCTTCGACCGCTTCGATCGGGTGATGACGGCCGAGATCAACTACAGCGACGACGTCGACGACCCCTACATCACAGAGGAGAACCGCCGGCGGGGACAGCTCGCGACCCTGCTCCGCTCCACGACGCTGGTCGACGTGGACAGCTGGAGCAAAGTGCTCACGGAGCCGCTCCGCCCCATGCAGGTCCACGGGGCGATTCGCGACCGCCTTCTCGACGAGTCCCGAGCCGCCACGGACGGAGGAAACGGATGAGAACGCAAGGATGCTCCCTGCTCCGGCGAGCCCGGGAGCAGGACCAGGTCCTCGAGATGGAGGACTACGAAGGGCCGCAGGCCCGGTGGTGCCCCGGATGCGGTGACCACTCGATTCTGGCCGCCACCGAGCGGCTCCTCAAGAACGAGCAGATCGCCCCCGAGGAGACGGTGGTGGTGTCGGGCATCGGCTGCTCCGGCCGCTTCCCGCATCACATCGACACCTACGGCTTTCACGCCATCCACGGGCGCGCCCTGCCCGTGGCCACCGGCGTCAAGCTCCACCGGCCGGACCTGGACGTCTTCGCCGTGATGGGGGACGGCGACTGCGTCTCCATCGGCGCCGGGCACTGGATCCACGCGACCCGCTACAACACGGACATGGTCGCCATGATGTTCGACAACCACATCTACGGCCTGACGAAGAAGCAGACCTCCCCCACCACGCCCCGGGGCTACCAGACCAACACTCAGCCCCAGGGAACCTTCCTCCCCGCCATGAACCCGCTCACCGCCACCCTCGGGGTGAGCAACGTGTCCTTCGTGGCGCAGACGGCCGAATGGGTGCCCCAGCACCTCGACGCTACCCTGGAGGCCGCCTACCACCACGAGGGCTTCGCCTTCGTCCGCATCCTCCAGCGCTGCCCCCACTACACCGAGGAGATGTTCCTGGACGCCGTCCGGGACCCGGACCGGATCGAGCTGCTGGTGCACCCGGACGGCGTGGAGGCCGAGGGCGGACTCTCGGAGATCTACGAGCACCAGCGCCGGCACGAGCCGGGCGACCTGGACTTCGCCCGGCGGCTGGCCGAGGAGGAGGGGGAGGACCGGGAACGGATCCGACTCGGCGTCTACTTCCGGGACGAGTCCCGCCCGGCCTACGACCAGATCCGATCGGTGCCCCGCCGATCGGCCGAGGAGAGAGTGGAGACCCTGGAGGAGGAGCTGGACCGCCATGCCGTCTGACGATCGGGTGCAGCGAGCGCTCGAAGCCGTGGCCGAGGACCGCGAGGCGTTCCGGTCGGCCGTCGCCGGAGCCGTGGACGAGGTCGGAGGCCTCCTGGAGGAGCAGCGCGTACCCGCGGGGGACGAGCGCCGACGGGATTCCTCCTTGGGCCAGCTGGCCGAGGGACGGATCGATCCGGAGCGCTTCGCCAGCGTCCTGGAGGAGACCGGCGGACTGGATCCCGGGACCGTCGATCTGGTGGAGCGGGCCCGCGAAGTCCTGCAGGAGGTCCACCGCTCCGGCGAGGAGCTCTTCCGCCTGGACCTCGGGGCCGACGACGACCTCCGGGACGAGGCCGCGGCCGCCCTGGCCCGCGCGGGGCGGGCCTTCGGCGCGGCACGAACCGTGGAGCTGGCGCGATCGGGCCGCTTCCGGCAGGACGCACACGCCGGCTACCTGGAGGACTTCCCCCCGGCCATGTGGAACGCGCAGGAGCGCCGGGTCGCGCCGCCGCTGGTGATCCGCCTCCCGGGCGAAGCACTCCGGCCGGGTGGGCTGGCCGAGGTCATGGACGGCAGCCTCAAGCTCGTGCTGGTGGTGGAGGGTCAGTCCCCCGCGGCTCCCCTGGTCCGCCTGATCACCCCGGGCACCCTGGTCGTCCAGTCGGACGACCCGGACGACCTCGCCCCCCTCCGGGCGCACGACGGACCGGGGGTGGCAGCGCTCGTGCCCGGGGGAGCCGAGAGCGCGGCGCGCTTCGTCCACCGTCCCGTGTCCGAGGCGTCCCTCTCCGCGCGGCTCTCCGTGGAGCACCTGCCCGAAGAGGACCACCTGCGCCCGGTGGGCTCTGCCACCCGGAGCCAGCAGGCCGAGGAGCTCGCCCAGCTCCGCGCCCTGGCGCTGGCAGCCGATGTCGCCGACGCCTCGGAGAACGGAGGTCCTCCCGGCCACGAGGCCGAGGAGGCCGACCCGGCGGACCGCCTGGCCGGCTGGCTCCTCCGCCAGTCCGGCCTCGAGGACCTGGAGGGCTGATCCCATGCGACCCGAACGCCGAGCGGAGAGCGGAGCCCGAACACGGAGGTCGCCGTGGAGCTGACGTCGATCTTCCTCCCCGCGAGCATCCTGGGAGGCATCGGTTTCGTCCTGGGTACCGCCATCGCCGTGGTGAACCGGGTGTTCTGGGTCTGGGAGGACCCGCGAATCGACGAGGCCGAGGATATGCTCCCCGGCACCGACTGCGGCGCCTGTGGCGAGCCCGGCTGCCGCGCGTTCGCGGAGGCCCTGGTCGAGGGCGAGGTGGACCCGGCCGACTGCACCAACATGTCCGCGGAGGAGCGGGAGCTCCTGGCCGCGGAGCTGGAGCTCGAGGCCGGCGAGGCGCGGGACCGGGTGGCCCGGCTCCTCTGCAAGGGGGGCTCGGACGTGGCCCCCCGGAAGGTCGACTACGAGGGCGCGGAGAGCTGCGCCGCCGCGGTGGCGGTGACCGGCGGCGGCAAGGCCTGCCCCTGGGGCTGCGTCGGCCTGGGGGACTGCGCCGTGGCCTGCGACTTCGACGCGATCCGGATGAACGAGAACGACCTCCCGGTGGTCGATCCCGAGCTGTGCACGGCGTGCGAGGACTGCGTCGAGGCCTGCCCGCTGGACCTGTTCACCATCATGCCCACGGAGCAGAAGCTGATCGTCGAGTGCCGGAGCCTGCTCGAAGGCGACTCGGCCACCGCCGTCTGCGCGGTGGCCTGCGACGGCTGCGCCCGGTGCGCCCGGGACGCGCCCGACGACCTGATCACCATGGAGGACGGGCTGGCCGTCATCGATTACGAGAAGAACGAGCTGGCGGAGCCCGGGCTCACCGGAAGCTGCCCGACCGACGCCCTGGGCTGGGTGGACGGCGCCCAGTTCTCCGAGGGAGAGCGGCCGGAGGACGAGCGACAGCCGGCGGCCGGAGCAGCGACGGAAGAAGCGACAGGAGTGAGGTGACATGACCCCGTCCGAGAAACACGACCGCGAGCGCGACGAGGCCGACGGACCGCCCTTCCCCGGGGAGACCGTGGCCATGGACGGCAGCGAGGCCGTCGCCTCGGTGGAGACCGAGGCCAGCGAGGCCGCCGGCGCGTATCCCATCACCCCCGCCACGGACATGGGCGAAGGATGGTCCAGCGCCGCCGCCCGCGGGAAGAAGAACGCATTCGGCCGGGAGCTGCTCTTCTTCGAGCCCGAGGGCGAGCACGCCGCGGCCGGCGTGACGGCGGGAATGAGCATGTCCGGGCTCCGGGCCGCGAACTTCTCGGGCAGCCAGGGCATCGCGTACATGCATGAGTCCCTGTACGCGGCCGCCGGCAAGCGCCTGCCGTACGTGCTGAACATGGCCTGCCGGGCCATGACCAAGCAGGCGCTGAACATCCATGCCGGCCACGACGACTACCACGCCATCGACGACACCGGGTTCTTCCAGCTCTTCGCGAAGAACGTCCAGGAGGCGGCGGACCTGAACCTGATCGCCCACCGCATCGCCGAGCTGGCGCTGAACCCGGGCGTAATGGCCCAGGACGGGTTCCTGAGCACCCACGTGATCGAGTCCCTGCTCCTGCCGGGGCCCGAACTCGTGCGGGCCTACCTCGGCGACCCGTCGGACATGATCGACGCCCCCACCCCGGCGCAGCGGAAGGTGTTCGGCGACCGGCGCCGCAGGATCCCCGTCCTCTACGACTTCGACTATCCGGCGTTGCTCGGCTCCGTCCAGAACCAGGACTCCTACGCGCAGGGAGTGGCCGCCCAGCGACCCTTCTACTTCGGCCACGTCCGGGAGCTGACGGAACGGGCGATGGAGGAGTACGCGCGTCTCACGGGCCGGCGGTACGAGCGGGCCTCGGGGTACCGGCTGGACGACGCCGACTACGTGCTCGTGGGACAGGGCACCGTGGTGGGCAACGCCCAGGCAACCGCGGACTACCTGCGTGAGGAGCGGGGGCTGAAGGTCGGCGTGCTCAACATGACCATGTTCCGTCCCTTCCCCTCGGACCGGGTGACCCGGCTCCTGCGCGGCAAGGAGGGCGTGACGGTGCTGGAGCGGCTGGACCAGCCGCTGGCTTCCGACGCCCCGCTGCTTCGCGAGATTCGGACGGCCCTCTCCAAGGGGCGGGAGAACGGGCGGGCCGACGGGCACTCGGCGCACCCCCGCTATCCGCTTCCCGCGGAGAGCGACAGCCCGCTCCCCCACCCCGGTGTCACACCGATCGGCGACGGTGAGACTCCGGAGCTCTACTCCGCCGCCTTCGGCATGGGCAGCCGGGACCTCCAGCCCGGCGACCTGGTGGCGGCGGTGGAGAACATGCTCGACGACGGCGACGGCCGGCGCCAGTACTACCTGGGCGTCGACTTCGTCCGGGAGGACACCCGCTATCCGAAGCTCCAGGTGCAGCAGGAGGAACTGCTGGACGACTATCCGGAGCTGACGGACCTGGCCCTGGATTCCGCCGGCGACCTGGACCTGATGCCCGACGACTCGGTCTCCCTCCGCATTCACTCCGTGGGCGGATGGGGGGCGATGACCACGGGCAAGAACCTGGCGATGACCGCCTTCGAGCTGGCCGGGCTGCACATCAAGGCCAATCCCAAGTACGGGTCGGAGAAGAAGGGACAGCCCACGACCTTCTTCGCCACGCTCTCGCCGGACCCGGTCCGGATCAACGCCGAGCTCAAGCACGTCGACGCCGTGCTCTCGCCGGACCCGAACGTGTTCGGCACGTCGGATCCGCTCCACGGCCTCGAGGACGGAGGCGCCTTCGTGATCCAGAGCGATCGGCCGCCGGCGGAGCTGTGGGACGAACTCCCCGACCGCGCCCGTCGCGAGATCCGCGACCGGGACATTCAGGTCTACGCCCTGGACGGCTTTCGAATCGCCGCCGACGAGGCCTCCGACCCCAGCCTCCGCTATCGGATGCAGGGCGGGGCCTTCATGGGGGCCTTCTTCGCCGTCTCCCCCCTGATGGAGAACCTTGGACTGGACGAGGAGACGCTCTTCGGGGGCATCCGCGCCCGGATGGAGCGTAAGTTCGGCTACCTGGGAGACGAGGTCGTCGAGGACAACGTGCGGGTCATTCAGCGCGGCTACGATGAGGTCCGCCCGGTGCCGGTGCCCGAGGACGAGCGCGCGGACGCCCCGGGCCAGCCGCTCCCCATGGCGGAGATTCCGACGGAGATGCGCGTGGACGCCGAGCCCGGCGTGGCCGACCCCGGGCGCTTCTTCGGCCAGGTGTGCTCCCTGTACGAGGGCGGCGAGGACCCGGTGGCGGACCCCTTCGCGGCCCTCAGCGCCATCCCGGCGGCCTCGAGCGCCATCAAGGACATGACGAGCATCCGCCTCGAGGTGCCGGAGTTCGTTCCCGAGAACTGCACCGGGTGCAGCAAGTGCTGGACGCAGTGTCCGGACAGCGCCATTCCCGGCCTGGTCAACACGCCGGAGCAGATCCTGGACTCCGCCATCCGCGTAGCCTCCCGCGGCGACCGCTCGCTGGACCGCCTCCGGCAGGTGTCGAAGCACCTGGCCCGGGAGATCCGCAGCGTGGTTGAGGCCACCCCCGTGGAGGACTTCGGCGACACGGTGCGGACGGCGTACGAGAACCTGACGCCGAAGCTGGACTGGGCACCGGAGCGGAAAGCGGAGCTCGACCGGGACTTCGCGGCCGTTCACTCTGTGCTCGAGGACTTTCCCGTGGCGAAGACCTCGCCCTTCTGGGAGGTCCCCGAGTCACGCGAGGACGGCACGGGCGGGCTCCTCTCCATCACGGTGGACCCGGAGGCATGCAAGGGCTGCAACATCTGCGTGGAGGTCTGCCCGGACGACGCCCTGCGCACGGTGCAGCAGGACGAGGAGACGGTCGAGGAGCTCCGCCGCAACTGGGATCTGTGGGAGGAGCTCCCGGACACCGACGACCGGTACATCAACGTCGTGGACGTGGACCGTGGGATCGGCGTCCTTCCCTCCCTGCTCCTCAAGAAGGACGTCTATCGCTCCATGGTGGGCGGGGACGGGGCCTGCATGGGCTGCGGCGAGAAGACCACGGTCCACCTCGTGGTGTCGGCCGTCACGGCCGCCATGCAGTCCCGGGTCGAGGACTTCGTCGAGAAGCTGGACGAGCTGATCGAGGCGCTGGACCGCGAGGCCCGGGAGATGGTCTCCGAAGACGTCGAGGTCGACCTGGCGGCCATCTCCGGGGACGACACCGTCGACGTCGAGCTGGAGCCGGGCAAGAAGGAGCGGCTGCGGCGCATCGCCGACACCCTCGAGGACCTGCGGGACCTCCGCTGGCGCTACGTGGAGGGACCCAGCGGTCGGGGCCGCGCCGAGCTCGGGATCGCCAACAGCACGGGCTGCTCCTCCGTCTGGGGCAGCACCTACCCGTACAATCCGTACCCGGTGCCCTGGGTGAACCACCTCTTCCAGGACGCCCCGTCCGTGGCCATCGGCATCTTCGAGGGCCACATGCGGGACATGGCGGACGACTTCGCCAACGTCCGCCGCGCGGAGCTGATCCTCGAAGACGAGTACGACCCCGGCGAGGACGGGACACGGCTCCGAAACCTGGGGTGGCGCGACCTCACCGACGAGGAGTTCGAGCTCTGTCCCCCGATGCTCGTCGTCGGCGGAGACGGCGCCATGCTGGACATCGGCCACCAGAACCTCTCGCGGCTCCTGGCCTCCGGGAAGCCGATCCGGGTGCTCGTGCTGGACACCCAGGTCTACTCGAACACCGGCGGCCAGGCGTGCACGAGCGGCTTCCTGGGCCAGGTCTCCGACATGGCGGAGTACGGCGAGGCCCAGCACGGCAAGGAAGAGACGCGCAAGGAGCTGGGGCTGATCGCCCTGGCCCACCGCGGCGCGTACGTGCTCCAGAGCTCCCAGGCCACGGCCTCCCACATGCTGGAGGGCGTGCTGAAGGGCCTCAGGAAGCGCCGCCCGGCGATCTTCAACATCCACACCCCCTGCCCCGTGGAGCACGGGACGCCGGACGAGTGGGCGCCCGAGGCCGCGCGCCTCGCCCTGGAGAGCCGCGCCTTCCCCCACTTCACCTACGATCCCGACGCCGGCGACTCCATCGCCGACTGCCTGAGCCTCGAGGGCAACCCCTCGGTGGACGAGCGGTGGCCCACCTACGAGCTGGAGTACCGCTCCCCGGAGGGCGACGAGACGCGGACCCTGGAGCTGCCCATGACGATCGCCGACTGGGCGGCCACCGAGGGCCGGTTCGGGAGGCACTTCCGCGACCTGGGGAGGGCCGAGCTGCCGCTCCCCGACGACGAGGGCCGGGCGCCGGAGGGTCCCGACGGCGAGAAGCTCGTTCTCTTCCACGAGTACGTGGACCTGGACGAGGAGGGGCGGGCCGACGCCACTCCCTTCGTCTACTCGCTGGACGGGGTTGATCGGATCTCGCGGCTGGCCGCCTCGGAGGAGATGGTCGAGCTGGCCGAGGAGCGTCTCTCCTTCTGGTCGCAGCTGCGGGAGCTGGCGGGTCTCGAGGTCCCGGAGTCGGTGCGCGACGAGATCCGCTCCGAGCTGGAGCAGGAGTTGGAGGCCCGGCAGGAGGAGCTCGAGTCCCGCTACGACGAGGAGCTCGCGCAATTCAAGCGGGACTACGCCCGGAAGGTGGCGCGGCGCATGGCCGAGGGGCTGGTCCGGTCGGTGGACCGCGACCGGACTGTGGGGGACCTGCTGGAGGAGGCGGAGAGCACCCCGAACCTGGAGCTCATCGACGTCGAGGAGGCCGGCCCGGGCGGAAATGGGTCGGGCGCCGGCACGGCCGGGTCCGAGAGCGGGCCGGCGGGCGGTGGAACCGCCACCGCGGCGCCCCCTGCCGAGAAGACCGCCGTGGAGGAAGAAGCGGCGGCGGAGGATGCCGCGGACGAAGCGGAGGCGGCGGACGCGGCGAAAGAGCAGACGATCCGCCGCGAGCCCTACATCGAGACCGCCCGGTGCACCACCTGCGACGAGTGCATCGACATCAACGACGACATGTTCGCCTATGACGACGACAAGCAGGCCTACATCAAGGACCCGGAGGCGGGCACGTTCAGAGAGCTGGTGAAGGCGGCCGAGAAGTGCACTGCCGCCATCATCCATCCCGGTGATCCCATGGATCCGGACGAGCCGGATCTGGAGGAGTGGATCGAGCGGGCGGAGCCGTTCCAGTGAGCCTCTTCGACCTGGACGTCGGCTCCGGCTTCAGGCACGGGGTCCACCCCCCGGACCTGAAGGATCTCACCTCCGGCGAGGCGATCCGCCGCATGCCCTTCCCGGACCGACTGGCCCTGCCGCTGAAGCAGCACGCGGGCGAGGCGGCCCGTCCGCTGGTGGAGAAAGGCGACCGGGTGCAGCGGGGCGACAAGATCGGCGAGGCCCGGGGCTTCATCTCCTCCCCCATCCACGCCTCGGCCGCCGGTACGGTCCGCGACATCCGACGCTGGCCGCATCCCGACGGATCGATGCAGGAGGCGGTGATCGTCGACGTCGATCCCCATGATCCGCAGGTGCCGCGGCCCCGGATCGTACCCGAGTGGAAGGAGCTGGAAGCCGGCGAGGTGGCAGGCGCCGTGAAGGACGCCGGCGTGGTGGGCCTGGGCGGGGCCGCCTTCCCCACCCACGTCAAGCTCTCGCCCCCGGAGGACGCCGAGATCGACACGATCATCGCCAACGGGGCCGAGTGCGAGCCGTACCTGACCGGCGACCACCGGACCATGGTGGAGCACCCGGACCGGGTGCACTTCGGACTCCGCGTGATGATGCACGCCCTGGACGTGGAGCGGGCGGTGATCGGCGTGGAGGAGAACAAGCCCGACGCAATCGAGGAGCTCCGCCAGACGATCCCGAGCGACCTGGACATCTCCGTCGTCTCCCTACGGGCCAAGTACCCGCAGGGCGCCGAGAAGATGATGATCAAGTCGATCCTCGACCGGGAGGTCCCCTCCGGCGGCCTGCCCCTGGAGGTCGGGGTAGTGGTTCAGAACGTGGGCTCGATCTCCACCATCGCCCAGGTGTTCGAGACCGGCTACCCGCTGGTGGAGCGGATCGTCACGGTCACCGGCCCCGGAATCCGCCGCCCGTCCAATCTCACCGTCCCGGTGGGCACCCGGATCGCCGATGCCATCGAGTTCTGCGGCGGCCTCACGCAGGACGCCGAGCGCGTGGTCTTCGGTGGCCCGATGATGGGCAACGCCCAGGCCGACCTGGACACCCCGATCCTCAAGGGGACCACCGGAATCGTCATCCTCACCTCGGACGCGGCCGCCACCGGGCCGGAGTATCCCTGCATCCGGTGCGGGCGCTGCCTCGAGGCCTGCCCGGTGTTCCTCGACCCGGCCGACCTCGGACTCTTCTCACGGGCCGGTCAGTTCGAGGAGATGACGGAGCTCGACCTCGACGACTGCATGCTGTGCGGGAGCTGCGCGTACGTCTGCCCTTCCAACATCCCCCTCACCCAGCTCATCGCCGCGGGCAAGAACCAGGTCCGCCGGCTCCGCCGCCTGGCGGAGGAGGCCGAGGACGAGCCGGAGGAGTCGGCCGACGGGACCGGGTCCGGGGACGGGGGCCCGGAAAAGGACGCGGCGTGACCCCGGGCGGAGGGGGCCGAGGGTCCTCCGGACGGGCCCGGGGACGCGCATCGGGGCACGCGGACCGGCGGCCGGATGATTCCGGCGCCGCCCTCCGCATCGCGCCGTCTCCCCACATCCAGTCCCCGGACTCCACGCCGCGGATCATGTGGACCGTGGCGGCGACCCTGGTCCCGGTGGTGGGCGCCGCCGCCTGGTTCTTCGGCCTCTCGGCGCTCCTCGTGATCTCGGCCGCAACCGTCGGGGCCGTGGCCACGGAGTGGGCCTTCGAGGACCTGGACGCCGTCTCCGACGGATCGGCGGTCATCACCGGCGTCCTCCTCGGGCTCACGCTCCCCGCCAGCATCCCGCTGTGGATGGCCGCTCTCGGGGGCGCCTTCGGCCTGGGGTTCGGCAAGCTGATCTTCGGCGGGCTGGGCCAGAACGTCTTCAACCCGGCGCTCCTGGGACGGGCGTTCCTCCAGGCCTCCTTCCCCACGGCCATCACCACGTGGCCGGCCGTGGGCGTCGGCCGGGCCACCGTCTACCAGTCGAACCTCGCCCTGCCCCTCCTGCAGCCTCCCGAGATCGACGCGGCCACCGCGGCGACGCCCCTGGGGCTGATGAAGTTCGAGGGGGAGATCACCGAGGTCGGACGCCTGCTCATCGGCAACACCGGCGGCTCCCTGGGCGAGACCGCCGGCCTCGTCATCCTGATCTGCGGCGGCTACCTGGCCCTCAAGAACTACCTGGACTGGCGCATACCGGTGAGCATCTTCGCCACGGTCGCCGCCTTCTCCGGCGTCCTGCACCTGATCGACCCCGCCGCCTATCCGGGCCCGCTGTTCATGATCTTCTCCGGAGGCCTGATCCTGGGCGCCGTCTACATGGCCACCGACATGGTCACGTCCCCGGTGACGGCCAGCGGCGTCTGGCTGTTCGGCATCGGGATCGGTGTGATCACGGTCCTGATCCGCATCTGGGGCGGCCTGCCCGAGGGGATCATGTACGCGATCCTGTTCATGAACGCCCTGGTCCCGTTCCTGGACCGGGTCACCCTGCCCACGCCCTTCGGGGCGCGGGCGGCGGAGGGGGGATCCGGATGAGCGAGCGCGAGTTGCCCGTGGGCGACGGGAACGGAGACGGGGAGAGCGGACCGTCGCCGGAGAACCGGCAGCCCGCGCCGTGGAGGCTGATCGTGACGCTGGGAATTGCCGCGGTGATGGCGGGCTTCGCCATCGTCTTCGTCTACCAGTGGGCTCACCCGAAGATCGTCTCCCACCGGGCGGAGCGCCTGCGGTCGGCCGTCCAGCAGGTCCTCGGCGGCCCGGAAACCTACCGGGCCATGCACGTGGTCGACGGCCAGCTCCTCGACAGCCTGCCGTCCGGCGTGGACTCGGCCGCCGCGAAGACCGTCTACGCCGGGTTCGATGGCGGACGGCTGGCAGGATTCGCGGTGGCGGGCGAGAAGCCCGGCTACCAGGACGTGGTGCGGCTGATCTTCGGCTACGATCCCCGCGAGGACCGCGTCATGGGCATGACGGTGCTGGAGAGCAAGGAGACGCCGGGGCTCGGAGCCAAGATCACCTCCGACAGCAGCTTCATCAGCGAGTTCGAGGGGATCCGTCCTCCGCTGGAGGGAGTGAAGGAGGGCGGCGACGACCCCGGCCAGGTCGACATGATCACGGGCGCCACGATCTCGTCGGAGACCGTCATCGAGATCATCAACGAGCAGCTCAGCGCCGTCGGTGCGACGCTCCGCGAGGAGGCGAAGG
Source organism: uncultured Gemmatimonadota bacterium (assembly GCA_964518305.1). GTDB lineage: Bacteria > Gemmatimonadota > Gemmatimonadetes > Palauibacterales > Palauibacteraceae > Caribbeanibacter. The sequence continues at coordinate 23,800 of CAZFDK010000006.1, read as the reverse complement.
CCGGCCTGCCCGCGCCGTCCACCGGTAAGTCCGGCCCGGCCGGCGCCGGCGGAGACGGGGACCGGACGGGAGGATCGCCATGAGCCCGATGAGGGAGAAGGAGCCGGGAGAGGTCTTCCTCCGGGGCGTGTGGGAGGAGAACCCGGTGCTCATCCAGCTCCTGGGTCTCTGCCCCGCCCTGGCGGTGACCAACACCGTGCAGAACGCCATCGCCATGAGCGCGGCGACCACCTTCGTGCTGGTGGGCTCCAGCACCCTCGTCTCCCTGATCAAGGGCTGGGTCCCGGAGCAGGTGCGGATCTCCACCTTCATCCTGGTCATCGCCACGTTCGTGACCATCGTCGACCTGGCCATGGGGGCGGTGGCGCCGTCGGCCTCGCGCGCCCTCGGGGCGTTCGTGCCGCTGATCGTCGTGAACTGCATGATCCTGGGCCGCCAGGAGGCTTTCGCGTCCGAGAACCCCCTGGGCCTCTCCGTCCTCGACGCCCTGGGCACCTCCGCCGGGTTCTGGATCGCCCTCCTGCTGATGGGCGGGGTCCGTGAGCTCCTGGGCAGCGGCACCCTGATGGGGGCGCAGGTGATGCCCGGCTCCTGGGAGCCGTGGGTGATCATGATTCTTCCGCCCGGCGGCTTCTTCACCCTGGGCATCGTCCTGCTCGGCGTGAGCTGGTGGGCCGAACGGGGCGAGGAGTCCGAGGAGGCGGTCCAGCCGCGCCGGTGGCCGCAGGGGGTTCGCACCGAGGAGCCGGCGCGGGAGAAGGTGCCGGGCGGAGAGGGGAGCAGCTGATGGAAAACCTGGCGTACGTGTTCTTCTCGGCAGCGCTGGTCAACAACTTCGTGCTGGCCTACTTCGTGGGCCTGTGCCCGTTCTTCGGCGTCTCCAACCGCGTGTCCACGGCCATACGGATGGGCGGCGCGGTGATCTTCGTGATGACCATCACCTCGCTGGCGACCTCATTTCTGAACGCCTACGTGCTGCCCGCCGCCCCCTACCTGCGTCTCATCTCCTACATCGTGATCATCGCTTCGCTGGTGCAGATCGTGGAGATCACGGTCAAGAAGGTGAGCCCGACGCTCTTCCGGCAGCTGGGAGTCTTCCTGCCGCTGATCACGACGAACTGCGCCATCCTGTACCTGGCCCTCTTCCAGCACGGCCGAGGATACGGCTTTCTGGAGGGACTGTTCTTCGCTCTCGGGGCCGGCGCCGGATTCACCCTGGCCCTCTTCCTCATGGCGTCGATCCGGGAGAGGGCGGAGCTGGCCGACGTTCCGTCGGTGGCCCGGAGCATGGGGCTGGCCATGATCATCGCCGGAAGCCTGTCCATGGCCTTCATGGGCTTCGCCGGCCTCTTCAGCTCGTGAGGCGACGATGATCCTCGACACCCTGGTCGCCGCGTTCGGGCTCTCCGTGCTGGGAGGGATCTATCTGACCCTGGCGCCGGCCGACCGGGACGACGGCGACTGCGGCACCTGCTCGCTGAAGGAGGATCCCAGCCTGTGCGGCGGGTGTGGCCTGCCGGAGATCCCGCCGCCCGACGCGGAGGTCGTACCTGAGCCGGAAGTGGACGTGGAGTCGTGGTCGCCGGACAGGGGCTGGAGCGACGAGCCGCCGACCGGTGGCAGCGCAGGACCGGGCAGCGAAAGAAACGGATGGAGAGGGGAAGAGAGATGAAGAGCACCGAGCGAGACTGGCCCCGGCACGACGACCGCGGCCAGCGTGACGCGGAGGCCGGAGGCCAGCGCGAAGGCCTCTCACGGCGCGAGTTCGTGGCCGCCGGGCTGGGCGCCTTCGCGGTGGCCGCCTTCGCGCCCGCCGTGCTGGACCGACGACGGCGCCGGGTGGTTCGCAGATCGATTCCCGTGATGGGGACCGTGGCGGAGATCGCCGTGGTCACCGGGGGCGACCGAACCGGGCCGCAGGCCGCCATCGACGCGGCCTTCGACGAACTCCGCCGCGTGGACCGCACGATGACGCGCTACAGCGACACGTCCGACGTGGGACGGGCGAACCTGCACGCCTCCCGCCGCCCGGTGACAGTGGAGCCGACCACGGCCCACGTCATCCGACAGGCCCAGGAGTGGGCCGAGGCCAGCAATGGTGTCTTCGACCCGTGTCTGGCCGGAGCCGTGGCCCTGTGGGACGTGAAGCACCGCTCCGAGCCGCCTCCCCGGGACAGGGTGCGCCAGTGGGCCGACCGGGGCCTCTATCGGGAGCTGGAGCTCGAGAGCTCCGGCGGCCGCCCCCGGGTGCGCTTCGCCGACCCCGACGTGGGCCTGGACCTGGGCGGCATCGCCAAGGGCTACGGAGTGGACCGCGCCGCGCAGGCGCTGCGGGACCACGGGGTGCGCGACGCCCTGGTCAACGCCGGCGGCGACCTCTACGCCCTGGGCAGCTCGCCGGACGGGGACGCCTGGAAGATCGGCGTCCGATCCCCTGCCGACCCGACCCGCATCGTGTCCACCGTTCGACTGGAGGACCGCGGCGTCGCCACCTCGGGCGACTACGAGCAGTACTTCGCCCACGACGGTCGCCGCTACCACCACCTGCTCGATCCCCGCACCGGCACACCACGCCGGCCCGGGGTGCACAGCACCACCGTGAGCGCAGAGACCTGCCTCGCCGCCGATGCCGCGGCCACCGCGGCCTTCGGCGCCGACCCGGCGGACGCGCGGCGTCTGCTGGCCACGGTCGACCCCGGGGCCGACCTGATCCGCCCCCGGATTCACCCGAAGGAGGAGGTGCCTTCATGAAGACCCACGTAGCCTACTGCTCCGCCCGCGACCAGCAGGTCCGGGTCGTCTACAAGGACGAGATGCCGGAGGAGGTGCGTCCCTCCCCGCACGACGACGTGGGCGTGGTGTGCCTCGCCCACGGGGAGGAGTGCACCGGGGACATGTGTCCGCTCTTCGACGTCCCCACGGAGAAGATGAAAGAGTGGCTGGAGGAGCACCGGACGGACGGGGAGTCGGCCTTCGTCATACGGCCGTGACGCCGTAGCGGCGACAGTCCTCCCTGCAACGAGCCGCGAGGCCCGTCCGGACCCGAGCGGGTCGCGGACGGCGGTCACGGTGGTGCGCCCGGCTCCGGAACCGCCGTCAGCCGCTGGACCAGTGGATGTGGACGATCCTCCACCCGTCCGGGCCCCGCTCCAGGACCATCGTCTCGGTTCCGCGGCTGTCGATCTGCTCGCCGCGGTACGTCCCCGTGGTGCGGTATTCCGCCAGGTAGAGCGCCATGCCGTCGCCGGCGCTCCGAACCTGCTCCGACAGCACCTCCCGCTCGGTGCCTCCCGCGAACTCGATGTCGACACGCAGGTGGCCCGCCCGGTACTCGGAGCGGGTCTCGGCGTGGCCGCTCTCGTAGACGCGGACGTCCTCGTCGAGGAGCTCCAGGACCCGCGCGGAGTCGCCGGAGGCCAGGGCCTCGTGCAGCTCGCCGGCGACGCGGCGCACGGCCTCCTCGTCCGCGGACGGCGCCTCCGGGGGGCCCGCCTCGAACGGCCAGGCGGTGAGCAGGACGACCCCGCACGCCACGAGGGTCGCGCGGCGGAGGGGGACGGGCAGCAGGGGGTTCGGCGAACGCTTCACGGGCGGACCTCCGGCTCCGGATGGACGACTCGAGAAACGGCAGCGGAATCGCGGACGTCTCCGCAGAAACGCCCGTGCCGAACCTTCTCCTACTCGCCCCCGATGTCCACCTTGCGAAGCCGGTTGGCGTTGGTGACCACCGTCACCGAGCTGAAGGCCATGGCGGCCTCGGCGATGGCCGGGTGCAGGAAGCCGAGGACGGCCACCGGGATGGCCACCACGTTGTAGGCATAGGCCCAGAACAGGTTCTGTCGGATCTTGCGGAAGGTGGCCCGGGAGAGCCGCACCGCCCGCACCACGGCGCTCAGGTTCCCCTCCACCAGCGTGACGTCGGCGGACTCGATGGCGATGTCGGTACCGGTGCCGATGGCCACGCCCACGTCGGCCTGCTTGAGCGCCGGCGCGTCGTTGATGCCGTCGCCCACCATGGCGACCCGCCTGCCCTCGTCCTGCAGCCTGCGCACCTCGTCCACCTTCTCGTCGGGAAGCACCTCGGCCAGGACCCGATCGATGCCCACCCGCTCCGCGATGGCACGGGCAGTCCTCTCGTTATCGCCGGTGACCATGGCGGTCTCCAGACCGAACTCCCCGAGCCGGGCCACCGCCTCCGCCGAGTCGTCCTTCAGCTCGTCCGCCACGGCGACGATGCCCGCCAGCTCCCCATCCACGGACACGTACATGGAGGTCCTGGCCTCCTCCTCGAAGCTGCGGAGCCGATCCGCCAGCGGGGCGACGTCCACGTCCTCTTCGCCCATGAAACGGCCGCTCCCCACGAGGATCTCGCGATCGTCGACCCGGGCTCGCACGCCCCGCCCCGTGACGGCCTCGAAGCCGGCGACGTCGAAGAGCACCAGGTCCCGGTCGCGGGCCCGCTCCACCATGGCCTGGCCGAGCGGATGCTCGGAGCCGGACTCGGCGCTGGCGGCGTGCCGCAGGAGGGAGGCCTCGTCCCATCCCTCCGCCGGCACCAGATCGGTGACGCCGGGCTCGCCGCGGGTGATCGTCCCCGTCTTGTCCAGCACGATGGTGTCGATCTCACGCAGAGACTGAATCGCCTCGCCGGTGCGGATGAGGATCCCGTTCTCCGCCCCCATCCCCGTGCCCACCATGAGGGCCGTCGGAGTGGCCAGGCCCAGCGCGCACGGGCAGGCGATCACCAGCACCGCCACGGCGGCGAAGACGGCCAGCGACAGGGTTCCGAGGCTCGGATCGACCCAGGGCAGGAAGCCGGAAGCCCACACGGCCACGTCGCGCAGCGCCCCCGGGAAGAGGATCCAGGCGGCGAACGTCGCGGCCGCGATCCCCAGGATCGTGGGCACGAAGATGCTCGTGACCCGGTCGGCGAACTCCTGGATCGGCACCTTGGTGGCCTGGGCCTCCTCCACCATGCGAATCACGTTGGAGAGGAAGGTGTCCTCGCCGACGCCGGTGGCGCGGACCTCGAGGACGCCCTCCTTGTTCACCGTGGACCCGATGACCTCGTCGCCCTCGGTCTTCTCCACGGGCATGGACTCGCCGGTGGCCAGCGACTCGTCCACCGAGCTGTGCCCCTCGACGACCACCCCGTCGGTGGGGATCTTCTCCCCCGGCCGAACGCGCATCACGTCGCCCACCTCCACGTCCTCCAGGGGTACCTCGACCTCCTCCCCGTCACGGAGGACGGCAGCCGTCTTCGCCTCCAGCGACAGGAGCTTCTGGATGGCCGAGGAGGCCCGGCCCCGGGCCTTGTTCTCCACGTACCGCCCGGTGAGGTGGAAGGCCATGATCATGGCCGCCACCCCGGAGTAGTTGAGCAGACGCGGCGCCACGCCCAGGTCGTGGGCCACGGTCACGAAGCCGGTGACGAACGCCGCGGAGCTCCCCAGGGCGATCAGGGAATCCATGTTCGGATTCCAGTTCAACAGGCTGCGGAATCCGCCGGTGATGGTGTCACGGCCCCAGATCAGGAGCACCGGAGCGGCCAGGAGGATCATGCCGGCGTCGTACGCCAGCGCCGACGGCCACTTCACGTGCGTGACCATCTCCGGAATCATCCACGCGATGATCGGCGCCGTCAGGCCCCAGGCCCACCACATCTTACGCCGCGAATCCTCGACCCTCCGCTGGTCCTCCTCCAGCTTCCGCCGCTCACGGTCGGCACGGCGCTCGGTGCGCTCCGAGGAGGAGCCCTCCACCGCGTAGCCCGCCTCCTCGACGGCACGACGCAGGCGCTCCTCGTCCACCGCGCCGGCGTCGTACGACACCGACGCCGATTCCGACGCGAGGTTCACGGCGGCGGACTCCACACCCTCGACCTCCGCGAGGGCTCCCTCCACGGCCTGGGAGCATGAGGCGCAGTGCATGCCGCCGATGTCCAGCGTCACACGCCGGGACTCCGAGGTGTCGAGTTCGTAGCCGGCCTCGGAGACAACCTCCCGGAGCCGCTCCACGGGAACCTCGTCCGGGTCGTAGTCCACCGACGCCGACTCGGAGGCCAGATTCACCGAGGCGTCGCGCACACCCTCGACCCCGGAGAGCGCCTTCTCCACGGCCTGCGAGCAGGAGGCGCAGTGCATCCCCTCCACGGGGTACGTCCGTCGAGCGGCGTCCCGACCCTCGTCGGCTTCGTCTCCGCGGGAGCTCCCTGACGACTCCTCGCCCGTGTCGGGCGTCGCCTCCGTATGCGTGCTGTCGGTCATCGTGACGGCTCCGATCTCTATGTGATCTGTGTTCGAGGTTCAGTCCATGTAGCGACCGAAGAGCTCCACGATCTCATCCCGGACCTGCTCGGCCTCGTCCCCGCCCTGCTCGATCGCCGTGGTGGCGCATCTGTCCAGGTGGTTCGCCAGCAGCTCCTTCTGCGTCGACTTCAGCGCCGAGTGAACGGCGTCGAACTGCTGCAGGATGTCGGGGCAGTACCGGTCCTCCTCCACCATCTTCCGGATGCCCTCCACCTGACCACGGATGCGGGATAGCCTGCGCAGGAGACTCTTCTTGGTCTCCCCTTCGATGCCCTCGGCGTGCGGTACCTCGCTCTGGGGACGCGCCACGTTCCTCCTCCTGGTGAAGTGTCGACAGTCAGCGATCGTCGTCCGGCCCCGGCGCACCACCGCCGCGCTCGATGGGCCCGGATCGGCTTGCATACCCTACCGGGGTATAGTACAATGCGCTCCCCTGCGGGGTTCCGTTCCCCGCTTCTTCGGTCAGCTTCGAGAGAGAAAGCAAAAGAGAGAACCATGGGAGACGTGACGCTCACGGTGTCCGGCATGAAGTGCGATGGCTGCGTCGAGAGCGTTCGGGAGGCCCTCGAGTCGGTGGCCGGGGTGGAGAGCGTGGAGGTCTCTCTGGACCGCGGCGAGGCCCGGGTGACGACGGACGAGTCTACGGGTCGTGGTGAACTGGAGACCGCAGTGGAGGATGCGGGGTACAGCGTGGAAAGCGCGGCCTGAGTTTGCGGAGGGAGCCGCGATCGGAAACCCGACCAGAATACGCACCCGGCATCCCGGGTGCCGGAGTTCCTACGGAGGAGCCTGAACGACGATGACCGAGAGCACGCGTAATCGGATTCTGTACGGAGCTTCGGCCGTCCTTTTGGTCGGTGCCGCCGTCCTCTTCGGTGCCCGCTCCATGGAGGCCGACGGCCCGGTCGTCCGGGTCGTGAAGAGCCCGACCTGCGGCTGCTGCGCGGAATGGGTCGAGCACCTGGAGGACAAGGGGTTCACCGTCGAGGTGGAGGACACCCGCAACGTGGGGGCGGCCAAGGCGCGCCTCGGCGTGCCGGGCGAGCTCTCCTCGTGCCACACGGCGCAGGTGGGCGGCTACGTGGTCGAGGGCCACGTTCCGGCGGCGGAGATCCGCCGTCTCCTGGAGCGGGAGCCCGAGGGCGTGAAGGGCCTCGCTGTGCCCGGCATGCCCGCCGGATCTCCCGGGATGGAGGGCCCGCCGCCGGTCCAGTACGACGTCGTGGCCTTCGACGGCTCCGGCGGCCGGAGCGTCTGGGCCAGCTACTGACAGCTACTGAGGCCTGACCTCGGCCCACCAGCTCCGCAGCCGCTCCGCCTCCCGTGACAGGGAGCGGCGTCGACCCCGCTCGACCATTCGGGCTGCCTCGTCGAAGCCGCGATGTCTACCCCCGTCCCCGGACGCGGGAATGAACTCGAGCTGATCGCGGAGCTGGGCGGGTGAGACGCGTGCCAGGAGGCACGTGCCGGCGCGGCAGCTTTCACCCAGGGCGGGACAGCTCACGTTCTCTGCGGTCACCCTCTCCCGGCCCTCGTCGATCTCGACGTCCACCTGGATGTCGCAGGACGCGCAGTAGGCGGCGTAGGCGGTCATGGATCCACCGTTCCTCTGGGGGAGATGGCTGGCTCCGGGGCGGCGCGCCCTGAACGCGGACGGCTCCGCGACGCCCCCGGCGCCACCGGCCACCGGGGATTGCCGCCACCAGGGCCTCGAACCATACCGTGAACATCGGCGCCGCCGGGTGCGAGCTCTGTCGGGAGATGGTCCTCTTCCCGCGTGGGGCGGCTCCCCTCAGAGCAGCTCCGTCGGGCGTCCGACCCGTTCCACGGCCCCATCCGCGAGGAGGACGGCCAGGTCGCCGGCGACCCGGGCTTCCCCTTCCCTGTGGGTGGCCATCACAGCGGTCCGCCCCTCCTCCACGGTCAGACGGCGGAAGGTGCGCAGCAGGCGCCGGGAGGTGACGGCGTCGAGCGCCGAGGTGGGCTCGTCCATCAGAAGCGTCTCCGGCCGGTTGACCAGCGTGCGGGCCAGGTTGGCCCGCTGCTGCTGTCCCACCGACAGCTCGCTGCCCGCCCGGTCCAGGAGCTCCGCGTCCAGCTCCGCGAGCCGCAGCGCTTCGCGCACCCGGTCCTCGGCCTCCTCCTCCGTCCATTCGGCCACCCGGGCCGGCGCCCGCAGATTCTCCTCGACGGTGCCGTCGAACATCACCGGGGCCTGAAAGACGAACCCGACACGCCGGCGAAGCTCCCGCACCGGATAGTCGGTCACCGGCCGCCCCCTGTAGCGGATTTCCCCGCTCGCCGGGTCGTCCAGCCGGTTCAGGACCCGGAGGAGGGACGTCTTCCCCGAGCCCGAGGGGCCCAGGAGCACCGTCACTCTGCCGGCCGGCACGTCCAAATCCACGTCTGCGAGCACCGGCCGACCGCCCCGCTCGATTCGGACGTCCCGGAGCCGGAAGGCCGGCTCCTCCGCGTCCGACCCGTACTTCGGGACGCCCGCCGCTCCCTCTCCCGCGGCTCTCCCGCCCCTAGCCACCGGATCCTCCGGCCGGGGACGTCACGGCGCCGACGCACCGCCCGGAGGCCGGAACTGGAGGGCGTCGGAGAAGAACTCCCGGCGGTACCAGGCGGCGACACCGGCCGCCGAGACCGCCACGGCGGCGGCGAGCATGAACATCACCACGATCTGGTAGCGAACCGCGGTCAGGGGGGAGGTGCCCGATATGATCTGGCCCGTCATCATCCCGGGGAGCGCCACGATCCCCACGATCATGAGCTGATTCATGATCGGGATGCTGGCCGCCCGGATCGCCCGCCGGACGGGCTCCCGGGAGGCCTCGATGGCGTCGGCCCCGAGGGCCAGGCGGGCCTCGATCTCCCGACTCCTCGATTCCATCTCGCCCGTCAGACGCTCCGCAGCCAGCGCCGCGGCGTTCATGGCGCTGCTGATGATCATTCCGAACAGGGGGATCAGATAGCGGGGGTTGTACCAGGGGTCGGGCCGCACGACGACCGAGCTCACGTAGACCAGGGTGAGGCCCGCGCCCAGCGCCAGTGCCAGGCCGGTGATCCCGTACAGCCGCGCGGACGGCGCGTCCTGCCGCTGCACGGCTTCCCGCGTGGCCACGGCGGTCATCAGGCCGAGGGCGGCGAGCACCAGCCACCACTGCTCCACCGAGAATACGTAGACCAGCACGTAGCCGACCAGCGTGAGCTGCACGACCGTGCGGAGGGCCCCCAGGAGGAAGCTGCCCGAGAGTCCGGTGCGGAAGGTTCGGGAGAGACCCACGGCCATCAGGATGAGCCCGCCGGAGAGAGCGAGCTCCAGCCACGATATCTGGAGGATCGGGGCGTCGAGAATCGGCGCCTGTGTCACGCGGGTCTTCCTGGCCCGGCGTGAACACGGCGCCGACCCGGGCCGTCAGCCACCCGTCAGGTCGTCCCGCTTCTGCAGGAACTCCTCACGGTCGACCTCACCTCGGGCGTACCGTTGCTCCAGCACCTCCAGGGGGGACTCGGAGGTCGATCGGGAGTCCACCCCGGCCGACCCGCCCCCTGTCCCACTCCCGGCGCCGCGGTCGCTCCGCACCAGCCGCCAGACGAGGGCCGCGATGAGCAGCAGGAGCGCCAGCGCGAAGAGGAAGCCCAGCAGGGCCCCCACCCAGGACATCAGACCCATCCCGCCCATCCCTCCGCCGAAGCCGTGGAAGTCGTGGTAGGACTGGGCCAGGCTCAGGCCCGTCCAGCCTCCGACCGCGATCGCGGTCCCTCCGATCATCGTCGTCGCGCCGGCCGTCATGGTCGTCTCCTCCCGGACACGGGGAGCGTCGTCAGCGGGCCGCCGATTCTCCTGTCCCGCCGTCCCGCCGCGTCGCCACACCGAGCAGCGTATACAGGGGGCACCAGCCCACCAGGCTCGTGATCAGGAAGATCGCGGCCACGATTCCGAGGATCAACGCCAGCATCCCGCCGATGGCGCCCGTGGCCCACAGGGCGACCACCGCGGCCGCGAGCAGCGTCCGGATCGTCCGGTCCGCCACGGCCATGTTCTTTTCCTTGTTCATGCTGCCAGCCTCCCGGCTCGGGTCGAGAATCGAACGCGGCCGGGCGTGCCCCGGCCTGGCGGCTGAGCCCGCCACACGAAAAAGTTCGGCCCGGCGGGCCGTGGCCGCTGTCGGGAGATCCCGGTGGCGTCCCGTCGGGAAATGGATGAAGGCGGCCGCCCGGCCGGGGCTCGGACCCGGCCGGGCTCCGTGCTCAGTGTGGGCAGGACGGGCCGGACGGCGCTCAGAACGCCGTGAAGCCCGGCACGTTGAGGTTCGGCGGCAGGTACTTGATCAGCCAGGGGCCGTAGGCGATCAAGATCAGGACCACGGTCGCCGTCACCCAGTAGCGGAACTTGTCCATCTTCGGCTCCCAGCCCGTCTCCGCGGGCTCGCGGAGCGTCTCCGTGAAGGGGATGTCGACGTGCTCCTTCCTGTCGGCCAGCAGCACGGTGCCCGCGAGCACCAGGAAGAACATCGCGGCGCTCACGAACATCAGCGTGCCCCCGACTCCGGTGAGGATCCCCGCCAGCTCCCACTGCCCCTCGGCATAGGGCGCGTCGATGATCTTGCTCCGACGGGGCATACCGTCGAGGCCGCCGGAGATCTGCCCCCGGGCGAAGATGAGTACGCCGACGAAGTACACCCATCCCTGGGCCACCGCCATCTTACGTCCCCAGAGCTCTCTGTCCGTGAGGTAGGGCACGAGCCAGTAGGCGATGCCCATGAAGGACAGGCCCACGGCCGTTCCCACCGTCATGTGGAAGTGGCCCGGCACGAAGCTCGTGTTGTGGACGATCTGGTTGATGTTGTAACTGGCCAGGATGAGGCCCGTGATTCCTCCCAGGAGGAAGACCAGCATGGCCAGGAGCTGGGCGGAAAGGGCCGGGTTTCCCCACGGCAGCTTCCGGATCCATCCCAGCAGCCCCTGTCCGCCCCGTCGCCGGCCGCCGAGCTCCAGAGCCGACATGACCGAGAATGCGGTCACCAGGCTCGGGAAGAAGACACCGAAGGTGAGAACGGTGTGCACCGCTTTCATTCCGGCGTCGATCCCGGGGTCCGTGTACTGGTGATGGAAGCCGACCGGGATCGAGAGGCAGAGAAACATCAGGAAGACGACTCGGGCCAGCGAGTCGCTGTACAGCTTCCCCTCGGCGTGCTTCGGCACCATGGCGTACCAGGAGACGTACGCCGGCAGGAGCCAGAAGTAGACGATGGGGTGGCCCGTGTACCAGAACAGGGTTCGGCTGAGCATCGGGTCGGCACCCTCGATCAGCCCGAGAGACCAGGGAAGCAGAAAGCCCACCACCTCCACGGCGATCCCGATGGAGGCGATGTCCCACATGGCGTACGTGCAGACCGAGATGAAGGCCAGCAGCGGGATGCGCTCGTCCGGGTTCTCGGCCTTCCACTCCTTCAGGAGCACGAAGAGCTGGATCGAGGTGATCCAGGTGCTGATCACGAGCAGGGCCAGGCCCGCGTAGAAGGTCCAGTGAGCTTTCAGCGGCGGGTAGAAGGTGTAGAGCACGCTGGCCCGACCGGTGAAGATGGCCCAGGCCGCCAGCGCCGTTCCCGCCGCCAGAGTCCAGAAGGCTCCGTGCAGGAGCCCCGGCTTCAGTTCCCTGTTCAGCCCCCGTGCCGTGGTGAGCATCAGGAAGCCGTTGGCGAAGGCGAAGGTCAGGACGATGGCGTTGAAGACCCCGTGGGCCGTCAGTCCCTGGTAATAGGTCTCCATCCCCGGGAACCACTGGAGGATGCTGATATCGGCGTAGTTGAGCGCCTGACCGAGGCCGTTGGTGACCCCGAAGGCCATGGCCGCGAAGCCGATGAAGATGGTCCAACGCAGGAGACGCTTCTGGGAGCGCGGAAGGGTGAACCCCCCGGACGCCCCCTGGACGACGGCCGTGCTCATCCTTCCTCCCCGGAGGTGACGGTCAGCTCTCCGTACATCTGGTGGTGCCCGATCCCGCAGTACTCGTGGCAGACGAAGTTGTGCTGACCCGGTTCCGTGAAGGTGTAGGTGACCTTCGTGACCTGGCCCGGAATCATCATCA